>JAETRV010000045.1 GCA_021770005.1 Anaerotruncus sp. | reverse complement strand
GCAGCTGCAAGGAAAAAAGCACAGGAATACTTGATGTATTCCGAGCATTTTTGACGCGGCAGATGCCGCTTTTTGTAGAAAAAGACGGTGATTTCGATTTTTCAAACAGCCCCTAGTTTTTTGTACTAATTTATATCACTCTACCTCCTCTATGGTATGCCACACCTTCCGTCCACAGATTTTCTCCACCCGCTCGATCCAGTCGGCGGCTCTTCCAAAGCGGTTATCCGAACAATAGGAGATAGGGGAAAAGATCGGATAAATCTCATAAAATTCGGTTAGTTTCTCCATCTGCGGAACCACTGTCGCCCATGTACAAAAGGAACCCGTCATCGCAAATCCCAGCCGTTTCTTCTCCATCATGCGCCACTCCTTTCATTTAGGCAGTTGTCAATGGTCGAAAGGATGATCTCCCCGGCGGAAATCGGCGCCGCTTTCCCCGGTAGGGAGAGGGCCCAGATCGTTTTTCTCTGAAGCTCTGCCGCAGCTTCGAGATCCACCCCCTGTGGCTTCGGATCCATTCTGCGGAGAATTGCGGGAGCAGAACCGCACCTCAACCGGCTGTCCCGACAATGGATGCGTCCCTCTGCGGGGTTTCCCATGCGCTTTCAGCGTGGCCTGCACCTGATCAAACAGCTCTTGCGGCACGATCGGGGGATGGGTGTCCGGGACTGTGACCCATTCTTCCGGTGGCAGGCAGACCTTTTTCCCCACCTTGTAGCTGACCTTCCGGGTGCGGTTCTGGGTCAGATGGCCTGCGTAGGTCGGGTTGCTCAGGATACGCCGCACCGTTACATCATTCCATCCTGTGGATGGATTTCTTTCTCTTCCGGATGGCGGGGGAATCTGTCTGGCATTGAGTGCACGCACCACCTGGATGATCCGTCCTGACTGTAAGTAAGCCCGGTAGATCAACCGCACAACCGGTGCTGTCTGGGGGTCGATCTGCAATTTTCCATGCCGTTCCGGGTCCTTCCGGTATCCAAACGGCGGCACAGAACCGATGAACTGGCCGGTCTCCCTCCGGATCGAAAGCGCGGCGCGCACCTTTTTGGAAATGTCTTTCGCGTATAGATCGTTGACCACCGAGAGAAACGGGGCGAGGTCGTTTCCGTCCTGTTCCCCGGTGTCGATCCGGTCGTTCACCGCGATATAACGTACCCCATGTTCTGGGAAATATCGCTCGAGGAAATGCCCGGTCTGGATATAATCCCTGCCCAGACGGGATAGGTCTTTGGTGATCACCGTACGGATTCTCCCTGCTTCAATCTCCTGCACCATCCGTTGGAATGCGGGCCGCTCAAAGCTGGTCCCACTCCACCCATCGTCCGCAAAGATCCCCGCGACAGCAAAGCCGTGTTCCTGTGCATAGCGAAGCAGATACGCCCGCTGGTTGGCGATGCTCTGTGATTCCATCTGCCGTTCACTGTCCTCCCGGGAAAGTCTCAGATAGAGTGCTGCTCCTGCTTGTTCCATGACATCCCCCTCCTTCCCTATCACTATATGCGGCAGGGAAGGATGTCCTTGCTGAAAAGCAGAAGGCCCGGGACAAAACTGTCCCGGGCCTTCCCGATTTGCCAGTCCGCTGAACCGGAACTAGCTATTATTTTCTGTTCTTTTTGACAGCCAGAGCGCCCGCAGCCGCGAGGGACGCGATCCCCGCCATGACAGCTGCGTTGATCATGTCGCCTGCACCTGTACCCGGGTTCTCTTTGTCAGTGCTGGTGGAGTTGCTGGAGGTGTTCTCCTGCGCATCCGAAACCACAAACCCGTCTTTGATCGGCTGATCGGTCACAACAAAGGTGTCCAGCTTGTTGGTGCGGAAATTGAGGGTGTTGTCCTCCGCGTTAAAGGTCGCGTTGATCCGGTACATCTTACCGTCTGCATAGCGGTAGGTGTACAGCTTGGCAAAATCGTCCGCAATATCCGAGACATCCAGGGCCATCTTACCGGTCGCACTGAAGGACGGCTTACCCGCAAACCGGAAGAACTTGAAGTCCTGATCCGGCAGCTTGGAGAGGATCTCCTTGATGCCTGCATTCGAGAACACCATATTCTTGGTGGTCTCGTCGGTCACATTGACGTTGAACTGCCAGCCCGAACCGGCGAGGGTCACATTTTTGTAGTCGTTGAGCTTGGCAATCTTGGCAAACTGCTCCTTGGTGATGACCGGACGGTCGTTGTCGATCTCCACAATGTCGCCCTTGTCCAAATCATTGATGTAGTCGTCATTGCTCTCGTCATAGCCATAGGAGAACTTGACCTCCTGGCTGAACACCGACAGGTTGTTGGATTTGCGAACCAGTTTGACGTTGTATTTTACGTCAACCGGCTTGGTTGGGGTAGTGTCCTTCACCTCAACAAAGAGGTAGTAGTTGCCCTTGTATTCCTCGATCTTGAAGGTCTTGACACCAGACGCGCTCACACGGGTGTAGGTAAATTTGTAGTCTTTGAGCAGCTCACTGCTGATCGCCACCTGTTTTCCGCCCACCTCGACGCAGGCCGGGAACCGGTACTCTTTGCCCGGCTCAAGGATCGTCTCATTGAGCAGGTTGCCTTCGTTGTCCGCCTTGAACACAAACGCGGAAGGCTCTACCGCAGGGGTCTCGTCCTCAGAGCTGGAGGAATTATCCGAAGAGGTGTCCTCGGACGAACTATCAGACGAAATGTCCGACGAGCTTTCATCCGAAGAAGTCTCAGAAGAGGTTACGATCGAAGAGCTGTTGGACGCATCGGCCAGGTCCTCGGCAAAAGCAGCCACACTCATCGACATCATAGAAGAAACTGCAAGCAGCATCGCAATCGCTTTTTTCATTGGTTTAGGTGCCTCCTGAAAGAAAAGTTTCGATCCGCAGCGCCCATCATCGGGGCCGCTTGGAACGTGTCTCAGTATATCCGAGCCGAACTGTTTTTTCAAGAGGTTTTTGTTACCAGATTGTCATTTTTATTGTTTATTTTTCATAATTATAATTAATAAAGTTCATTTTAACTATAAATTTTTTATAATTTCAAAATATATGCAGGCGAATCCACCTGATCTATGGAATCTTCCTGCCATTCGCAGACAGCCATATTTCCGCTCCTTATCCAGCCTGTTTGACCGCCTTGATCATCGGCGTGTGGTTGTCTCCAGGTAGGTACCCCACCACCTCAACCTGTTCAAAACCGGCGGCTTTCATCGCCTGTATCTCATGTTCGAGCGTCAGCGGCGTGTCAAAATGGACAAACTGGCCAGGTGTAATCCCATCACGCAACCGCCGCCGTTCACATTCCGAAGCGCACAGCGTTTCGATCTCCGTTGTTTTGGCGGCATAGTCACATTCCAGATAGATTCCACCAGGTTTCAAACTGGCATACAGCTTGGAAAAAAGCGGTGTTTTTTTCTCTACGTGGAAATGATGCAGTATCTGGAACGAAACCACTGCGTCAAAATATGCGCTTTTAAATGGATGGGAAAAATAGTCATCCTGAATGACGGTCAATGCCCGCCTTCCATGCTTTTGCACAAGCCTGTCGAGCATCTTCTCCGAAAGGTCGATCCCTGTCACCCGCAGGGATGGGAACCGCTCAAAAATCGCGTCCAGTTCTAGCCCGCTTCCACAGCCAATATCGAGCAGCGTTCCGATCCCGTCCGGCAGAAGCTCTGCCATCCATTGATAATGCGCCTGCCACGGCGACATGTGCGCTTCGTACTCACCAATGCGCAGGTCAAAAAAGCCTCCATCCCCTCCAACGGCTCGTCTCCGGTCTGCTCCAACCATGCTTTCAAATCCAGATACGCCTGATCCATCCGATCACCTCCTATACAGACCAAATATAGCAGAAATCCCCTTCCCCTGCAATCCTCAGGATTCTACAGAATTCTCCCCCATCCGAAGCCAGCCCCGCCCGGCTTCGAAGCAAGGTCGATCAGTAGGGCGTCCGACTTCATATTGGCAAGCGCTTCCCGCTCGAAGATATGCGACGGAACCGTATTCAGAATCAGCCCCGCCTTTCCGATCTCACGAGGAAGCGCGCTGATATGTACCGCCCGGCACCCCTCCGCCTCAATTTCCGCAAGCGCTCCCTGTTTGCGCGCCGCAGCTGTTACCCGCGCGCCCATCCCCCGGAGGATCCGGATCAATGCACGTGCAATCCTTCCATACCCAGTAATCAGGCATTCCAGCCCAGAGATCGAAACCGGCAGCTCCTCCATCGCAATCGCCAGCGCGCCCTCTGCGGTAATCACCGCATTTTTGACCGCCAGCTCCTCCCGCTCAAGGTAGTCGCAGAGCGTGACCCCTTTTTGGCTTGCCAGCTCGGACACCACATCGTTGACTTTCCCCGCAAATACCTGTGCATCCGGTTTGAGCGCAGAGAAACAGTCCTCCAGCAGGAGCTTCTGGTCGGAGAACGGCGCATGGACTGTCTTGTCGTCGAGCGAAAGCGGCAGCGGGAAGATCACCACATCGCAATCGTGCAGGATGGCTTCCACCGGCCCGGTCCGGAATAGGGCCGGATCGATCGTCGTATTCTGTTCGAGCAGCAGCGCACAGACCGTCCTGCCCTGAGCGGCGAGCAGATTTGCAATGTGTGCCTGACGCAGGTCCCCGCCCACAACGGCATAGGTTTTATATGGTATCATAAAATAACCCCCATAGGATTGATACAAAATCGTTATGATCCATCCTATGAGGGTTGTGCGTTTGGGGTGATTGACCGGACATCCGGTCTGCCGCACACCATCCGCGTTTATCTTCTTTTTTTAGGGCTGCCCGCCTGTTCTTTTGGGCGGTATACCCGAACTGCTCCGGGGGGAGGTTCCTGTAAGTGGCCGCGGATTCGCTGATCGCGCATCCTGCGCTGGCGCCGGCGGTAACGCATCCGTCCAATCCTTCGCACCAGCAAGACGACCAGCAGCAGGAGCAGCAGACTCCCGCCAATAGCCCATACAACCGGGTTTCGCATAAGACGCGCCCACTCGACGCGTTCCCAGATCGCCGCCCTATGCGGCTCTGAACCGGAATCGTCCGCCGATGCCGGGAGATCGTCTGGTACCAGTGTGAACGGGAAGTATCCAACCTGTTGATCCATAAATGTGGACACTGACTTCGGCGCAAGAACGGTGACCGCTTCCTGCCCGGGAGATTCAATGTCGATCCGCAGGCTGAGCTGGTCGGGAGAAAGCATAGCGGGCAGCAGGACTGGCATCTCCTGCATGACCAGTGTGCCGCCATCGACCTTTTGATCCGGTACTTTTTCCTTTGATAGAAACGCCCGGTGGAAATTGTCATATCCGTAATCGAGCAGGTTAGTCGAGTCGATGAACTCGGCGTCCGCGACCCCGTTCGACTTGAGCACCACACTTGCCAGGGTCACTTCATCCCGTTCGGCTATCGTAATCAGGGTGTTGCCCGCTTCCTCGGTCCATCCGGTTTTCCCGGCAAACGCACCTGGATAGGTGTCGTTCAGGCAGAACATATACTGCTTATTGTTCATCCTGCGGGTCTGCGGCTGGAGGTTGGTTGGGGGGATTTCGTAATGCTGCGTTCCCGCCAGTGTCCGGAATTCCTCATGGGTCAGCGCCTCCCGGGTAAACAATGCAAGATCGTACGCGGTCGTATAATGGTCGTCCTCGGGCAGCCCGTTCGGATTGGAAAAGTGGGTCCCATCTGCACCAATTTCAGCCGCTTTGCGGTTCATCATCTCCACAAAGCCCTCCAAAGAATCGCCCAGATGCACCGCAACCGCATTGGCTGCGTCGTTGGCCGACTCCACCATCATTGCATTGACAAGCTGCCCCAAGGTGAGTTCCTCACCATAGGTCAGTGCGATGTGGGTAGAACTGCGCGGCACTGTGTCGATCATCTCCGCCGTGATGGTCACCTGATCCGAAAAATCGCCCTGCTCGATCGCCAGCAGGCAGGTGACCACCTTGGTCAGGCTTGCGGGATACATCCTCTTATGGGGGTTTTTCGCATAAACCACCTGCCCGGTATCCATATCCATCAGGATTGCTGCCTCGGCATACAGCTCGGGTGGTTGGAGATGCCGCGCGCTGGACGCCGGTACAGCATCCTCATCAGAACCTGTGCTCCGGCCGCCGCCCTGAGAAGTTGTGCGGCTGGGTCCAGAGATGGGGTCCTCCCCAAACACCTGAATGGTGTCGGCAAAGGCCGGCTGTGCAGAAAGGGAAACAAGCAGTATAAGCGCTGTCAAAAAAGAAATTACTGATTTCTGCACATAAGCCTCCTCTCCTGCTGCCACTTCGGCATATCCCAGGGTGGTTTAAAAAATCGAAACGACTGCCTTTTTCTCTATTTCCAAAAAAGCCTTAACCTTTATATCATGTTGCAACCATTGTATCACATCTCAAAAAAATGGTTGTGAAAAAAGCGTTAAAATTCCTGCCTGAAGATTCCTCGGAGCCTGTTCAAGGTCTAGGGCTTGTTTGAAAATAGAGAAATTGACAGATTTTTCGCGAGAGACGAGCAGGTACAAGAAGAAAAACACAGGAATACTTTGTGTATTCCGCGTATTTTCGACGCAGTAGATGCCGTTTCTTGTAGAAAAAGACGGTAATTTCGATTTTTCAAACAGCCCCTAAAGCTTTGCCCCACTTTTCTCGAAAAATTGTGTGGTCGAGGGGGCGGAGCCCCCCTGCCGCCGTTCCTGTATTTACCTGTAGTATGCCCTTCCGAAGCCTGTCCCAATCACGCGTCCTATGCACGATTGGGACAGGTACAACTATTTTCCATACCGTTTCTTGCGATAGGAGCGGGAGAGATTGAGTCCCGCGGAAACCGCGATGCAGACCAGCATAAACGCCGGGATTAGCCAACGGCTGTATTCCTCGTCTGCCGAGAGCAGCTCGGTCCACGCTTGGTCAACTGCGAGGTTCATTTCGGACGGAAGGTCCACCCACAATTCGGTTTTCGCGATCACCTCATCCGAAGGGTAGGCCACCGGATTCCCCGTCACCTCCTCGGGGAGGATCGCCAACGAAGCGGTGTTCGGCGAGCTGTAGCCGATATACTCGGCGTTCGCTGCCCCGACCTCGGCTTCGAGCATAAAGTTGATGAACATCTCCGCGCATTCCTTTTCCCGGGAGCCTTTAGGAATCACAAGCGCATCCACAAACCGGTTGGTCCCTTCTGCCGGAACAAAATACCCGAGGTCCTCGTTATCCGCCATCATCGTAATCGCGTCCCCGGCATAATAGGGCGCAATCGCCGCTTCCCCGCCGATCATCTTATCAAATATCTCGTCCATGACATACGCCTGAACCAGCATCTTCTGCTCTTTAAGCAGCTCGAGCGCTTCGGAAAGGTGCTGGGTATTCTGCGGATTCATCGGGTAGCCGAGCCGTTTGAGCGCGATCCCGAAGTCGTCGCGCGGATTGGAAAACATCAGGATATCACCGAGGTATTTCTGGTTCCAGAGCAGGTCCCAGCTGCCGATGTCCTCCTCATCCACCATCGTCTTATTGTAGATTACGCCGATCGTCCCCCATGTATAAGGGACTGAATATTCGTTATCCGGGTCATATACCAAATTTTGAAAGTCGCTACTGATATTTTGAAAGTTGGGGATATTGTCAAAATCGAGCTTCTCGAGCATCCCCTCCCGGATCATGCGGGCGATCATATAGTCGCTCGGCACGATGACGTCATAGCTTGCACCGCCGTTGCGCAGGCGCGCGTAGACCTCCTCATTGGTGGAAAAGGTCGTATAATTCACCTTGATACCGGTCAGCTTCTCAAACTCGGAGACCACTGCCATGCTGTCGTCTGACCCATCGGAGATATACTCCCCCCAGTTGTGGACATTGATCGACTTCCCCTCTCCCTGAAACCGGGTGTAGTAGTCCGCATCCTCCACCTGCACCTCTGCCGAAACCGGCAACGCGGTAGCCGCCAGCAGGAGGATGGCTGTACAAATGCAGAGCCATTTTTTCATATCCCCGCCCCCCTTCTGCTCCGCTGGTTTTCACGTTCCACACGGGTATCGTGCAGGTTGACCAGCAGAAGCACTGTGAGCACCACCATAAAGATGATGGCCGAAAGCGCGTTGATCTCGGGGCTGACCTTGCGACGGGTCATCGCAAAGATCGTGATGGGAAGGGTCTGGGAGGTTGCGCCCGCTACAAAGTAGCTGATGATGAAATCATCGAGCGAATAGGTGAACGCCATCAGGAACCCAGATAGGATTCCTGGCAGGATTTCGGGAATCACCACCTTGAAAAACGCCTTTGCTGGGCTGCACCCCAGGTCTTGCGCCGCCTCATAGACGTACATGTCCATCTGGCGCAGCTTGGGCATGACATTCAGAATCACATACGGGATGTTGAAGGTCACATGCGCAAGGATCAGGGTCACGAACCCGAACTCGATCTGGATGCCGATCGACTTCACCCAAACAAAAAGCAGCATCAGCGAAACACCAATGATGATTTCCGGGTTGATGACCGGCATATAGGTGATATTCATAATCAGGCTGCGCTGCCACCGCTTCATATTGACGATACCGATGGCGGCGAGGGTACCAATCACCGTTGCAATGATCGAGGAGATCACCGCAATAATCAGCGTATTAACCAGGGAATTGATAATCACCTCGTTGGTGAACAGCTTGCGATACCAGTCCAGCGTGAAGCCTGTCCAGGCGCCGCGGGATTTAGACTGGTTGAACGAAAAGACGATCAGGACAGCAATCGGTGCGTAGAGGAACGCCATGGTGACCCATACATAGGATTTGGAAAGCCACTTCATTTGAGCATCTCCCCTTTCTCCTCGTCTCCAAACTGGTTGGTGATGCTCATACAGAGCAGGATCATCACCATCAGCACGAGGGAAATCGCCGCGCCCAGATTGGGATTGTAGGCATTGCCCAAAAATTGCAGGTCGATCAGATCACCGATCAACAGGTTTCCGCCGCCGCCGAGCATCCGGGAGATGATAAAGGTGGAAACCGACGGCACAAACACCTGGATAATCCCGGTTGAGATGCCGGGCAGGGTGAGCGGAAGCAACACTTTAATCAGTACTTGCACCCCATTGCAGCCGAGGTCCTGTGCTGCCTCGATCAATGCATTGGGAATCTTGGTCATCACCGAGTAAAGCGGCAGGATCATGAACGGCAGATAGTTGTACACCATGCCGAGTACAACCGCGCCCTGGGTGTTAATCATCTCAAGCGGCCCCATCCCAAAATGGGAAAGGAATCGATTGATGAGTCCGTTCTTTTCCAGAATGGTCATCCACGCATAGGTGCGCAGCAGGAAGTTCATCCACATCGGCAGCATGACCAGCATCACCATCGTGCGCTGTCTGGAACCACTCCTGCGGGAGATGATGAAAGCGAGCGGATAGGCGATCAACAGGCAGAGTACCGTCGCGATAAACGCCAGCCAGACCGACCGCACCAGAACCGGAGTATACTCCCCCACCTGTGAGATATAATCGATCGTAAAGGTCCCCTCGGGGGTGGTGACCGCATAGTAGGCGACCAGAAGCAACGGAACCAGGATAAAAATGACCATCCAAAGCAGATACGGGATGGCAGGCGCCCTTGTTTTCATCCTTCCACCTCCATCTTCCGCATGATGTGGATGTCGAACGGCGCAACCTCCATTCCGATGAATGCGCCGGGCTGCTCGCTTTTGGTCGAATGGATCATCCATTTATAGCCATGCGCATCCACGATCATCTCGTAGTGGACCCCTTTGAAAATCACCGATTCCACCATACCACTCAAGGGGGCATCTTCCGGGTCGACCACCTTGATGTCCTCCGGGCGAATCACAACATCCACCCGCTCGAGCTTGCCGAACCCCTTATCCACGCAATCGAACTTCCTGCCTGCAAACTCCACCAGATAGTCCTCAAACATCACCCCGTCTAGAATGTTGCTCTCACCGATGAAGTCCGCAACAAACGCATTTTTCGGTTCGTTGTAAATATCCTGCGGGCTTCCCACCTGCTGGATGTCCCCGTCGTTCATGACAACAACCGTATCCGACATGGTGAGCGCTTCCTCCTGGTCATGGGTCACATAAATGAAGGTGATCTCGAGCGCCTGCTGCATCCTCTTTAGCTCGATCTGCATCTCTTTGCGCAGCTTGAGGTCCAAAGCTCCCAGCGGCTCATCGAGCAGCAGTACCCGCGGATGGTTGACCAGCGCGCGCGCAATCGCTACCCGCTGCTGCTGCCCACCCGAAAGCTGGTGGATGTTGCGGCGGTCATATCCCGCCAGGTTGACCAGATCGAGCATCTCATACACGCGGGTTTTCCGCTCGCTCTCCGGCACCTTGCGCAGCTTCAGCCCGAACTCGACATTCTCAAACACATTCAGATGTGGAAACAATGCATAGCGTTGGAACACCGTATTGACATTGCGCTTATGCGGCGGCAGGCCGTTGATCCGAAGTCCGTCAAAAAAAACGTCACCCGACTTGGGATGGACAAATCCACCGATCGTCCGGAGGGTTGTGGTCTTTCCACAGCCGGACGGGCCAAGTAAGGTAACGAACTCCTTGTCACGGATGTCGAGATCCAGTCCGACGAGAATGGGTTCCCCATCAAAATCGACCGAAATGTCTCTCAGGCTTACAATATTGGTTTGTTTCATTTATGCATCCCCCTTTGCGGAATTTAGGCCGTCTTTACGGCCCCCGATGATTTCTTACCACTTACCCGCAAAAGGTTTTAGACCGCCCTTCAGATTTGACGGTCCTAATCGCAGCGGCACCGTTGACACCGGTTTCGCCCGTTATTAGGTGGTAAATTGTCATCGATTTTGAATTGCAGATGCAAAAACTGCATACACAATATAGCAATTACTGCCTGTATTGTCAAGTATTTTTCTCGATTTTCCTGCCTTTTTCTACGAATATCCTCATTTTTTAGATTTTTATTTAGAATATCTCTTTGATCCTCAAAAAAACATTCAAATCCTCAATTTTTCTTTGATTTTTAGTTTTACCTTTTTCAGCAAGACGATATGCACAAATATATATATTTAAGATGCCCTTTATTTGTATGGTTTACCATCCCTTTTTTCTCTTGATTTTTCTCAATAATTATGGTAATATAAAAAAGCTGTATTACAGCTTTTGTCCGGATATGGCGCAGTTTGGTAGCGCGCTACCTTGGGGTGGTAGAGGCCGTGGGTTCAAGTCCCGCTATTCGGACCATGCGGAGTGTCCTTATAGGATTTGAGTATCCTTGTAGGACACTCCGCATTATTTTTGCTCAAATCCTATACGGCAATCCGCTCCCTTTCTCGTCCTCATGGTGATCTCCGCAGCCGGGATTTTCCGGCGGTTAGGGACGGAGAAAGTGCCGATACAGTTGTAATAGATGGTAATGTGCTGGGTGGTAACGCCGTCCTGCTTTTCAGCGTGGTATATGTCGATGTGGTCAATCAGCTCCGCTACCATGCGCTGGGTGATCTTGGTGGCGTTGGTGTACCGCTGGACCGTTTCCCACTCCTTATCAGACCGAATAGCGTGACAGGTGGTATCCAGTTCTAGTGCATCCAAAAAATCCAGTTGGTCGGATAGCTTGATAAACAGGCTCATAACAAAGAAGTAGACAGGTATTCCAGACCCGAAAATCAAGAAATAGTTTGAAGTGTTGAAGATGCAGGAAGAACAGAAACAAATTCCGCTGATTTCCAGATGATAGAGAAACGCACCCAGGTTTTAAGAGCAGAAAGATTTCTGTATCCAGAGTGTCCGGCTGGAAGATATGTGCCGCAGTTATTTCTACCAGCGAGGCGATCCCCCACATAGCCGCCAACAACACGATAAAGCAGGCCGCGCTGGACAATACGATTTGCAAGCGGTTTGCGGGTGTCGCTAAAAAACCGGTCATATTGCCCTTGTCGATTTTTTCAGAAATCAGGCGGTTGTCCACCATGATGGAGTACACCATAGGGAAGATAATAAACATCAGAGTATAGAACGAATTGGATATGAATCCTACTAAAGCTCCATTGCCGGTAAAGATATGTCCCAGGGCTGTCCCTCCTACTGCTGATTGCAGATCGGCCATAGTTGTTGGCGTAACAAATTTGTCATGGCAATCAGAAACGCACACAGAACAGCCGTAAACACGCATAGAAATTTGACATTTGACTTTACAATTTGCTTAAAATAAGGAAAACTAAACAGTTCCGTTTTCTTCATAAAACCGCATGAAGTATTCCTCCAGCGTGTGTCGTTCCTCCCGCAGCATATGTACCCGGCATTTTCAAAGCCTCCTGTCTAAATGAAAAAAGCCCCGGCGATCTGTGTCGTCGGGACAAAACCACATATAACAAAAAAAGCCGCACAGTAGCTAAATATCCGTCAGTCACTGCGCAGCTGCTAGAAATAAAATCGGTTTACCGGATTGCTGCCCGTTTGTCCTTTATGTGAAATGGTTCGTTATCACCTCTCTGCCTGCCCCCACCCAAGGGCGTAGGTCATGAAATAGAGTTCCAACAGCAGAACATGTTGATTTTGACTTGTTTCCTCCTGTTCAGCGATATATAACAGTTGAAGTCAAAATGAGGGGCACTTCCATCAGGAACATGCTGGAAGGCAAGAGCATAAACTATTTCCGGGTGCTGCGCCAGTGAAGAGCAATTCCTGCTTCGCCTCTGCGGCGTATTCCCAGGGCGCGGCCCTATCTGAAAGGAGAGTCTCTTATGTCTCTACCCAGTTTTCCTAATATTGACCCGCCCATCCAGCGCGAAGATGCGGTCAATCAGGTTCTCTCTTCCATTGCTATGGAGGAGCTTGGACTGAGCCATATCCTCAACGCTGAGGGTGAGAAGCTGCAATATATCCTCGGGACCCTACCTGGTCTCAGCGGTCCGCCCGCCACGATCAGCGATGTGCTGTCCGCCAACGAGAGCGTCCGCAATCTGCTGGAGGCCGCCGTTCAGAATCAGCTCTTCCTGAATTCGAAGATGCAGGGCGCTCTGACGGCCTCCCCCATGCAGGGGGCCACCGGCCCCACCGGCCCCACTGGACCCACCGGACCTGCCGGTGGTCCTGCAGGAGCCACCGGTCCCACCGGTCCTGCCGGACCTGCGGGCGCTGCGGGGGCGACCGGTCCCACCGGCCCCGCAGGAGCCGAAGGCCCTCGCGGCGCGGACGGTCCCACCGGACCTGCCGGGCCTGCCGGCCCCCAAGGTGACCCCGGCCCTATAGGCCCTGCGGGCATCCAAGGCGTTCAAGGTCCCACAGGTCCTACGGGCCCTGCGGGTGCTGACGGAGCTACAGGCCCCACAGGGATTGCCGGGTCTGCCGGCGCCACCGGTCCCACCGGCCCGGTCGGACCGGCTGGAGCTACTGGCGCAACGGGACCTGCCGGCCCCGCCGGCCCTGCTGGTCCCGCCGGCGGCGCCGCCGTCGACACCAACGCGTATATCACCAATACCAGCGGCACAACATTGAATGTCACCCAGTCGGGTACCGCGGTTCCCTTGCCGGATGACTATATTATTTTATCCAAGGACATCGGTGTCAACGCCGGCCGCACCGCGCTCTCTGTGGATACCGCAGGCCTCTATCGGATATCCTATATCGTCAACACCACCGAGCCTCTGGCCGCCGGCACCCGGCTGATGATCAAGGGCGCCGCGAATCTGGCCTCTACCATTGCCCCCGGACTGCCCTTGAATCACTTCTCCAATGAGGTGGTGCTCAGGCTGGACGCGGGCGACACCGTTGTCCTGGAGATGTTCGGCATTAACAAGACAGCCCGGCTGGTGCCGGACGGCCTGGGCGCGTCCTTGAGCATCACCAGTCTGGGCTGAGGAGGGGTGATTAGATGTCGATGCCTGCGTTTCCCAAAAACGATCCCCCGCTGACCCGCGAGGGAAGTCTCAATGAGATCATCTCCTCCATCGCGGCCGAGGAGCTCAGTCTGAGCCATATTCTCAACGCCGAGGGCGAGAAGCTGCAATATGCCATAGGCACTCTACCGGGCCTGGATGAAGCCGCCAGCGTGGACGAGGTCATGAAAGTCAACCGGAGCGTACAGGATACCCTGTCCGGCGTGATGGCCCAGCAGGCGGTTCTGGCCGCCAAGCTGAGCGCGGCAATGCGCACCCCGATTCTGCCCGGTCCCACCGGACCTACAGGCCCCGCCGGCGCGGCGGGCCCCGCCGAAGGCCCCATGGGTTCCACCGGCCCCACAGGCCCCACAGGGCTGGACGGCTCCGCGGGGGCGGAAGGTCCCACCGGTCTCGACGGGCTCACGGGTCCCGCCGGAATCACGGGGGCGGAAGGTCCCGCCGGGGCGAAAGGAGAGCCGGGCCCCGCGGGACTCACCGGCCCCGCCGGTCCCGACGGTCTCACCGGTCCTACCGGCCCCACCGGTCTTGACGGGCTCACCGGCCCCACCGGTCCCGCCGGTCCTGCCGGGCGGTCAGGCGCAGCCGGGGCGGCCGGGCCGGCCGGAATCACGGGAGCCGTGGGAGCCACCGGTCCCACCGGCCCCACGGGGGCAACCGGTCCCAGCTTCATCACCGCCTTTGCGGCCAACACCCGGCGCGCCGCCATCCCGGTGACGGAGAGCGGCACCGTGCTCCCCTTGCCCAACGCTCAGGTACTGCCGCTGGAGGTCCACTGCAACGAATCGGATTCAACGTTTACGGTGGATGAGGGGGGCGCCTATCTGATCTCTTATCATGTGAATACCACGGAACCTGTGACGATGGGGACCCGGCTGAATATCAAATCGGGCTTCCGTTATACCGATGCCACCGCGTCTGTGATCCCTCCGACGGCGCCTCGGTCCAGCTTTGAGAACCATGTGAAGATCAATCTGACCCCGGGCTCCACGATTTCACTGGAGATGTTTGGCCCGGATGGGACCGCCACGCTGTTGGGCGGCGGAGCGGGCGCGTCTCTGACCATCATCCGTCTGGGTAACACAATCTTCCGACTTGATGAGCACGATACAGATATAGAGATCGACGACGCATAGGGGCGGCAGCGCCGAACAGACTGCCGCGTTATCTTTGCGGTCCCGGCTGAAAACGAACCGCTATCTTGTCTGAGACAGTATCCTCTTCAAAAAGCGGAATATCTGCTTTTCGATATGCTGCGGCCTCCCGTTGGTAAAACCAGCGGGAGGCCAATTACTACTCTCATGGTCAGCGTCTAAGGCGCTTACAATGGCATCTCCCACGGTGTTGCTGTCATTATCAAGGTTCGCAGCCCATTGCTGAGTGCATGAAAAAATTCTTATCCTCTGATTCTAGCGAACTGATGGAATATTGCTACATCGCTATTAGAGATTCAGAACAAAACAGATTTCACAGAAATCTTGACCTAAGAAATTTTGTCCTTTAAGTGCAATCCTCGTTTATCACCTTCTCACATAGACCCCATTCAGAGGCCGTTTTTAGTGGAAAAAGAATAAGTACTCTCTTATGCGGCGCCCCTTATCCGGCTCGGTACGCCGGTACTGCTGATAAGTGAACGGCTGAGACAAAAAACATCGAAACAACTCCCAAGACTTATAGACATCTCTACCCCACGGCGGGCAGCGAAGCGGTCCAAAAGCTTGACGATTTCATGCGGCAGTACCATCTTTTGCGGCGTCGGCAACAACAGGAATATGCTTGGCTATTCGTTTGTTTTCAATGTTTTTGGCCATACCACATAATTCAAGTACACCAGTCTTGACACCGGCATACGTTTGTTCATCAAGATTCAAATAAACAGGCTCAACCAGCATCATTTCAGCTCCTTTAATTATTGTCTAGAGGATTCCCAAAATCAGGAGACAACCCTTTTACCCAAATCTGGCTGGTGTCGTACTCCGGGTAGTGGTAACGCCAACGGTCGTAGTCTTCCTGGGAGATTTCTCCGGCTTCCAGCTTAGCAGCCTGTTCCCGCCAAGTCCAGAGCATTTCATGCAGCCGGGCAGCATCTTTGTTTTTGCGGAAATCTACCTGCAAGGAAGGTTCACCGTCCTGCTCTGTGACTTT
>JAETRV010000118.1 GCA_021770005.1 Anaerotruncus sp. | reverse complement strand
AGTTTTTCGGCAATCGTATGGAGCGTGAGAAAATCCGGCACCCGGTTCCCAAGCTCATAATTTCTGATTGCGGA
Organism: Anaerotruncus sp.; assembly: GCA_021770005.1. Taxonomy (GTDB): domain Bacteria; phylum Bacillota; class Clostridia; order Oscillospirales; family Ruminococcaceae; genus Anaerotruncus. The sequence continues at coordinate 1,880 of JAETRV010000118.1, read as the reverse complement.
CTCGCTGACCTCACAAAGGCCGGCGAGTTCTTTTTGCGTCAGCCCCGCCTGCTGGCGGTAAAACCGGATGCGCTCTCCCAGCGTCGCGTCAATCGGCAATCCCATGATGCGTCCTCCTGTCCTGGTGTTGATTTGAGTATAGCCGTCCTGTTGCCTATTATATCATGCTCCGTTCAAAAATGAAAGGAATTTTTGCAAATCTCTTGACAGCACATTTATGAACGGCTATAATGACAGATGCAGTTCAGAAATGAACTCAGCAAACTTCCGTATATAGAACGACCCGGCATACATGCCAAATCAGCGGCCAGCCCGGACAGGAAGGAGGTCAGCCGGACCACATCGCCGCTTCACCCACTGTCTCCACCAGCGTTATGGTGTTCGCTGGCGGATGCCGTGAAAGGAACTGTGAATGACGGAAGAAAAACAGAAAACCCCTGAACTGAAAGTGATCCCGGCGGAGGAACTGCTGGACACGACCTACGCCCCGTCCGGCACTCTGATTGACGGGCTGATGGGTCAGGGCATCTACATCCTCGCCGGAGCGCCCAAGGTGGGCAAGTCCTGGCTGGTGCTGTGGCTGGCGAACCAAGTCAGCAAGGGCGAGCCGGTCTGGGGACTGAAAACGGAAAAATGCGGTGCCCTCTACATCAGCCTGGAGGACACCTTCCAGCGGATGCAGCAGAGGCTGAACGATGTCAGCGGCGGCAAGCCCGGCAACATCTGGCTGGCGACTGAGGCCCTGTATATCGGCGAGGGCTTCGAGGAACAGCTTACAAACTTTCTCGCCGCCCATTCTCATGTGAAGCTGGTGATCATCGACACCCTCCAGCGCGTCCGCAAAGCCGGACAGGAGCAGTACAACTACGCCAGCGACTACGAGACGGTCTGCGCCCTGAAGAAGATCGCCGACCGTTTCCTGGTGACGGTGCTGGTAGTCCACCACACCCGCAAGGCCGGGTCTGCCGATTCCTTCAACATGATCTCCGGCACGACCGGACTGCTGGGATGCGCTGATGGCGCTCTCGTCCTGCAAAAGTCCTCCCGGATGGAGACCGCCGCCACACTGGATGTGACCGGGCGGGAGGTGGCTGACACGCAACTGAACCTCCGCTTCGACAAGCAGAGGAAGGTGTGGGAGTTTGTTTCCTTTGGGAGCGAGGCTCCGCAGAAGGAGCCTGACCCCATCCTAACCGCCGTTCAGTCCTTTACCCAGGTGTATGGCGTGTGGCGGGGCTATGCCGCTGTACTGCTGGATGAACTCAAAGCGGAAACAGAAATCAACGCAGAGCCGAACACACTGACCCGGCTGCTGAATGCCAACATCGGAGAACTTGAGCGTGAGTACGGCGTCCGCTACCGTTCCGGGAAACGCACCGGGAAGGGCCGACTGGTCTCTCTGCTGGATTTGAATGCTCCCTGGGTCAGCACCGACATGGACGATGTAGATAATGTAGGTAATGACGGTATTTTGAGCGCCGGTGACGGTCGTAAAAATACCTACAATACCTACACAACCTACACGCCCGCCCCTGATGATTCGGAAGGGGCGTGACGGCATGGAGAAACTGAACATGAACCAGTCCCCGGTGGAATTGGAAGATAAGACGGTTTGCCGCCTGAACGATTACACTGAAGTCAAAATCGGCAGCGTGGTCTACCGGGTCAAAAGTGTATTCTCTGACAAAGGACAGTTGGGTGATTTGCTCGATCTGGCGGCGATGGAAAAACTCAGCCGCATCGCGTAAAGGGCCTTTGCATCAAAGCGTGAGCGTGCTATAATGGCGGTAGGTAATCGACCGCCATTCGCACTGCTCTTTGGGAGGTAAAATCAAAGATGCAGGAAACTTACAATGTTGGAATTTATTGCAGGCTCAGCC
>JAETRV010000117.1 GCA_021770005.1 Anaerotruncus sp. | reverse complement strand
TCCATCTCCTCGGCCCTGGTCTTCTCGGCGCGGTAGCGGGCGACGGACTCCTTGAAAAGTACGCAGCCTGGGTTGTCGGCCCCTGCCGCCATCTTGTCAGCGGCCTCTGCCATCCGGGCCCGGCTTGCTGCGGCCTCGTCGGTGACCATCGCCCAGAGGTCGCGCCGGAGTTGCTCCGGGAGCTGCTGCCGCTCCAGCTTCTTGATGTGCTGGCTGGCGAAGTCAAATTGGCTTTGCAGGTTCTCGACCTTAGACTGGGCGGCGGCGAGGTCGGCTTTGAGCCGGTCTACTTCGTGGCCCCGGTCGATTGCCCGCTGTGCCTGGATTTCAAGCCGCGCCTTCATACTGTAGGCTGCATCGTCCTCGATGCTCTGCTCCGCGTCCTCGAAACATCCCTCGAAGGCGGTGGCGAGGTAGCTCTGCGGGCCCAGCTCGGCAACCATCGCCTTGATCTTCTCCAGGGCCTCCCGCTCCTGCTCCTTCGTGGCCGAGGCGTCGGTGCTGGTGAGCTCGGTGTCGGTGATCTCGGCGTCCTTGTAGATGCCCTTGAGCCGCTTCTGAGCAGCCTTCTCGGTGCGCTCGGTGATGTGATCGTAGTGCTCTTCCCCGTTGAGGAGGTAGGTAACTTTGTAACTGTTCATGCTGCTGCTCCTTTCCGTTGCCCTGCCATCGTCAGGCCGGGTAGGGCTCCCCCCGGCGACGCCCTCCCGGGCGTTTCGGCTTATCTGTCGCAGCCTAGGAACTCCGTGATCTCGGCGAGCTGTTCCAGGATGTGCTTGGCGGTTCCGACGTGGCCCCAGTTGATTTCCTCGGGGCTGTATCCCAGGTGGTTCTCGGTCTGCTCGGTCAGGGCGGCGAGTTTGGCGTTGATCTCGGTGATCGTGGCGATATATGCGTCCAGGGCTTTCTCGTTTTTCATGTCTGCTGTTCCTTTCCTGTTGTGCGCTTCGGTTTTTTGTGATATGCTGGGGGCGTCGGTTAATTTCTTAACCTGTCTATTATTATACTCGCATTTTCGTAGAAGTCAATAGTTTTGCGAGTAATTTTCGCAAATTCGAGGAGGTCGCTATGTTTAACGTATTATTGAAAGAATTGCGCTCCCAGCATGGGATGACTCAGGGCCAGCTTGCAAAGGCTGCGGGGGTTTCTCCTGGAAATGTAGGTGACTGGGAATCGGGGAAGAGCAAGCCTGGGTATAATGCGCTGGCTGCGCTCGCCCGCATTTTCGAGGTGTCGGCAGATTACCTCCTGGAGTTAGAAGCGCCGCCCGCAAAAACGAGCGACGATCTGGAGCGCGTTAAATTGGAGCAAGGGCTCTCATGCGACGGTAGCCCCCTTGAAGCTGAGGAGGCTGATCTGATTGCCATGTTCCGGCTCCTGCCGTCCTACGAGCGGGAAGACCTCTTTGATTTGGTTTACTTCAAATACAAAAAGCACGTTGAGAAAAAGATGGAGTCTATCTACTGGACGTATGCCGCCGAGAGAGAAAAAGCAAAGCCCACCTCCGCTTCCGGCGAAGGTAGCCAGAGCGTGATCGCCTAAATTTTTTTGGCCTGTTTTGGTTAAATAATTATCCGTTTTCGTGCAGAATTGAAAACGGCGGTTTTTCGCCGCCGCCATGCCCCGCCAGCCGTTGAAAATAGGGCAATTCTGCATTTCTTCAGCGGTTTTGTGGTTTTGCAGAATTGAAACGACCCCCACGGCCCGCCGATGCCTTCACCAGCCACCTCGGGGAGTAACGGTCAAGTAACGCCGCCAGCAGCCCGATCTGCGCCGGTTCGCCCGATTTGGGCCTAAATTCTAACGCTCTAACGGTGCGTTATTACGCTGGGCCCCCTTGCATTTCCCTCGCCGCCCTGCTATACTATCATCAAGGGCCGCGACGCCCCGCCTTCTTGGTCTGCTGCTGTGACTTCCGGGGCGTGGCCGAGCGGCCCCCATAATGTCCTGCCCGTCCCCGCCATCGAGAAAAGCCCCCGGATTGCCGTTTTTAAGCGGTT
>JAETRV010000116.1 GCA_021770005.1 Anaerotruncus sp. | reverse complement strand
GCCACGGGGACGCTTGCGCCCTCCTGCGGCTCGATGGTGAGGTAGGAGCCGGTCCTGCTGCCCTTGAACAGCAGCCGGTAGCCCTCAATCACCGAAGTGCCGATGATCCTCGCCCCGGGGCAGCGCATCCGCATCTGCGGGATGTTCAGGTTTGAGCCGTAAGCAATGTAGTATCTTTTTTCCATTCTGATATCCGTCCTTTCCGAAGGGGGCACCCTTCTACCACCTTAAGACCGCCGGAGCGGTCCACTGCCGTTTCCGCGGCAGGAAAGGTGGCAGGAGGCTACCTCCTGCGGTCCCTTCAAGCGGCCCTTCCGCCTCTGAAGGATGCGTCCCCTGCAAGCCTCCTTGTCAGGATGTCCCTTGCGGTCTTGAATTCGTCCCCGATGAAGCCGAGCCGGAGGAGCCATGTCCGCATGGCGTATTTCGGGTTCTCATTCTGCTGCGGCTTCGGGCTTGCCGTCTTGACTTCCTTCGCCATCTGGCTGAGTGCGAGACAAAGCTGAATGTAACTTTTAAGCTGCCCTGCGTGGAGGCCGCCCCTGCGGCCGTCGCCCGGTTCGTCGAACTGGAAGAGCCGGAACTCGACCGTGCCTTTGGTGAAGGTTGCGTGGTAGTTGAGCATATGGTAGCGGCTGTCGTTGTAGTGCTGGCTCCTGCCGTAGTTTGCACCGTGGCTCGTGTACCAGATGTCCGCAAGGGCTGCCATCGTGGCCGGCTTCTTCCTGTTGACCTGCTCCAAAAACCGCGGGTCAACCGTGCGGCAGTAGCGGTTCATCCTGCCCCTGTCAAGGTCCAGGGCATCCGCAATCAGGCTCTCATGGCTTGCCATGATGTTGGCAAGGTTGCGGAGCGTCTGCGGCGTGTGGCCTTTCGCCCCGATGTGGATGTGTACCCCGCAGCCCCTTCCCGCGTCGCTCTTTGCGCCGGCGTGCCGTAGCTGCCGGATGAGCTCCTGCAGGGTTTCCATGTCCGCGTAGGTAAGGATCGGCGTCACCAGCTCGCACTTTTCGCTGTCCGGCCCTGCGATGCTGACGTCCTTCTGGAATTTCCACTCCCTGCCGTCCGCGTCCCATGCCGACCAGGTGCTGTAGCCGTTCCGTGCCGCCGTGTTTTCGTACCTTCCTGTGCCGAAGAACTTAGCCGCAATCCTCGCGGCCTTATCCCTTGCGATGCTGTTCATCTCCACCTCAACCCCGATGGTCTGCTTTTTCATTTCCTCAACCTGTCTTGCTAATTTTTCGTTCATGCTGAAATCCTCCGTTTTCTGCCTTCCGGCCTTTGTGTTTTCCCTTTCGGTAGTACACATATTCGCTCTAAAACGGGATAATAGCAAGTCAATCCGGAGCATATATTACACAATGATTCAGGCCGGAATTTGTGTATTTTATGGCAGGTTATCCGCCATGGTGCGGCGGGGTTTACTGCACCCAGCCAAGTTCCGCAAGCTGCACCGTGATTGCCTTGAAAAGCTCCATGTCAATGCTCGGCGTATTCATCTCGCTTTCAAAGCTCACCCTGAAATTCATTAGCTGGTCGCAGAAATCGACCACTTTTTTGTCTGCCCCGCCGTCAATCTCCTTTTCATAAATGATGTAGTCGTCATCCTCACGCACCTGCGTGTACCCGATTTTCTCAAAAGCCTGTTTTGCGTTCATCCCGTTATTCCTCCGTTTTCCTGTTATATTTTTCTTACTTCATCCTCGCCATAAATCGCATGGAGGCGGCTTCCGTTGTCCCACGCTACCATGACGCTCGCCGTGTCATCCACGCCCGTCACGGTTCCCTTCGTTCCGATGGGCGGAGCCTGCACATCGTCCATCCGCACAAGCTCCACCCGTGTGCCTGCAGGGTACTCCCTGCGGACACGCTCCACAATCTCCCTACTCGGAAACTTCATTGCCAGCCGCCTCCTTCCTTTCGCCGTTTTTGAAAGCCGAGCTGCCGGAGAGGTTCTTCAGCAGGACCTTCCGCTCGCCCTTGTATTCCGCCCCGATGAAGCCGAGCCGGAGCAGGAAGCA
>JAETRV010000115.1 GCA_021770005.1 Anaerotruncus sp. | reverse complement strand
GAGGTGATGAAGTCCGAGCGATACCGGGAGCAGTTTGACTTTCTCCGGGAGAACGATATCGCCACCCAGGGAGACATGGCCGCATTCCAGACCCGCACAGAGGACGCGCTGGCCAACCTGATGAAGCAGCGCACGATTCTCAATGTGCGGAAGAAGAAACGGAAAAAGCTGTATGATGCCCTGGCGGATGTGGCCGCCCTGACCCCAGCCAAGCAGCTCTACGAGGACGGACTGTCCGGTATGGAGGTGGAGTATGCCCGGTACATGGAGGCGGTGGCTGTGCTGGAGCAGTGCGCCATCCCCAGAGAACGGCTCTCAAACGAAAAGGCGGAAATATATGAGCAGCTTGCCCAGATCAACCGTGACATTCGGGCGGAGCGGAAAAAGCTGGCCCTTTGCCGGGAAATCCAGAGCAGGCTGCCCCAGATGGAACATGATATTGACAAAATTGAAGAACGTGAAAGTGAGGTGAAGCACGATGAACGTAGGAGGCGGTGAGGCCGCTGACCAGATGGTACGCATGATGCTCTCCGGCACGGAGGTGGCGGTGCGGCTGTCCGGCTCGGCCCTGAAGAACCTGCTGGCGCTGACCATGGCGCTGGCGCACAACCGCAAGACCCTCTCCGGCAAGGTCAACATGGGCAAGATGCTGAAGGAGACGCGGGATCTGCGGCGGTTCCCCATGACGCCCCAGCAGTACAAACAGTTTCAAAAGCTGGCGAAAAAGCACAAGCTGTTGTTCTCGGTGATCCGGGATAAGGATGACCGGGGCAAGCTGATGGATGTGATCCTGCCGGTGACGGAGTTGGATCGGGCCAACGCCATTTTTGAGCGCATCCTGTACACGCTGCCCCCAGAGCCGGAGCGCAGGCCCGCCAAACCGCTCCAGAAGGGACATGAGGTGTTCCAGCCGGAACGCCAAGCCCAGGAGCGGTCGGCCCCGGAGCAGGTGCAGGCCAGGCGGCAGGAACAGCAGGCCCCGGCGCGGCCCAAGGACAAGCGGCAGGAGCGTCCGCCCCAGGAGCGGCGAGAGAAAGCGGCTGTCAGGCCCCAGGAGGCCCCTGTGAGGCCGTCCCAGCCCAGGCGGGAGGTGTCCCAGCGGTCGGCAGAGCAGGGCCGCCAGGAAGCCCCTGTGACCCAGCGTCAGGAGAACAAGGGAAAAAACGGTTCTCGGTCGGAACGAGACTCGCCCGTTATAAAAATCAGCTCCTCTATACTCAAAGAGAGCGGCACTACGAGGGGGACGAGTGAGCGTCCTTCCATTGAGGCGCGGCTCCAAGGGTATCGGGTACAGATGAGGAGATCGTCCGCTTCGGCCAGATCCAAGACCAAGACACAGGCCAAACAGAGGTGATCAGTTTTCCCCTGTGTCCGGCTGCTCCCAATCGATGGCAAACAAGTCATTGGGCGTACAGTGCAGCAACATACAGAGCGTCTCAATGCGCTCCAGTTTAATGGACTGCGTCTCGTTATTGACCATTTTGTTGAAATTTTGATAGCTCATTCCAAGCTGTTTGTAGAGCCAGTATTTTGTGTGGCCCTGCCGCTCCAGCAGCTCCAAAACATTCAAGCGCACCATATCTCCTGCCTCCAGTATCTAATGTAATGATTAGATATTAGCGGCTTAACCCCTCTGCGGTATAGACGGGTACATTAGATAATGATATAGTCTATACCGTAGAGGAGGCGCTATTCATGGACGAAAAAGAATTGCGGAAACACCGATGCTGTTTCACCGGGCATCGCCCGGAAAAGCTGGCTATACCGGAACGGCAGATGGCAAAATTGTTGGAAATGGAGATCCGAAAGGCGATAGACAAACAGTTTATCACATTTATATCAGGCATGGCGAGGGGGACAGATATCGTTGCCGCAGAAATCGTTCTGCGGCTGAGAGCGCAGGACGAGCGTCTGAAGCTGATTTGCGCTCTGCCCCATCCCGGCTTCGGCCTGCATTGGGGCGGCGGTTGGACAGATCGGTTCCAAAGTGTACTGGCACAGGCGGATCTGGCGCGGACCATCTGCCCCA
>JAETRV010000114.1 GCA_021770005.1 Anaerotruncus sp. | reverse complement strand
CAACTCCGGCACATCGGCAATTCCCGATCCCGCCCCGGCCTGCATCTGCAAGGACAAATGCGAAGCGGGAGCCGTCAATACCGCCTGCCCGGTCTGTGTCCTCTCCATGAGTGGCTGCACGGGTACGGCCCCCGCTCCCACGGAACCCCAAGAGCCGGAGCAGCCGAAGAAAGGCAGTAATACCGGAACAATCGTGATTGTCCTGCTGGCAATGCTGGCCGTGGGCGGCGCGGGCTGGTACTTCAAAATCTATAAGCCGAAGCACGATATGTCCGATGCGGAGGATTTTGACGAGCTGACAGGCGGTGGGGATGAGCCGATGGTCAACGAGGACGAGGAATCGGAAATCAGGAGGCCCCAGGAGCCGGAGGAACCGGAGTACCCGGAGGGCTACGGTTATGAGTACCCGGAGGATGATGAATGACCTGGTTCACTGACAGCCCCTATGAACGTTTGATGACGCAGATACCAAATGAGCGGCGGGCGGCGGATTTTCCGCTGCCCGTTTTTCCTCCTGGTCATCCCTGCCGCAGCTGTCCCTATGGCCGAAACACGCCTTGCTTGGGCGTTTGCTTTCGGAAATTGATACGGAGGGAGTAATGGCGCAGATACAATATCAATTCAGTAAGAGGGACGAATACTTCACACCGTCCTATGCGGTCTATCCCATTATGAAACGCCTCAGACCAGGGGCCGCAATATGGTGTCCCTTTGATACGAAGGACAGCGAATATGTCAGGGTATTCTCCCGCAATGGATTCCGCGTAATCTATGGACATATCCAGACCGGTCAGGATTTCTTTCAGACGGACGTACCCGACTGCGACTATATCATCAGCAACCCGCCGTACAGTCTGAAAAATCAAGTGCTGGAAAGGCTTTACGCTATTGGGAAGCCCTTTGCCATGCTTATCAATTTTCAAGGCATTTTTGACAGCCAGAAGCGTTTCCAAATGTTTAAGGGACATCGGGTGGAGATGCTCTGGCTCAGTCCGAGAGTGGCGTACATGACTGAGCAGGGGCGGCTGCGCCGGGGCGTTCCCTTTCAGAGCGGCTATCTTTGTAGCGGGATATGTGAAAACCAGTTGGAATTTGAATACCTGGACAAAAGCGAACCGGAAAAGGAGTGATTTGAACGCATAAATTAGTAATTGCTGAGAAACCCAGCGTGGCTATGAGTATTGCCAAGGTGCTTGGTGCGGGGGCAAGGCGGGACGGCTATGTGGAGGGCAATGGCTGGCTGGTGAGCTGGTGCGTGGGGCATCTGGTGGAGCTGGCGAACGCCGATGCCTACGATCCCCGCTATTCCAAGTGGGCCTATGAGGATTTGCCCATTATCCCCCGACAGTGGCAGTACAGCGTACTGCCGAACACGAAAAAGCAGTTTGACACGCTGGCAAACCTGATGAAGCGGCCTGATGTGGAATCCCTGGTATGCGCCACCGATGCGGGGCGCGAGGGGGAACTGATCTTCCGGCTGGTTTACCAGAGGGCCGGGTGTGCCAAGCCCGTCCAGCGGCTGTGGATTTCCTCAATGGAGGAATCCGCAATCCGCAAGGGTTTTGATACCCTTTCGGACAGCGCCAGCTATGACAACCTCTATGCGGCGGCACTATGCCGCTCCCAGGCGGATTGGCTGGTTGGCATCAATGGCACCCGGCTGTTTACCTGTCTCCATAAAGGCAGGACGCTGAACGTGGGCCGGGTGCTGACACCTACGCTCACGCTTCTGGCGGAGCGGGAGGCGGCGATCCAGAATTTCAAAAAGGAAAAATTCTACACGGTAGAGTTGGATTTGCAGGGGTTCCGGGCAGTGAGCGGCAAATTCAATTCCAAGACGGATGCGGAAAAGCTGCGGTCCGCCTGCCTGGGCAAGACCGCCGTGGTTCAGTCCGTCACCAGAAAGGACAAGACTGAGCGGCCCCCGAAGCTCTATGATCTGACCACCCTCCAGCGGGAGGCCAACCGCCTCTTTGATTACACCGCCCAGCAGACTCTTGATTATTTGCAGACCTTGTATGAGAAGCGGCTGGC
>JAETRV010000113.1 GCA_021770005.1 Anaerotruncus sp. | reverse complement strand
GCCAGTGACACGGCCAGGGCCTCGGACGCGGTGTCTACGCTGGTGACAACTACCTTCTGCTTGATGGTGCGCTTGGTGAACATATCCGCTTTGCGGACAAAGTTCCGCTCATCGTCCAGCACTTCCAGGGAGGACAGCAGAAAGTAGGCGCTGTCCATGCTGAACGCGGCGCTGTTGGCGCGGGAGTTGATACGCCTGTATTTCGCCGCAAAAGCGTCATAAAGAGCATTGAGTTTGCGCTGCTGGTCTTGAATATCTTCGGCGGGCCAATCCTCGGTCTGATACTCAATGAGCGTCCGCACACAGTCCCGGATGCCGATCAGCCCCTTGATGCGGTTCGCCGCTGTCACCGACACCTCCACCGGGTTCATCCGGCTGTTCTCCCGGTAGTACACCTGCCCGTCCACCACGGTGTAGCTGAAATTCCGCACATCCGGGTCGGCGGGAATGGACTTATCTTCGCCCTCCGCTTCCGGGTCGTCCATCACATACTCGGTGATAGAGCCTTGGATGTTCTGGATGGCAGCGGTGAGCTGTTCGCCCAGGTTTTGCCCCTCGCGGGGCAGGCAGGCGGTTTCCGGCCCGTAGGGGCCGCTCACCTCCCGCATTTCGCCCATCACCATTTCCGGGTGGTCGATGAAATACTGATTCATTTTCAGCCCGTTTTCATCGGCGTTCAGGTGTACCCAGGCCGGTTCCTCGCTGGAAAGAGCGTCCCGCTTCTGCAAAAAAAGGATATCGCTGGTCACTTCTGTGCCAGCGGCGTCCTTGAACGCATTGTTGGGCAGGCGGATGGCCCCCAGCAGATCGGCCCGCTGTGCGATATACTTCCGCACGGTGGGCGTTTCCTTGTCCATTGTGCCCTTACTGGTAACAAAGGCGATGATGCCGCCCGGTCTGACCTTATCCAGTGTCCGGGCAAAGAAGTAGTCATGGATCAGGAAATTGTGCTTATCGTACCGCTTATCCGATACCTTGAAGCTGCCAAAGGGCACGTTGCCGATGGCGGCGTCAAAAAAGCTGTCCGGGAGGTCTGTTTTCTCAAACCCCTGGACAGCGATAGAGGATTTTTGATAGAGCTGCTGGGCAATCCGCCCGCTGATTCCGTCCAGCTCTATGCCGTAGATTTTGGAGTCAGCCAGACTTTCCGGGCGCATACCGATGAAATTGCCGATGCCGCAGGACGGCTCCAGCAGATTGCCGGTTTTGAAGCCCATGTTCTCCAATGCCTGATAGATGGAGCGAATGACCACGGGCGGGGTGTAAAAGGCGGTGAGGGTGGATTCCCTGGCGGCGGCGTACTCGTCCTCGTCAAGCAAGGCTTTCAGCTCGGCGTACTTGCTGTGGCGCTCGTCAAAGCAGTCGGCCAGACCGCCCCAGCCCACATACTGCGCCAATACCGCCTGTTCCTCCGGCGTGGCAAAGCGGTTCTCGCTTTCCAGCTTTTTCAGCAGACGGATGGCTCGGACGTTGTTGTTGAAACGCTCTCCCGGCGTTCCCGCGCCGATAGCGTCATCGGTGATGTGGTACTCATGCCGGTCTGCGGCGGAGATCTCCGGGTGGAGGACAAAGGGGGACACCTTGGCCTTGCGCCGGGGCGCGGGCGGGGGCAGGGCTGGCCCATCGGTCAAAACCTCCGTTTCCGGGGCCGCTTTGATGGGTTCGTGGGTAAAACCGCCCATTTCCTGCTGATACATAGAGCGCAGCACTCCGGCAACCGTCCTCAAGTCATACATGACAAAGGCATTGGACTTATTACGAAGGTCAATCGAAAGACTGCCGTTATAGAAGCGGTAGTCCACTGTTTCGCCGGTTTCAAGCGTTACGCTCTTGTCTGTCCCATCATACTTTTCGGCCAAAAGGCGGGCAATTTCGGTGTTGCCCAGCCCGTCCCGCAGCCAGGATGACACCTCGCTTATCCCCGCGCTGTCCAGCAGCCCGCCCGGACTTGTCAGCACATCGCGCAGATCGTCCCCACTATCAGCGGGGCCGATTGTTGAAATGGGGAAATAGTCTGTAATGGGCAGGTTCCTGTCATCGCGCCG
>JAETRV010000112.1 GCA_021770005.1 Anaerotruncus sp. | reverse complement strand
TTCTGGGTGCCGGAGGAAACGCTGGAGCTGCGTGTCCGGCGCGACCATGTCCCTTATGATGTGTGGGAGCGGCAGGGGAAGCTGATGACCACGGAGGGGAACGTGGTGCATTACGGCTTTATCGAGAAATACATCGAGCGGCTTGGGGAGCGGTTTAACATCCGGGAGATCGCCTTTGACCGGTGGGGTGCGGTGCAGATGGTGCAGAACCTGGAGGGCATGGGCTTTACGGTGGTCCCGTTCGGGCAGGGCTTCAAGGATATGTCCCCGCCCACCAAGGAGCTGATGAAGCTGGTGCTGGAGCAGATGGTCGCCCACGGCGGGCATCCGGTCCTGCGGTGGATGATGGACAACATCTTCATCCGCACCGACCCGGCGGGCAACATCAAGGCCGACAAAGAAAAGTCCACGGAGAAGATCGACGGTGCGGTGGCAACGATCATGGGGCTTGACCGGGCGATTCGCTGCGGGAATGTGTCCTCGGAGAGTGTCTATGATACCCGCGGTCTTCTCATTCTGTAGGAATAAAATGCACAAACCCCACTGCGGATGTTTGTGCATGATACCTTCGGAACCTGCTTGCTATTTTGTGCTTTCAGAGCGAATATGTCACTTACCGGGAGGGCATCCCGGAAACCAAAGAATGGAGGCATTGCAGATGAGGGCATACGGTGAAATGGAGATGCATGGGAAATACACGCTGGAGGATTTCGGAGGCTGGTCAAGGAACCACACAAAAGCGGCGGCCATCCGCAGATGGAAGCGACCGCTGAAAAAGAGGGCGAGGCAGGTCTGCCGCGCCGCGCTGAGACGGCAGGTCTGAGCGGTTTCCGGGGCATAAACTACACAAAAACCGCCCCGGATGTTTGTGTACATTATGGCGGGAATTGGCTTGCTATTATCCGCATTCAGAGCGAATATGTGTACTACCGAAAGGCAAATCAAAAAAACAAAACGGAGGTAACGCACATGCAGGTACAGGAATTTATGAAGAAACACGGAATTGGCGAGTCAAAGGTGAGGATTTTTGATGCGGAGCTTGGGAAAGAGATATGCGGGATTTTTGAGACGGGCCTTTATTATGACTGCGAGGTGAGAGGGGCATACCCGGCGGGCAGCAGCACGGTCCTGGAGGTCGCCTCGGTAACCGGTTAAGGCAGGATGGCAAAAGGGGCGCTGCTTCGGCGGCGCCTTCTGGCTGTCCGTTTTTGGAAAGGAGAGTGGTTTTTATGGGATTATTCAGCGTTCTGTTCCGGGCGAGGGACGCTCCCCAAAACAGGACATCGGGGAGCGCCTACAACTTTTTCCTTGGCAGTAGCACGTCGGGGAAGAGGGTAAACGAGCGCACCTCCATGCAGATGACGGCGGTGTACTCCTGCGTCCGGATATTGTCGGAAGCGGTGGCGGGGCTGCCGCTGCATTTTTATAGATACACAGATAACGGCGGGAAGGAGAAGGCAGCAGACCACCCGCTGTATTTTTTACTCCATGACGAGCCGAACCCGGAGATGACTTCCTTCGTGTTCCGGGAAACGCTGATGACGCACCTGCTCTTGTGGGGCAACGCCTACGCACAGATCATCCGCAACGGAAAGGGGGAGGTCATCGGGCTGTACCCCTTGATGCCCGACCGGATGGGCGTGGAGCGGGATTCTAAAGGGCAGCTCTATTACGAATACACAGTCAGCATGGAGGACGCGCCCACGGTGAAGGGCAGCACGGTCATCCTGCCGCCATCAGAGGTGCTGCACATCCCCGGCCTTGGCTTTGACGGTCTGGTGGGCTATTCGCCCATCGCCATGGCAAAGAACGCCATCGGCATGGCGATAGCCTGTGAGGAATACGGGGCGAAGTTCTTCGCCAATGGCGCGCAGCCCAGCGGCGTGCTGGAGCATCCCGGCACCATCAAGGACCCGACCAGGGTGCGGGAAAGTTGGCAGTCCACCTTCGGCGGCAGCCATAACGCAAATAAGGTGGCCGTACTCGAAGAGGGGATGAAATATACGCCTATCTCCATTTCCCCGGAACAGGCGCAGTTTTTGGAAACACGGAAGTTCCA
>JAETRV010000044.1 GCA_021770005.1 Anaerotruncus sp. | reverse complement strand
AGCAGCTGCAAGGAAAAAAGCACAGGAATACTTGATGTATTCCGCGCATTTTTGACGCGGCAGATGCCGCTTTTTGTAGAAAAAGACGGTGATTTCGATTTTTCAAACAGCCCCTAGTAACATAAAAGCCCTAAAGTCCCGATTGTAGGACTTTAGGGCTTTTATAAATTACTTCACCACAATATTAACCAATTTTCCCTTCACAACGATCTCTTTGACGACCGTTTTCCCCTCAATCAGTGCGGCGACTTCCGGGCAAGACTTTGCCGCTTCCAACAGTTCCGAATCGGTACTGTCGGCATCCACCATGATACGCGCCTTGATCCTGCCAGAAACCTGCACTGCAATCTCGACCTGCGCATCCTTGCATTTCGACTCATCAAACTTTGGCCAAGACTGTTCCGTAATCATTCCACCGAACTGGGCCCTTTCCCACATCTCTTCGGTGAGGTGGGGTGCGAACGGGTTGAGCAGAAGGAGCAGCGTTTTCAACTCCGCACGAGTGACCGCTCCCTGATTGCTAATCTCGTTGAGCAGGGACATCATCGCCGCAATGGCAGTATTAAACTTGAGGACTTCAATATCCTCTGTCACCTTTTTGATCGTCTTGTGGAAACTCCCCTCAAGCGCGGAGGAATAGCTGTCCCCCTCCTGGACGATCTCCAGCAAATTATAGATGCGGTCGAGGAACCGCTTACAGCCCTTGATCGAACTCTGGGACCACGGGGCGCTTTTCTCGAAATCGCCGATGAACATCTCATAAAGGCGCAGAGTGTCCGCACCAAACTCCCGCACAATATCATCGGGATTCACGACGTTTCCGCGCGATTTGCTCATCTTCTCCCCGTTCTCACCCAGAATCATTCCATGGCTGGTGCGCTTGGCGTACGGCTCAGGGGTGCTCACCACGCCGATGTCATAGAGGAATTTATTCCAGAACCGCGAATAGAGCAGGTGCAATGTGGTATGCTCCATGCCGCCGTTATACCAGTCAACCGGCATCCAGTAGTCAAGCGCCTCTTTCGCCGCGAGTGCGTTGGCGTTATCGGGGTCGCAATAGCGCAGAAAATACCAGGAAGAGCCCGCCCATTGGGGCATGGTGTCGGTTTCCCGTTTGGCGGGTGCGCCGCACTTCGGACAGGTGACATTCACCCAACTGTCGATTGCAGCGAGCGGGGAATCTCCGTCACCGGTCGGCTCATAGCTCTCGACCTCCGGCAGTTTGAGCGGGAGCTCGCTCTCATCCAGCGGGACGTAGCCACAATGGTCGCAATGGATGATTGGGATCGGCTCGCCCCAGTACCGCTGGCGGGCAAACACCCAGTCACGCAGCTTGTAGTTGACCTTGGGCTCCCCTTTTTTGTTCTCGCTCAACCAGTCGATCATCCGGGTTTTGGCTTCCTCCACCGAAAGCCCGTCCAAAAATCCCGAGTTGACCAGGATGCCAGTCGCGCAGTCGGTGAACGCCTCCTCCTGTACGTTGCCGCCCTTGACCACCTCGATGATCGGCAGGCCAAACTTTTTCGCGAACTCCCAGTCGCGGGTGTCGTGGGCCGGGACCGCCATAATCGCGCCAGTCCCATAGGTCATCAAAACATAGTCGGAGATAAAGATCGGAATTTCGGTGTTGTTGACCGGGTTGATCCCCATAACCCCCTCGAGCTTGACGCCGGTTTTGTCCTTGGCCAGCTCGGTACGCTCAAAGTCGGACTTGCGTGCCGACTCCTCCTGATAGCTGCGGACGGCGTCCATGTTCTGGATCCGGTCCGCCCATTTTTCAATATAGGGGTGCTCCGGCGAAATAACCATGTAGGTTGCACCAAACAGAGTATCCGGGCGGGTGGTGAATACGGTGAGGACATCGCCGGCGGTGGTCTGGAAATCGACCTGCGCGCCGGTGGACCGCCCAATCCAGTTCCTCTGGGAGGTGCTGACCCGGTCGATATAATTGACCGTATCGAGGTCATCAATCAACCGCTGGGCATACTCGGTGATCTTGAGCATCCACTGGCTTTTCACCTTATGGACGACATCGCTGCCGCACCGCTCACAGACCCCGTTGACAACCTCCTCATTCGCAAGTACGACTTTGCATCCGGTACACCAGTTGACCGACATCTCCTTCTTATAGGCCAGCCCCTTTTTGAAAAGCTGCAAAAAGATCCACTGGGTCCAGCGGTAGTAGGCAGGGTCGGTGGTATTGACCTCGCGGTCCCAGTCGAACGAAAGCCCCAGACCCTTGAGCTGGGATTTGAACCGCTCCACATTCTGCCGGGTGACGATCTCTGGATGGATATGGTTTTTGATCGCATAGTTCTCGGTGGGCAGGCCGAACGCATCCCATCCCATTGGATAGAGCACATTGTAACCCTCCAACCGGCGTTTGCGGGCGACAATATCCAGCGCCGTATAGGAGCGCGGATGCCCAACATGCAGCCCCTGCCCGGAGGGGTACGGGAACTCGACCAAAACATAATATTTCGGCTTGGTGTAATCATTCGAGGCAGCGAACACCTTTTTTTCATCCCAAATCCGCTGCCATTTCTGTTCAACCTTGGCAAAATCGTACTTCAAAATCTGTACACTCCCTGTTATGGCGCGCCTACAGGCGCTTTTTAGTCTGTTTTCAGCCCCAGCTCAACCCGCGGCGCATCTGCCCAGAGCCGCTCAAGCGAATAGAACTCGCGGGTCTGGTCCAGAAAAATGTGGACGATCACATCATAGTAATCCAGCACGATCCACATGGCGGACTGGTATCCCTCAACCCGGCGCGGCTCAAAGCCAAGCGCGGTCATCCCCTCTTCCACCGCGTCGGATAGTGCTTTCACCTGTGCGTTGGAGCTGCCCGATGCAATCACAAAATAATCTCCAATCGTGGTCAGGTCCTTGATCTCAATCGCCGTAATCTCTTTCGCTTTTTTGCTGTCCAGCAGTTCCGCTACCTTCTGCGTCATCTCTCTGGATGTCATAGAATCACCTCCATTTTATTCCTATATCAAAACTGCGTATAGTAATTATAAGCCTCAAAACTATCGGTGCTGATCCCCTGCCCCCTGCTCACAAGATCCCCCAAGGCATATTGCATCGCGTACTTCATCGCGGGTTTGAGGGAGGTTTCCGCAAGCTTGCGCATATACTCGATCTCCTCATACTGCCGGTCTGCGCTGGTCAGGTCGGCGAGATAGACCACCTCGTCCAGGGCGGTCATCTTCCCGCGGGCGGTTGTGTGATACCGCACCGCATCCAGGATCTCCGGGTCGGTGATCCCCGCCTTGAGCTTCATATAGCCGCACGCCGCCATGCCATGCCAGGTCTTGGGCTGGGAACGCTGCATATCGTCAAGAATCATACCATACTTCTCGATCCAATGCAACTGCTCTTCCGGTTTCATCTCCTTGCAGACGTCGTGCATCCACGCAGCTGTGACCGCTTTCTGCTCGTCACACCCATAGAGCCGGGCGAGCTTTCGAGCCTGTGCAACCACGCACTCGGTATGCCGGAACCGCTTTTCCGAAAGGTTTTTTTTGGCCAGTTTGCGAAGTAACTCCAGATCGTACTCCAAAAAAGACACCCCTTTTCTGTTTTGATGGCTCTCTATCCATACGTCCAAAACAGACGCACTGTCACAAAACATGCCCTTTTCCTGGTCACGCGCTTCAACCGTCCCGGTGGTATAGCCGCCGTTCAGCGATATAAGCGGCAACTGCCGGGGGCACCAACCGATCGACCGGCAGCCCCAGATGGATACGTTCCCGTACCGCTGTGGAGGATACCAGAACCGGATCGATATCAATGACACGGCACCGCGCCCCCAGGCTTTCCAGATACCGCCCGTATGCTTGGAGCTGCCCGAACAGGTTCGGCTCCCGCTCCCCCACGCACATCACTGCAAGCTCGAACAGCCGCTCCCAGCGGCGCCACTCGGTCAGCGTCAAAAACATATCGCTCCCGGTGAGCAGGAACAGCTCATCCTCCGGCCAGCGGGCGTGCAGGGCTTCCAGCGTATCCACCGTATAGCTGGTCTCTGCCCGGCGCAGCTCGATATCACTTACCTCAAATTCCGGGTGCCCCGCAAACGCCAGTTGGCACATCCGCAGCCGGTCCTCCCCATCCGCCAGCTCGTTGCTGACCTTATGCGGCGGGACCCGTGTGGGGATGACCAGCATCCGGTCGAGGTTCAGCTCGGAAAAATAGGCGCGCGCGAGCTTAATATGCCCATTGTGGATCGGGTTGAACGTCCCTCCAAAAACCCCTGTACGCATATCACTTCAGCTCAATCACCGGTTTCTTTTCATTGCGGCGGTAGAGCACAAATTTTGACCCGATCACCTGTACGGTTTCCGCGTGGGCCGCGTCTGCGAGCCGCTGCGCAATCTCTTTCACCGGCTCGGGCGAGGTCTCTAGTACCCGCAGTTTAATCAGTTCCCGCGCGGTCAATGCGTCATCCACCTGTTTGACCAGCATCTCGTTGACCCCGCCTTTCCCCACCTGCAAGATGGTGTCAGCGGTGTTCGCCAGCCCTCTCAATTTTGCTCTCTGCTTGCTTGTCAGCATATTGATTCTCCTAATTCTATAGATTTATCCCTGTTTTTCCAGATAGGCGGCCAACCGGCGAAGGGCTTTCCCCCGATGGCTGACCGCGTCTTTTTCCGCGTCGTCCAGCTCGGAAAAGCTCCTGCCGCCGACCAGGAAAATCGGGTCGAAGCCAAACCCGTTTTCCCCCGCCGGCGCGTAACCGATCTTCCCCTCGCAGGACGCTTCAAAGTCGGTCCGCTGCCCGTCCGCGTCAATATAGCAGATGTGCGCCACAAACCGCGCCGTACGTTTCTCGTCCGGGACCCCTTCCAGCTCGGCGAGCAGCTGCCGCATCTTTTCGGGATAGGAGGTCTCCTCCCCCGCATACCGCGCCGAATAGACGCCTGGCCTGCCGTCCAGCGCGTCAACGCAAAGCCCGGAATCATCCGCAACGGCGGCTTTCCCGGTCTGGCGGTGGACTGCATCCGCCTTGAGGAAGGCGTTTTCCGCAAAGGTGGTGCCGCTCTCCTCGACCGACAGCCCAGGGCAGACCTCTTTCTGCGCCGCCACTTCCACCCCGAACGGGGCGAAAATCCGCCCAAATTCCCGCAGTTTTCCGGCGTTTCCGGTTGCCACAATCACCTGCTTCACGGCTGCCCCTCCTGACTGTCGCCAAACAGCGCGTCGGCAAACTCTTTGGCGTCAAACGGGCGCAGATCGTCGATCTGTTCCCCCACGCCGATATATTTAATCGGTACCTTCAGCTCTTCCTTGATCCCAATGACCACCCCGCCGCGCGCGGTCCCATCCAGCTTGGTCAGGATGATACCGGTGATCCCCGCCGCTTCTTTGAACTGACGCGCCTGGTTGAGCGCGTTCTGCCCGGTGGTCGCATCGAGCACCAGCAGCACCTCGGTCGCACAGCCGGGCGCCTCCCGCTGGATCACCCGCGAAATCTTGGAAAGCTCATCCATCAGGTTTTTCTTGTTATGCAGGCGGCCCGCTGTGTCGCAGATAACGACATCCACGCCGCGCGCTTTCCCCGCAACGATCGCGTCATAGACCACCGCCGCAGGGTCGGAACCCTCCTCATGGCGAATCATCTCGACACCCGCGCGGTCCGCCCAGACCTGAAGCTGCTCGATTGCCGCGGCCCGGAAGGTATCCGCCGCGCCAAGAAGCACCTGCCTGCCCTCCGACCGCAAATTCGCCGACAGCTTGCCGATCGTGGTGGTCTTGCCCACCCCGTTGACCCCGATTACCAGAATCACCGAAGGTTTGGTCGAAAGGTCAAGCTCCTGCCCGCCTTCCAGCATCTCCGCAACGATCTCCTTAATCAGACCGCGCACCTCCTGTGCATCGGTGATTCCCCGTTTTTTAATCCGGGTGCGCAGCTCCGCACAGATGCTCTGCGCCGTCACCATCCCGACATCCGAAAGGATCAGCGTTTCTTCCAGCTCCTCAAAAAGCGACTCGTCAATCTTTGTAAACGAGTTGAGCAGCTCATCCACCGCGCGGGTCATCGACTCACGGGTCTTTTTCAGCCCTTCGGCCAGCTTCCCGAAAAATCCCATCATGTCCTCCTATAACAGCTTCCTTAAGAACCTGTTCAAACTCTAAAGTTTTACTCGATTTTTTCACTGTCGCCGCGCGCACGCGGCGAAACGCCTGCTTGGGCGCCGAGCACCCGCCTGAGAAGCGGCAAGAGGGGGCTTTGGCAAGTGAAACAGCCCCTGTTAAATAGGCGCTAAGCACTTTTACTTGATCCCCAGTTTGCTCTCGATCTCACCGACATTCAGTTCCAGCAGCTTGGAAACGCCCTCCTCCTGCATGGTCACGCCGTAAAGGACGTCGGCCTCCTCCATGGTGCCGCGGCGATGGGTGATGGCGATAAACTGGGTCTTATCGCACATCGTACGCAGATACTGCGCATACTTTACCACATTCACATCATCTAATGCGGCTTCGATCTCATCCAGAAGCACAAACGGGGAGGGCCGCACCTTCAAAATCGCAAAATAGATCGCGATTGCCACAAATGCCTGTTCGCCGCCCGAAAGCGCCGCCAGATTTTTGATGATCTTCCCCGGCGGCTGTACATAGATTTCAATCCCGGATTCCAGCACATTCTGCGGATCGGTGAGCGAAAGCTCCCCCTTCCCGCCGCCAAAAAGCTGGGTGAACACCTGGGAAAAGTGTGCGGAAATCTGGCTGAAATTTTCCGCAAAGATCGACTGCATATCCGCAGTGAGTTCGTCAATCAGGCGGTTCAGCTCGGTGCGGGAATGCTCCACATCCTCAACCTGGCTTTTCAGGAAGTTGAAGCGCTCAGAGACCTCCTTGTATTCCTCTACCGCCCCCACATTGACGGTCCCCAGCGCCTTGATCCGCCCTTTCAGTTCGTTCAAGCGGCGTTGTGCCCCGCTAACATCCAGGATCGGTTCCGACTGTTCCACCGCCTGTGAGCGGGTGATCTCATATTCATCCCAAAGCCGCGCAATGACCGCATCATAATCCGATTGCAGGGCATTTTTCTTCTCCTCCAGCCGCGCAAGCTCCCGCCCGGTCTGCTCGCGCCGCCCGGTGATCTCTTTTTCCTGTGCGCGCATCCCGTTCGCCTGTGCTTCATAAGCGTTTCGCGTTTCCATCTTAGCGGCAATCTCCCGCTGAAGCGATGCCGCCTGTTCGGCGTAGGCGGTATGGCGCGCCTCCATCTGCGCGATCTCCTGTCCGATGCGTTTATTTTCCGCTTCCAACTGCGCCTGCTGGTCGTACAGCGACTGCACATGCGCCTGCCTGCTCTGCTTCTGTCCGGCAAGCTCGGCCGCCATCCGCCGCATCGCGTCAATCTCATTCGAGAGCGTCGCGATATCCAGCCGGTACTGCGCCAACTTTTCCGCCGCCGCTTCCGCCTGCCCGGACAGCTCGTCCCGTATCAGACCGGTTTCACCCAACTCCTCCGCGACAGCGGAAAGCTGCCGGTTCAACTCCTGTTCCAGGTCGCTGCTTGAAAGGCTCTGCGACTTCAGCTCCTGTAACCGGCTGGTGAGCTGGTCGTACTCCTGTGCCGCCTGCTGTTTCGCGGACACCGCTTCCTCATAGGAACGCTTGAGCTGCTGGCTCTGCGCCTCAAAGCGGATCTTGTCCTCCTGTGCTGTGGAAATCTCCCCCTGTAGGCCCGAAATCTGGGCCTGTAGGGCTGAGAGGTCCTCCTGCAAGCCCTTCAATTCGGTATCCGTACCCTGCATCCGCTCCTGACAGGACTTCGCCTGACGGTTCAACGCGCTGATCTCCTTGGCGCGGCTCAGGATTCCCACGCTTTTGGCAGCGTAACCGCCGGTCATAGACCCGCCGCTGTTCACGACCTGCCCATCCAGCGTCACGATCCGGAACCGGTAGTTGGCCCGTTTTGCAACCGGAAGCGCGCAGTCCAGGTCCTGCACGATCACTACCCTGCCCAGCAGTTGACGAATCACCCCTTCAAATTCCGGCGCGTAGGAAACCAACGTGGAGGCGATCCCGACAAAGCCTTCCATCTCCGGAAGCCAACTATCTGTAAGCTGGGTTCCCTTCACAGTGGATACCGGAAGGAACGTGGCACGCCCGGAGCGGGCATTTTTCAGCATCGCGATTGCGCGTTTGGCGACCGCCTCATCCTTGACCACAATGTTCTGCATCGCCGCGCCGAGCGCAATCTCAATGGCAAGCGCGTGCTCATCCGCGACTGAAATCAAGCGGGAAACCGGGCCGTAAATCCCCTGCAAGGCGCCCTTGTCCGCTTGGGACATCACATACCGAACGCTCTGCTGGAACCCTTCCAGGCTGTTTTCCATCTCTTGAAGCAGCTTCGCCTTTTGCAGATACCCGCGCGCCTGATCTTCCAGCTCGCGCCGGCCTGCAACAAGCCGGTCATACTTCTCCTGCCTGCCCTTCCGCTTGATCTGGTAACCCGCCTGCGCATTTTCAAGCGCTTGTATCCGGCCGGCGATCTCCTGCAACAGCTCTTCGCAATCAACAGACTCCTGCCGGATTCTTCCGATGTTTTCATCCTTTACAACTGCACTATCCCGGAGCGTTTCCAGCCTCTGGATCGTCTCATCAATCAGCGAACTGCTCGACGCTGAGGAGAGTTTTGCCTCGTTGATGCTCTGTGTCAAGCCGAAACGGCGTTCTTTCAGCGCCTCGACCCGCTGTCCCAACCTGGCCCGCTGCTCGCCGATGGCCTGTGCGCGTACCTGCTCCCGTTGCTGCCCGGCTTGCAGCTCTGCCAGCCTGCGTTCCTTCTGTGCGGCATCCTCCTCGTATGTAGCGATCCGCTCTTTGAGTTCGCTGTCCGCGACATCCGACTGCTCCAGCTCCTCCTGAATTCGCACAATCGAACTCTCATTGTGTGAGATGTCGTTGCGCATGACCGCCATATCCGAAAGCTCCTGCGCGGACCGCTCCTCAATCTCACGCACCTGTGTGCGGAAGCCATCCACCTCCACAGAAATCTGCTGCATCTGCGCAAATAGACGGTTGATCTCCGTTTCGATCCCGTCCAGTTCCTCCTGAATTTCATCATGGTCTTTTTTGCAGAGCAGGATTTTGTCCTCCTGCGCCCGCAGGGACTCCCTCGACCGCTCGAGCGTCTGCACCCAGAGGGAGATTTCCAGCGTCCTCTTTTCCTGGGAAAATTCCAGAAACTGGACCGCTTTTTCCGACTGCTCCCGCAATGGTTCCACACGGGCTTCCAGCTCGGCGAGGATATCCTTCAGCCGGAGCAGGTTTTCCTCCGCCCCCTCCAAACGGCGCTGGGCTTCCAGCTTTCGATAGCGGTATTTCGAGATTCCCGCGGCTTCCTCAAAGATTTCCCGGCGCTGGCTGCTCTTGGCGCTGACAATCTCTGCAATCTTCCCCTGCCCGATGATCGAATACCCATCCCGCCCGAGACCGGTATCCATAAACAGTTCGTAAATGTCCTTCAGGCGGACGCTTGCCTGGTTGATCCGGTACTCGCTCTCGCCCGAACGGTAGAGCTTGCGCGAAATTGTGACCTCATCGTTTTCATATGGGAGCACCCGGCCGGTGTTGTCGATCGTAAGCTGTACCTGTGCATAGCCTTGCGGCTTACGGGTCTGAGTACCTCCGAAGATGACGTCCTCCATCCTGCCGCCGCGCAGCGTCTTGGTTGACTGTTCGCCCAAAACCCACCGCACCGCATCGGCAATGTTGCTCTTGCCGCTTCCGTTTGGACCGACGACCGCGGTAATCCCATCATTGAAGGAAAGCCGTGTCCGGTCAGGGAACGACTTAAACCCTTGTATCTCCAAACTGCGAAGCCGCAAATTCACACTCCCTTTAACCTGACGGCAAGCCCGGACATCGCCCGGTCCTGCTCTACCTTTATATGATACCCCAGCGCACGCAGTTTTGCAATGCCCTGTCCGCCGTGCCCGCAAACTTTTGAAACACTTTTTGGGGAAACGCAGACGATATAGGCGCCCTGTGGCCTGCCGGACAGCAGGGACGCGAGCCGCTGTTCCATCAGCCTGCCCTCGCACAGCTCCCGGAACGCCGGGTGGTAAGGGCCTGCAACCCGCCCGGATACAAGCGATTCCTGTGCATGTAGGCCCATACGGATCACTCGGATTCCGAGGCCGTCAAAAAAGCCTAGCAGACGCGCCCCCAGCGCGACCGCCTGTTCCAGGCTCTGTGGACGGTACTCCCCTGCCCGGTAAAGCGCCGCCAGCCGGGTCCCTTCCATCACAACGGTGGGATAAATCCGCACCGTATCAGGCCGGAGCGCCGCCAAGCGTTCCGCTGTCTCGAAGTCGGACTGCTCGTCCGCGCGGTAAAGCCCGGTCATCATCTGAAGCCCGAGCGAAAAACCGGACTCCCGGATCAAGGCCGAAGCCCGTTCCACGTCTGCGGCGGTATGCCCCCTCTGGTTAGCACTGAGCACTGCATCCGACATACTCTGTGCGCCCAGCTCGATCGACCGGACCGAATAGCGCGCGAGCAGTTCCAAAACCTCCCGGTCGATCGCGTCCGGGCGGGTGGATATCCGGATGCCGCCAAACACCTCCCCGACATACGGGGCGGCGGCCTCGAGCAGTTCGCACATATACGCCCGGTCGATTGCGGTAAAGCTGCCGCCAAAGAATGCAATCTCGGCCTCGGGGCACCGTCCGCGCAGCTGGCTGGCAGCGGTTTCGCAGAGCTGGCCGACCTGTTCGCCGGTTGGCGGCTGCCCTGCCCCTGAAATCCTGTGCTGGTCGCAGAAGCTGCACCGATTGGGGCAGCCCAGATGCGGCACGAAAATCGCGAGATTGGCGTGCCTCATCTCCCCATCAGTTTTAACGCCTCTTTTGCTGCGGCCTGTTCCGCGCTCTTTTTGCTCCCGCCTACGCCTGTTCCAATCACGTTGCTGTTGAGGTGTACCTCCACCACAAACCGTTTGTTGTGGTCCGGCCCCGATTCATCCACCAGCACATAGCTCAACCGTTCCTCCGGATTTTTCTGGGTGATCTCCTGAAGCATGGTCTTGTAATCGTTGAATGCGGCGTGATCCCGCTTTTCGAGTGCGCCAACCACAAATTGCAGGACAAACTTCCGCGCCGGTTCGATCCCGCCGTCGAGGTAAATCGCGGCGATGAACGCCTCGAACGCGTCCGCAAGGATAGACGGCCGGGCACGCCCCCCCATCATCTCCTCGCCGCGTCCCAGTTTCAGGCAGTCCCCCAGATGGATCTGCTCCGCAAACTCGCAGAGGGATTTTTCACAGACGATCGAAGCCCTGAGTTTTGTCAGGTCGCCCTCCTGAAGGTGGAAGGTGTGGAACAGGTAGTCGGACACGATCACCGAAAGCACCGCATCCCCCAGGAACTCCTGCCGCTCATTGTTGGAAAGGGTGTGTTTGACCTCGTTGGCGTAGGATGAGTGGGTCAAAGCGATGTCCAGATATTTATGGCTTTGAAAGGTGTATCCTGCCCGCTGCTGTAGCAGGTCAAGCTTGTTTTGACGCTCCATCTTTTCCTTCTCACTCCTGTTCCGCTGTGCGCTGTTTCATCTGCGCCAGCGAGGATTCGATCTGTGCAATAACCCCCCGCTCGGTGTATTCCTTTGCCTGACGGATCGCATTTTTGAACGCCCGCGCGTCCGAGCTCCCATGCGCCTTGATGACCGGGCGGGAAATCCCCATCAGCGGCGCGCCGCCGTACTCTTTATAGTCCATCTTGCTCTTGAAGTTGGCAACCCCGTTCTTCACAAATAGATACCCCAGCTTGGAGGAGGCGCTCTCCATGAAAATTCCTTTCAGCTCGTTGGCAAACCATTTTCCGAGCCCCTCGGTCAGCTTGAGCACCACGTTTCCGGTAAACCCGTCACAGACTGCCACGTCGCACGCGCCCTGGGGCAGGTAGCGCGGTTCCACATTCCCGATGAAGTGAATCGGGGCATGCTTCATCTGCTCGTTGGCGGCTTTTTGCAGGTCCAGCCCCTTGTTGTCCTCCGCGCCGATGTTGATGGTGCCAACCCGGGGATTCTTCACCCCAATGATGTGTTCCATATATGCGCTGCCCATGATCCCGAACTGCACCAGCATCTCGGGGCGGCATTCCTTGTTCGCGCCGATGTCGATCAGCATATAACAGCCGTTGGCATTCGGGATGATCGTGGCCAGCGCGGCGCGTTTGATCCCCTTGATCCGCTTGACAAAAAGCGACGCGCCGACCGTCACCGCACCGGTGCTCCCCGCGCTGACATAGGCATCCCCTTCGCTGTTGGCGAGCATCTTCAGGCCGACCGCAAGGGTGCTGTCGTCGTAGGACTTCACCACCTCGGCAGCGTCCACCTCGACAGGCATCACCTTTTCCACATCAATGATCGAGATGTGGTCGAGCGAGAGGTTGTTCTTGCCGCAGACCTCCCGGATCACCTTTTCACTGCCAACCGCAAGGATATCCACCCCGTATTCCTTGACCGCCATCTCGCAGCCCTGCAAGATCGCAAGCGGGGCGTTGTCCCCGCCGAAAGCGTCCACTATAATTCTCATTCTGCCAATTCCCCCTGTTCCTGTAAAGCCTCTCTCAATGCCGCAAGCCCGCGTTCCGCAATCTGCCGGTAACGCTCCTGCTTGTCCCGGATACGCTCCTCCAACGGCGGCAAAATCCCCATATTGGCGCCCATCGGCTGGAAGTCACCGCAGGCGGCCCCGGAGACATAGCAGCTCAGTGCGCCGCACATACTCTGCGCCGGAAGTACCAGCGCCGGTTTTCCCCGCAGACGGCGTGCAAGCTGTTTCCCTGCTAGGATGCCCGACATCGCCGATTCCATGTATCCCTCCACACCGGTGATCTGTCCGGCGAAAAAAATCCGGTCGTTCTCCCGCATCCGGAAGGTGCTATCCAGCAGGCGCGGGGAATCCAGGAAGGTGTTGCGGTGCATCACCCCATACCGGACAAATTCAGCCTGTTCCAGCCCGGGGATCATCGAAAACACCCGTTTCTGCTCGCCGAATTTCAGGTTGGTCTGGAACCCGACCAGATTATAAAGCGACCCTTCCCGGTTCTCCCGCCGGAGCTGCACCACCGCCCACGGGCGGTGGCCGGTGCGCGGGTCGCGCAGCCCGACCGGCTTCAGCGGGCCGTAACGGATGGTGTCCGCCCCCCGCTTTGCCATGATCTCGATCGGCATACAGCCCTCATACACCTTCTGTTCCGGACGGTCGAACGCATGAAGCGGGGCGGGCTCCGCCTCCAACAGCGCCTCGTAGAACCGTTCGTACTCCTCCCGGTTGAACGGGCAGTTGATATAGTCGTCCTCCCCACGGTCGTACCGCGCGGCAAAAAACACCTTTTCACGGTCGAGCGAATCGAACGTTACAATCGGGGCGGCGGCATCGTAAAAGCTCAGCAGCCCGCCGCAGAGGGCGGAAATCCGCTCTGCAAGCGGGTCGGAGGTGAGCGGGCCGGACGTAATCACCACCGGTCCATCAGCGGGCAGATCGGTGACCTCCCCGATTACGACCTCAATGTTTTCCCGCGCGCGGATCTCTCGGGTCATCAACGCGGAAAACGCATCCCTGTCCACGGCGAGCGCACCGCCTGCCGCCACACTTGTTTGCAGGGCACAGCGCACAGAGAGCGAGCCCATCATCGCCATCTCCGCCTTGAGCATCCCTGCCGCAGAACCGATCCGCTGCGCCTTGAGCGAATTGGAACAAACCAACTCCGCGAACTGTTCGCTGCGGTGGGCCGGGGAAAATTTCTTCGGCTTCATCTCGCAGAGCCGGACATGGATTCCGGCATTTGAGAGCGCCCAAGCCGCCTCACAACCGGCGAGCCCGGCCCCGATCACATGCGCTGTCATTCCTCGGCATCGTCCTTTGCAGATTTTTTCTTGACCGGCCGGCTGTAATCGCACCCCTCTTTCAGGCAGTGGATCAATGCGCCGCGCCCGGTTTTCTGGAAGAGTGCCGCGCCGCATTTAGGGCATTTTTCCTCCAACGGTTTATCCCATGTCATAAACTGGCACTGGGGATTGTGCTCGCAGCCATAATATCCCTTACCGTTCTTGGACTTTTTCGCCAACACCTTCCCGCCGCAAATCGGGCAGATCCCGCCGGTTTCCTTGACGATCTTCTTGGTGTTGCGGCACTCTGGGAACCCCGGGCAGGCGAGGAACTTCCCGAACCGGCCGGTCTTAATCACCATCTTGCGGCCGCACAGCTCGCAGATCACATCGGTTTCCTCGTCCGGCACCTTGATGCGGGTGCCGTCCATATTCTTCTCCGCCTGTTCGAGCGTCTCAATGAACGGGCCGTAAAAGTCGCGCAGGGTGTCCACATAGCTGGCGTTCCCTTCCTCCACCTCGTCCAGCCCTTTTTCCATGTTGGCGGTGAAGGTCACATCCACAATATTGGCGAACTGCTCCTCCATCAGCTTGGTCGTCACCTCGCCAAGCGCGGTCGGCTTGAGCGCTTTGCCCTCCCGTTCGACATAGTTGCGGCCGAGGATGGTGGTAATCGTCGGCGCATAGGTGCTCGGACGCCCAATCCCATTCTCTTCCAGCGTCTTGATCAACGAGGCCTCGGTATACCGCGCGGGCGGCTGGGTGAAATGCTGGTTGGGCGCCAGCTCCTTGAGGTTGAGCAACGCGCCCTCCTCGAGCGGGGGCAGTGCGGCCGAGCCTTCCTCTTCGCTCTCCTTGGTGTCCTCATACAGGACGGTAAACCCGTCGAACCGCACCGTGAAGCCTGACGCTTTGAACACGCAGTTTGCCGCGTTGATGTCCACCGCCACCGTATCGAGCAGTGCGTTGGCCATCTGGCTGGCGATGAATCGTTCCCAGATCAGTTTGTAGAGTTTGTACTGCTCGGCGGATAGGCTTTTCTTGATGCTGTCCGGGGTCAAGGCGGGGTCGGAGGGGCGGATCGCCTCATGCGCATCCTGCGCGTTCTTTTTGGACTTGAACACCCGGCGGGTGCTGGGCAGATAGTCCTTTCCATATTTTCCGACGATGTAATCCTCAGCCTGCTGGGCCGCTTCATCCGAGATGCGCAGGGAATCGGTACGCATATAGGTAATCAGACCGGTTGCACCCGCGTCCTCTAGTTCAACCCCTTCATACAGTTCCTGTGCGACCTTCATCGTACGGCGGGACTGGTATCCCAGCCGGCGGGATGCCTCCTGCTGGAGCGTCGAGGTGATGAACGGCGGCGACGGGGATTTGCGGCGCACGCCCTTCTTGACCGTCCCCACCAGGTACTCGGCGTTGTCGAGCATGGCCACGACTTCACGGGCGCGCTCCTCGTTCGGGATGCTGGTCAGTTCGAGCTTTTTTCCGTCGATCGAGTAGAGCTTGGCCGGGAACGGCTTTCTGGCATATCCCTTGGCGGCGAGTTTTGCGTCGATGCTCCAATATTCCTGCTGCCGGAACTTGCGGATTTCCTCCTCACGGTCCATGATGATCCGCATTGCCACCGACTGTACCCGTCCGGCGGAAAGCCCCCGGCGCACCTTGCGCCAGAGGAACGGGCTGATCTTATAGCCGACAATCCGGTCGAGGATGCGGCGCGCCTGCTGCGCATCGACCAGTTTGGTGTCGATCACGCGCGGATGCTCCATCCCGTATTTGACGCCGCTCTTGGTGATTTCATTGAAGGTGACCCGGTTTTCTTTGGTCATATCCACCCCGAGCATCTGCGCCAGATGCCACGAAATTGCTTCTCCTTCGCGGTCGGGGTCGGTCGCGAGGTAGACCGCGTCGCTCTTCTTGGCCTTTTTTTTCAGCTCCTTAATCAGGTCCTCCTTCCCCTTGATATCCACATAGATCGGCTCGAAATTGTTGTCCACATCCACGCCCAGCTTACTTTTGGGCAGGTCGCGGATATGCCCCATCGAAGCGATCACCTCATACCCTTTCCCGAGATATTTCTGTATCGTTTTTGCCTTTGCAGGCGATTCCACAATCACCAGGTTCGCCAAAATAAACCCATCCTTTCTTCGGAACTTCTATTCCAAACGTGTCAAAGGGCACGCCGTATGTATCTTTTCCCCGGGAGCTGTTCCACCAGACCTTCCAGTTCCAGCTCGGTCAGTATGGACAGCAGCCGCGCGACCGGAAACCCGGACGCATAGGAGATGGTATCAAAATCAGTCGGCTGCCGGTTGAGCAGCTGATAGATTTTCGCCGCTTCCGGCGAAAGGTCCCGCTCTTCCGGCTCCGGCTGTTCGGACAGAGCTGGTGGACTTTCCTCATCAGATAACGATCTTTCAACCTTTCGGGGACTCTGTACCGGCTGCCTTTGTGCCACTTCTTCTATGTCTATGTCCCGGACCTCCTGTTTCAGCAGCTCTGGAAGCCTTTCCAACTGGATGCATGGGGGATATCGGCCCTGATATTCTTCCAAAATACTCGAAAGGCCCAGCACCATCTTTCCGCCATCCGCGATCAGGCGGTTGCAGCCCTTCATCCTCGCATCAAAAATCTGCCCCGGAACCGCGAACACATCCCGGTTCTGGGATAGTGCATGGCGCGCGGTATTGAGCGCGCCGCTGGTCTCCGGCGCCTGCACGACCACCACACCCGCGCTGATGCCCGCAAGAATCCGGTTGCGGATGTTGAAATGGTATCCATAGGCGCGCACACCAAAGGGGAACTCAGAAAGCAAAGCGCCGCCCCGATCAAGAATCTGGCGCTTCAAACGGCGGCTCGCCTGCGGATATCCCACATCCATACCACAAGCCATGATTCCGACCGTCCTGCCGCAAGCCTGAAGCGCACCTTCATGCGCCGCGGTGTCAATCCCGACCGCAAGCCCGCTCACCACGGTGGCTCCCACAGCGGCCAATCCGTAGCCGAGATGCCGCGCCGTTGAGACGCCATACGCATCGCAGTCCCGCGTGCCGACTATCGTGATCGGCAGCTCATCATTGATCCCGTCCAGCTTGCCCAATACATATAATACACAGGGCATACAGTCGATATTTGTCAAACTTGCGGGGTAAGCCGGATGATCCGGCGTAACGAGTGTACAACCCAGCCGTTTGGCCCGGTTCTGCTGCCAGCGCGCCTCCTCAAGGGAAGCGCTCCGGATCCGTTCGATCTCCTTTGGCGCAAATCTGCCGGTCGCGGCCAATTCCTGTTCCGACATCCGGTAGAGCATTTCAGGAGACCCCAGCTCACGGATGACCCAGTCGGTTTTGATGCTGCCGATCCCAAGCGCCTGTTGCAGCCAGATCCAGAATACGCTGTCCTCCATGCTGTCTCCCTCCCCGCTGTCATAGTCCTGCACGCAGGAACGGGGGCTCTGCCCCTCGACCCCGCGATTTTTTGAAAAAAATCGAGTAAAACTTTAAAGACCTATTTCGCATCTTTATGCAGGGAAATTTTTTTCTCTCGTTAAAAATCCCCCTCTTGTGAGAACCCCCCGGCTAGCTTTGCGCTCCGATTGGTTCGAGCACTTCAGCTCTCGGAGGGAGGGGCATACGGGGAGGGGTCTCCGACCCCTATCCCGTAAGACAGCCCGCAAGGGGCGTCGCG
>JAETRV010000111.1 GCA_021770005.1 Anaerotruncus sp. | reverse complement strand
CGTGTTTCCCCGCCAGTACCACCCTTCCTCTTATAAAACCGCTCTATGAGCGGTTTTACGCTTTGAAGAATTTTTGTCCGGCACATGTCCGGACAAAAATAAAATCTGTCAAAAAAAATAAAATCTGTCAAAAAAGGGTCTCTGTTAACGACACAACCCCTTTTTTGACAGTCTGAGACGCGCTTTGCGCGTCTTTTTGTTTGCAAGGAAAGGCCGGGGTTTGGGGTTTTGCTTGAATTGCCCAGATATTTCGGCTATAATAAGGTCTGATGAGCCAGTCGGTTTGCGGGATGCCTGCGCCGCGGTAAAAATCCAGAGATCCGGTTGCCAGGTATTTGGACAACCAATAAGGGAATTGTAAGATGAAGAAACTGTTTCGCATCCTCTATGGCTATCTCCGCCAGACCGATGGCTGGCTTTGGTTGCTTTGCCTGGGGCTTTCGGGGTTCAGTATGCTCCTGCTCACCGGGATTGTCCATTCCGGCGTTTGGGCGCCCTATGATTACGGCCTGCAAACCATGCGGATCGTCGGGGTACAGTTCGGCGCGACTGTGGTCGGGGTAGTCTGTGCGCTGATCCTCTCCAAGTTTGACTACCACGCCCTCACCCGGCTTTGGAAACTCCATGCCCCAATCGCCTATGCGTTTGTGCTGCTCACCTTCCTGATTGGGATCGGGGCGGCAGACCGGCAGGGGGACAAATCCTGGATTCGGATCCCGTTCACCAGCATGACCATCCAGCCTGCCGAATTCCTCAAGCTGTCGTTTATCCTCACCCTTGCCTACCATCTGCACGTTGTCAGCGATGTGATGGACGATCCCAAGACCATCCTGGCGCTCTGCGTCCATGGGGCGGCGCCGATCCTGCTAATTCACATGCAGGGCGACGACGGGACCGCGCTTGTGTTTGCGTTTATCTTTATCGGGATGCTCTTCGCGGCGGGGATTCACTGGTTCTATGTGCTGGTCGCGGTCGGCGGGTCGGTCATCGGGATTCCGCTGGTCTGGTTCTTTGTGCTCAACGATTTCCAGAAACAGCGGTTCCTGATCCTGTTCAGCCCCACCGCAGATACACAGGGCACCTACTACCAACAATACCGCGCCAAGCTCGCGATCGGCTCGGGGCAGATTTGGGGGAAAGGCATCTTCTCGGAAAGCCACCACTATGTCCCCGAGGCACAGAACGATTTCATCTTTTCGTTTATCGGTGAATCGCTCGGGTTTGTCGGCGCGATGGCGGTGGTCCTCGTGCTGATTTCGCTCGTGGTGAAAATCCTGTCGGATGCGCAGTGCGCCGAGGATTTGCAGGGCCGGTTGATCTGCGTGGGCGTGTTTTCGATGATTGCGGCCCAGTCGGTCATCAACATCGGGATGTGCCTCTCGGTGCTGCCGGTCATCGGGATCACCCTGCCGTTCCTTTCGGCGGGCGGTTCTTCGGTGTTGGCAAGTTATCTGGGGCTGGGGCTGGTCCTTTCGGTCTATATGGAGGCACCAAAAAATCTATTCAGTGAGTAAGGCGGTTCTTAGAACCTATTCAAAACCAAAAGCTTTACTCAATTTTTCTGCTCCGGCCCAAGAGCCGACGCTTCGCATCGGTTGGCCTATGCACGCCGATCTACGCGCTAAGAGCCGCCTTCGGCGGTTGCGCTCCGAAACGCTCGCTGCGGCTCGCAGTGCGGCGGCAGTCGAAAAATTGCGGGGCCAAGACAGCGTGACGTTTGGCCCCGGACCAAACGTCTGGACGCAAAGCGCCCTCCTCGGGGGCTTCTCGGGCCTATGGCCCGGACTGCGAGCCGCAGCGAGCGTTTCGAGGCCAACCGCCGCAGGCGGCTCTTAGGCCGAGATCGCGGCATCCGCCGCGACGCCCCTGCGGGCTGTCTTACGGGTTAGGGGGCAGCGCCCCCTCCCCGTAGGCCCCACCCCGGCAGGCCTTGATGGTTAAGTTTTCCACCTAGCCCGCCGGGGGAGTTCTCACAAGAGGGGGGCACTGCCGCCCCTCTTGTGGGGCGCATCCTGCCCGAGCGTCGCGCTTTGCGCGCTCCGGGCTGAATGCCCGGGCAGCGAGGGCGTTGTTTTGGTCGGGA
>JAETRV010000110.1 GCA_021770005.1 Anaerotruncus sp. | reverse complement strand
CTGTCCTGAATCGTAAGGCTGCCGCCTGAGATATCAAATGCGCCGTAGTAAGATGCTTTGACAGTCTGACCGTTCAAATCCAACGTGAAGGTGCTGCTGCCTCTGATTCCAATGTAGTTGCTGCCTAAATCCACCTCCGTCAGCAGGGTTACTGTCGCGCCGGAGTTTCCGTCTGTGAACGCATCGGCCAACGCGCCCACATAGGTGGTGGTGCTGTCCTTTTCCACCCTCGCCACGGCAGTAACCGTAACATTCGTTATGGCAGTCGCGCCGGACGCATTATCGCTCTCAATGTATTTCACTGTGAGGGCGATTTCTTTGTTCAGCGCGCTTTCCGGCAAATTGCTGGTATCTACCGTCATGGTGTGGACGCCATTTTCTACAGTGGAGGGGGCAGAGATTTGTATGTTGTCATAGTAGACCGCCATCTGCTCCCCGGCAGGTGTATCAAACCTGGCCGCGGCCATGATTGCGTTGTTGGCCGGAAATGCAGCGGTAGCCTTGACGATAATCGTTTCACCAACGCTAAAGGTATTGGTGGGTGTCGTACCGTCCTCTTTATAGGTCACAACATCAGATAGCGCGGTTTGTCCTCTGGCTATGGTGACAGTTTTCGAGAGTGTCCCGTCGGTGTGGGTATATTTAACGGTATACTCCAACTCGGACACCTTTTCTAGCCGTCAGATTTTCGGTGGTGAACGCACTGCCGCCGCTTAATGTGCCGCTCCCGGACAGGCTGGCCCCAACGGGGATGTTCAGCGTATAGTCCCCAGGGACAGTATAGCTCCCGTCAAGGGTCACAGCGCCGCAGACAGTACCCGCGCCGTTTTCAAACACGATGCCAGTGGTTTTGTTGACGGTCGCCGCTGCGGTTGTGTTCCCGCCGTTGCCGATGGGAGCACCCTCGTAACCTGTCCAATAGACATCTGTGGGACTGGAAGCGTCCACAATGCCGCCGGAAATGGTGACGCTGCCGGTGCCGCCGGCACAACCGCCACTGCTGTACTGGTTGATATAATAGTATCCACCGCCGCCGCCGATACCCGCGGCATAGTTACCTCCCACAGCGGTCACGCTGCCGCCGCTGATGGTGACGGCGCCATCGCCGGATTTGTAGCTGGAGTCTGTAATGACACTGCTACCACCGCCGCCAATGCCTGCGCCGAGATTGCCGCCAGTGGCATTTACCGTACCGCCATAAATATTGATATTTTCTCCGGTGCCACCGCCTTTGTCGCCGCCACCGCCGCCGATCCCTGCGCCACCCATGCCATTTCGAGAGGAACTCGCGGTCACGCTGCCGCCATAGATGGTGATATTGCTGCCGGAACCGCCATTTGCGCCAGACCAAGGCGCACCGCCGCCAATGCCTGCACCATTTTGACTGGTTGCGGTAATATTGCCGCCATGAATGGTAATCGCACCGCTGGAACCGCCATCAACGTTAGCATTGGTTTTACCATCACCGCCGATGCCTGCGCCATCACCGCCTGTGGCGTTCAGCGTCCCTGTGCCGCCCGACTGGGCGTAGATGGTCAGGCTGTTGCCGGTGGTCACCACAATGCCCTTTTCCGCGTTCAGGGTGCAGCCGTCCCCCAGGATCAGGTTCACTTCGCCGCTGACTGTGATAGGTTCGGAAATGGTGACGGTGCTGTTGATCACATACCAGCCCGCGTTCCATGTGACCGCCTCGGTACTGCTTTCAACAGACGTACAGTTTTCGGTTTTGCCCGTATAGGTCACTTCACTGCCGTTCCATGATGCTTCCTGATAAGATACTGACACTGTTTCAGCCAGCATCTCCGCTCCGCCTAACTCAACTTTCACTTCCAGCCCGGCTGCGTCCTCCGCCAACACAAAGCCTTCCGGCAGGGATGCCGTAAAGGTATATGTCCCTTCATACGCCCCGTCCTCTGGATAAGATGCACACTTCCAGCCTGTCAGGGTGATTTCCGCATCTTCTGTCTCTGGCGCTGTTTCCGCATCTTCCTCTGTTTCTTCCCCGTCCTCCGCCGCAGTCACTGCGGCTACTTTGGCCTGTATCTTCTCCGGCAGAAGAGCAGTCACATCTTCCGCAAATGCCGGATTTTCCCTGCCTGCTCCGGGCAGTGCCAATATACCGTCCGTCAGATTTTCTTCCGAATCGATCCATTCCCATGCCGTGATGACCTTTTCCCCGGTCTTTTCCTGTTCTTCTGTTTTCTCTCCTTTACAGCGGGAAAGGTCTGCATCTTCCGCTCCGCACACAGGGCAGTCCCCATTGATGCTGTCCTCCGTGCATAATGTCTCACAGATACATTCCGCCGTATCTGTGTCTGTATTATCATCCTCCGTATCTTTTTCAGGGGCGCTCCCCTGTTCCTTTCCCTTACAGGCTGAAAGGTCTGCGCCTTCCGCTCCGCACACAGGGCAGCCCCCATTAATGCTGTCCTCCGTACATAATACCTTACAGATACATTCCGCCGTATTCTTCCGTATCACCGTCCACGGTTTCCTCCGTGTCTTCCGTTCCTGCCTGCTCTATGGCATTATCAGAAACTGTTTCCGCCGATGCGTAAAGCGCTGTTGCCGGCATGGCAGTAATCATCATAAGCGCCGCAAGCACAGCCGCAAATATACGTCTCCTTAATTTTTTCATATTGCCTCCTGCTTTTTTGTCAGCATGGTCTGCCGGGGCAGATTATTCTGACGCATCTATCCTTTCCGGGGAACCTGCACAGTTCCCGTTTTCCTTCCCCAAAAGCTCCCATATCTTTTCTGTGTGCTGCCGTTTCTTTTCCAGCATCCCGTCAACCATCGCATAGAACTCACCCACCCGTTCATCATCAGGGAAAAGGTCAGGCGAGAATACCACCGTACTCTCATGGTCATCTGCCGGTGAGAAAAAGGACATCTGCGGCAGGTCCGTCATGGTATGCATCTCCACCACCACAAGGTCAGCCGGGATGCCGTCTGCATCCGTCAGCGTCTCTTTCAGTTCCGCACTGGTACGCACCGCATAAAGCAGCACGTCATCCCTTACCAGCAGGTGGGCCATCATGGTGGGCAGACTGCCGCACAGGATGACGCACAGATGCCCGCCGTCAAGGATGATGGCCGTCCGCTGCACAGGTGTCAGCCTGCGCTGGGTATAGATCCTTCTTTTTTTCTCCATGTTCTGCCACCTCCATCCACACTCTTACAGAATCCCTAAATTCCTTGCCGCCAGCACCGCGTCCGCCTTGCCGGATACGCCCAGCTTCCGGTAGTTCTCCTTCACATGGTACTTCACCGTGGCCTCCTTCATGGAAAGCTCCTGGGCGATCTTCCCCACACTTTTTCCCTCCGCCTGTAACCGGAGGACGGATAAAGCCGTCTCACAGAAATCCGGCGCTTTCGCAAGCCGGCCTTTTAAGTACACCGGGTAGCGCACCGCCACCTTCCCCGTTTCCTCCATCAGCCGGGACAGCCACCCCTTATCCGGTATCTCCTTTTCCAGGAGGCCCTTCCCCGCCGCCGCAAACAGCTCCTGGGCCGCCGCCCCTTCCTCGCTGATAAGGCGGAGGAAACCGTAGCCGCAGGCTTCCTTCAGCGCAGAGAGGAATTCCTCCTTCCACTCCCCGCCCGTCCGGTATTTCGCTATGGCGCTTAAAAGGCACTTTCGTAAGGTAGCGGTAACGCTCCAGGATGCAGAACTCCCTGTCCTCGTCCGGGGCCTGCCCCATCCACGCCAGCACCGCTTCCCTGTCCCCCTGGTAAAGGGCAAGGCGGCACTGTAACGCCCCTATGTTGGGAAGGAGCTGCACCGCCCCCTGCTCCCTGACGCTTTTTTCAAAGGAGGCAAGGACTTCCTCCGCCGTCTGGATTTCCCCCTGGAGGGTGGCAAGCCGCACCTGCAGGCCCACGGCGGCAAAGGCGATCTCTGTCATGCCGCCGCCCTCCGCCTCCAGCTTCGCACGGGCAAGGAGGGTTAAGACCTCGTAGGCGTCCTCCCCTTTCTCATAAAAGCTCTCGCCCAGCGCCACTTTCACAAGCCCTTTCCCGTACCGGCCCAGCACCCGCTCCACCAGCTTCCCGATGGTGGCCGCCAGCTTCCTGTCCTCCCGGCTCCAGTGGCAGAAGTCCTTGCCACCGTTCATGGTGCTGGGGTAGTTGGCCGTCACCGAAAATTCCGGCAGACTCATCCCCCGGTCAAAGATCAGGGCGGGCATCCTCTTCATGATCCCTATCATGTCCGCGCTCCCCCGGTGGGGCAGGGCGATGTCCAGGTAGGCCAGGCGGCTTACGGCCTCCCGTTTCTGCCCGCCCTTCGCGGAGGCTGCAAATTTTTCCAGCTTCCGGTACCAGTATTCGCTTTCCTCCTCCTGCATCAGCAGGGAGTAGAGCATGCTCATCCCGGCCATCAGCACGGGGCTCTCCTCCAGCTCCTTTTCCCCCATCTGTAAGTAATAGCGGCGCAGTTCAAAGTAGTGGCCGTTGCCGGGGTTCAGGCGGGCGTTCCTTATTAAAAGTTCCCTGATCCGCTCCTTCTTCCCACACTGTTCAAACATGGCCAGGGCAGGCACGATCTGCCCCTGCATCTCGTAATAAAGCCCCGCGTTGTAGGCATGGTCTGCCCGCTCCTGGGGGCTGTATTCCTTCGCCGCCCGCCTGCGCAGCGCCCGGATAAGCTGCGGGCGCAGGCGGTATACGCCGTCCTTACAGGAAAGGAAGTTCCCGGTCTCCATTGCCCGCTCCAGAAGCTCCGGCGCACGGCGGTTGCCCGTGGCCATCTGTGCAAGGGGCAGGGTAAATTCATCGGTGACGCTCACCTGCATTAAAAATTCCAGTAAGTCGCAGTCCCACTGCACCATCACATGGCTTTCCAGGTATGCGGCAAAAGCCTCCATGATCTCCTGCGCCATCTCCGGGCCGGGGCGCATGCCCTCCAGCATCTTAAGGGCGGCATGGCGCACAATATAGGCGTTCCCCCGGCTCCTTTCCGCCACAAATGCCAGTTCCTCCCCCATGAGGGTAAGCCCCTGTGCCCCCATGTAGGCGGAGATTTCTTTTTCCCCAAGCCGCAGGTCATCCTCCGTGATCACGAGGAAACTGCCTTTTATATAAAGCGGCATCAGCCATGCCGGTACGGGGCTGCGGCAGATTAAAATGAGCCATATGTCCGAACGCCCCGCAAGGGACAGGACGGCCTTTCGCCCCTGTGCGTTTTTCAGCAGGTGCAGGTCGTCCGCCACGACCACGCTCCGGGGTTCCCCCTCTTTTTCTTCCCCGGCGCTCTGTGCTGCCTCCGTAAGCCCTGCGGCATCCTCCGCACAGGAGATGTAGCGGTATCTGCGCCTTGACAGGTACTGCCTCACAAGTTCCGTTTTCCCATAGCCGGTCGCCCCATAAAGATAGACTGTCTGCCCCAGCCCCTTCGCCGCGCGCAGCTTTTTCCACGCGGCCGCCGGTGCTATGTATCCTTTCTCCAAATGCCTTTCTCCTTCCACAAATCTAAGTCTGCCACGCCCTGCATATCATCCTTAGATGAAAAGAAGCCGGTTAAGAGGCATGGGTATTCCCATGCCTCTTAACCGGCTCTGCCGTTTCTGTGTATGTAAAAATAAGAACGGGGTAAAAAAGGGCGCAGCTATGCTGCTTGCTTGCTTGCTTGCTTGCTTGCTTGCTTGCTTGCTTGCTTGCTTGCTTGCTTGCTTGCTTGCTTGCTTGCTTGCTTGCTTGCTTGCTTGCTTGCTTGCTTGCTT
>JAETRV010000043.1 GCA_021770005.1 Anaerotruncus sp. | reverse complement strand
GATTCCGCATCTTCTTCCGAGTAGCCACCCACTGACATAAGGACTTTTTTATCCGCGTTGTAGTTTATGCCCTTGAGCTTTTTCCGCAGTACTTTGCGGGCGTCTTTGTCCAGCGCAGGCAGCCAATCTATGACCTCATCAATACTTGTCCTGGTATAGTTGCCGGACCAAAGCCCCACCAGCATCCGGCTCGCCGGAGCGGACAGCTTGTAAGTTTGGGCCTCGCTAACCGCATCCTTATACGCAAGCCCAAAAATCTCTTTGAGGTAGCTTGGATAGATTACCTTGAGACTCTCCGCCTTAGTGACCGTGGCCTTGCATCCGGTCCCTGCATAGCTGACGCTCTTATACTTGGTATCTGCGAGGTCCTGTGTGCCCTGTTTGAGCAGAGCGGCCTCGATCTGCTCCTGCTCGATCTTGAGAGCCTGTTGTGTACGCTTGATCTCTGCAAGCCGATTGACCTGGTTGGTCATCGTGTCTTTACACGCCATAACGCCCAACCTCCTCGACCAGCTTTGCTGCGCAGGCTTTACAAAGTTCCATTCCGGACGCATAGATCACCTGCTCAATGCTGCCGCAAAACCGGCAGGTGGGTGCGTGTCTCCAAATCCGGATGCTGCCGTCCGGCATGTTTTCGATGTCCACCGCCATGCCTGGCATAAACCCGGCCTCCTCGCGTACCGCCTTTGGGATGGTGATGCCGCTTTTGGTAGTCAGGCGTTTTGATACCTGCATCCTGTTTCCTCCTTTCGTTTTTTATCCCGGCTCTGCATCTTGCGGGCTTGCCACCGCCTCCGGCTGCATTAGGGATGGGACTTATGTCCCAATGCGTTCAAGTTTTGTTATATCAAATCCTCCGCGGTATCCCTCCAACTTGACCACCATACTGCCGCACACCTCCCACGGGTTACTAGCTACAACCCATGTCCGGTCGGCGTATCTTTCAGCTTCCAAGCAGTCCACCATTTTCACCCGATCTCCTATCCGCAGGCATATATGGTCTTTACACAAATTTGACACACTCCTTTTCACAGCTTTTAAATATGAGTTGCCGTTCTTCTAGATGCCTCTTTTTTTAAAAATATAGGATTGCACCAAGGTACACTTAAAAGTTCCTGCAAGGCAAAAGGTTCACCGCATCTGGGACAGGTGGGCTCGGTGTGGTCCCTTTCTGCTCCTACATACCATTTTTCTAGCTCTTTGATCACTACTTGCCGTGGTTGATAGTTTGCGATTTGTCTACGCTGTTCAAGCAGCTGTTCGGTGTAATTGCTCCATTTCTCGACGTCCTTTGCAATCTGCAACAGAGCCACCAACGGATCAACGACGGCACCGCAATCCATACAGCGCACGATGCGGTTTTCTTCATCAATTTCGTAGTGTGGGTCTCTACAAACACAAAATTTAGCGATCCCCCTTTCTATTCGTAGGGTATCAAATCGGACGATCTTTTTCGGGAGCTTATCCATCTTTGTGCCCCCTTCCGTTCCCCTCCAAGCGCTTTTTGATCCGGACGTCCTTGCCCTTAAAAGAGACCACTGTATACGCCCCAACCAGCCTTGAAAGTACCCGGTCGGTATATCTTGCGCTGATCTCCTCCGGCGTGAGATTGGTATTGATGATCGTGGCTAGTGTCTCGTTGAGCCGCGCGTTAATCAGGTCATAGACCTCCGCCTGGGTGTACCGGGTGCCCATCTCCGCCCCGAGATCGTCCACCACCAACAGGTCGCAGCTGTACACCGCCTGCCGGTAAGCTTCCGCCTCGGGATCATCCTTAAATTTTGCCGATTCCAGCCGCCCCAATAGCCTCGGGGCCGAGGCGTAAATGACCGGATGTCCCGTATCTGCGACCTTCTGCGCGATTGCCAGTGACAGATGGGTTTTTCCAAGGCCGGTTGCGCCCAGAAAGAGCAGCGAGGCATTGGTTCTCGCAAACCGTTCCGCATACCCTTTCGCGGCTTGCAGGATACGGCCCATGACAGGTCTTGCAGCCGGCTCGCAAAGATCAAGATCAAAGGTATCAAACGTGTATTGATCCGATTGGTATGGATCGCTGAGCTGCTCCCGGATAATGCGGTTCATAAGCTGCTTCATACAGGTGCAATATTTGCCGTCAACCTTTCCCCGGTCCTCACAGACCGGGCAGGTAAACGGCGGCGTCAGGTCCAAACCGATTTCCTGCAGCTGTGCATCCAGATTCCGTTGGAGGACGTCAGCCCGCTCTTTCAATTCTTTGGTATCTTCGCCGAGATACAACGCGTGCGAATACAAAAAATTTGCCCGATCCACTTCCTTTTTGAGTTTCGCAACTTTGGAATGCTCTTGCTGGATGAAATCCAGTTTCCGATCCCGTTCCTCAAAAGCGGTTTGTCGTCGGCTTGAGATCAGATATGCCGCGCGGGCTCGGACTCCCATAGGGTATTTCATACAAAACCTCCTTTCCGGCGTTGCCTCGCTCTGCATTTATCCGGGCTTGCGACCGGCGCGACCTCTCGCGGCTGCATTAAGGCGGGGCGTTATCGCCCCGGAAAATCGGTGTCAAAGGCTGCGGCCTGTAGGTCCTCCTGCCTATCCCGATACCCCTGTATGTATCCCCGGTCGTAATCCCCCATCTGGCGGGAATCCCGACCGATGGAGTATCCCGCCCCAATAAACAGCGGCAGGGCAAGGACCGGGAACACTTCGCCGCCAAAGCTACCCCCGGTACGGCTTGCCATAACGATGAAACACTGTGCAAACAGCATCCCGCCAAACAGCCCCGCCAGGAATACCACCGCATACCGTCTGATTTTCCCCATCTTTAAACACTCCTTAAAACAGATTTAAAATTGCACAATCCGCATGGTTTTTGCCATTGCCAGAAGGCCGTCGTAACTGGTATTTTCATTATCACAAGCATTAGAATAGAGGTTCACCGCACCCCGTACCCCCTGTTCGCTTTGTGCGACAACGTGGAGA
The DNA here is from genome assembly GCA_021770005.1 of Anaerotruncus sp. GTDB lineage: Bacteria > Bacillota > Clostridia > Oscillospirales > Ruminococcaceae > Anaerotruncus. The sequence continues at coordinate 15,240 of JAETRV010000043.1, read as the reverse complement.
AAGCCAATCTCCTTGTCCTGCTTTGCCAGCGCCGGAAAGAGCAGCTGTATGTCATTCCGCGTGATATGGGTCGTATGCCGGATTTCGGTTAATTTTGTACGGTTCCTGATTTGGCTGTAGGATTCCCTTGCTCTTCCGCTTCCGCTAACAACGGTTTCAGCGTTGCCGACAAAGCAGATGCCGAGTTCAGGATTGCTGTCGAAAAACGAGCGGATAGAATCGATCGTTTTGATTGGCAAGTGCTGCGCCTCGTCAATAATAAGCACTTTACGGCCACCGCGCAGGGTACTATCTATCTCTAACCACATATCATCTTTGCGGCCTGTGGGTACCCGCAGCCTTCGACAGAGAAGCTTTAAAAAGCTGCTTAGGCTGGTAAAGCAGGGGTTGACGGTGATTAGGATCGTGCTGTTAGGATAGTCCGCGGCGTACTTTTGCGCCGCCTTGGTTTTACCAATCCCGGCATCTCCGCACTCGATTGCGAGCCCTCCTTTGAGATGGCAGATTCGGATTGTCTCATATACCTGGGATGAGATGGAGGTTGGCACATAGTCCGGAGTCGAGACCGCAAGCTGGGCGGCACTGCTGCGCAGCTTAAAAAATTCCCGCAGCCTATCCTCGACATTCTCAACTCTGCCTTTGTAAGTTTTCGAGCGGTAGGCGCTAATGGCCCCTTCACTGTATCCGATGTTTCCGGCCGCAACCCTTTGGTTCCCAACTTCTGCGATATATTCTACCAGTTGGCGATGCAACTCGGGATCATAGGTTTTCTCCATCTATTTCACTACCCTTCGTTTTACTGATTTTCCTTTTCCGCGTTGCGGATGATCCGCGCCCGGTCAATGGTTACCGGCTCGCCGCCCGAGACCGCTGCGAGGGTTTGTTCCTCTGGCGGTGTGACGATTTGAATCACATTGGCCGGAGCCGGTGCAAGCAATCCTTCGCGGTTAATGCGTGCAGCCCGGACAAACAAATCGCGCATGTTGATGTGCCCATATTGCGAGACAACCGCCTCGCGGTGGACGTTGATCTCTTCCTTGATCTTCTTGCGCCAGCGGCGTTTCTCGGCCATTGCGGCGGACAGGTCCGCCTTGCTCGCGCCATATTCAAGAATCAGTTTTTCGGCCAGCGGCGCGGTGATCATGTAATGCTCGATTTCGTCGTAGACACGGACCTAGTTCATGGCTTCCGGATCGTACCGCACGAACACCTTTTGTCCTTGCTTTAGCATGAGGGCGTCATTGTAATAATACAGCCTCTCGCCGCCGATCGTGAGGTAGACCCCATTGCGGCCTACCGTTTGCAGGCGGGTGCTGCGCATCATCATGAGCGCCAAATCTTCCTCCGATGCTGTGCGGATGACCTGCCCCTGCCGGTACTGGTTATATACCTCCATCCGGGTTTTGCCCCGGTCGCGTACGACCTTGCCGTTATACGGCTGGGCGTTGAAATATCCCTCAAGCATATCCTCCACAACTCCGGCCAGCTCGCTGTCGGTAGGGATGCGCCCCTGCTTGATATAGACCTTGAGCTTTTCGGGCCGCATCGCTGGATTGGAGCCGCAGTAGGTGTCAAACAGCTGTGACAAAAAGACAATATCCCGAAATGCCCGCTCGATGATCTTTGCCTGGGCGTTACGCGGCAGGGCGTTGGTCATCTGGATACCCAGCCTCGTTAGGATCGTTGTAGGGGATGCGGCGGGCGTCTTGCCCCCGGGCTTTGCTTTTTTCGTCCGGTGGCCGGTGCCGCCGATGTCGATGTTAAGATACTCGCGGCCGTTATCCACATAGATATTTTTAGGGATGCCATATCGCTTGATTGCCTTACGCAGTGCGAGCAGCGTAGCGTCTGACGATGGATGATCTGTGACCACCCAGCCGACAAAGATGCCGGATCGCGCGTCGATAAAGGCCGAGAGGGTCAAACGATGGGTCCGCTCTGAACCGTCCTCCATAACGGAAACGACATCAAACGTGTGCCCGTCCGCGATCCAGTAGTCGTTGCTCATCATGTTGTCATACAGGCGGTTTACGTAGACGCCGCAGCGGTCGTTAAACGCCTTTTCGCCCTTCCGGGCAAGCACCGACAGCGGCATTGGGCACTCCTTCGACCAGCGGTAAAAGGTATCGTAGGAGGGGATGCAATCAAGCAGCTCCGGGCGTTCCTCTCGCAAGATCAGGGCGGTAGCCTCCATGCACTTTTTAACCGGCAACGCCCGGTCATCCAGCCACGTATATAGAAAAATATCCTTGATCTCTTGCGGCACGTTGGAGGTGCCTTTTTTCCACTGTCCCCGCCGGTCTATGAGACCTTCCAGGTCATCCGCCTGATACGCCGCCCATTTACGGTAGAGGATGTCCCGCGAGATGCGGTGTCCCTCCCCGTATGCGGCGCGGCTTTCCGCAACAAACGCCTTGTCCGCCTCTGCTTTGTTCTTGCCCTTGGCGCGGGCCTCCTGCCAGAGCCGGAGCAGGTTAATCCAAAATTCGATCTCTTCCCGCTGGGATAGCGTGAATTGATCTAACGTCTTTTTGGGCCTGTCCGGCTCGGGGGCGGGTCTTGCGCGCGCCAGATGGTCCGGCAGGGGATCGCCGCGCTGCCGGTAGTACCGCCGCTGAATAGCGGGGTCCAGCCCGCTAAGCGGGATGAGGTACTGCGGCCGGCCATTGCGGGTCTGCCCCAGCTCATGTGGGATGCTCCCATCCTTAACCTTAGCTTGTATATGCCTTTCACTGCATCCTTTGAGAGCGGCGGCTTCCTTTACCGTCAAGAGTGGTTCCAAGTGACATCACCTGCCTTTTTGACCTGCCATCATCAGACCGCGTGGGTCGGTTCGCGGTGACGGGCCTTTCGGCCCGTTTCGGCTTGTAAAATAGATCGAAAGATGTAGTTACAGGCTACTTTGCAAGGCGTCCTGACGAAATATTTGCTCACAGCGACTACTACGCGCAGTTTGTTCTTGATTATTTAACAAACTATTGAAGGCGGATAAAAGAGCAGCTAGATGACTTGGAGACTCCCTAAATTCCTCCCACGTTTGATCGAGAATTCTTTTTTGATTTTTCTTGTGCGAATCGTGCATAGAATCTTCCTTTCTTTAGACCAGGTAGTCCATAAGCCGAATGATCGTATCTGTGTTTCTGCGAATCTGCTCAATCTTGTCCAGGTCCGCAGGAACAGGCTCTTCTTTCAAAAGCTGGACAGTGATCTCGTACAAAGCACCGACCAGCTGCTCCTTGATTTCTTCTACTGTAAGCTCTCTCTGATTCTGCCCTTCTTGGGCGGGCTTGTCGGGGGGAGCTTTTTTGTTGTTCTCCTGCTTCGGGAGAGGGGGAATCGGTTCTTTTATTTCCGATTCTGCCTTCCGCTTCAAATTTGACAGGAACGCTTGTCCTTGCGGATACATAATTGCTTTCGCAATCTCGGCCATTGTCGAAGAGATTTCAATAAGCTCTTCGGTAGTGCCCGTCGAATACTTCGCCCATTCGTGAAGCAGCCACAACTGCTTCTCAAGCGCTTTTTGCGGATTCAGGATTGTTTCCATGTTTTCGTTCCTTTCCCTTCCGGAATTGACTTACAGTGTAATTATCGCCGGTCGCTTTTGACAGCTCATAGGCAAGCGCTTCGGCATCATAGACATTGTCAAAGATCGTTTGTGCTACGGGGACGAGGGCGCATAATGTTCCGTCAGTCCCTACCATCATAACCTGGAATTTTCTCATGACCCACCCTCCTTTCTTTGCTGATCTACAAAGGTGTCGGTAAGCACCTGCATAGCGGATTCAAGGCTCAGGTAGCGGCCTACCAGCACGAGGCGTCCTTCCTCAGAGCGCTGGATATAGACCGCATAGGGAGCCGGGCAGGCCGGAGCGTGCTTCTCTGCCAGCAGACAACTGCCGCCGAGCACCCCAATGATCCTGTATCCGTTTGCCAGGCGATAGCCGATCGGGAGGACTTGCGGATTCTGATGCTTCATGCTTTCCCCCCTTCCGGTTAAACGTTAGAGATGCACTTGTGATAATAGCTGCAAACAGCCATCTGAGACAGCTTGATACCACAAGAAGCCAAAAACAAAGCAACCTCTCTATAGGTGCACCCTTCGGAAATCAGCAGCCGGTCTACTTCGCTTCTAATATCCGGAGACAGTCTTTCAATGGCGCAAAGGGTGGGCTTGCTCTTTTTTCTCACCATCCCGGCCTCAGAGGGCTTGTCCTCCACGATATCCGATGCCCTGTTGACTTGCTGCACCATAGGTGCAATCTGCTTTACGACCTCGGCTATGGCGGCGGTAGCGTTGATGATTTGCGTCAAAGCCTCGTTCAAGTCCGGGGCGTACATCCCCTGCTTGCGGATCGCGGGTAGGACCTCATCAAATACCCAGCGCTCGAACCGCTCGGCGGCGGGGAGCTTGCTGTGGACGATGAGACGATAGAGGGCGCCCTCTGGAATGAAATTCATCTCGATTATCTTGCTGGGGTTCTGTGGATGGGGTGGGTGGTGTTTCACCACCCACCTGCAATGCTGCTTGATTGCGTTGGTTGCGTCCTTATAGCCAAGCATCTTGGCGCAGGCCGTAGCGGGGAAATAAGGCTTTCCGTCGATCTCCAACACTTCAAGCGCCCCGAATTCGCTGTTGCTAAAGGTTTGCAGATTGTTCATTATCAAACTCCTTTCGCCTCAATGAAAATATCTTCAACTTTGCAGTTGAGAGCCTGAGCAATAGCTCTTGCACGTAAAGGGTGAGTTTGTGAGCCCTTTCCTCCTTCGATCCGCGAAACGGCGTTGCCCGGCAGACCAGCCCTCAAAGACAGGTCTTTTCTGTTCAAGCCAGCCTCTACCCGCCTTCTTTTAATTTCAGACTGTTTGGCGATATACATTAAGACCACTCCTTGATTTACGTACTATCGTACTTATTATTTATAATAACTCGTACGTTAGTACTTGTCAATAGGATTTCAAGATATTTCATGTACATTCGTACTTTTTGTGTTATAATATTCCTATTATCGAATGGAGATGATGAAATGGATTTGGCACACAGGTTAAAAACTTTAAGGAAAGAACAAGGATTAACGCAAGAGGAATTAGCTACTGCGACCGGGCTTTCCTTTCATTCGATCAACAGTTACGAATCAGGACGACGCACTCCAAACTCAAAAGCAATGGTTGCATTGGAAAGATACTTTAATGTAAGTGGGGAATATCTGCGAGGAGAAACTGACGGGCCGTTGTCCCGATCTCCCCAGAAAAATGACCCTGAGTTTAAGTCGCCTGAGTGGCTACGGTCTATGTTTGAAAAGATAGGGATTGAGGTAGACGAGCTTACGGATCGTCAGGTCGAATTCCTAGTTGATAATGCCGGTTCACTCGCTAAAATGCTTAGGGAAGAAGTTGCTAAAAAGAAAAAGAAATAGCGCCTCATCCTCCTCGGAAAAGGCGTCTAATACACCTGCCTCTTTAAAAGCGGCCCAAATATCCTTCAAATTGTCCTTGTTTTCATCTGTCATGCTGCTACCTCCTGATACTTTTCGGACGGCATCAGTAGCAATTATGTATCTGTTTATCTAATGCTGTCCTAAACTTAAATGCAAAGTAATACCATCAATCCCTATTGCCTATATTTTGGCAGATTGCCACAAATATCAATATGGGGCAATAGCGCAAATGTTATACATATATTCGCATCTTTGAGCGTATGCTCAACTCAAGAGTTTACAGCAATATTTGTTTTGCATTTACACAAGCCTATGATATAATTTTAGATACATGTCTAAATATGGGGGCGATTAAATGGAAAGCAACAACCAATCACAGATTTCTCGTCGCATAAAGGAGCTTCGAGCCGAAAAAGGAATTACCCAGAAGCAGCTATCCACCGAAACTGGGATAGGCTATGGCTCTATTGTAGATTACGAAAATAGCCGACGAGAGCCAAATTCCAAAGCTATGGCCGCTCTAGAGAAGTGTTTTAAGGTTAGCGGGGAATACCTGCGCGGGGAAAGTGATGAACGTGCTCCGGAATTTAAAGGGGCTCCACCAAAACAAACTGGCGGAGCTAACACAAGATGCACTGTCCTCCTCTCTCAACGGCCTTGAAAGAAGAATCCGGTCATGTTCAGACAAAGAACAAAAACTTTTTACCGATATTCTTGTCGAACTATATCATATATTAAATGTAAGCGATGAGCGCGGGCGGGAAATGGGCTTTTCACTCTTTCAGGATATTTTCTTTGCGGGTACTCTATTTATAGATGTCTGTACGTCAGAAGGCAGGTATCTTGAAGTAAGACGGATGGAAAAAGCAAAACAGTCTGCCATTACTCGATGCAGTCGAGCCTTTGAAGATGCATACGCTTTTTTATCTAGGTAGTTTTATCAAAGCAAAGTATAGTCGTGAAATAATATTATTGGAGGGACTATTTATGGGATTATTCAAAAAGAATAGGGACGAAAAAGAAAAAATACTTTCCACATCTGGAGCATTTATTCAGGGAATGTTAAACTATTCCAGAGGTACACAATGCGGAATATACGCCAATGACACAGAGCTTAAAATTCAAAAATTGTATGATGAAAAGGCAACTACCTATCATTTGACATACGATAAGATTGTGAATATTCAAATGCTTACAGAGACTGAGATCATCCAAAAAAGTAAAAGCGTTATTGGGGGAGCAGTCGCTGGAGGCCTGGTTCTTGGCCCCCTCGGCGCCCTTATAGGAGGTATGGCTGGAACTGGAACTAAACAGAAAAAAAAGACAACCTATTTTATGGTTATCAATTTTATTTCTGATAGTTCAAACGAAGTTCAAATCCTTATGTTCCAGGTCTCTCCGATATTTACTGAAAAACTTATATCGTATGTCCAAAAGCACATCCAAGAACGGCTACCAGGAGATGTGAGTCTATAAATATTCATATATAGAGAATATTTATAGAAATAAGGGTCTTTAGTATAAATTTCTCTGAGGAGTAGAAAAGGACCCGTAAACCCGCATGGATAGCTAATGCGAAGTACTTCGTTTTAATCGAGTAAAGTTGTTCGTGTGTTCGTGTTAAAAAGTGGAAAACTTTCAGCCTATTTTCGTCCTCAAAAACGCCCTTCTTAAAGCCATGTTTTAAAAAATTAAAAGCCATAAACCTGCATGAATAGCGGGTTTATGGCTTTCTTGTTTAAATTATAAAACTTGTTAAAGACTCTTGAAACCTGTTTCGGGCGCTGCCGCCCTCTTTCGCAAAATAGCCCGAAAATACCCCGTTTTTGTTTGCACACTATTTGCAAAAAATTCGAGCGTTTTGCATTTTCTAGAGCTTTGTAACGCTCGCATAACGGCTCCGGAAGCCAGTTTACAAAGAATTCGGTCGTTCTCAGTGTTTTTAAAAGTTCGGAACTATTTTTTGTATTTTGTGTGCAAAGCTACAGGGGATATTTCTATGAAAACGGTGTTAAAAAATTTCCCCCGCTGGGAGAATCCAGCGGGGGAAATTTTTAAGTATTGAGGGAATCCTGGAGGGCCACTTCGGCGTTCTCTCGGAGCGCTCTTTGATAGTTCTCGTTCGCCTCGCGGATGAATTCCGGATCGTCCCGCTTCTCGGGTGGAATATACGCATGCCCCATCTTCCGCTGACGCAGATTGAACTGGCGCATCTCCTCTTCCAGCAGTTTTGCGTTCTCCCGCATCTCATTGCTTGCAGCGGCAGCTTCTTCGCTTACCGATGCGTTGGCGGTGATCGAATCCCGGATCAGTTCGACCTGTGTATGCATCCGGGTAATCGCATTTTCCTGCCGCTCCGAAGAATCCGAGATGCCCGAAACTACCTCGGTGATTCGGTCGAGATCCTCAACGATATGCTGGAAAGTCTCAAACGCTTCCGAACTGATCCTACTCCCTTCGGTAGTCGCACGCATGGTAGCCTCTATCAGACTCTTGCTCTCGTCGGCTGCATCCGAACTTCTGAGCGCGAGTGTACGCACTTCATCCGCCACAACCGCGAAGCCCTTGCCTGCTTCTCCGGCACGTGCCGCCTCTACCGCAGCGTTCAATGCCAAAATATTGGTCTGGAATGCAATATCATCAATCAGCTTGATGACGTTCGCGATCTTCCGCGAGGACTCATTGATCTCTTTCACCGAACGAACAAGCATCCCCATCTTTTCGTTGCTGTTCTGCACATCCTGCCGGATCGACTGGGAAAGCCCTGTCGCATGCACCATCTGCTCCGCATTCTTCTCTACAAGCGCCTTGGTCTCCTCGGTGGAGTCGTTCAGCTCCTGCACCGCGGCCGCCTGCTTCACAGAGGTATCTGCCAACATCTGACTTGCATTCGCAATATCGTGCGAGCTGGATGCAACCGACATCGCAACTTTAATGATCTTCGCAAACATAAAGTCGTTCGACTGCACCAGGTGGTAAAGGCTGCTGCCAAGCACATCGTCCTTTGAGCGGATGTTGACAAATACCGTCATATCCCCCTGGGCGAGCCGCTGGACCACAGATACATTTTCGTGAATACTGTCCACCATTCTCCGGAACGAAAGGATCATTGCACCAATCTCGTTATCCTGATTGCCGGCGAGCATCTTTTCGTCAAAGTCAATCTCATCTGCCCCCTGAGAGAGCCTGTTCGACCACTCGGCCACCGCAGTAATCGGCCCGGAAATCTGTTTCGACGAGCGATTCCCATAGAACGCCGCAACCAGAAAGCCCACCAGTGCAACAAGGACGCTGACAACAATCAGCATAAAGATCATCGCTTCCAGTTCGTCAGAGGTTTCGTCCGCAACCTGTTCGTATTGGCTTGAAATCCGGTCCAGACCCTCAATCACCTGATTCACCAGCGGCTTGATCTCGTTCGTATACCGGCTGCGCGCCGCCTCTTTATCCTGCTTGGAAAGGAACAAAACCTCGGATGCCAACGAATGCATCTGTTCATGCGGAGTGGTAATCGTCTGTAATGTACTCGTGATAATCGGATCAACAAGATCCTCTTCGCTCAACTCCGAGAGCCATGTCCCGAGTTTGCAGGTATTGTGGTTCAGGCTCCCCTGGAATTCAACGCCATCCTGCATACTGTCGTTGAACAGCTCTAACCATTCATAATGTTTCGCCAATGCAGATTGGGTATCCGCCTGATTGTTTCGGTTCCTGGAAACAATCTGGTAACTTTGGTCGATACGCACCAGGGAAATCAAAGACAGCGCAACCAGCAGAAACATCACCAACATGATGCGGCTGTAGCCCAACATAATCTGCTTGCGAATAGATTTGGATTTGCTTTTCTTCTTCATGCTCTTATCCCCTTATCTGGTAATCTACCCGGGAAAGATGCAAAGGATGCCGCCGGCATCCAGAAAATCCTCCCCGTTCCTAATGGAGGTTGCTTGAAAACCCGAAATGATCGGCTCTCTCTTTTCAAACAAGCCCTGATACCGGAGTGTCTGGTATGATGCGGTGTTTTTATCTAAAAAGCAACTCTTCCCACTATGCTTTTATACACATCTATATCACACCAACAGATCCTTTTATTACTATAACAAAGCATTCCAGTTTGGTCAAGTCTGGATTTCCAACGATCTCTTTTTTACTCGTAGAGTATAAAAAAATACCCATTCTCTATATCTCTTGAATATGGGTACAGACCCGATTCAAGAGGGTTTGCGAATGACTAACCACGACCAAGCCGATCCTCCTCTGTTCGATTTCGGCAAGCAGAAAATTCCAAAGCTGGCTCTGGGTAATCAGATCAAGCATTGCGCTAATCTCGTCGGCAAGCAGGTAACGGGTGCCTTGTCCGAGTGCGCGGGCGATGCAGAACCGTTGCAGTTCCCCGCCCGAAAGCTCGGATGGATACCGTCTCTTCCATGCAGGTTCGATCCCAAGCCCATCGATGACCCGCTGTTCCAACCGGTCTGCCTCTGCGAGCGTCCTACCAAGCCGCATCCGCGGATCGACCGCCAGTTCGGGATGCTGCCACACCATCTGAACTGGGCAGTAGCCGCGGATGCTGTACAGCGGCTGCCCATCCACCAGCACGCGTCCCTCGTCCGGACGCTCATATCCCGCCAGAATCTTACAGAGGGTCGTCTTGCCGCGACCGCTCGGCGCAACGATCCCCAGCCGTTCTCCCGGCGCAACGCTCAGATTGAGCTTTTGCAGAATCTGCCGGCCACCGTTCTCATACCGGAACGAAATTTGTTCCGCTGTCAAAGCCATCTGCCTTTCCCCTTTCTCCCGCATGAAAACATCGCGCCCATCCATTCCCGATCTCCCGCACCGGCGGCTCTTTTGTGCATTCCGCACTGCGCAGAGGGCATCTCGACGCAAACAGGCATCCTTCCTGCCCTTCCCCGGCATAGGGCTGCGCGCCTGCAAGTGGCTGAAAGCCGTTCTGTGGCATCGCCCGCCAGAGTGCCCGGGTATACGGATGCCGCAAGGTTTCCTCCTGCATAAAATCCGCCACAGAGGCTTCTTCGAGTATTCTGCCCGCATAAAAGACCGCCACCCGGTCAGCGACGGTCAAGGCCATCTCAAGGTCATGGGTAATCAGCAGTACCCCTGCCCCTTCATCGGCAATCTCTCGGAAATGTCCCAGAATCCGCCGCGCGGCTTCCGGATTCAGCCCCGGGGTCGGTTCATCCGCAATCACCAGCTTGGGCGTATTGCGCACAGCTGCTGCGATCATCACCCTTCGCGCCATCCCACCCGAAAGTTCAAAAGGATACATCCGCTCCACTTCCTCCCCCAGGCCATACCGGGCGAGGGATTCCCGCGTGCGCCTGCGGGAATCGGGAGCTTTTTCCCCTCCGTTGAGTTGTGCCCCGACGCACATCAACGGATCAAGATAACTGACCCCTTGTGGTACCAAAACGATTTCTTTTCCCCGGAGCCTGCGCAGACGGGCCTCATCCAGTGGTTCCCCCCGGAACCTGCATCCTCCCTCCATATGGGCATTATATGGAAGCAGACCAAGAATCGCATGGGCGAGCAGGCTTTTCCCCGAGCCGCTCGCCCCTACCACCGCTATGATCTCCCGTTCGGAGACCGCGAGGTCAAGCCCATGCACAACGTTGAGCAGCTGCTGCCGCATCCCACGGCCGTACTGCAAAAAAGAGACCGAAAGCCCCTTTACCTCCAAAATCGGATCGGATCGCTGCATAGCAGTCCCCTCCTATTCGTGTACGCTGCCCGGATCGAGCAGGCAGCGCAGATTTTCCCCCAGTGTAAAAAATAGCGAAACCGCCAAAACAAGGAGTGCGCCGGGGAACACTGCCAACCACCACCGCCCCATCGCGAGATGCTGCATACTCTCCGAGAGGATGATCCCGAGGGCAGGTTGTTCGGGCGAAAGCCCAAACCCCAGAAAGGTGATGCTTGCCTCATGTAGGATCGCATGCGGGAAAAGGAGCACCAGCCCGGTCAAAAACTGGGGAAGCAGATGTGGAAACAGGTGCTCCCGGACGATCCGCAGACGCCCCATCCCGAGTTTTTCAGCCACCCGTACAAACGGGCATTCCCGCAGCTGGAGCAGTTCCGCGCGAAGCAGACGGGCAAGGGAGGGCCAGTGGGTCAACGCAATACCAGTCACTACCCCGGCGAGCCCCTTGCCACAGGCCAGGGAAATCAGGATCAACAACAGGATATGCGGAATCCCCATCACCAGATCGATCATCCAACCGGTCAGCGCGTCGGCAGCGCGTCCAAGCGTTGCCGCGCAAAATCCGGCCACCAGTGCGACAAATGCGCTGACCGTGGCAGTCAGCATACCGATCCGCAGGCTTATCGAAAGCCCGGCCAGCGTACGTGCAAACATATCCCGGCCCATCCAGTCGGTGCCAAACGGATACGCGGCACAGGGGGAGAGGTTTTTGCGGGAAAAATCCGTGACCATCGCCTGTCCGGAGAGCAAGCCGCCTGCAACCGTCACCGCGGACAGCGCTGCAACCGAGCAGAAGAGCAGCAGGAGCGTCCGCTGCCGCCGGTTTGGTTTTCGGATCATCGGTGCGCGCCCCCTTTCCGTACGCGCGGATCAACCACGCCATATAGCAGGTCGGCGGCAAGGTTCCCGCCAAAGACAATCACCGCACTGATGACAGCAATCCCCATCAAAAGTGGTAGATCACTCCCCAAGCCGGCGGCTACCGCTGCCTGTCCCAGGCCGGGATAGGAAAACACCTGCTCTATCAGCGTCGATCCGCCAAAAATCTCCCCAATCGCCCCGAATTGCAAGGTGATAGCAGGCAACAGGATATTGCGCAGACCATGACGCAGAACGATCTGTGTTGTCCGCTCCCCTCTTGCCCGCGCAAACAGGACGTAGTCGCTCTCAAGTACCTCCACCATCTTCTCCCGGGTGTGCAGGGCGACATTGGGAATCCCGGTGATACTCAAGACAAGCGCGGGCAGCGCCGCATGATGCAGCCGGTCCGCGAGGCTTACCCTCGCCGCATCCATACCAATCGGGATGCTCAGCCCGATCGGAAACCACCCAAGCCAGACCGCAAATACAATCAGAGCCATCAGCGCAATCCAGAATGCCGGTGTGCTCGAAACCAACAGGCATCCCCCCCGGATCAGCCGGTCGGAGAATCTGCCCCGTCTTACTCCGGCGGTTACCCCGAGCGCAATCCCCAGCACCCCAGAGACACACCAGGCAAACCCCATCAGCCAGACCGAATTGGCGCATTTTTCAGCGATCACCTGGGAGACCTCCTGCCGGTAGAGCAACGAAACCCCGAGGTCCCCCCGGAGGAAGCCGGATAGCCAGTTCAGATACCGCCCTATTAATGGCTGCCCAACGCCCCAATACGCCTGTAACCGGGCGACCTGTTCCGCGCTCATGCTGCCAAGGGCAACCTGCCCGATGTTTGCCTGAAGCGGATCGATCGGAGAGAGTGCAACCAACGCAAATGCCGCCATACTCACTCCCAACACCAAAACTGCCACCCGGATCAGCTTCCCGCTGATCCACAAAAGACGTCTTCCCAGTTTGCACCCTCCCCTGATGCGGGGGCTTTGCCCCTCGACCCCGCAATTTTTCGAGAAAAATTGAAGATACTAGACAGGTTCTTAGTCCTGCCAGCTCCACTGGTCAACATTGTTGACGATCGACCAGCCATGCCCATGCGGATGTATCTTCTGCTCCGCCACCTGTAATCCATCCCGCACCCAATAAAGGTGGTCGATATTCACCAGCCAGACCCACGGGACGTCCCCCTGCTGGGTCACACCGGTTTCCCCGTCCCACTGGGCATTTTGCCACAGCTTGTAAGCCTCCTCGAGCGAACTTGACGCGAGCGCAGCATCCATATAGTGGTCAACCATACTATTATAATAGGGAGAGTATACCGCCGAACTCCCTCCCGGGCTGCTATGGTAGATGTTATAAAGCTCCATCGGGGTATGTGCGCCCCAGCCCCACGCGAGCGGTTCAGACAACGCGCGGTCGTAAGCAGTGTCCCATCCAACCCCCTCGGGAACCGCTTCGATCCCCAGTTTTACAAGCTGGTTGGAAAAATCTGCGGCCAGCGCCTGCCGCACAGAATCCCCCGTCGGGTACAGGACGTGGAAGGAGGCACGCACTCCGTCCTTCTCCCGGACACCGTCCGTCCCGACCGCCCAGCCTGCATCGTCGAGCAGGCGGAGCGCACCATCCGGGTCGTACGCCACCTCGGACGCCGGGTTATACCATGGCATCCGGTCGCAGACACTGTAAGCCGGTGTCCCGTAGCCGTTCAAAACGTTTTCGATCATCTCCTGACGGTCCACCCCAATATTGATTGCGCGCCGTACCGCAAGATCACTGGTCACCGCGCTGCCCACCGGAACGCCGTTTTCTTCCGGAAAAACGCCCGGGCGCTCTGCCGGAAGGTTGAACCCCCGGTTGTCAACCGTTTCGACCGCCATCAACTGGTAGCCCGAAACCGCCTGGTCCGCATAGGAAGCCGCCGTATAGGCCAAATCGACCTGCCCGGCCTTTGCCGCGAGAAACGCCGCGTCCTCCTCCATAAATAGGATGGTTACCCGCTTCATGTGAGGCGGTTCGCCGTAATAATCGGGGTTGGCCTCAAGAACCACCTGCTGCCCACGATCCCACTGCTTGAGTAAGTACCGGCCCGAGCCAATCGGGTTCTGTCCATAGGTGGACGGATCGTAAGCGTGCTCCGGCAGGATTCCTACAACCGCCATCGTGTACGGCCAGATTGAAAACGGTTCTGACATATGAAATTTTACCGTCGTATCCCCGATTGCTTCAGCGTGGTCAAGCATCGTAAAGTCATTGACCGAGCTGCCCGCCTTGACTGTATTATAGGTGAACGCAACATCCGAAGCGGTCAATTTTTCTCCATCTGAAAAACGGGCATCGTCTCGAATTTCCACCGTCCAGAGCATACCATCCTCACTCGTATCCATTGCGACCGCTAAGTCATATCCTATCTTCAGGTCTTTTCCAGTCACAGTCAAAGTGCTTTGGATCAGCGGTTCATGTACATGTTCTCCCGCGCCCCAGCCATAAACCGGGTCGAATCCTGCTTCCGGCTCGGAGGTTGGCCCCATTGCCACTACAACTGTGCCCCTCTCTGCCGGTCCTAAATCCGGCGCAACCGTGTCCTGTGAGGCGCATCCGGATAGCAACAAGCCAGCAGCTAGAATACCCGCAACAATCCGTCTCAACAAATTACGTTCACCCTTTCATTATATGGGTGCAAAAAAGCACCACGAATCAGGCGGCACCTACTGCGCCGCGCTGCACCTTCATGGCACTTGCTATTTCATCTATATGATAGGATAAGTATAAGAAAAAATCAGCACCTTGTCAAGCTTGTGGATTCTCGGAAAAGTTTTAAAATTTTCTTGCAAAGCCGCTTTGGTTTCCTTGGGAACGTACGAATATAAAGAGTAGAGACCTGTGACAAAAAGTATACGCAATGTCACACCTCGGAAGGGCTTGATTTTTCCTAAAATGTGTGATAGAATTCCTATATCAGGGAAAATATTTATACGATAGGTAAAATCGCGCTCTGATATACGCTGATTTTCCAGAAAAAACAAAAAATGAGACCTGTGACAAAAAGTATACTTTTTGTCACACCCTCGGGAGGATTTTTACGTTACAAGGAGGTAACCGTATGCTCGTGCTTGGGACAAATATCGGGGAATATGTGGTCATCGACGACCGGGTGGTCGTGCGGGTGATCCGGCTGAATGGGGACATCAAACTCGCGATTGACGCGCCGAGGGA
>JAETRV010000109.1 GCA_021770005.1 Anaerotruncus sp. | reverse complement strand
TT
The DNA here is from genome assembly GCA_021770005.1 of Anaerotruncus sp. Classification (GTDB taxonomy): domain Bacteria; phylum Bacillota; class Clostridia; order Oscillospirales; family Ruminococcaceae; genus Anaerotruncus. The sequence continues at coordinate 2,153 of JAETRV010000109.1, read as the reverse complement.
TCCGGGCGCATACCGATGAAGTTGCCGATGCCGCAGGACGGCTCCAGCAGATTCCCGGTCTTGAAGCCCATGTTCTCCAACGCCTGATAAATGGAGCGGATAACCACGGGCGGGGTGTAAAAGGCGGTGAGGGTGGATTCCCTGGCGGCGGCGTATTCGTCCTCGTCCAGCAGGGCTTTCAACTCGGCGTACTTGCTGTGCCGCTCGTCAAAGCAATCGGCCAGCCCGCCCCAGCCCACATACTGCGCCAATACCGCCTGTTCCTCCGGGGTAGCAAACCGTTCCTCCCGTTCCAGCTTTTTCAGCAGTCGGATGGCACGGATATTGTTGTTAAAACGTGTCCCCGGCGTTCCCACGCCGATGGCGTCATCGGAGATATGGTATTCATGCCGGTCTGCGGTGGGGACTTCGGGATGGAGTACAAAGGGGGACACCTTGGCTCTGCGCCGTGGCGCGGGCGGGGGCTGGACTGGCCCATCACCGTCCGGGCCATGCCCATCCGCTAAATGTTCGGTGCCCTTTTCAGCCGTCCCCGCCGCAGGTTCCTTTTCAGCCGGTTCCGGCGTCCCTTGCTTTGCCCGTTCCACCGCCAGCCATTCAGCGGCCTCCTTGTCCGCAACGGCCTTTTTGACCTGCTTCAGATAGTCCTCGGCCTGCCATTCGCTGGTAAATTCCTCCTGAACGCCCCCTCCGTCCACATATATCTCATTCCGGGCATCGTCCCATACGGCATAACCGCCCTCTGTTTCAATGACAGAAAATCGTTCGGGAGCCTGGGGGGTATTGGCGGCAATTTGCTCCACATCGGCCATGACCTGCTGAATAAAGGGGTCTGCGGCCAGCTTGTCCGGGTCTACCACATGGCCGTCTACGATACCGTTCTCCGCAAGGGCGGCACGGACAGCGGCGGGGTCAATGTCGGAAAAATCATCCGTTTCCTGCTGGGGCTGGCGGTTCTGCTCCTGTTGCTTTTTGTACTCGTCCTCAGCAAAAGCGATCATCTCGTCAAAGTCCAGGTTAGCAAGAAGTTCAGCCATATCGTCCAGGTCGTGGCATTGAATGGACGCAGCCGCTTCACCATCTACCTGGTAGATCAAGCGGAAGCCGATTAGGTCGGCGCTGACCTCAACAGTATGCTCGCTGTCGCTGGTACTGCCAAAGGCAAGATCAATATGATGCAGATTGGAAAAGTCGGCCTCCTGCTCGAATACCTCCATGCAATACTCGTTAATGAGCCGTTTCGCCCGATCCATCTGCGCCTGTGCGTAATCTATGACCTCAAAGCCCTGGGGCGGCGGGTCAAGCTCCGCCACAAAGTCCTGGGGGATGGTCTGGCCCTCGCTGTCGCGGTAAAGGGCGATACTCATGGGAGTGCCAACATGGTTTTCTTCCTTGATTGCCGCCACAAACTGCTCTGCGTCGGTGTACTCAACACTTTCACCCACCACGCCGTTAGTGCCTAAAAAGTCGATACGTCCAATGCGTCGTGGGATGTCAGGCTCCACCGCTTCAACGGCGGGGGACACTTCCTCCACCAGCCGAAGCAAACGGTCATTGAGGGGGTTCTCGGCCAGCAAGCGGTCAAATTCCTCGCGGGGCAGTTCCTTGTTGATGATGGGAAACGCCGGGTCAAAGAGCCGGACAGTCTGCTCGTCAAAGGCCAACAGCTCATACTCCTGCGCCCCCAGGTACACGGTGTCGCCCAAGGTAAAGCGGTATTCCTTTTTCGGCGGGGGCGGCGGGTTCAGTTCCTCATAGGTCGGTTCCAGCGGCGCAGCCAGGGGGCCGTTCAACTCGACAAGCATGGCCTCGCACCGCTCCGTCAGGTGGGTGTTATCTCCGATGATGGTCTGCATGGCGTCCCGCAGGGTGGGAAGAACAAAGCTGCCCTCCATTGTCAAAACATAGTTTTTCTTATCTCCTACCCCAAAACTATGCGTACAAGTTCTGGCGAACAAGACCTCCGCACATTGTTCCTTTTCGCCAAGCTGTGTCTTGAAGTCCACATAGTCGTCAATGATAGAGCGGATTTCATCTGCGATTTTCCATCGTGCTGTCCGCTGTTCCACCTGTGCCTGATATTCCGGGTAATATTCCTTTTCAGCCCGGTTCAGATAGCGGTCGGCGGCGATCAGTTCCCCGATGCGCTTCTC
>JAETRV010000042.1 GCA_021770005.1 Anaerotruncus sp. | reverse complement strand
GAGCGCCGCCGCCCGGCAGCTCGAAATCAAGCTCGGGCTGCGCTCGCCGCCCGAAGACCCTATAAAATGATCACCACGGACATAGCGGTATAGCCGCTCCTCCTTTCTTTTGGCGCCCTCAACGGTTGAGGGTGCCTTTTTATGTCATCTATCAAGGGGGGAAGATCAAAAAACCAGAAAACAACTCGAATACAGAGAGGTGGGCGTGTTGCCGAGGGCCAGAAGTCCCAAGCGGGACAAAGCCAAAGAGTTATGGCTTGAAAGCGGGAAAACCCGCAAGCTGTCGGACATCGCGGCAGAATTAGGCGTCGCAGAAAACAAGGTGCGAAAGTGGAAAACACTCGACAAGTGGGATGTGGAGCGCTCCACTTGCGGGAAAGGGAGAGCATCTACCTGGACGCGCTACCGACCGAAGAACGGGAGGTGTATGAGCGCATCCCGGACGCGGACAGCCTGTCCGAGGAGATACGGCTGCTGCGCCTCAAGCTGTCTCGCCTGGTGGGACAGGAGACCATGACCACGTATGACGAGGATGGTAACAAGCACACGCACAAGATGACGGAGCAGGAGCGAACCACCGGCATCCTGGCCTGCACCGACGCGCTCCGCAAGCTGATCCGGGCGCACAAACAGCTGCAGGTGATGGATGACCGGCTGAACGGGGACGGCATCGACCGGATGGAGGCGGAGGTCATTGAAATCCTGAAGGAGGTGAGGCGCCGCGGGGCTGACGCATAAGCAGCAGGAGGTACTCGATTATGCGGTGCAGCGAGACCCAAAGATCTTGATCTGCGCCGGCGCCAAAAGAGCCGGGAAGACATACATTGTCAATCTGCTCTTTCTACAGCACGTTGCGGAGCTTGCCGGCCGCCGGGCTAAAATCATTTTAGGCGGCGCGAACCAAAGCTCTATCCGCCGCAACGTGCTGGACGACATGGAGCAGCTGCTCGGCCGCCGCATCAAGCTCGACCGGCAGAATTCCTTCCCGCTGTTCGGCAATCGGGTTGTCTGCTTGGAGGGCGCTAACTCGGACGCTTGGAAAAAGGCGCGCGGCTTCACCGCGGCGGGAATGTTCCTCAACGAGGCGACGGCGTTGCATGACCGATTTGTCAAGGAGTGTTTTTCGCGGTGCAGCTACCCGGGCGCGCGGGTGTTTATCGACACCAACCCGGAAAACCCCATGCATCCGATTAAGACCGATTACATCGACAAGAGCGGCAGCTGTCTGCACAGCGGACGGGTAAACATCAAGGCGTTCCATTTCACGCTGTTTGACAACGACACGCTCGACCCGGACTATGTGGACAGCATTGTGCAGTCCACGCCGTCCGGCATGTTCACCGACCGCGACATCTATGGGCGCTGGGTTAACGGCGAGGGTGTTGTGTACAGGGATTTCGACTTCAGCCGGCATCTGCTGTCCGCCGGTCAGATAGCGGGCAGACGGTTTGTCCGCTATCTCTATGGCGTGGACTGGGGCTATGAGCACTTCGGCGCCATTGTGGTGATCGGCGTCACGGAGGACGGCGAGTATGTGCTGGTGCGGGAGATTGCCGCGCAGCATCAGGAGATTGATTACTGGGTGCGGGCGGCCAAGTCGGTGCAGGCAGCCTATGGGGATTACCCGTTCTATGCCGATTCCGCCCGGCCGGAGCATGTGGACCGGTTCCGGCGGGAGGGCCTGCGCACGATCAACGCCAATAAGGCGGTGCTGTCAGGCATTGAGGCCGTCGCGGGCAAGATCAAGCAGGACAAATTCTATGCCGCGGACTGCTGCGGGCGGTTCAGGGAGGAGATTACGCAGTATGCCTGGAACGAGCGCACTGGGGAGCCGGTCAAGCTGTATGACGATGTGCTCGACGCGGTGCGCTATGCGATCTATACCGACGAAAACCCGCCGTTTGCTGTGCTGCGGTAGGAGGTGAAAAACATACGAAAGCTTCTGACAATTCAGGAGATAACCCAAATCATAGACGGCCACAGCCGGGAGCGGGCGCGCATACTGGAAGACAAACAGTATTACGCGGGACGCAACCGCATCAAGCGACGCGGCGTCAACAAGGTGGCCGACAAGGATCCGCTGCGCAACGCCGACAACCGCATCGCGCACAACTTCCACGAGATCATCGTAAACGAAAAAGCCGCATATATGCTGACCTATCCCGTGCAGTTCGACGCCGGCAGCAAACGGCTGAATGATGATATACGCCGTGTCCTGGGGGACGATTTTGAGTGTGACGCACAGCGCCTCTGTGTTGAGGCGTGCAACGCGGGCCGCGCCTGGCTGCATTGCTGGATGGACGCTGCCGGGCGGCTGCAGTACGCGCCGGTCGACGCCGAACAGGTCATACCGGTGTATAAGGACAGCCTAAAGCGGGAGCTGCGGGCGGTTTACCGGTATTACCAGGAAGAACTGGAGAACGGCGGCACAGCCATATATTTTGAGCACTGGACCGATTCCGAGTTTACGACCTACATACTCGATGGGTCTCTGGAAATTCCATCGCACCGGTTCCGCGCGGAGCCTCTTACAGTGCAGCACAAGCTGGGGCGCGTACCGTTTATTGAGTTTCGCAACAACCATATGGGTACAGGCGATCTGGTCCGGTATAAGGGCCTGATCGACCTGTATGATATCGTGATCTCCGGTTTTGCCAATGACCTGGAAGACATCCAGCAGATCATCTATATCATCGAGAACTATGGCGGCGCCAATCTCAAGGAGTTTCTGACGGACCTCAAGCGGTACAAGGCGATCAAAACCAATCCGCAGAGCGGCAGCGGCGGCGTAAAGACCCTGCAAATCGAAATCCCGGTGGAGGCGCGGAAGGTCCTGCTGGACATTGTGAAAAAGCAGATCTATGAGAGCGGGCAGGCGCTGCAGCAGGACGTTGAAAGCGTCGGGAACGCGTCCGGCGTGGCGCTCAAGTTTTTTTACCGCAAACTCGAGCTCAAAGCGGGCCTGACGGAGACCGAGTTCCGGCGCGGGTTTGGCGAGCTGGTCCGGGTGATTCTGCGGTATCTGCACGAGGACGACGCCCTGCCGGTCAAGCAGACCTGGACGCGCAACGCGATATCGAACGACCTGGAGACGGCGCAGATTGCGCAGATGTCGGCCGGCATCGTCAGCATGAAAACCATCTGGGAGAACCATCCGTGGGTGGATAACGCCGACGAGGAGGAGAAACGCGTACAGCAGGAGACCGGCGAACGGGATGAGTATCAGAACATAGGCGGCACAGCAAAGGAAGACGCGGATGGACAGCCGTAAATACTGGCGGCGGCGCGCGGAAGAACGCCTGGCGCTTACCATGGAAAATGAGGACGCCGTGTCTGAAAGGCTGCGCGGGAAGCTGCGGTCGTCGATCCAGTCCATCGAGGAGGATATTGTCCGGCTATACGCGAAGTATGCCAAGGACAACAGCATGACCTATCAGGACGCGCTGCGCTACCTGACGGACGACGAGCGGGAGGAATTCCAGCGGGACCTCCAGTTCTATATCCAACAATATCACGACGACGAATATGTGAAAAAGAACCGGGCGTACCTGCAGGCATTGTCCACCCGCGCCAGAGTCCGCCGGCTGGAGGTGCTGAAAGCGCACATCCGCCAGCAGGCGGACGGCCTGGGGCGCTTTTTCCACGGCGATGTACGCGGGATGTTGAAGGAGAGCTATCAACTCGGTCAGTGTCATACACTGTTTTCCGCCGCGCAATATACCGCTTTGCAGGGCGGCGCCGCGGCCGGCCGGGTCGCTGTGCGGATGGACCGTGTATCCGACGACGTGATCGATCAGCTCCTGTTACAGCCGTGGAGCGGGTCTGCCTACTCCGACAAGGTGTGGAACCGCACGGAAGCCTTCAGCCGCAAGGTGGAAGAACTGGTCACGCGCGGTTTCATACAGGGCAAGAACCCGCAGGTTCTAGCAAGGGAACTGCAAACCTGCGGGTTTGGCAAAAACGGCGACGGCGGAACCCTATATGCGTGCGAGCGGCTGCTGCGCACGGAATCGGCCTGGGTCTCGGAACAGGCCACGCTGTCGATGTATCAGCGGCTGGGCGTGCGGCGCTATGACATCCTGGCTACGCTGGACATGCGCACCAGCGAAATCTGCCGGGCGCTAGACGGCGAAACCCATGAGGTTGCAAAAGCTGTTGTCGGGATCAGCTATCCCCCCTTCCACGCGCACTGCCGCACGACCACGGTACCGCATCTGGAGGATCCACAGGAATTGGGTATGCGGGCGGCGAGGAGCACGCAAACTGGGAAGACGGTGTATGTGTCAGCAACAGTTAATTTCAAGGAGTGGTACGAAAACGGAATAGGGCAACCCGCGCGTGCGGAAAAGGATATTGCACAACTGGCGGGAAGTGCTATACTGGGAGTAGTACAGGCCCTCACGCCGGACGAGGAATACGCGGTCAACCGGTATATCAGCAGCGGCGCCTATGGGATCAACGAGAAGCTCAGAAGCGGGGCGGCGCTCAGCGGAGAAGAAAGGGCGTTTGTGGCCGCGCTTGACAGCGCGCTCGAAAAGTTTCCGGTATATCAGGGCGTGGTGTTCCGGTCGTTGTCCGAATATGAGATTGAGGATATCGGGGCATTTTTGGCGGAGTATCCAGTCGGCACATATAAACAGTTTCCCTCCTATATATCGACTGGCGCCGCGGTTTACGACGAAACGATGCCGGTTCAATACATCATCCAGAGCAAGAGCGGGAAGGACCTCCGGACGATCAACCCCAATGAAATGGAAGTGCTGTTTGCCAGAGGGGCCCTGTTCAAGGTCGTCAAAGTGGACGGCTGCACGATATACATGGAAGAGGTGTAGACTATGAAGCCATATTCTGACCCGCGTTGGTGGGATAACCCAAAGCCACGGACGCTCCGGTGCAGCTATTGCAAGCACAACGACCTGGAATCCCCGGACGCCGTTTGCGCGGCGTTTCCGGACGGGATCCCGCGGGAGATCCTGAAAGAAGATGTTCTGCACGACGGGCCGTATCCCGGAGACCACGGGTTACGGTTTGAGCCGATGGAAGAAAACGAATAACCGAAATTAGCACACCTTCCGGGTGTGCTTTTTTGTGCCCAAATTTGAAAATAGGAAAGGGGAAAAACAATTGGAATGGCTTAAAAAACTGATCGCGGCGGCAAAGATCACCGACGGGAAGCTGGACGCGGACGCCCTGTGTGCCGGCATCGAAAAGGAGATTCCGAAGCACATGGTGGATCTGGAGACGCACAACACCGTCAAGGGTGATTTGGATGCCGCGCAGAAGCGGGTGAAAGCCCTGGAAAAGCTCGACGCGGAAGGGCTGCAGGCCCAGTTGGGGCAGGAGAGGTCGGCCCGCGCAAAGGAACAGAGGGAGTATCAGTTCAAATCCTTTGCGCTGCAAAGCGGCGCCCTGGATCCGGACTATCTGCTGTTCAAACGCGGCCTGCTGGATGGGGATTTCGACGAGGCTGGAAAACTCCAAAACACGGATGATATTCTGCAATCGCTGCGGGAGGGCTTCCCCACCCAATTCAAAACAGAAAAGCAGGATGAGCAGGCCGCACCGTATAGCTATGAGCCAAAGGGCGGCAAAGGCAAGGAGGACAGCGCCGGCGCCGCATCCTTTGTGGATATCATCCGCGCCGAGCAGGCCGGAAAGAACGACTGAAAACACAGCTTGTGAACAGAAGGAGAAGATAAGATGGGCGTATTGAAAGACGAACTGCAAGGTTTTGTGCCGACGCCGCAGGCGGCGGAAATTATGAAAATGGTGGCGCGCGGGTCCAGCGTGCTCCGGCTTTCCAAAGTGGAGCAGATGGACAGCGAGACCAAGAAGTTCAACGTACTGACGGACGGCCCCGGCGCTTACTGGGTATCCGAGGGGCAGCGCATCCAAACCTCGAAGGCGACCTGGATCTACCCGGAGATCACCGCCAAAAAGCTCGCGGTCATCATCCCGGTTACGAAGGAGAAGCTGAACGATTCGACCATCAGCGTATTCAGCGAGCTGAAGGAGTCGATTGCCGAGGCGTTTTATAAATCGCTGGACGCGGCCGCGCTGTTCGGCACGGATTCGCCGTTTAAAACCAACGTGATGAAAGGCGTCACAGAAAACGGGCAGACGGTCAGCCATGGCGCCGCCTCCCTTGACCTGGACGTTTCCGACGCGATGGCATATGTAGAGGACGCGGGATATGAAGTGAGCGGCTTCGTGGCGCATGTCGGCATCAAAAACGCGCTGCGTAAGCTGCGCGACGGCGACGGCAACCAGCTGCTCGTACCCGGCGTCAACGGCGGCGAGTTCTACAACGCGCCGATTGAGTTTGTCCGCAACGGCGCGTTCGACCGCCGGAAAGCCGACATCCTGGCCGGCGAGTGGAAGTACAGCCTTGTGGGCGTCCGTCAGGGCATAGAATACGAAGTCCTCAGGGAGGCCACGCTGCAGGGCACGCTGGGCGAGGACGGCAAGCCGATTTCCCTCGCGGAGCAGGATATGGTGGCGATCAAAGCGACGATGCGCGTCGGATACCTGGTGGTCAAGCCCGAGGCCTTCGCTGCGGTCGCGCCCACCGAGAAGCTTGGCGAATTGACGGTTGCGTCGGCGGAAGGCACGGCCGCGGGCAAAACCAGACTGACGGTGACGCCGGCCAAGGGCAGCGGGAACAGCTATCGGATCAAGGTGGCGAATAACCCCTCCCTGCCGGCACTGGGATCGCCCTGCAAATCCGGCTATGCCGACTGGAACGGCACGGATGAGGTGGAAGCAGAAGCGGGCCAGAAGCTTGTTGTGGCCGAGATGGGTGCGAACGGGAAATGCGTCAAGGCCGGAATGGCGACGGCGATTGTGAAGTTTTAGGAGGATGACCGGTGCAGATGATATTTGACCGTAAGATCCGGTATGACGGCAGGGAGTACCTGCCGTATGTACCGATTGAAATACCGGCCGGGGAGATTGCCGCGGCAAAAAAGCTCGGCGCGTATGGGATTGACGCCGGGGCCGCCGTGATCAGGCAGGGGGCTGAGAAGGATGGAGCAAAAGGCGCTCGAACTGGCGATCAATAGATGCGCGGACCTGGAAGGGGACATCTCGCAAGCCGCCGAGGAGGCCGAGGAGATGATCCTGCACCACTGCAACCTGGACGTCCTGCCGGCCGGCCTCTACAATACGCTGGCCAAGCTGGCGCGCGACATCATGGAACAGGAGCGGACGGCCCGCAGAGCCGAAGAAATGCGGCAAGACGGCTCCGTGAAAAGCATCCGCATGGGAGATACCACGATTGACCTGGATACACAGCAGCTCCCGGCCGTGTTGACGGAGCGGGAGCTGTTGGCGCCATATGCCGCGAAGCTTGCGCGCTTCAGGAGGTTCCAATGGTAGACTTAGAGACGCTTGCAAGTCGTTTGGATGCGATGTACACCGACCGTATGGACGTGGCGCGCGCCGTGAAACAAGTAAACGAAGACGGAAGCACCCGTTTGGAGCTGCGGCCGGTGCCTGCCTTGCAGGACGTACCCTGCCGCATCTCTTTTGAGCAGCCTGACCGGCACGATACCGCGATGGATCAAAACGACCCGCGGGTAAACATGAAAGTCTTCGCGGCCAACCGGTACCGGCTGCAAAAGGGCGACCGGCTGGTCCTGCGGCGCATCATTGGCGGGCAGGCCGTGCAGGTATACCAGGGGTATGCTGCGCAGCCGGTGGTGTATGACATCGGGCAGGAGATCCTGCTAACGGAAAGCGGGGGTAAATATGCCGGTTGATATGGATGGCATGCGCTCTATGCGGGACGCGGTCCGGCGCCTGCAAACGCAGCTTGACCAGCATCTGGCGGACTACCTGCTGGAGCTTGGCCTCAAAGCTCTCGCAAAGACCAAACGCCGCACGCCGGTGGACACGGGAGCGCTGCGAAAGGCATGGTCCTTATCGGATGTCCACAGGCAGGGCAACGACCTTGTCATAGAGCTGTTCAACACGATGGACTATGCCTCCTATGTGGAATACGGGCATACGACGCGGGACCGCTTGGGCTGGGTCGAGGGGTATTATATGTGCACAGTCTCGATACAGGAAGTTGAAAACGAGATGCAGAGAGAGTTTGACCGGAAATTTGCAATGATTTTGAAGGAAATTGGGATCCTATGACGCGGATTAACGGGGATACGGTTAAAAGCGCGGTATGCCGCAAGCTGAAAGCGGAGTACCCGGCGCATGAAGTGTATAAGGACAAGCCGGTCCAGAATGCTGCCAAACCGTATTTTTTTGTGGAACAGGTCTCCTTGTCCCAACGAAAAATCCGGAGGGACACCTGGGAGCGGACCGTGCTGCTGGATATCCGGTATCACACGGAAGAAAACACGCGCAGCGCGCTTGATCAGATGGGCAGCGCACTCTGCGAGCTGCTCTCTGTACTGGAAATCGAAAGCGGGATCTACCGCGGAAGCGGCCAAAGGACCGAGATTGTGGACGGCGTATTGCATGTATTTGCGGCCTACACAATCCATGGGCATTCAGGAGAGGCCGCGCCGTATCTGGGCGGACTCTCCTATTCTGAAGGAGTGAAGTAGATGGCGGGTGGAATTTTCCTGGCCGAAAACAAGGTGCGGCCGGGCGCGTATATCAATTTTAAAGCGGCGCAGGGGCCCGCGGCGGTGGCCGGGACGCGCGGCGTTGTCGCGATGGCGGTGCCAATGACCTGGGGGCCGCAGGACACGGTCATCGCGCTGGAAAGCACCGACCTGATGGACGGGAAGTGTATTCAAAAGATTGGCCTGCCGGTCACGGACGAGAACGCGCAGGTATACAGGCAGGTGCTGCAGCACAGCTTTAAGGCGTTTGTATACCGTCTGGACGCGAACGGAAAGAAAGCAAGGGCAACGGCCGGCGCGCTGACGGCAATTGCGAAATACAGTGGGACGGCCGGCAACGACCTCGCGGTCAAGGTATCGCAGAAGGATGACGTGTTCACGGTACAGACGTATTACAGGCAGAGCCTGGTGGACAGCCAGTCGGGCAGGACGGCAGCGGATCTGCAGCCGAACGACTGGGTGGACTTCACCGGCAGCGGGAACCTGACGGCAACGGCCGGGACGATGCTGACGGGCGGCGAGAACGGGACGGTGGCCGAAGAGCAGTATGCGGCGTTTACGCAAAAGATCAGGCCGTATGCGTTCCACACGATCTGCCTGCCCACGGTTATCAACGATACCGTCAAGGGAACGGTGATGGATTATGTGCGGGAGCTGCGGGAGTCCAAAGGCAAAAAGGTGCAGGCGGTGCTGCCGGAATACTCCCAGGCCGACTATGAGGGGATCATCTCGGTCAGCCAGGGATACCGCACCGCCTCGGAGGAGGTCGGCGTGGCCGGGACGGTCGCATATATTGCGGGGCTGACGGCGGGATCGGCCGTCAACCAGTCCAACACCTATCATGTCATCGACAACGCCGTCGAGGTCATCGGGGAGCTGCAGGACGAGCAGATTGAACAGGGCCTTACACAGGGCAAGCTGCTGCTCTCCGTCCGGCAGGACGGCGCCGTTGTAATCGAAAAGGACATCAATACGCTGACAACCTATACCGAGGACCGAAGCGCGGTCTACAGCAAAAACCGCGTGCTGCGCTGCCTGGATGACATCGCAAACCACACCCGCGGCATATTTGAAGCCCGGTATATCGGCAAGGTGGACAACACGGAAAACGGCCGGAACGTGCTGAAAGCAGACCTCACGGGGTACCTGAACGAGCTGCAGAACATGGGCGCGATTACCGATTTTTCCACGGAGGACATCCAAATCCAGCCGGGCGCGGACGTCGAATCCGTGGTTGTGAACCTGTTGGTCCGGCCCGCGGACGCGATGGAAAAGTTGTACATGACCGTGGTGGCGGGATAAGGAGGGAAAGAGTTTGTATTTAAGAGCGGAGGATACCGTATCCGGCAAGGAGGCCCGCGCGCAGATCATCATCGACGGTAAGGTGCAGGAGCTGTTCTATGCCAAAAAGGTGGAGGCCACCATCGAGAAGAACAAAGCGGAGATCAACACGATCGGGAACCGCGGCACGGGGCATAAGACAAACGGATGGAACGGCACCGGGTCGATGACGATCTACTATGTGACGAGCCTGTTCCGGGAGAAAATTATCGAGTATATCAAGACGGGCCGGGACTGCTATTTTGACCTCGTCGGCACCAATGACGACCCGGCAAGCTGTGTGGGCAAGCAGATATCCGCGCTATATGGCTGCAATCTGGACTCCGTACAGCTGCTGTCGATCGACCTCGACGCCGACACGCTGGAGGAGGACATGGACTTCACGTTCGAGGACGCGGACATTCTGGCGAGCTTCAGCCGTCCGGACTATATCAAATAGAGTAAGGAGAAAAAACGCTATGGGGAAATTGCAGGAGTTTATTGCCGGGGTGGATGTGTCCGGCATCACCGAGGAGGTATTTGTGAGCAACCGGTTTTGCTCGGATGGCGAGACCTTAAAGTTTAAGATCAGCGCCATATCCGGCGACCAGTTTGCTGAATACCAAAAACAGGCCACCAAGATCGGAAAGAAAGGCTCGGTGGATTTCAACCGCAGAAAACTGACCGAGCTGATTGTGCTGGGCCACACTCTGGAACCGGATTTCCGCGACGCCGCCACCATCAAAAAGGCCGGCTGCGTGACGCCGGAGCAGCTGCTGTATAAGGTGCTGCTGGCCGGCGAGATCCAGACGCTCGAGGCGGCGATCACCCAGCTGTCCGGCTTTGACAACGACCTCGACGAGCTGCGGGAAGAAGTAAAAAACTGATGGACGAGGGCGACGGTGAAACGATGTACAGCTACTATTGCCTGCACAGGTTTCACTGGCCGCCCTCGCGTTTTTTGGGGCTCGATATCCGGGAAAAAGCGGCGGTCATCGCCATGATTGACGAGCGCATCAAGAACGAGAAAAAGCAGGCGGGCAGAAGGGCGGGGAGGCGCCGGTGACAGTCAACAACGCAATCCGGCTGCAGGACCGCATGACGCCGGTCCTGCGCAGTATGCTGAAAGCTCTGAACTCCAACTTGCGGGCCATGGAAGGGCTGGACCGCGCTTCGTCAAACCCGCGTATGGGACGCGCTTTCCAGCGGGCCGGCCGGGATATTCAATCGGCGCAAAATGCGGTCAGAAGGTTCCAGACGCAGCTGGACGGGGCGCGCTTGAGTGCCGACCGCCTGCAGCAGTCGATGTTGGGGGCGTCCGGGGCAAGCGGCGGGATGAAGCTGGTGAACCTGGACGCCGGGGTCAGGCTTGCCAAGCAGGGCTGGGAGCTTGCGAAGGGGTCGGCCGAGTATTTGGACAACCTGACGCTGATCAAAGCCAGGCTCGACAACATCAACGACGGTTTCCAGACCACGGCGGAGCTGCAGGAAAAGGTGTACCAGGCGGCCAACCGCAGCCGCGGCGATTATGGGGCTATGGCGTCTTCGGTCGCCAAGTTGAACCTCTTAGCCGGGGAGGCGTTCGGTTCCAACGACGAGGTCATACGGTTTACGGAGCTGATGAACAAGTCGTTTACCGTGGCCGGCGCCAGCGCGCAGGAGAGCTCTGCCGCCATGTACCAGCTGACACAAGCCATGGCGGCGGGGCGGCTGCAGGGCGATGAATTCCGCAGTATTACAGAAAACGCGCCGATGCTGGCCGACGCGATCGCGAAGCAGATGGGGATCACCAAAGGGGAGCTGCGGGACGTCGCGAGAGAAGGAACGATATCCGCGGGCATTATCAAAAACGCTCTGTTCGGCGCGGCGGACGACATCGAAAAGAAGTTTACAAACATGCCGCTCACCTTCGGCCAAAAGATAAAGCAGGTCAGCAATACCTTACAAATGCAGATGCAGCCGGTGGCGGACAAGTTTTCGCAGTGGCTGAACAGCGCGCAGGCACAGAAATTCTTTGATGCGCTCATAGCGGGCGCGATGGCGTTCTCCGGCATTGCAATGGCGGCGCTGAATGGGATCACTTGGCTCGTGAATACCTTGTATGACCTGTTTGTTGCGCTGCAGCCTCTTATCATGGCCGCGGCCATAGTGGGGCTGGGGCTGCTGATTAAGCAGCTTTCGACGGTGGTGGTCAAAGCTTGGAACGCGGCAATTGCTTTCGCAGCGCAGCACTGGGTGATCCTGCTGGTGGTGGCGGGGATAGCCCTGCTGATCTGGGCGCTCAACCAGTTCGGCATCAGCACGGACCAGATTATCGGCGGCGTATGCGGCATCTTCGGGTTCCTTTACGGCACGGTGAAAAATGTGTTCATCGGAATCAAAAACGTGGTGGGCGTTTTCTGCAATTTCATTGAAAATGTCTTCACCGACCCGATTGGCGCGATTAAGATGCTGTTCTGGGACCTTTGCGACGTTATAGTGAGCGGGATGGAGACCGCCAACAAGGCGATTGTGGATTTGGTCAACCTGATACCCGGCGTGGAGCTGTCGTATTCAGAGGGTATCGCCAACCTCAAAAAATACGTTGAACTGCAAAAGAAACTGGTGGAAAAAGAGCATGGCGTGAAGGCGTTTGTGCCCGAAGAATTCGTCAACCCCACGGATGTTGCAAAGGACTGGTATCAGTCCGGAAGCGATTTTTCAAAGGGTATCGAGGATAAGATCAACAAACTGATGGGCGCGGGGCTGGACGGCGAATTGACGATGGGCGGCGGAAACCTGGATTCCGTTGGGAAGATCGACGACGAGGTGTCCATCACCGAAGAGGATATCAAGTTGCTGAAGGATGTTGCGGCCACCGAGTTTGTCAACCGGTTTACAACACTGCGCCCCGAGATGACCGTGAAATTCGGAGACGTGCATGAGACGGCCGACGCCGGCAGGCTGCTCGAGGAGATTGAGCGTATGACAGAGGAGGCGCTCGCGACAAGCTTGGTATAGGGGGTGGGAACATCGCGGTAGGCATCTTCTTTGAATATGAAAAGCGGGTGGTGCAGATCCCAGTGCTGCCGCAGGAGTTTATGGTGTCCAGCGCCGGCAGCAACGAGACCGTGGAAATGGTCAAGCTCGGCCAGGTATCCGTATTGCGGGACAGACAGCTGCAGCAGGTGGAGTTTTCGAGCTTTTTTCCACAGAAACCGGATTACGCGTTTGTGAAAACCAAAGATAAATTCGAGAAGCCGGATTTTTATATCCAGTTTATCGAACAGGTCCGCAAGGACAAAAAGCCGCTGCGGCTGGTGGTCAGCGATACGCCCATCAACTTCCTGGCGTCTGTTGAGGACTTTGAGTACGGGTACCAGGCGGGGACGGAGGATGTGTATTACACAATATCCCTTGCGGAGTACCGCGAAAGCACCGTCAAGCTTGTTGTAATTGAAAACAAACCCTCCCCTCCAAAGCCTGCGCAGTCCAGGCCGAACACGAGCGGCGCCATTACGGCGGGCTGCGAGGTGATCGTAAACGGGCGGCTGCACAGGGACAGCTATGGCTCCGGCCCGGGCAAGACGCTGCGGGGGTACCGCGGGAAGGTCAACTATATTAAGCTCGGGCGGGGATACCCATACCATGTGACGACGCCGTCCGGTGGCTGGCTGGGCTGGGTTACGGCGGGGAGTGTGAAGCGAGCATGACCATAGAGCTGATCCTGCAAAACCAGGAGACCGGCAAAGCGTATGACCTCAGCGGCATTACGGAGTCCGTGGAATGGTCCGCGCAGATGGAGGAGCAGCCGGGGAAGCTGGTGTTTTCGGTCCGCTATGCCGGAGGGGAAGCGATTGCTTCTCCAGGCACGGTTGTGCGCTTCAAGGCGGCGGGCCGGAACGTGTTTTTCGGATACGTGTTCAAATATGAGAAAAACGAGGCCGGGCGCATACAGTTCACGGCCTACGACCAGCTGCGGTATTTGAAAAATGAGGACATGTATGTGTTTAGCGGGCTGACGGCCGACGGCATTTTTAAGAAGGTCTGCGGCGACTTTGGTATACGGCACCGCGTGGTGCACCCAAGCGGGTATGTTGTGCCGGACAAGGTGTTTTCGAGCAAGACAAAGCTCTCCGCGATGATCCAGTATGGCATCGACCAGACCCTGATCGACACCGGGGAATGGCATCTGATCCGTGACAATTTCGGGGTGCTCGAATTCCTCTCGGTCAACAAGCTGAAAACAAACCTGGCGATCGGGGACGCGAGCCTGCTCACCGGCTATAGCTTTTCCGCGTCGATTGACGATGCGGCCAACCAGATCAAGCTGGGGCGGGACAACAAAGACACCGGAAAGCGGGACACCTATATTGTGAAGGACAGCGGGTCCATCGGGCGGTGGGGCTTGCTGCAGCATTTTGAAAAGGTGAATGAGAAGATGAACGAGGCGCAGATCGTCACGCGCGCGGAAATGCTTTTGAAATCCAAAAATAAGGTGAAGAAGTCCCTCAAGCTGGAATGTTTGGGGGATTTTCGCGTATTTCCCGGCGTGGGCGTCGTGCTGTTGCTATCGGATCTGCAGAGGGACACGGTGTATAAAGGGTATGCGCTTATCGAAAAGGTGACGCACAGCTTTGCGAACTGCAAACATACGATGAGCGTCGATGTGAGGGAGTGGTGAAATGGCCGGCGAGAAGCTGGTGCACTTGATGCAGACGGCCGCCCGCGGCACTTTGGAGGCTGCCGAACCCACCGATCTGGTGTATGTGGAGGTGTTGAGTACCGCGCCGGCACGCGTGCGGGTGAACGGCCGTGTGGAACTCGGGGAGGCGCACCTGATCCTTTCCGGGCAATGCCGGGCCACGCTTGCCGCGGGCGACCGGGCCGTCGCGCTGCGCGTGCACGGCGGACAGAAATATTATCTGATGGAAAAGGCGGAATAGTATGGTGCCGGAATACAAAGAGCTGCCGCGGGAGCGGCAGGAACAGGAATATGTGGACCGTACCTATCAGCTGGACCTGGACAGCGGGCGGATCAGCGGCTATGTGGACGGCGCGGAAGCCGTCCGGCAGATGGTGCGGAAGGCACTGATGACCGAGCGATATGAGACGCCGATCTACCTGGGGCAATGGGGCGTGGAGCTGGAACGGCTGATCGGACGGGATATGGATTTTGCCGCGAGCGATCTGCCGAGGGCCATAGAGGAGGCATTGCTGGCGGATGAGCGGGTTGCCGCGGTGGACAGCTTTGCTGTAGAGGCGCAGGGGGGTACTCTGCGCGCCTCCTTTACGGTCGAGACAGCCGCCGGCAGGCTCCGGGAACAAAAGGTGGTGGAACTTTGAGTGTAGGCGAGCACCTTGAACAATACGATTACGAATACCTTTTGGCCCAGGCGCTGGACAGGGTGCCGGACACGGTTGACAAGCGCCTGGGCAGTATCATCTATGACGCCCTTGCCCCTGCCTGCTGGGAGCTGGCGGGCCTGTATATGCACCTGCGCAGCGCATATCTCGACACCTATATACAGACGGCGGGCGGCGCGTATCTCGACGAGAGGGCGGCGGAGCAGGGGATCACTCGCCGCGCTGCCACGCGGGCGGTTAAGATGGGTGTGTTTACGGCGACCGGCGGCGCGCCGGCGGTCTTGCAGATTGGTGACCGCTTTGCCGCGGCCGGCCTGGACGCGCCGGTTTATCAAGTGACGGCCCTATACGAAGCTTCCGGGGTGCAGACGCCGGGGAGCTATCTGCTTACCTGCGAGGTCCCCGGAAGTAGCGGCAATGCCTACACGGGCGAGCTGCTGCCGGTCAGCTATATCGGCAACCTGCAGGCGGCTCGGATGACCGATTTGGTCACGCCGGGCAGGGATGAGGAAACCGACGACGAACTGCGTGCCCGGTATATCGAAGCGGTAAACCAAAAGCCCTTTGGCGGGAATGCCGCCTGGTACCGGAGGGAGCTGCGGGAGCTTGCAGGCGTGGGGGCCGTGCGGATATACCCGGTGTGGCAGGGCGGGGGGACCGTCAAGTGCAGCGTAATCGGCGCGGACAAAATGCCCTGCAGCGCCGAGCTGGTTGCGCAGATTCAGGAAGCCGTTGACCCAGGTTCGGACGGGAAGGGCCGCGGGCTGGCGCCAATCGGACACAAAGTGACAGTCGCGACACCGGAGATAAAGACGGTGGACGTCTCGTGCAGGGTCAGGCTGTCCACAGGGTATGAAATTGGGCAGTTGCAGGCGCTCATTGAAAACGCGGTTGCAGCCTATCTCAAACAGGTCCGGGAGGAATGGGACAAGGCCGACGAGCTGGGACGATACGAGAGCACGGTCTATTTGTCCCAGGTGATGGCGGCGGTTCTGCAGGTAATTGGGGTCGCCAATGTCTCGGATGTGGCGCTTTGCGGCCGCGCCGAGGACCTGGAACTCGCGAACGGCGCGCAGAGACAGGAAATCCCGGTTTTGGGGGTGGTTACGGTTGCCTGATATCGAGGTTGGGACGCATTTGCCAAGACTGTACGGCGGTGTTTTGGAAATGCAGGTCCTCGCGGAGCAGGAGACCGCGCTGCTCGCAAGGGCGGATACGCAGATCCGCCAGTTTTCCGAGGATCAGTTCATCGCAAAATGCAGCAGCGCCATGCTGACGGAATATGAGCGCATGTTCGGGATTACCCATAGTACAAGTGAATCTGAAGATTTCAGGCGCGCCCGCCTGCTCAACAGGATGGCTGCAAAGCCCCCCTATACTTTGACGTTCCTGCGCCAGAGGCTGGATGAGATCATTGGCAGGGGCCGCTACACCATGGAAATGGACTATGACGCCTATACCCTTTACGTCGAGAGCGCGGCCGCAAACCAGCAGTGGGCGCACGAAACCGCCGTGACAATCGGCAAACTCAAGCCCTGCAACATTGTCTATGTCTCCCGCCCCCTGATCCCCGCGAACCTCTTGGCGGCGGAGGAGATCTCCTATGCGCAGAGGGAATACAACTACCGTCTGGGCACCACCTGGCGGCTCGGTATGAAGCCGTTTCTGTCTCTCAACGACAAAGGAGTGGTCAAACCAATGCAAAACAAAAGCCTGCAGCCGGAAATCCTGTCCGGAATGGCACGGGCATTGAAGTCTGACGTTGCGGCGGCGCGCATCAATGGGACTGTGATGATACCCGCGCAGCAATTGCAGATGACGGCGCAGGGTGACAAGCTGGTCATTGCATATACGGTGGCGCGCGCCGCCGGCCTTACGGAGGTCACAAGGGTGGAACTGCTGAATGCGGCCGGCGCTGTGTTAACCCGGGCTGAGATCTATATCCCGTTGCCCGAGGACATCGAAATGAAACATACAATTCAATTTGCGGAGGGTGTGTAAATGGCGATTAAAACAAATTGGAAACTTGACGAGACGGTGCTGCCGGAAACCGTCAATGAGCTTGGCAGGGAAATCCTGCGCAATACGGATACCGTTCAACAGAATGAAACGGATATTCGAGGGTTGCAGAATCGGGTGGCGCTGTTGGATGCGGCCTGTTCAGGTAAGCAAAACCAAATCACGGTAAATGGGGTGCTGAAAAGGGAGAACGGCGAGGTTGTCGCGGCGGTAGAGGGCTTGGACTATGTTGGGACGGCGGATCTGGATCAGCTGCTATCCCGCCTGCCCAGGATCGCGGCGGGACGCGTGGAAATCACGCCGACAGCGCCCAATACACCGACGAGGGTGTATATCCGGTTTCCAGAAGGGTTGTTTCGTTCCGCTCCCAGCATCACGGTCACGATCGTGACGGCGGTACCCGGTACGGCCGCGCTGGGCGCAAGCGCGTCGGAAGCGAGCAAGGATGGATTCTACTTGTATCTCACCCGTAACGACCGCACGCAGACAGGCGTATACTGGCAGGCGATCCAACTGCCGGAATAAGGAGGCGAGCATCATAGAGCCTCGACACATAACCCTGAACCTTGCCGCGCCGCCTTATACTGCCTCCGTACCGGTTAAGCAGGGGGATATTTTGCCCGCGGGGCTGCTGGTGGACCTCTGCGGCCCCGCGGGGATCATCTCCCTGCCGGCGGGCGCCCGGGCGGTGCTGCAGGTTGCCAAGCCGGACGGCAGGGAGATCAGCAACACCTGCCCGATCCGGGACAACGCGGTGGTGGTGGACGTCACGGAGCAGATGACGGCGGCGGCCGGCACCGCGCGCTGCGACGTCGTCGTCTATGACGCGGACCAGGTCTGCACCTCTGCCACCTGGCGGCTGCAGGTGATCCCCCGCGTCCACAACGACGGGCGCGTCCGCAGCACCGACGAGTACACCAGCCTGGTGCATGCGCTGCAGGATGTGCAGGGCGCGGAGCAGATCGCGGCGGCGGCGCAGGAAGCAGCCAACCGGGCGCTGGAAGTGGCAGAGGGCGCCGAGCAAGCCATGGCAGACGTGGGCGCCGCAATCGAGAGTGCCGACACCGCAGCAGGCGCGGCGGCTGCCGCAGCGGACGAGGTCAAGCGCCGGGCGGACGCGGGGGAGTTCAACGGCCCGTCAGGTCCGACCGGACCCAAGGGTGATACCGGCGCAACCGGCCCGTCAGGTCCCGTCGGCTCCCAAGGTGACGTTGGCCCCAGGGGGCCGGTAGGCCCGACTGGCGCCACTGGGCCGCAGGGCGAAATGGGTCCCGCCGGTCCCCAGGGACCCAAAGGAGACAAGGGCGATACCGGTGTGGTTGGCCCGCAGGGCGAGCGGGGGCCCGCAGGCCCGGTAGGTCCGACAGGCCCAAAGGGGGATGCTGGTCTTCAAGGCCCTAAAGGCGCCAAAGGCGATACCGGCCCGACAGGGCCGCAGGGTATCCGGGGCGAGATGGGCCCGCAGGGACCTACCGGATCCAGGGGCCCCGCGGGCGCGG
>JAETRV010000041.1 GCA_021770005.1 Anaerotruncus sp. | reverse complement strand
CTCTTGTGGGGCGCGCCGAGCGGCTGTCGCGGCGGATGCCGCGCTTCGCGCTTGCGCGAGAAAGCCGCGAGCGAACTGGCGTTTTGGTCTGGAACCCAAAACGCCGCGCGCCCGGGGCCCCCTGCAAAAGGTTTCAAATCGGTTCTGAAAAAGGGATTGGCACATTATGCGCCAATCCCTTTTCTATGCCTCTGTAGGAAACGGAAACTGTTCGGAGAATACGACCCCGGCTTGTTCAAATAGGGCAAAGCAGGTGCGGCCCGCGCCGTCGGTAAAGCGGATCGCCTCTGTCGAACGGCCGGTATCCGGATCGTCCAGCCGGACCCGGGTTGCGGAAACCGAGGACAGGTCGAGGGAGGTCTCCTTCAGCCCGTCAACGACCTCCTTCAGATTGCTGTTGAGGTCGTAAAGGTAGGGTGTTTCTACCGTTTTGAGCCTACACAGGCTGTTTCCGTCATACGAGAGCACAAAATAACCACACCCGCCGTCCGGGCTGGAAAACCCACAGCAATAGACCTCCTCATGGGTGGCGATTGATTGCAGCTCCGGGTCCAGGATATCGTATCGGGTGAAGCTGTCGAACACCCACACGGGATCGGCAGCCGCAAATCCGGCGGCATCGGTCCACTGGCCGAGCAGTTGGGAAAATATCCGCTTATGCAGCATCTGAAACGCGCGGGAATCCTGCCCTTCGTAGTAGGAGCGGAGCAGGGAACCGGTCTCGGCCGTTTCAGACACCGCCCCTTCGCGGACGGTGGCAGCCGGGGAATCTGGGGGAATGCCAACGGGACCGGAAGCCCGGGGCGCGGCACAACCCGACAGAGAAGCTGCCAGCAGGAGGGCCAGCGCTGTTCTGCTCCAACCGTTCACGTGCAGGCACCTCCCTCGCCGCAGGCTTGCGGTTCCAGGCGTTTTTCACGCTTATTCCCCAGATAGGCCCCCTCGTCAAACGGCTCCACATAGGCGAACCCCTGCGCTTCGTAATACCGGTTCAATTTCTCGTTCGACCGCACGCAGTCCAGCCGCAGATAACAACACCCCTGCCTGCGGGCGGCCTCCTCACAGGCTTGGAGGATTGCCTTTCCAGCGCCTTTTACGGCGGGCGAAGTGGCCAGGTTATGGATGTAACGGGCGGGGTCCTCTGTTTTCCAGCGCGGGTCCGAATCGATCAACACGACGGTCCCCACAACCGTATGGTCGCTATCCCGCCTCAGGACAAACAGCTGCTGTTGTGCCCGGGCATTTTCGTAATAGGATTTCGGGTACACCTTCCAGTAGACCTCCTTATCCCACTGGTCGATCCCCTTGCCCGCTAACCACTGGATGCGGGCATCGATCAAACCAAAGATTGCTTCCATGTCCTTCGGTTCTGCCGGCCCAAAAGAAAAACCCTCCTGCATGGCGCCGCCCTCCTTTTCTAGAGATTGTAAAACCACCCGGAAGCAGCGGTTTCCGGGTGGTTTGATTATAGCAGAGGAGCCGGTGAAATGCAAGTTTGCATCCCCCGCAGGCCGCCTTTTGAAGCGGTTACAGGATCCCGTATTTTGCAAAGGCGGCAGTGGCGGACATCCCCTCCTCAATCGCTTTGCGGACGGTCTTTTCCCCCGCCGCTTTTTCCAGCGCAAGCGCGATCACCTTTTCAGCAATCCCGGCAGGGATACACAGCACCCCATCCACATCACCGAACAGGATGTCCCCGTCGCGGATGGAGACCTGCCCGATCTCGATGGGGCAGCGGTACTGCACGACCTGGGTGCGGACGCTGGAATCCTGGGCGTAGCAGCCGCAGCTGAACACCGGCCAATTCTGCTCGAGGATCTGCGGGGTATCCCGGTGCCAGCCGTTCACGACCGCCCCGGCCGCGCCGCGGACCCTTGCGGTGGCGGTCAACAGTTCTCCCCAGTAGGCGCACCGTTTGCTGCCTCCGGCAGCCACATAGATTTCGTTTTTTTCCAGCTGGTCCAACGCCTCGGTCAGGTAACCAAACGGCTTTTCCTGCACCCCATAGACGTCGGTCATCAGGACGGTCATCGCCTTGCCGGCGAGCTTCATATCGTCGCGCATCGGCCGGATTTCCTGCGGCAGGAACTGATGTACATACCCCATCTGATCCAGAATGTCCCCCACAACAGGGGTGTATAGCCGTTCACGCATCAGCGCAAACATCTCGTCCTCGTTTTTCCAAACAGCCATCCTTTGATCCCCCCTTCTTTTCTAGCGGTGTCAAATGGTTGTGAATACGGCCTATTCAGAATCTTTTGCAGGGGGCTTTTTCTCTTGTAAAAACCCCCTCTTGCCGCCCTTTGGGCGGCAATTCACCCGAAAAACTGCCGCCGCACTGCGAGCCGCAGCGAGCGTTTCGGAGCGCAACCGCCGCGTGCGCGCGGCGGCGGGGGCTCTGCCCCTCGACCCCGCAATTTTTCGAGAAAAATTGAGTAAAGCTTTCGATTTTAAATAGGCTCTTAGGTTTTGGAGCTGCCAGCCCGGCTCAAAGCCCGAAATACGCCTTCGCGTTTCGCCAGCTGATCCGCTCGACCAGCATCCCAAGCGTCTCGATATCGTCCGGATACTGCCCGCTCTCCACCCAGGAGCCGAGCAGGTTGCAGAGGATACGCCGGAAGTATTCATGCCTCGGATAGGATAGGAAACTGCGGCTGTCGGTCAGCATCCCGATAAACCGCCCCAGAATCCCCTCGTTCGCCAGTATCCGCATCTGGGCTTCCATCCCGTCCGCATGGTCCTGGAACCACCACGCCGACCCCATCTGGATTTTGGATGCCGCGCTGGAATCCTGGAAATTCCCCAGCATCGTGGCGATCACCAGGTTATCCGCATCGTTCAGCGAGAACAGGATCGTCTTGGGGAGCTGGCCGGAGCGCTCGAGCCGGTTCAGGAATCCGGCCAGCTTGGAGGCGACCGGGAAATCGCCTACCGAGTCAAAGCCGGTCGATTCCCCCAGCGCGTTTACCGCTTTGGTGTTGCAGTTGCGCAGTGCATTCAGATGGATTTCCATCGCCCAGCCCCGCCGGGCATACTCGCGGCCCAGCCAGAGGAGCAGCTCGGTCTGGTAGCCCTCGATCTCCTCCGCCGATAGCGTGCCGCCCGAAAGCGCTTTCCGGAAGCTCTCCGCGGCCCGCTCCGGCCCCACCGGCAGGAACGGCATCCCCTGCACCCCGTGGTCACTGGCGACGCAGCCCGCCTCAGCGAACGCGTCCATCCGGATACCGAGCGCCTTGGTCAGGCTGTCCCAATCCGAGACCTCCACACCGGCGGCCGCCCCCAGGCGCTTGAGATAATCGGCCCAACCGGGCTTCTCGATGCCGAGCGCGTTGTCCGGACGGTAGGCGGGCAGGACTTTGGTATCCAGTCCCGGTTCACGCGCAATCTGCGCGTGATACTCCAGCGTATCCGCTGGGTCCTCGGTGGTGCACAGGGCATACACATTCGACTGCCCAATAAAATACTGAGGGGTATGCTTGCCATCCGAAAGGAGCTTGCAGGTTTCCTCCCAGATATGGGGGGCTGTTTTGGGGTTCAGCGGCTCGGTGATGCCGAAATACCGCTGCAATTCCAGATGGGTCCAGTGGTAGACCGGGTTGCCGATTGCGTAGGGCAGCGTCTGGGCGTAGGCGGCAAACTTGTCGTAATCGCTGGCGTCCCCGGTGATATACCTCTCCTCAATCCCGTTGCCGCGCATCGCGCGCCATTTGTAGTGGTCGCCCAGCAGCCAGAGCTGGGTCAGGTTTTCCGCCGGGCGGTTTTCGCAGATCTCTTTGGCGCTCAGGTGGCAATGGTAGTCGATGATCGGCTGATGTTCCGCGTATTGGTGGTACAGGGCCTTTGCGGTCTCGTTTTGCAGCATGAAGTCCTGGTCCATAAATGTTTTCAAGAGAGCCCGCCTCCTTTGAAGGTTTCCCGGATGATTTTTTCGAGCGCTTTCGCCAGGGCAAACTGGTCCTCCAGCTCCATATGCAGCTTATCCTTGTCGCTGGGGCCGGCGACAGTCGCGGCGTCCAGATACAGCCACCCATGGGCCTTTGCCTGGGCCTCAAAGTAGGGGGCAAGCTGTTTGGACACCTCGACCGCAGAGGGCGCGAAGCCGGTGAAAACGCTGTTTTCGATCCCCTCCTTGAGGTGGATCGGGCTGACCAGCAGGACCCTGGGGGTGGGGTACTCGGGGCCGTAATCGTAAACTTCGACCAGCCGCCCCAGCGCCGCCGCCCCCTGTGCGATGTCCACCGGCAGCAGGCTGAACCGCTGTTTCATATCGTTGGTGCCCAGCATGAGGATGACGAGGTCGAGCGGGCGGTGGGTCCGGAGGGCGACCGGAAGCTGGGACCGCCCGTTTTTATCCGGCTCCAGAAAGTCCTCCATGACGGTGGTGCGCCCCCCGCATCCCTCCTCAATCACATGAAAGCCCTCCCCCAGCAGGTCCTGGAGCACGCTGGTCCATCTCTTGTGCAGCGGCCACCGGCCGCCCGCAGGATTGGACCCAAAGGTATTGGAGTCGCCAAAGCATAGAATATTTACCATAACATTGTTACACCTTTCTTTTGGAGCCTGTATCAGCATTGGCCGGCCTATCCGACCGTACCATAGAACAGGTTGGGCAGGAACATGACCAGATTGGGGACAAATACCAGCAGCAGCATCTCCAAAAAGATTGCAATAAAGAACGGCATTGCAGATTTGGTATATTCATCCACAGGGCAGTCGAGGATTGCGCAGACCGGGTAGATCGCGGAGCCGACCGGCGGGGTGAAAACACCCATTGTAACAATCGTCGCCATCAGGATTCCGAAATGCACCGGATCGAACCCCACCTTCTGCACCATCGGCAGGAAGATCGGGGTCAGCAGCAGGAAGTTGACGTTGCTATCGAGGAACATGCCCAGGAAGAACAGCCAGACCAGGATAATAATCATCAAAAGCTGGGGCTGGTTGGTGATGCCGAAGATCAAATTCGCGAGCGCCTGCGGCAGGCGGCAGTAGGTGACCGCGTAGCTGAACGGGCCGGACATGGTGATCAGCAGCATGACCGCCGCCGTGTCGATCACCGCTGTCTTCATTGCGTTCCAGAATTTTTTCCAGGTCAGCTCCCGGTAGATAAACGCGCCGATCAGGATGGCGTAGACGATACAGAACGCGCCCGCCTCGGAGGGGGTGAAGAAGCCGAACCGGATCCCGACAATCAGGATGACCGGGAAGATCAACGCCCAGATCGAGTTGCGCAGGTTCACCAAAAACTCGGATAGGGTGATGCGGGGCAGCTCCTTGTTGGGAACGTCAAACTGGTTGCGCTTACAGGTGATCGTGACGGTTGCCATCAAAAAGAGCATCATCAGGATGCCGGGGACGATCCCGGCGGCAAACAGGCGCCCGATCGATACCTCGCCGACAAATCCATAGATAATCAGCCCCAGCGAGGGCGGGATGGTGGCGGTAATCATGGCGGTCAGGCTGTTGACCGCGACGATGTAGCCTTTGTTATAGCCGCGCTTCTGCATCTCGGGGCCGAGCAGGCGGGTTTCCATCGCGGCATCCGCGGTGGCGGAGCCGGAGATACCGCCCATCATGGTGCTCATGATAACCGAGACCTGCGCAACGCCGCCCCACATGCGGCGGGTTAGGGCGGAGGCGAATTGCAGGATACGCTGGGTGATACCCGATTCGTTCATCAGCGTGCCCGCAAAGATAAAGAACGGGACCGCGAGGAACGAATAGGACTGGGTCTGGGCGACAATCCGCTGTACCACGATGCTGAACGGCAGATCGGGGGTGGAGGCGAAGAACGCCACCCCGGCAAGCCCAACGACAAAGGCCACCGGCATCCCGATGATTAACAGGATCACAAAAGCCAGAACCAATAAGGTCATGCGGTTTCCCCTCCTTCCATTGGCCGGACGTTTTCGTCAACCGGCGCGTTGAACTGTTTGATCTTGGAAATGATATCGAGCACATCCGAAACGCTCATGAAAATGGACATAACCGGAAGCGCCATCGTCACCCACGAATAGCTGATCTTGAGGGTCTGGAACGAGCGCTTCCAGCTTTCGGCGCTCAGGCGGAACCCGTAGATGATGAAAATGACCAGCGCGCCCAGGATCAAAAAGTCGATCACCAGCGCGAGGATTCGCTGCACTTTGACCGGCAGCCGCCGGGTCACGAGGTCCAGCCCGAGGAACTTGCCGTGGCGGAACGCCACATCCGCGCCGATCAGCGTGGTCCAGCAGAGCATGAGCTGCGCAACGTCGATGCTCCACGCCAGCGGGCGCCCCAGGTTGCGGGCAATCGCCGAGATGAAAACCAGCGCGATCATCGCGCCGAATCCGATGTTGCAGAGGGTTTCCTCGATCCAGCAAAAGCCGTCATAAAATTTTTTCATCCGTCTTACCACCTCTCAAAAAAATTTCGGGCAGTGTGAAAAATTCTTAGAAGCTGTACCATTAGGGGCTGTTTGAAAAATCGAAATCACCGTCTTTTTCTCTATTTTCAAACAAACCCTAGTCGAAGTACGCAGATTGGCGAGCAAATTTTTTGACTGTCGAAGCCTCAAAAATGCCGGAATCCTTTATGGCTTTCAAGTTTTTGAGACAAAGACAGGCGGGAAATTTGCCGGCAAGATGTGTGCGGTGGCTATTGGTACGGCGTCTTATAAAAGGGAAGGACGGGAGCCGCACACCCAGAGAGCCTGCGGCTTCCGTCCGTCTTTAGGAGGACATTTTAATCTGCCGGATCAGGCAACCGAGGCCATCTCAGACTGGATGCGGTCGCGCAGGTCGACCATGTTCAGGTCGGTGTAGGCTTTCTCTGCCGCTGCTTTGAACGCGTCCACGTCCACATCCTCGTTGATGGTCAGCCCATATTTCTCGGACATTTCTTTTTCCCAGTCGGCGCAGATCTGGTTGGTCTTCTCCTGGAACTCAACGCCAACATCGTAGAAGGTATCCTCGAACAGCTTCTGATAATCCGCCGAGAGGCTGTCCCGGAAGCCGGTGCCGGTTGCCGCGCAGCCGATCAGCTGAAAGTGCTCGGTGCGGTTGATGGTGTCCACAACCTCCCACAGGCGGGTGGCATAGAACGAAGAGGTCTGGACCTCCGCGCCGTCCAGCGCGCCCTGCTGGATCGAGGTGTAGACCTCGGACCAGCTCATCGGGGTGGCGACTGCGCCCAGATCGTTGATCGAGGTGGTGCAGATCTCGTTGCCGATGGTGCGGATCCGCTGGCCAGAGAGGTCTGCCGGCTGGTTGACCGTCTTGTTCAGGCAGAAGTTGCGCGCGCCGGAATACCAGTTGGAGGTGACCAGCCAGACGCCATGCTCGTCAGCGAATTCCTTCGCCCACTCTTCATATTGGCTGGTCTGCATGATCTTGTTCAGGCCGGTGTAGTCGTCCATCAGGTAGGGCATACCGAGGATACCGAAATCCGGGATATAGCTGGCAAGGCGGCTGGGGTCGGTGACCGTCAGAACCGCCGCGCCCTGAAGCGCCTGCTCGATCATATCGTCGGTATCCCCCAGGGAGGAGCTGAAGAACAGCTCTGCGGTGAAGTTGCCATCCGTAGCAGCGGCCAGCTTTTCGGAGACGGCAATCAGGGATTGCGACTGAAGGTCGGTTTCACTCTGTGTATTTCCAAAGCGGACAGAAACCTTTTCCGCAGTGGGCGCCGGCGCCGCGCTCTGTCCGCCCGCACTGGGTGCGGCACTGGACGCCGCCGGGGCGCTGCTGGAACCGCTTGCGCTGCTGCATGCGGCAAGAGAGGCGGTCATTGCGAGGGCTAGTCCAAATGCAACTATTTTTTTCATGGATATTCTCCTCCTTCGTTTTGGGCTTGTTTGAAAAGGTGGAAACGGCCGTTTTTTCTCAAAGGGGCGGGCAGCTGCAAGAAAAAACACGCAACCCTATTTTGTGCATTCTGCGTATTTTTCATGCAGCAGACGCCGCTTTTTGTAGAAAAAGACAGCGGTTTCGATCCCCCAAACAGAGCCCCATGTTTCGCATGGATTGGGTGGGCCGCTGAGGCCATTATAACATGTTAGCATGTCAGTTGGAATACATGAAATGATTTTCTCCTATTTGGACAAAATTGCACCCGGAAATTTGTAAAAAAAGCACTTCATCCTCTCCTTTAGGATGAAGTGCTTTGGGAATATTGACCAACCCTTTAATCGGACAGTTTCTGTTTGAAGAAATCCGGGTAACGTTCCAGGAGCAGGCGTTCCTGCACCCACAGCTGTTGGAGATGGCTGCGCAGAAGCTGCCGGGCCCCCTCCACGTCCCGCCGTTCCACACAGTCCACCAGGCGGACATGCTCCTCAATCGCATTGAAAGCGATATTCCCCTCCCAGGCGGTAATCAGGCGGATGCGGTCGTAATGCCCGTTGACCTGCCGCACGATATCTGCGCTCAGCTCCTCGTGGGTGGTCTCAAACGCCTGCTGATGGAACTGGTCGTCCAGCTCCTTGTATTCGAGGCACCGCCCATTCTGCATGGCGTCCTTCTGAAGACGGATGTTGTCCCGCAGGCTTGCGATCGTCTGCTCGGAAGCGATCGGCACGAACCGGTGCAGGTTTTCCACTTCCAGCGCCTCCCGGATAAACCGCTCCTGATAGACCCGTTCCAGGTCGATCAAGGCCACCATGGTGCCCTTCTGGGGGGCTACATCCAGCAGGTTTTCCCCCTGCAGCCGGATAAACGCCTCGCGCACAGGGGTCCGGCTCACGCCAAGAAGGCCGGCTATCTCCTGGGTTGAGATGATGGTGCCGGGTTTTAACTCCATGCTGAGGATCTCGTCCCGCAGGGTGCGGTAGACCTTTTCCTGTGCGCTGTCCACTTTCACCATATACTGTCTCAGTATCTCCGCCATACCAATCCATCCTCCCACAACCTCTATTTTAACCAAATGGTTTACTCAATTTTCTTGCTCCGGCCTAAAGAGCCTGCCTAGGGGCTGTAGGACAGCGGACGTTTGGCCCCTGACCAAACGTCCAAGCGCAAGGCGCTTTCCTCGGGGCTTCTCGAGCTTTTAGCTCGAAGCGCGGCATACGCCGCGACGCCCCTGCGGGCTGTCCCGCGGGCTAGGGGTCAGCGGCCCCTCCCCGCGTGCCCCACCCCCGGCAAGCAAAGTGCTCTTGTTCTCTGTTCCGTTTGTTGATAAAAAGTTTCGTCCACCTTTTCAAAGGTGGCGGGGTCGAGGGGCAGAGCCCCCGCAGCTCGAAGTGCGGCAGCAGTTTTTCGGGTGAATTGCCGCCTATGGGCGGCAAGAGGGGGCTTTTTACAAGAGAAAAAGCCCCCTTTATCAACCATTGGCTGTCAACTGCCCGAAAGCGAACCGAAGGCATTTATCAGGTCGTTCACCACCGTTGCATAGGTGGTGAATTCCGCCGCTCCGTTCAAAAACACCGCATACTGGCGGTCGGAAACCGGGTAAAATTCCAAAATATCCTCCTGCCCAGAACGCAGGGTAAAAGCCAGCACCAAGGCGGGCTTCGTCCGGATCGGTTCCTCACCGGTCAAAACCGCGGCGGCCGGGATCGTGTCGATCCGGTCATAGAACGCGAGGGTTTCCAGATAGTCCATCTGACGGCCCTCCACCGTGGCGGTCAGGGCGGTGGATTCCCCGGAAACCTCGATCGAAACCAGGCGTCCGTCATATTTTGCGCTCAGGCGGGAAAGGTCGGCCACACTTCGGGTGTAGATGCTGCTCCCAATCAGGTCCATGAAGCCAACTTCCAAAAAGCCGACCTTCTCCGCCGCAATCTCACTGACCAGCGTACCGTCCAGCGCGGCGCAGTAGTAGGTATCCGGGTCCTTCCGGACAAAACCGCAGCGGTATTCCTTCCCGGCAATCGTCAGCCCCAGCGTGTACTCGGGCTGGTCCAAGCCGTATTGGGAGAGGGGGGCCCCGCTGCTGGCGAACCGGTCGGGGGAAAGCGCCCTGAGCGGGATCAGGACAAGGTCATCCACCTCTTTCCAGTTGAGGGGCGCGGCGACCGGGGCGGTCATTCCGAAAAAGCTGCTGATGGTGTCGGTCTGAAGCTGGTCGAGCACGATCTGACCGCGGTCGTTTTCGATCGTGATCCGGCTCAGCGAGCGGACCGCATCCCCCGCCAACGAGGGGAACAGCTCGAGCTTGCGCAGATCGGATACCCCCTGTAACAGCATCTGGGCGGTCTCCTCCCCCACCAGATGGATTTCTGCGCTGCCCTCCCGCATCAGATAGTATTCCCGGGACACCGGGCATTTTCTTCCCAGATACAGCCGGACGGTTTCGTCCTGTGTCAGGAGGCTGACCTGTGCGGCAGGGGGTTCCAGCCCAAACGCCTCCAATCCGCCGGCCCCCTCCTCCACCGTCCCAGCGGAATCCAAATGCGCCAGCCGGTAAATCAGGGAAACCAGCTTCTCCTGTGAATAGAGGCTGCTGTCTCCCCCCTCCACCGCGACCCCGGACGGCAGGTTGAGCAGGCCGATGGTCCCGCTCTGGTTGTGCAGCACCACCGCCTGCACCTCCCCGGCGCCCATGTCGGTAATCTTCCGGCCGGGTGTGTCCTCTCCGGCGGAAGCGGGCTCCGGAAGCAGGATGAGGAAAACCGCACAGGCCGCCGCGACAGCCGTCAATGCGGCCAAAAGCCGGATCTGTCTGGACTGCTTCATATTCGCGCTCCCCATCTCAACTATGCCTGCGGCGGCGGTAGACCCACAAACCGGCAACCAGGAAACCGAGGGGCAGCAGGACCACCAGCACAACCGCGAATGCCAGGAGCTGCCCCACCGTGATCGAAAGCGGCGTCCCGCTCAGTGTCTTGGGCGGGATGCTGACCGCGCTGTCGGTCTCGGTGCACCAGTTCATGACCTGTGTCAAAAATTTCGCGTTGCCGTAAGCCTCCGACTGTAAAAGCTGATCGCTGTAAATCCCCCGGCTGCCAATGACAGCCAGCCTTGCAGTACCGGCGTCCGACTGCTTTTCCGCGGTCATCGCCAGCGTAAACAGACCCTTTTCCCCATTTACATCGCGAAAGTCATAGGCGCGATCGGTCGAATAGAGCAGCTTCTGGGTGCGGATTCCAGCTTGGGAGACAAATAGCTGCTCCAAGGCCCGCGTGGAGGGCATCACCAGATAGAGCTGGTTGCCCGAAAAATACTGGTTGATGGGATGGGCGGAATAGAGCGGGACGATGCTCAATGGGTTGGCATCGGTGTATTGCAGCGGCTCGGCAACCACCGTATCGGTCAGGCCGATTCCCCATTCACGCAGAAATTCCTGAAGGTTAGGAAGTGCAGCGGACGAAGGCTCGACAAATACCATCATGCGCCCGCCCCCGGCCATAAAATGGTCCAGGCTGGCAATCTCCTCCCGGGAAAAATCATTGGTAGGAGAAGCGACCACCACCAGATCGGTCCCGTCCGGAAGGCCGGACAGTGAGAGGGTTACATAACCGGTCTGGTAGTTGCTCTGCGCAAACAGTTGCATCAACCCATCAGTGAGATGCTCGTTATGGCCCGCTGTAAACTGTACCGACGGGCTTTCGGCGCCCGCGGCGTAAAGGATTGCGCTGGTCAGCTGTTGTTCACAGTTGAGCTGCTCCACCGCGTTCCCGCCCTGGTCCAGCTCGAACATCTCTTCCAGCTGGAGTGCCCGGGCATAATGTGCCCCTTCTACCACAATGCTGTTAAGCTGAATCTGCATCCCCTGTTGCAGGTAGGCATCCACCAGTGTGGGGTTGGCG
This sequence comes from Anaerotruncus sp., assembly GCA_021770005.1. Taxonomy (GTDB): domain Bacteria; phylum Bacillota; class Clostridia; order Oscillospirales; family Ruminococcaceae; genus Anaerotruncus. The sequence continues at coordinate 7,105 of JAETRV010000041.1, read as the reverse complement.
TAGGGATCGACATAGTGGAGCGCCACCTGTCCCTCCCCGGCACGCTCGTACCGTTGGAGCACCTCGGCCACCAGCGGGAGGAAATCCTCCTGTGCGGAAAATACCCGGATTTCTACAGGGGAATCCAGCTGTTTCAGAATTTCCACCGACTCGTCAGAAAGGTCGTACAGCCGGTTCCCAGTCATGTCCAGGCGCAGCCCGAACAGGCTGGTGAGCCGGGAGGCGCAGAGGTTCACGCAGACCAGCAGCACAGCGGCCATTGCAAGCAGCAGGCAGAACCTCGTCCGGGAACCCGTTTTTCTCTTCATCAATCGCTCTCTCCCCCTGTCCTATGCCTGTCTGCGCCGCTCGGTAACCAGCGTGACGGCAAACAGAAAAAAACCGGCAATCCCCAGATAGTAGACGACGGTGGAAAAATCAAAAATCCCCATCGAGAACTCTGCAAACCGGTCAGCCACCGAAAGGGAACCCGCCAGCGTTTTGAGCAGGGTCCCCGGCAGATAGCTGCGGGCAAACCCGATCAGCCAAAGCCCCAGCAATACCGCATAGGTGACAATGCAGGCGATGATCTGGTTTTCGGTCAAGGCGCTGATAAGCAGACCGATTGCGATGAAAGCCGAAGCCGCGGCTAGCATCCCCACATAGCAGCCCAGCGCGACCAGCGGATCGAACCGGCCCAGAACTGCGAGCACCCCCAGATAGAGCAGGGTAACCGCCAGCCCAACAGAGAAGATGGTCAGGATTGCGAGGAATTTCCCCAGTGCCACCGAAAACGAGCTGACCGGCGCACTCAACAGAAGCCGGTCGGTGTGCATCCGGCGCTCCTCCGCATACGAGCGCATGGTGAGCATGGGCAGCAGGAAGATCACGGTGGACATCAGCGGGGAAAAAAAGTTGCGGATATCCCCATTGGCCTGAAGCAGGTTATAGACCAGGAAATAACAGCCGCCGATCAGCAGAAAGACCGCCAGATAGATATAGCCGATGACCGAATGGAAGAGCTGCCCCAGCTCCTTTTGAAAGACTGCCTTCATTCCGGCTGCACCTCCTGTGATGTGGTGGATGGATGATAGCGCCGGTCCTGTGTGAGCTGTAAGAACACATCCTCCAACCCGACCTGCACCGGCTGCAGCATACGGATCGGGCAGCCTGCTGCGGCCAGCGCGGAAAACAGCTCCCGGTGGATGTCCACAGCCCCATTGGTGCGGATATGCCAGGTTGGATGCCCCTGCGCGCTTTCAGGCTCAACCGTACAATCCACCACCGCGTCAATCGAGCGGATCATTGCGGAAATCTGCGCTTGGGGGCCGTCCGCCTGAAGCAGAAGCCCTTCCTGTGCGCGGGCACGCAAAAGCAGTCCATCCAGCGTATCATCCGCTGCGAGGCGTCCGTTGCTGAGCACCACAATGCGGTCACAGGTTGCGGCAATCTCCGAAAGGATATGGGAGCTGAGCAGGATGGTGTGATCCTGCTTGAGCCGGCCGATCAATTCCCGCAGTTCGATGATCTGTTGCGGGTCGAGCCCTACGGTAGGCTCGTCCAACACCAAAAGCTGAGGGCGCCCAATTAAGGCCTGTGCAAACCCTACCCGCTGGCAGTAGCCTTTGGAAAGGTTCCGGATCAGCCGCTTGCGCACCCCCGCAAGGTTCAGGCTGTCGCAGGCGCTGGAGATCTGGGCCTGATATTCCCGCCGGGGCAGGCCGCGCAGGCCACAGGCAAAGGTCAGCTGCTCCTCTACAGTCATATCCGGGTAGACTGGGGGTATCTCCGGCAGGTAACCGATCCGTTTCCTGGCGGCAAGGGGATTGTCCTGCACCGAGATTCCATCGACGCATACCTCGCCGCTCGAAGGGGCCAAGCAGTTGGTGATGATGTTCATCGTGGTGGTTTTCCCAGACCCATTGTGTCCCACCAGCCCGACCACCTGACCGGTCCCGGCGCAAAAGCTGATCCCCTCGATCGCGGTCTGATCCCCGTAAAACCGGCTGATCCCCTTTACCTCGAGCAAACGTCCTTTCCCCTTTCCTGATAGTATTCATCCGCATCTTATTCTAGCATATCTACAAATCCGACGCAAGGGAAAGTTCCCCGAGCCGGTTTCTCTGCCTGTACTGCATGGGGGGAACGCCAAATTCCTGTTTGAACAGGTGGTAAAACCTGCTCAGGCTCTGGAATCCCGCGGCATAGGCCACATCAATGACCTTCTGATCCGAATGCAGCAGCAGGTTTGCCGCATAGTTGAGCCGTTTTGCGTTTAGGCAGGCAATCGGGGTGACGCCCAGATACCTTTTGAAACTGCGGCAAAGGTGTTCCCTGGTGCGCCCGCTGAACTGCATCAGGTCGGACAGGTTCCACGAAAAGCATTCGGGGGAATCGAGCCGCTCCAGCAGGATACGGAACCAGTCGGGGCAGTCCATCGCCTGCGGGCCGGAAAGGGCCGGAAGGATGTATTCCAACATCACATCCAGCATCAGGCGGCGCAGCGCCATGCAGACCGCGCGCGGCTGGCTGATTGGCAGCAGGTTGAGGGTTTCCAGCCGTGTCTGAAGAAGCAGTCGGTTCCCTGTAGTCAAAACCGCCATGGGCGGACGCTTCGATTCCAGAATCTTTCTCTGTGCCTCGGGTTCCTCGAGATACTGGAACATGCTGGTGACCACCCGGGCGGGGAAAGCGACGTTGATGTGATGGCATCCGCCCTCCGCCCGCCGGATATGGACATCGCCGGGCCGGATCAGGATCAGCGCGCCTGGGGGCAGTTCCTGCACCTGCCCGTTCACTGCGACACACATCGCCCCGCTGGTGACCAGTGTCAGCTCATAAAAATCATGCACCTGTGGATAGATTGAGGGGTCAATCTTTCGGTGGAAGCGGTAATGCATCTCGCTGTCCGGGTCAATCGTGCCCTCGGCATTGATTCTGTGCAGCATAGGCAGCCCCCCTTTTTTCGTCGATTCTTTTTCACCTTGAAATCAATATATAGCATCTTTTTTGAAAAAGCAAGAAGCATTTGTCCAAACTTTCGGATATAGTGGCAATAGGCAAAACCTGTTCCCTGAAAAAACACCCCATGAAGGAGGCTTTCTATGAAGATGAAGCTCGGCATCGGACTGTACCGCCACATGCTGAAACCGGAATATTACCAGTTTGCCCGGCAGTGTGGCTGCACCCACCTGATTATCCATCTGGCAAACTACTATACCAGCGATACCGGTATCGTGGCTGCTACGGATGAGAAGGTCAATTATGGATATTCCCAAGCACAGGACCCTATCTGGGAGCTGGACAGCCTGTTACGGATCAAACAGCAGGCGGCAGAATACGGATTGGAGGTCTACGGGATCGAAAATTTCAATCCCGCCGATTGGTATGATGTGCTTTTGGACGGCCCGAAGCGGGAGGAACAGCTAGATGGGCTCAAACGGATCATCACCCGGGTCGGGAAAGCGGGCATCCGGGCCTTTGGCTATAATTTCAGCCTGGCAGGCGTATGGGGGCACCAGAAAAAACATGCCGCGCGGGGCGGGGCGGAGAGCACCTGCTTCGACGCTTCCCTACTCGACCTGAACGCCCCGATTCCCAACGGGCAGGTGTGGAACATGACCTATGCCCCCGGCGACGGCGGGTTCCTGCCCCCTGTTACTTCCGAGGAGCTGTGGGGACGCCTGCGCTATTTTTTGGAGCAGATGCTGCCTGTAGCGGAGCAGGCAGGCGTAGAGCTGGCGCTGCATCCGGATGATCCCCCTATGCCGGAACTGCGCGGCACGCCGCGGATGGTCTACCGGCCCGAGCTCTATCAAAAGCTGATCGATCTGGTCCCCAGCAAGGCGAATAAGCTGGAGCTATGTCTGGGCAGCCTACAGGAGATGCAGTCGGAAAAACCGGTCTACGACTATCTGGACCAATATCTGCGCCAAGACAAGGTCAGCTATGTGCATTTTCGCAATGTGAAAGGGAAGGTTCCTTGCTACGATGAGGTTTTTGTGGACGAGGGGGACATCGACATGTTCCGGGTGCTCCGGCAGCTCAACGAGAGCGGGTTCAGCGGTGTTTTGATCCCCGACCACACCCCTATGATGACCTGTGCGGCCTCCTGGCATGCAGGGATGGCGTTCGCGCTGGGATATATGCGCGCAGCCTTCCAGATGATCGAGCGGGGCATCCTGTAAGGGCCGGTTCAGAATCTTTTTCAGGGCGGCAATTCACCCCAAAAACTGCGGCTCGCAGTGCGGCGGCAGTGAAAAAAATCGAGTAAAACGAAGGAGTGGAAAAACGATGAATGCTTTTTTTGAACAGGCGTTTGACCTTTCCGGGCAGGTCGCCCTTGTCACAGGCGGCGGCAGCGGCCTCGGCTACGCAACCGCCAAATGTCTGGCCGCTGCCGGTGCAAGGGTGGTCATCACCGGGCGCCGGGAGGATGTCCTTGCAAGCGCGTGTCAGGAGCTGGGCAGCAGCGTCTGCTATTATGTCCACGACGTCACCGATACGGACGCCGCGCCGGCTTTCATTGCTCAAATAGTGGAGGAGCAGGGCGGCTGTGACATTCTGGTCAACAACGCGGGCCGCCACTGCAAAAAGCCGGTGGAGGAGATCACCATTCAGGATTTTCGGGATGTGATGGACGTACATCTGTACGGCTCGTTTGCCCTGTCTCAGGCGGTGATCCCCTATATGCGCGCCAAAAAGCATGGCAGCATCCTCTTTATCTCTTCGATGTCCGCCCTGCTTGGGATGACCCGGGTCTGTGTCTACGGTTCGGCAAAGTCCGCGCTGATGGGGTTGACCCGCTGCCTGGCTGGGGACGTCTCCGCCGATGGAATCCGGGTCAACGCCATTATCCCCGGTTTTATCGACACCCCCATGTTCCATCAGGCGGTGGATTCCGACCTTCCCCGCCAGCAGAAGATTCTGGGGCATACCCCTATGGGCAGCTACGGACGCCCGGAGGACATCGGATGGGCGGCGGTCTATCTGTGTTCCAAGGCGGCGGGCTTTGTCAACGGCACCTCCCTGACAGTGGATGGCGGCTGCGCAATCGGTTTTTGAACGCAGCCATCCTCCCGAAACACCATAAGCCCCCAAAATCCCGGGGATACCTGCACCCGGGATTTTGGGGCAGCTTCTGGGAAAGGGGAGCCCGCAAAACACATGCAGAGGATGGCGCAAAAAATATTTCCAATACCTGTTGACAAACCCCAATAGATGTGCTAAAATAACTTTCAGTTTCCAACGAGGATATTCAGAATGATTATAAATCCGCTGGTGTAGCTCAGTTGGTAGAGCAGCTGATTTGTAATCAGCAGGTCGGGGGTTCGAGTCCGTCCACCAGCTCCATGAAAATTTCATTATGGGAGGGTTCCCGAGTGGCCAAAGGGGGCAGACTGTAAATCTGTTGCTTTCAGCTTCGATGGTTCGAATCCATCTCCTCCCACCAAATAGGGCAGACATTTGAAATGTCTGCCCTATTTTTTTTCAAAAGATTCTGAGCAGGCTCTAAAAAACCGGCGGATGGACAAGGCTGCGTCCATCCGCCGGTTCCGATGATCCGGGGATTATTCAAGCACATAGATATCTACGATCCGCCGGCCATTGAGGACGCTCTCCTCGTAGGTCTCGTAGAACAGGTCAACATCCACCACGTTCGCCATCAGCCCGATGCCGGTATCCGCGGCAATCGCGCAGCCATAGACAAACCGGTTGTCGGTTGTGGCGATATACAGCTTGGAGCCATATGGAATCTTGTTGGGATTCACCGCGACATGCCCCGGAATCGCATACCGTCCGCTGGCAGTCCGCGCACCCGGCCGCGCGCTGTATCCGGTTGCAATCTGGTCGGTGAGCAGGCGGTCATAATGGAGCGGCTTTCCGTTCTCATCGACCTCCAAATCAAAGTCCAGCTTGGAGACCGGCTCCTCTGACCCGATCAAGATCAGCTCGGTCACCGGAGGCTTGGTCACATTCTCACCGAGCAGCTGGACCTCCTCCCTGCGGCCATCCACTGTACGGCGCATATAGGTGAGGGTTTTGCTCCCCTCCGCGCCTTGCTGGATCGTCTGGGTACGCCCCAGCCGGATCAGCGAGGTGTTCTTGCGCACCGTCTGATAGGGAATATCCTCTTCTTCCGTATACCGCTCGTATTCGACCCGCTGAAGGGTAATCTGATCCCCATCCAGAATAGGTTTGTCCGCATCCGGGGTCAGAAGGTCGTTCCCATCGTAGGTGATCCCCTGTTGATAGAGCAGGTCGCCCACCGTTGTGCCCACCGGCACATCGTGGAACGAGATACCGCCATCCGCATGGATGCTTGCTTTACAGGTGCGGGTGGTGTTCAGCTCTGCGTAGTGCCCGGAAAGGCCGCGGTAGCCGGTCTGTTTCTGGTCCAGCTGGCCCGCATAGGTTTCAAAAATTTTTTCGGGATCGCTCTCCATGGTGTAATGAAGCTCGCTCCCCTCCTCATCGGTCACATAGACAACGTTGGTCATGGCGGAAATCTGAAAGACCACAAAGGCCAGAACCACCGACAACATGCCCAATGCAAAAGCCCGGCTGCGCAAAAATGCCGCCAATGCGCGGGCCTCTTTCCAAATCCGACTCATAAAATACTCCTTTTTCTTTTCGCCGCGGAACTCCGCAACGAGACATAGGGCGGTGGAAAATTCACCCTGTGTTAGTATATCAGAGCACTAACCATTATATGCAACTTCCGGGCCTTTGTCAAACACGGGCCCGCTTTCAGCCGCGTAAAAGCCGGGTTGGATCGCTGTTTTTCGCTGCATTTCGATGCAATCGGACAAACGGGCAAACCCCCAATCTGCGAAGGACAGGAAAACGTTCATAAAAATTTTATCTTCTAAGGGCCTGTTCAGAATCTTTCGCAGGGGGCTTTTTCTAAAAATACGCTTCTCAGGACAAAGCTTTCCGCCGCATCTCCGCGCTAAGAGCCGCCTACGGCGGTTGCGCTCCGAAACGCTGCGCTGCGGCTTGCAGTGCGCGCGGCGGGGGCCCAGGGCGCATGTTGTTTTGGATTCCCGACCAAAACAACGCCCTCGCTGCCCGGGCATTCAGCCCGGAGCGCGCAAAGCGCGACGCTCGGGCAGGATGCGCCCCA
>JAETRV010000108.1 GCA_021770005.1 Anaerotruncus sp. | reverse complement strand
GAGCCGCAGCGAGCGTTTCGGAGCGCAACCGACGAAGGCGGCTCTTAGCGCGTAGATCGGCGTACATAGGCCAACCGACGCGAAGCGTCGGCTCTTAGGCCGGAGTAAAAAATCGCAGGGTCAAGAGACAGCCGGACGTTTGGCCCCAGACCAAACGTCCGGGCGCAAAGCGCCCTCCTCGGGGCTTCTCGGGCCTATGGCCCGAAGCGCGCTTCGCGCGACGCCCCTTGCGGGCTGTCTTACGGGTTAGGGGGCAGCGCCCCCTCCCCGTAGGCCCCACCCCGACTGGCTGAGCGGAACTTCTTTTTTCTCCATAGCCAAAAGTTTTACTCGATTTTTTTCACTGCCGCCGCAGCGGCGTACATAGGCCAACCGACGCGAAGCGTCGGCTCTTAGGCCGGAGTAAAAAATCGCGGGGTCGAGGGGCAGAGCCCCCGTCGTTGCGCAGTGATTCGAACAGCTCCACGACCGCCAATTTGGGTTTGAAAAGCGGTTCGCTGTTTAGGTGCTCGATCTCTTCCAGCTCGGGATTCCCTTCGGCCATGGCGCTGCCCAGGCAGATCGGCGGGTAGATGACGCACCACCAGTTTTTCCCTGCCCCCGCCCCGATCGTGACCCGTACGGCATCGTAGTCGCCCGCCGGAAGGGAGCCGGCTTCGTATTCCCTCGTATTGAAATACATGTGGCAAAGCTCGGCCCGCACCGGCTCGTCGATCCCGCAGAGCCGCAGTTCGTCCCGCGCGGCGGCTTCAATCGCAGGCAGGTTTTGCTTTGCAACCTGTTTGGCGTCCTGCTGGCTTTCGGGGGACGCAAACACGATGCCAACATCGTTTAAAATCCGGTCGCGCACCCGCAGCTTGATCTGCTGGTCGGTTGCACTGTCCGAATTGGCCAGAATATGTAGGCGCACCACATCCTGCCGCAATGTTTCGCATTCCATCCCAAACGCGGCGATGTTCGCAAGGATCACCGCGCATGCGGTCCCCAGCAATACCGCGAGGTCCAGCCGCCCGAGCGTCCGATTCCGATTCATAAAAAAACCTCCCAAACCAGTTTTGATCCTGTTGGGAGGTTTGCCCGTTTTTAGGGCGGTTATTCAGTTTGTTCGTGCAATTCTTCCAGATCGTAGGGGGTCGCCTGATAGACATAATAGTTCAGCCAGTTGCAGAACAGCAGGTTGGCATGTCCCCGCCAGGTGAACACCGGCTTCTGGGCCGGATCATTATGCGGGAAATAATGGTCCGGCATATGGATCGGGAGGCCCTTTTGCAGGTCCCGGAAGTATTCGTTGCCCAGTGTTTCGCGGTCGTACTCCGAATGCCCTGTGATGAAAAACTGCCGCCCGTCCCGGCGTCCCACCATATAGACCCCCGCCTGATCGGATGAGGCGAGGATTTCCAGCTCGGGAATTTTGTCGATCTCCCGGCGCTTTACCGTCGTATGACGGGAGTGGGGGACGTCAAACAGTTCGTCAAACCCGCGCGTGATCGGATGGTTCTCCAAAAGCAGGCGATGTTGGAAAACACCGAACAGCTTCTGGTCAAGCTGGTATTTGTGGATCCCATAATGGTAGTAAAGCCCGGCCTGCGCCCCCCAGCAGATATGCAGGGTCGAATAGACGTTGGTCCTGCTCCACTCCATGATCCGGCAAAGCTCGTCCCAGTATTCCACCTCCTCGAACGCCAGCAGTTCTACCGGCGCGCCGGTGATGATCATGCCGTCAAACCGCTCGTCCCGGATGTCACGGAAAGTCTTATAAAATTTGAGCAGATGCTCCGATGGGGTGTTCTTTGAAGTATAAGACTCGGTTTGCAGCAATTCAATATCTACCTGTAGCGGGGAGTTCCCCAGCAGGCGGAGCAGCTGGGTTTCGGTTTCGATCTTTTTGGGCATCAGGTTCAGGATTACAATTTTTAATGGGCGGATGTCCTGGTGAAGCGCCCGGTGTTCGGTCATCACAAAGATGTTTTCCTGATCGAGCACCCGCGAAGCGGGCAGGCTGTCTGGAATTTTAATCGGCATTTTTGTACCACCTTATCTATTGATTAGGTTTATTTTAGCTGAAACGCTTGGGAAAATCAAGTGCAGGGGGATCCGCTAAACCGGCTTTTCATGGCGGTTTACGGGGGATCTATAAAAATAATGGAAAAAAAGAATAAAAAAATTGAAAAAAGGTGTTGACAAAGGAAAGGGAACGTGATATTATAACTAAGCTGTCTCGTGAGCGACGACACAAACGCCGGACACGAACCGCACAGCACC
>JAETRV010000006.1 GCA_021770005.1 Anaerotruncus sp. | reverse complement strand
CCTTTACCTGAACAATTTCCAGGCCGTCAATCAGCCTGCCTTTCAGAATATCAAGCATTGTTCTACCCATAATATTTTCCTTTCTCGCCTGCCATCATCAGCGCCGGGAGGCGATCCCCAGCGGACGGCCCTGGGGCCACTTCGACTATTTACGCCAGACAAACAATAATAGAGAAATTCTCCATCATCGTTTGAGACGGTCTCGACCTTCACAAGCTTTTCGAGCGCCTCGCTCATAGGCGTTCCGTAGGTTCCCCGAACCCAAAGCCCAGACCTTTCACATATCCCAAAAGCAATTAACTTCGATGCCACCGTTCTCAAAGTAGAGCTTTTCGAATACAGCCTTGATGAAGTTCTCACACCATTCAACCTTGTCTTCTTTCACTTCAGTTGCCCCCTTATTTCGCCCTTCAACTTGCTGCCCTGATTGAGTTCCATCATGACCGTACCGTTCTTTGGTTCTTCGCGTTAAAAATCTTCCTCTTCTCCAATATCTGTTTCCCCAAAGCGGTGTTCATCAAAGCTGCCATAAGTGTAGCCGTTGTCAAAATCCATGTAGACTGGCATCTCATCGTCGAACTGCTCCAAAAAGCAAATCAAATCACCGACAGTCATGGTGCTGCGGATTTGGTCGATTCTATATCCTTCACGGAAGGTAGAGTAAACAAGCGCAGTTTTCACTTTCATTCGCTCCTATTTAAATTTGATTTTATGACTTCCTTGGGGTTAAGGACCGGGGGGCTTTAAGCATCTATGCACTCTGGCAATCTCAATCTCCCTTATCCGTTCCCGGCTTTACGCTGCTCTCTTGCTTTCCCTTAACCTGTTTTTATATTATAACACTGTTCACCGTGTATTTCAATAGTTATACTGTACAGGGTTTATAGTGTAAATTTGTTTATTTTTGCACGGTTTACACGATTGCAAATATATGTTATAATTAGCAACAAGGTGGTGATAAAATGCCTGTATCAGCAGCAAAAAAAGCAGCTAATTTGAGGTGGGACAAAAAAAACATGAGTACGGTTGCTTGCAAATTGAAAAAAGAGCAGGCAGACGCATTCAAGGAATACGCATTTATCCAAGGCAAAACTGTTAATACACTGTTGAGAGAATATGTTTTTAAGTGTATTGGATACGAAGAAGAGTGAATAGGCGCATGGATTGAAATAAAAAGCACACGGACCGCACGATTGCATATGCACGGTCGTGCTCCTCGCGGAGCGCGCGGATTGAAATTATAACAGTCATACCCCTTGTTGGAAGCACTCCTTATGGTTATGGAGAGCTTCCATTTTTTGTTTTGTCTTAGAAGATTTTCGTTAGTGGTACGCGCCTTGATCGACCCAACTTTTGTCCCTTTGGTCGATAATGTCTAGGATAGCATTGTACTGCTCAATGCTGGTAATCGGTTCGAAATCACCCGGGATAAGCATACCGCGCCAACTCGCAGTAAATAGGGCGCGTCAGAATTTTATGTACGCTTTCGGGCTCGATTGTGGCGCCCCGCTTACCATTCTGCGGTGGCTTTTTGAGGCAACCGCTCTCGATGTAACTATACTGCTGATCAGAGCATCTGCTCCACTCATAGGCAAATAAGATATCCTTTTCTGCCCTGCCATCATCAGCCTCGGGAGGCGATCTCCGGCGGATGTCCTTGCGGGCGTTTAGGTTTAAACTGTATTTATATTTAAACACTATTTACAGTGTATATTAAGAGCTTTTACACTGTTTACATGATTTAAAAAATTTAAATCAATAATATACTTACAAAAGTAAAATAGAGTTGAAAAATATATTGGGATATAATAATTTATAATTTTATGGAGCGAATTCTTCGGTACCTACATCGGTTAATATCCCTTTTACCTTAGAGGACGGCATACTGTAGCGTTGTTGCAGATAACGGGTCGCGGCTCCCAACTCCCCATCTGGTCCACCAAGTTGACTGATGATTACCTTGGCCAACGCGGGATTTGGGTTTTTGATTTTGACAGGATATTCAAGCTTTTTTTCATACAGCCACATGTACTACGCCTCCATTTCCCAGGGCCACGGGCTATCCACCCATGTCCATCTGTCAGGGTTATTGTTCGAGCGGATATTCAGCGGGCCGAACTGCGCCTGATATGCGGCTGCGGCTTCTTCGCGCATCTGGCGATGCTTTTGGTAGTATGCGAGACCTTTCGGGCAGGAGGGGTGGCTGTCGAGATAAAGCCCCACCTCGGTCAGCGCGAAATCACACATACGGATCTGGTTTAGCAGTCGATGACGTTCACACACAGGAACACGCCCCCTCTAAAAAAGGTTTATCCAGCCCAGGGAAGATCGTACCGCGGCGGATTGCCTCAGGAAGCTCATAAACGGCTTCCCACTCCTGCCATGGGGAGTAGAGCATGGCGAGGGCGGGCATGTTGTCGGGGCATTGCGGTTGGACAACAATGACATCGTCGCCGGATCTCAGATTACATTCCATATACCTGCTTCTCCTTTTCCAATTTTTAGGTTGGGGCCGAAGCCCCTTTATCACATTCTATGGAAGCGGTTGGGTTTGGTGCAATGCGGCCTCTGCCTGACAAAACGCGATAGAACGAGAAAAATAAAAAAATATGGCGTTGATACCCTTAAAACCGAGATGAGACGCCAGATATAAAATAGGAAATCATTTTTGAAAAACGGGTTCGGTCACGAAAAGTTTAAAATTTACGAAGGAACAAAACTTGTCATCGGTGGGCGGATATAGTATAATCGAAGTACTTCAGAAGGGCCCTTGGGTTTTTGTGGTGTCCTTGCCACAAAAGGCCGTCTATAGCGGCCCCGTTTCGAATTTGGTGGCCAGCCGGCATGCTTTGTGTGTCCGTGGGCTATTATAATAATGAAGGAATCCCCAAAGAAATGGCGGGCAGTGATATGCAGACCGGGCCTGAACTTTCAATCGTGATGATTAACTATAATGCAAAGGAGTTGACTGCGCAGGCGGTTAACTCTATTTTTGCAGTATCCCCGCAGCTCTTGTTTGAAATTGTGCTGGTTGAGAACGGGGACAACCCAGATGAACGGTTTCCAGACCAGCCGGGAGTGAAGATTCTGCGGGAGGTTGAGAACCACGGCTTTGGACATGCCTGCAACGCCGGGGCGGCAGCGGCCGAAGGGGCCTATCTGCTCTTTCTGAACAATGATACGATCATGCACCCAGGGACGCTCGAAGCCTGTATGGCTTATCTGAAAGGGCATCCCCAGACGGGTGGATTGGGCGCACGCACCCTGCTTGCGGACGGTACGCTTGACCATGCCTGTAAGCGGGGGTTTCCTACCCCGCTGGCTTCCCTGTATTATTTTACCGGGATGGATAAACGCCATCCAGAGAACCGTAAGTATGGGGCTTACCGGCAGACCTTTCTGCCGGAGGATGCGGTCGCGCCGGTGGATTCGGTAGCGGGGTCGTTTCTGATGATGCCGCGGCAGGTGTTCGAGCAGGTAGGCGGATTTGATGAGACTTTCTTTATGTATGGGGAGGACATCGACCTCTGCTACCGGGTGAAGCAGGCGGGCTACGAGATCGTCTATTATGGCGCGGCGAGCCTCACCCATCTCAAGGGACAGAGCGGCCTGCACACCAAATCCAGGCGAGTGATCCGCCAGTTTTATGATGCGATGACCTTGTTCTATAATAAGCACTATCGAACCTTGTATCCGCGTCCGGTTTCGTGGATGGTGCTGTCCGCCATCTGGGCGAAACGGACGCTGTCCCTCATCCGCGCGCGAAACTGATCTCAAAAAGAATTGATTGAAGATGGAGGAATGGAATTGTTACCTTATATTTTGCTGGCCATACTTGCCGGAGGGTTTGGACTGGTCTGTGAGCGTAGACAGTCCCGCAAACTGGATTTTGCATTCCTGTTGCTGCTGACCGCAGTCATGGTTGGGATGGCGCTTCTGCGTGCTCCGCAGGTAGGGATTGACTACGAATTCACCTATAAGAACTATTTCAACCAGACCGACGGACAGGGGATCGCATGGCTGGCCTCCCCTGAAAATGCCTACAAATCCGAACCCGGTTATGGTGTGCTGAACCTGTTGGTGGGCATCTTCACCGATAGCCCGCTGGTTTTTGCGGGAATTGCATCCTCGCTGATTATCCTTCTGCGGATGGTCTGGACCTGGAAACATTCGTCAATCGTCTGGTTGAGTGTGTTTGTCTATATCACCTTTGACTTTTTCGGTTATGCGCTCTGCACTCTGCGGCAGGAGCTTGCGATCTCGATTGCACTGTTTGGCATTCCGTTCCTGCAAAAGCGCAAAATCGTCCCTTATATGCTGATCGCAGTGGTTGCGGGGTTGTTCCACACGAGCCTTTGGATCATGGTACCCATCTATTTCCTCGCGACCCTGCCGGTGAACAAGATCACCCTGCCGCTCTATCTTGTGGGGACGGTCTGCGTCCTGCTGTTTGCGGAGCCGCTTGTGGAGTTGTTCATCCGGCTGGTCCCCAAATACGCCGGATACATGCCGGGCAGCTACTTCATGCAGGGCCGCGACTTCAACACCGCGCTGATCCCAGTTGTGATCGGGGCGCTGGCGGTCTTTCTCAAAGAGAAACTGCTCGAGAGGAACCCCGGGAACATTGTCTTGATTAACTTTTCGGTCTATGCGGGATTGCTGTTTGTGGTCACGGTGAAACACTTTGTGTTCCAGCGGGTCGCATTGATCTTTTTGCCGGCGGCGATGCTGCTGATCCCCGAAATGGTCAAATGTATGATCCGGCCCGAGTGGGAGAAGGAAGCGGCAGACGCGTCCGGGCAGAAGTATGAAAAACGGGGCGGCAGCTATGTCCGCAAAAAGGACAACCTCAAGACCGCGCGGGAGATGTACCGGCTCACCATGGGGATGCTGATGGCGGCGAGCGTGCTTTACTTCTTCTTCCTGCTCAACACCAACCGGCTCGATCTCGTGCCTTACCTGACGATTTTCAGCTAGGAGGCAGGACATGATTAAAGAGAACCAACGCCTGCTCAACTGGCTCTTGAAGCTCGCGGATGTGTCGATCGCCATACTGGTGATGCCGGTTGCCTATTATATCCGGTTCGACCTGCTTTACGGCAGGCCGGGGATAGGGCCGGGCTACTATATGCAGTTACTGGTGGTGATCCTGCCGCTCTATCTGCTGCTCTACTACCAGTTCAACCTCTACGATCCGTTCCGTTACAAGTCGCTGTTGAGCGAGGTGCGGCGGGTCGTGCAGGCAAACGGGGTGGGACTGCTCCTCATCTTTGTGCTCAACTTTTTTCTGCGCGAGGTGGATGTCTCCCGCCTAACCATCGTGATCTTTTCAGCGCTGAATACCGCCCTGACTTCCCTGATCCGGGTGAGCCTGCGCAAGACGCTGCGTGTGCTCCGGGAAAAGGGGTATAACATCAAGCATCTGCTGCTGGTGGGGTGGAACGAATCGACGGGGGATTTTTTCGACCGGATCACCGCAAACAAGCAGTTCGGCTACCAGATCGAGGGCTACCTGAGCGACAAGGTGCGCCAGGTGGGGAACCGCAGCATCCTATATAAGGGGACGATTTCCCATCTTGCCGACCTGCTCGACCACGAGGAGATCGATGAGGTGATTATCTCGCTTGACTATGATGAATTCCCGTTGTTGGCGGAGATCATCGAGGTCTGTGAAAACGAAGGGGTCAAATCCAACCTGCTTCCATTTTATACAAAATACCTTCCATCCAAACCCTACATAGACGACATTGATGGGCTGCCGTTGATCAATATCCGGCATATCCCGCTGGACAACTTCCTCTACAGCTTTCTCAAGCGCGCGTTTGATATTGTTGCCTCTGCGCTGGGGCTGGTGGCGCTTTCGCCGCTGCTGCTGGTGACGGCGGTGGGTGTCCGGCTGACCTCCCCTGGGCCGGTGATTTATAAGCAGCTGCGGGTGGGCAGAAATAAAAAGGAATTTATGATGTACAAATTCCGGTCGATGCGGGTGGACGACAACGCGGATATGACCACCTGGGGCGGACGCGCCGACAGCCGCCGGACCGCATTCGGGACCTTCATCCGCAAATGCAGCATTGACGAGCTGCCGCAACTTTTTAATGTGCTCAAAGGGGACATGAGCTTGGTTGGGCCGAGGCCCGAGCGGGAATATTTTGTACAGAAGTTCCGCGAGGAAGTGCCGCTCTATATGCTCAAGCATCTGGTGCGGCCGGGGATTACCGGTTGGGCACAGGTGAACGGATGGCGTGGGGACACCTCGATCGTCGAGCGGATCAAGTGCGATATCTATTATATTGAGAACTGGTCGTTCCTGCTCGACCTGAAAATCCTGATTATGACCGTATTCAAAGGCATTATCAACCCGGAAGAGGAACTATAATAGAACGGGAGACTGATTGCGCAGGCTCCCAATCTGTGTTATAATCGAAAGTACTATATAATAGTAAGAGGTGGACGGAAGAGTCGGGAAAGGATGGGTAAAGATGGATGAGATGAGATTGCTCGAAGCGATCGGCAAGATGATGGACGAAAAGCTGGAAAAAATGTTTGATGAGAGGCTTGAGGAAAAGCTGGAAAAAGTTCTAGACAAGAAGCTTGATGAAAAGCTGGACGAAAAGCTCGGAAAAACTCTGGATGAAAAGCTGGACCAAAAGTTTGACGAGAAGCTGGCGCCGGTTCATGAACGGCTGGGGCGGCTGGAAAGCGATGTCTCCGGGCTGAAAGATGACGTTTCTGGACTGAAAGATGACGTTTCTGGGCTGAAAGATGACGTTTCCGGGCTGAAAAAGGATATGGCGGAGGTCAAAGCGGACATCAAGGACCTGAAATACAGGGTGATTGTCCTAGAGGACAAGGTTGACGTAATGAGAAAAGACATCGACGAGATGAAAGCAGATATCGGCGAGATGAAAGCGGACATCGACGAGATGAAAGCAGACATCGACGAGCTGAAATATCAGGGGGAAGTGACCCGGACAGGCGTGAACACGCTGCTGAGCTGGGCAGAAAATGTGGAATCGGTGGTAAAGGTGCCGTTGATGGGCGCGACCCGCTGATCTGTGGGAGGATTTATGAAAAAGAACAATGTAATCGAGATGCCGCTGCGCAAGTCGGTGCTCTGGCGGGACATTGTGCTGATGTCCTTATACCCGCTTTTGAGCGCATGGGTGGTACAAAAATTGGGCGGAATGACGACCGACACCACCCTGCAAAATTTTATTATGATGGCGGCGAACTGGGTCTGGTATTTTGTAACCTGGCTGATGGTGACCAAAATCGAGCGGAGAAGCATGGCTCCCTATAAAATTCAGGAATGGGCGCTGCTCTGGCAGTTGCTTTTGGGAATCGGGCTAGGGGTTCTCATTTTTTTCATCACTTTCTTAATGCCCGCACTGATTCAGGGAAGAACGATTCTGATCAATCCATATCCGCCGAGGGTGACGCGCGGCCTGATGATGTTTACCTTATTCAATCAGTTCCTGTTTGTCGGGCCAATAGAGGAATTGGTTTACCGCGGTTATCTGCTTGACCGATGCCGTGAAGCGACAGGCTCCAAGTGGGGATCGGTTCTGATTATGACCTGCTTATTTGTCCTTCCACATATTGTGACCAGTGGTTTTGGCATCTATCTGCTTTCCCCAATGGTTCTCTCTCTGCTGACTGCGGTTGTGCGGGTAAAGCTGAAACTGGGTTCCATCTTTGCGCTTGGCATCGCACATGCCCTCGCAAACAGTCTGCTTACCCTCTGTTCCATCTATCTGATGATGATGTAAATGCCGATATTTCGAGGGCTGAGAGGGCGTTTGTGCAAAGGATAGCAGCATATTTTGGTATGGATGCACAAAAAATAGAATAAAATTAGGCGAAAAATAGATTTGACAAATGCAAATCTTGCCGCTATAATAAGCATATGGATACGGTTCTGGAATGTTTTGGAGAGAGCAGGAAAGGAACGGTCCTACGATTGAAACTGATTTTAAAACTAGGAGGTAGTTTACCATGAAAAGATTAGTATCTTTGACCATGGCTGCTGCTTGCGCAATGTCTCTGGCTGTTCCGGCTTTTGCTGCTAACGACATTGGAGCTTCGGATGCAAAAGATAGCGGATACACTCAGGTCATTCCGGCAACCATTGAAACCCAGGCTGCAACTTTTACTACCAATGCAGATGGTAGCAAGAAAGTTGAACTTGCTGTGGCCACTCAGAATGCTACTGTTACTATTGATGGCGTTAAGCTGAGCGTTCCGAAGGGCAATGGTCTGACCGTTGTCGCACAGGCTCGCAAGCTGGCGCAGAAGATCGAAGCAATCAATGGATGGGATGCAGAAATCCTGTATGGTGGTACTGAGGCTGACTGGAAAGGCGCTTCGACCATCAACCACATCTATGTTGGTTCCGCAATGGCTCAGGGCCAGCTCCGCGTAAATGCGCTCGAGTCCCCGACTGCGGATGATACTGTTCTGGGTGCGATCGAAGATCTGACCCTGAACGATATCTTCCTCGGCTACAACAGCGTCAAGGGCGATGTTAGAGCGTTCTACGAGAGCGGCGTAGGCAACGATTCCTATGGTGTTCTCCCGAACAAGACCATCTACTTTGTCATCCGTGACCAGTTCTACAAACCCTCTGACATCGAGTTCGACCTGTCCAAGGTTGAGGGTTCCAAGTATGTCAAGAGCATCACTGATACCCAGGAGAGCTTCAGCTCGACTGTTCTGACTGCTGTTGACAACCAGGAGATTGTTCTGCCGAAGGGCCGTTATCGTGTCCTGAAAGTCAAACTCAAAGAGAACATGACTGACGACGAGTACAAGCTGCTCTTCGACCTGCGTGTGAAAGTCAAAGAGGAAGGCTTCATGGATTGGAAGAAGGGCGACACCAAGAAGTTCGAGGATATCGGCGAGACTTGGGTCAGCAACGATGAGTGGGTTGGCGATTCCGACTGGGCAGCAGGCACCGGCGGCGTCATGATCAAACCGCAGAAGAACGAAGACAACGAGATCATCTGGTATGATGAGAACCGCGACATCGCGAAAGTTGAGTTCTATGCTGATTCCGACACTGACAAGTTCTTTGTCAAGCTGTCCACCAAGTGGAACAACGAGTGGTACTCTGACATGTTCCGCAACACCGATGCGTTCATCTTCAACTTTGTTGGCGCTCCGAAGATCTCTGCAACCTCTCGTTCGACTCTGACCATCTACAACCCGTTTGTAAATGACGACGACGAGCTCGAGGTCGATCTCGACGAGCTGAAGGTCTACAAAGTCCTTGACACCGCTGCTCTGGCTGCAACCACCGAAGAGGCGATTGCTGAGGCCATTGCTGACGGCCGCATCGAGGATGTCACCAACCTCTTCACCGCTGGTGAGAACGAGGATGGCGATCAGGTTCTGACCACCAGAACTCGTGACCTGGGCACCTACATCGTTACCACTGCAACCCCTGCAGACCTGGTTGATGATGTTGTGGTCGACAGCACCAACAATGGTAAAGTCAACCCCGGCACTGGCCGCTAATTGATCGTTAGCAGTCTGCCGCAAGGCTGAATCAGACCTAATTAAGTTTTCCCGGGGGTCGGGAGACCCCCACAAAATTTTAATCACGGCCCTAGAACACAGCGGATGTCTCTCCAGTATCCGCTGTGTTTCTTTTTTTATTGGGGATGGGACGAGGCAAGGGGGCTTTTTCACTTGCAAAAAGCCCCCTCTTGCCGCTACGCGGCAATTCACCCGAAAAAAGCGCTTCACAGGATAAAGCATTCCGCGCTCTGCGGAGCGCGTCGGGGGCTCTGCCCCTCGACCCCGCAATTTTTTGAAAAAAATTGAGTAAAACTTTAATTTTGGAAAAAAGCGGCGCCCAGCCCGGAAGGGAGGGGCCTACGGGGAGGGGTCACCGACCCCTCGCCCGTAAGGCAAACTGAGGGGGCGTCGCGCGGAGCGCGCTTCGGGCTGAAAGCCCGAGAAGACCCCCGAAGAAGGGCGCTTGCGCCCCGGAAGTTTGGGCTGGAACCCAAACTTCCGTTGCCTCACTGCCCTTGGAAACCGCAATTTTTTGAAAAAAATTGAGTAAAACTTTTTGGATTGAGATAGTTGACAATGCGGCCGCTCCGGATATAATAGATATGGACTTCATACCGAACCAGAAAAGGGGGGATTGGCTATGATCCTGACGGTACATATCGACAACCGCGTAATTTCACTCGGCTGTTATGAAAAAGCAGAACTGCTTGTATCCAGCTCGATCGCAGTCAATCCGCTCGGCACAGCCGACCAATATGCCGCGGAGATACAGCAGGTGCTCCGCTTCCGCGGAATCGACACAGACGCCATTGATGGCGCTGTGATCTCTTCTGTGGTACCGGCGCTGACCAGTCGGCTGAAACAGGCTGCGGACCATCTGATCAATGGCGGAAAAACGCTGACCGTCGGTGCGGGCATCAAAACCGGGCTTGACATCCGATGGGATAGCGCGGCGTCGGTGGGGTCGGATTTCATCTGTAATGCGGTGGCTGCCCTGCGGGAGTTTACGCCTCCGCTTGTTGTGATCCACTTTGCAGGTGCCACCACCTTTACTGCAATCGACACGCATGGCGCTCTGGTTGGAAAATCCATCCTGCCGGGCGTTGAGGAATCGATGGCGCATCTTTGCCAAAGTGCGGCACAGCTTCCAGAGGTGTCGTTCGCGGCGAAAGCGCCTCTTTTCGGGCGCAGCACTGCGGATGCGATCCGTTCCGGCGTGCTCTATGGAACGACCAGCGCTGTAGAAGGGATGGTATCCCGGTATACGGAGATGTTGGGCGGGTCTGTCACGACAGTTGCAACCGGTGGAGAGGTTGCGCGGGCGGTGGTTTCGCTCTGCGGGGGCGGAATTCTCTTTCGGCCGAACCTGCTTCATGATGGGCTTTACCTCCTTTATGAGAAAAACCGGCAGGAGTCCAAAAAATAAATGCGTTGCATCCCGACTGTTTTGCGGGAGTGACAGCAGGAGGAATTTTTTTGGAAAAGACAAAAAACATCCGTTATCTCGTCCAGGTGTCCCTGATGGCGGCGATTGTATGCGTCGTCGCGTTCGTTCCATTTCTTGGCTTCATCCCATTGGGGGTGATTAAGGCCACCACCGTTCATATCCCGGTGATTATCGGTGCAATTCTGCTCGGCCCGAAGGCTGGGGCGGTGCTTGGAGCGGTATTTGGGCTGACCAGCGTCATCAAAAATACGATCGAACCGGCGGTGGTTTCGTTCGTATTTACCCCGCTGATTCCCGCGCCCGGTGAAACTGCGGGCAGTCTCAAGGCATTGCTGATCGCATTTATCCCGCGTATCCTCACCGGAGTGGTCGCCGCGCTGGTCTACCGGGCGATTGCGCGGTTTAACAAAACCAAAACGATTGCATGTGTTGCGGCGGGCCTCGCCGGTTCGATGACCAATACGGCGCTGGTGATGAGCAGCATCTATTTCCTGTTCGGGCAGCAGTACGCAGCCGCGCGGGAGGTCGCTTTTGAAAAGTTGGCGGGCGTGTTGATGGCGGTTGTTTTTACAAATGGTTTGGCGGAAGCCGCGGTCGCCGGGGTGCTTTGTGCCCTGATTGCGCGTCCATTGGCATCGGTGTTTGAAAAGCAGAGGCAGAAATAACAGGAAGGCAGGCGCGGAATGCGCCTGCCTTTCTTAATCAAACCCCACGGAATTGCAGCTGTGTATCCCCATACCCTGTCTTATATCCGCGGACGATCTCCTGCATCCGGTAGAGGATCCCCGCCCGGTCGCAAGCTTCGGAAAACCGTTCCCATAGCTTCGCGGCGCGGGGGCTTGCACATTCGTAGCGGTTCCCGTACCGCTTGGAATAGGATTGGGCCAGACCGTGTCCCGGGAACCGGGCTTCCAGCTCCCGATAGTACCATTCCCGCTGCCCGTCCCGCATGGTCATTCCAAACGCCGGGTAGATAAACCGGGCGCCTGCCCGCTTGGCTTCCCGCACGATTCCGAGCACATTTTCCTCTGTGTCCTCGAGAAAAGGGAGCACCGGCATCAGCAGGATGCCTGCGAAGAGTCCGGCCTGGCGGAGGCGGGCAACCGTCTCAAAGCGGCGGGAGGAGGGTGGTGCGCCTGGCTCCACCTTGGCGGAAAGGGAATCGTCAGAGGTGGTGATCGTAACCTTGCAGAGCACCGGCGCCTGAGACGCGATTCCCCGCAAAATGTCGATGTCCCGCTCGATCAGGGTGCTTTTGGTTGCAATTGCCGCGCCAAATCCGTATGCTTCGATCAGTTCCAGTGCATGGCGGGTCAGTTCCAGCTCCTGCTCGAACGGATTATAGGGGTCGCTCATCGAGCCGGTTCCAACGACTCCCTGCCGTACCTTGCGGCGCAGATCGTCTCGGATGATCCGCAAGGCATCCTGCTTGGCGCGTACCCGGTCAAACTCCTCGATCCGGTAACAATCGCTCCGGCTGTCACAGTAGATACACCCATGGCAGCACCCACGGTAGATGTTCATGTTATAGTCGATCCCAAACCAGCTTCCGGGCGCTTTGGTGCGGGTGACGATCGTTTTGGCGGGGATATACTCGATCATCCTTCTGTCTTCCAGCGTTTGAGCGTTGGGAACCATGCCAGCATCTGCTGTTTCGCTTGCTCTCGGTCCGGATATCGCCCGGCGTCCTCCCCAATCTTCAGGCAGAAGTCGATCATCTGCTCCATCGTGCAATCAGCGAGGAATTTTCCGTCTTTATAGCAATAGACGCAATAATCCTCACTGCGGCTCCCGTCTGCTTCGGTGCCGTAATCGCTCTCCCGCTGCATCGGCATCCCGCAGCTCTGGCAGAAATCTGCAAGCCCAACATAGATCTCGATTTTCATGCCGTGTGGCCCTTCCCCGGCGTACCGCTCGAAGTCACACGCAAATCTGCGCGGAAGGGGTTCCTCGCGGACCTGCTGCCAAAAACCGCCGACATCGCGTGCAGGGTCGCCCTGGAACGAGAATTTTGCATAGTTGCCCGCCGGGATTTCGATCACCTGGAACCCATCCGGAAGCGGGTCTCCGGGGCAATATTTCCGCGCCGCAGCCGCGTCATATGCGCCGTTCACGCCGTCCTGATAGTTGGTGTACACCCCATAGGTTTCCCCGCCATCGGGCTGGGCAGAAAACAGCGCTTGCCAGACCGCCCCGATCCGTTCGGGTTGCTGATTGGTTGTGCGTGTGCAGGGGCCAGCCACAGTGGTTGCCGGGAGCGTTACGACTTCATAATTCATTCTGAATGCCTTCTTTCCTGTTTTTGACCCTATTTTATCACCCATAACCTGACACCTTGTGTCAGGTTTCAGCGGCATTTCGTAAAGTTCACAGATTTTTTTTGCCTGCTCCGCCAAAACCCGTCCGAGCCAGGGCGGGGAAACCACCCGCATATCCGGCCCGAATGAGAGCAGGAATCCCAAAACCCAGCTGCCGTCAGGATAGCTGGTGCGGACGGTAAAACCGCCCTCCGGCTCGTGTGTGATCTCTTCCCTGCGGAAGGAAGAGTAGATGCGGAATCTCGCCTGTTCGGTGAACCGCAGAATCAATTCTGATTGTGGACAGGATGCCGGTTCCAGTTCGGATGGCGGGATCCCGCGCGGGGAAAACGGGCGGTCGGTGCTGCGCGGGTTCTCGATACGAGAAAGCCGGAACAGCCTCCACTCGTTACGCAGCAGGCAAAACCCCTGTAGGTACCAGTTCCCGCCCTTGAAACGCAAGCGGGCCGGTTCAACTTCCCGGTCACTTCGGTTCCCGTCCGCACTGTAGTAGCCGAACGCGACGGTCTCCCGCCGCAGAATCGCCTGTTTGAGTGTCTCGAACTGCGCCCGCTCAACCGCATCGCTGCCCCATGCGGAAAAATCCACATCTACCCAGTCGACCGTTTCCCGATGGAACAGTCCGCCCAGCCGCGCAAGCGCCTGCCTGCATTCCACCGCGTTCACGGCCTGCATCCCGCGCAATGCGGCAAGGATCGCGTCCTGCTCGTCGGTCGAGAACAGCGAGCGGTCGAGCACAAACCCTTCGGTCAGACGCACGCCGCCGCCCTTCCCACGCTCAGCGTAGATTGGGATTCCCGCCGCTGAGAGCGCGTCCACGTCCCGGTAGATCGTGCGCACCGAAACCTCGAGCTTCTCCGCAAGCATAGATGCGGTCATCCCGTCCCGCTCGATCAGCAGGTATAAAATCTGGAATAGCCGTCCCTCTTTCACCGTTCACGCTCCCTCTTGTACGCGGCGCGGGGCTGGAAGCCCAGCTTTAGGCCATCCCCGGCGATTGACGCCTTTCTGCATGGTTACAGTCCGCGTGACCGGGTTTTTCGCGCTTTTTTGTGATACCGCTATTTTAACGTTCTTTACCGCATCTTGTCAATTGCTTTTCTCTCCTCTGCTTTGCGGCAGCTGGGCTAGATCGTATCCCGCGCCGCCGCGAACGGCGTTATTTCTCAAACACACCGTTTCAGAGGAAGGATTGATTTCAGGCATGGCAGACGATAAGACATAAGCATTGGACATTTTTTGCTCCAAGCTTTACAATAAAAGTGCTCCATCAAGCAGGAGATGACCGGCTTGACCATTCAAGAAGCAGCGAGCGCTGCCGTATCCCGCCGCCGCTGCAAAGGAATCCCATGTCTGGTCCACCGGAGAACAAAAACGATCAGGAGGATTTTGAGATGACAAATTACTATGAGACCGACCCGGAATTTATGGAACGCTTCGAGAACTTCGCCTTTGAAGAGGTGCTAAACGAACCCGGCCCGCCGCTACGGAAAAATGACCGCAGGCTGGCGATTCTGGCCACCCTCATGGGTTGCCAGGGGGTGGAGACATTCCGGGAACTGCTGCCCGAGGCGCTGAATGCCGGCATTACTCCGGTGATGGTAAAAGAAGTGGCCTATCAGGGAACCGGTTACCTGGGTTATGGCCGGGTGCTCCCCTTCTTGGCCGCGGCCAATGAGATCTTAACCGCCCGGGGCATCGACCTTCCTCTGCCGGGGCAGGCTACCACCACCCTGGAAGACCGCTTGGAAAAAGGGATCGACGCTCAGGCCACCATCTTTGGGCCCCAGATGCGGGAGGCCTGGAAGGCCGGGACGGTAAACCGCTGGCTGGCAGCCAACTGCTTCGGGGATTACTATACTCGCACCGGGCTGGACCTTCGCCAGCGGGAACTCATCACCTTCTGCTTTCTGCTGGCCCAAGGTGGATGTGAGCCCCAGCTGCTCGCCCACATCAGAGGAAACATGAATGTGGGGAACGATAAAGACTACCTCATCCGGGTAGTGCTTCAATGCCTGCCCTATATCGGTTATCCTCGGAGCCTGAATGCCATTGCCTGTGTCAATAAGGCGGCGGAATAGCCGCCGCAGAACAAAAAACGTCGGCCCGGTCTCCGGTTTTGGAGATCGGGCCGATCGCCTTTTGATAGTTTACCCGGCGATCTGTAATACCCCACTTATCATCTGTCTCTTTCAAAACAAGGAGGCTTCTCCCGATAGAATACCCGCACCAGTACTCCCGCCAGAATGCCGCAGAGGAAACAGGACACGATGCGTATCACAAGGGTGGTTGTCCCCAAGGCGTTACTGCAAGGGAGAGCCGGACGGTCACATCCCCGCTCCCCAAAACCTCCACCCAGCCGGTGAGGTCGTCGACCCGCCCCAGTCTGGTGTAGCTCCAGGAGTTGGAGCCGTAAAACAGGACGATTTGATTGCCGGTGTACAGCACGATATCCCCCGCCTGGGTGGTGGTTTGCCGGTCCTTGGCGGGGAGGTCGGTCCCCAAGGGGCCTACCTTTTCAAATCCGGAATAATCGTGCAGCTGGAGGGGCAGCGGCCCCTGGCGAAGCAGTTCCACCAGGGCGTCTACCGCAGTATTTTCTTCCAAAGTGGCGAAAAAGGTCTGCTCTCCTACCTCCACCTTCAGCTTCATCTCGGTCACATCCTGGATATTCTCACTGGATGCTCCCCCTTGCACTTTTCCTGACACAGACGGGGTCTTTGTTCGGGAAGGTCCCGGAACATCCTCTTCCGGGGTGGATAGAGGACTTTGCCCCGGTTCTTCCGCCTGAAAATTGAATGGATTTTCAGCGAATTCGCTTTGTTTTGGCCCCTCTTCCAATTTCGGTGGTACGCTTTGGGAAGCCGATGGGGAGGATAGAGCGATAGGAGATTTTTCTTGCCCCCCACATCCAGTACAAAGAAGCCCTATGACGATAAAGGTAGAAACCAGTTTCTCTATCATTCCTTTTTTCATAATTAAATTGTTTTTCCCATCTTTCGGGCCTTTTCCAGTACCGGATGCCCCACAATTTCCCCGGCACCATTCACCCCGCCGGCAAAAACGCTCCCAGCTAGGCGGGCTCGGTCAAAGCAGGCGACCCAGCCGCTCAAGCCTTCCACGGCCCGGCGGTCGGTGCCCTCCTCGTCCTCGGCGGCGGTGGACAGGAAGTAGATGTCTCGGAACTTGTAGTCCGAATCGTAAAGGGAATTGGCCCGGTCCAGTAGGGTCTTCAGCTGGCCCGCCATCTCGTAGTAGTAGATGGGGCTGGCGAAGGCGATGACATCGGCATCGTGCATCCTTTTGGCAATGTCGATGGCATCGTCCTTGATGACGCAACTGCCCGTTCTCAGGCAGGCCAAACATCCCCTGCAGAAGCCGATGTTCTTCCCGCGAAGGGATACCGTTTCGACACTGTGCCCGGCTTCCATCGCGCCTTCGGCAAATGCTGCCGCCAGCGCCTCGGAATTACTGTTTGTCCGCAGGCTTGTGGAAATTACCAGAACATGTTTACTCATGATGGTTAACACTCCTTTTGCATGATTTTGCATGATTTTGATGGATTGTTTTTGCCGTATAACCAGAACTTTTCCTATCCCTTCAGCCGGTCAGCAGCCGAAGCCAGACCACTGCCCCCAGCAGGCAAAGGATGATCCCAAAAACGCGGTTCATCCGGGCCGGGTCTATGGCGGTGGCTTTCCTCCTTGCAAAGCTGGCGGCCAGGGTGAGAATGCCCCACCAAAGGTAGGTCCCGAAAAACACCCCCAGGATCAGCAGCGTCCCCTCCACAAAGGCCAGTCCGCCGGAAATACCCAGCCAGGAAAAGGCAAAGAGGAAGGTGAGGATAGCGGCGGGGTTGGTGATACCGATGGCGAAGGAGGAGAGAAACAGGCTAAGCCTGCCAACACTTCCCGTTTCCCGGCTGGGCGTGCCCTCTTTCCGGCGCAGCAGGCTGATCCCTAAGAAAAGGATCAGACCGCCGCCCAGCAGGTGGATGGCGGCCTGAACTTGCAGGAGGAGATCAGACATGATGGTAAGGCCAAAGGCGCCGACCGCGGCGTAGCAGCAGTCGGCCGCCGAGGAGCCAAGACCGGTGAGCAGCCCCGCCCTGGGACCGTAGCGGAGGGTACGCTGTACCGTCAGCGCTCCCACCGCCCCCGCAGGAAGCCCGAACAGCAGGCCGATGAGGATGCCTTTCAGCAGCAAAGCCATCCTGTCACCTCCCTGAGATCAAGCGCAGCGGCACTGCTTTTCCACGATGATCTCCCCGCTGGCCCCCTCAATATCCCGGATGATCTCTCCCACCGTCGGAACATAGATATGGCCGGAGAGGGGGTTCTTGATGCTGAGGATAGGGGCGGTGAGTGTGGCCTCCACCTCCGATCGCTCAAAGGCCAGGTCGGTGTCGATCATCTCGCAGTCGATGAGCCGCAAATTCTTGCAGTAGCAGAGGGGCTGAGTCCCGACGATCTTACAGCCGATGAAGGTGATGTCCTCGCTGTACCAGGCCAAGTATTCCCCCTTCACCACGCTGTTTTTCACGGTGATGTTCTTGCCATGCCAGAAGGCGTCCTTGGTATCGAAGGTGCAGTTTTCAAAGACGGCGTTCTCGATGTACTGGAAGGAGTATTTGCCCTTCATCTGCACCCCCCGGAAGGTGAGGTCCTGGGAGCGCATCATAAAGTATTCGCTCTGGGCGGTGCAGTCCTCCATCTGAATGCCTCTGGTGGACCACCCAAACTCCGGAGAGAGAATGTCACAGCCCTTCATGCGGACATTGCCGCACTCCCGCAGGGCCTTGATGCCGTGGAGCCTCGTCCCGGTGATCTCCACATCGTGGGAGTACCAGAGGGCCGCCCGGCAAAGCGCGGTCATTTGGCTGTCCCGGATCGTCAGCCCCTCATCGTGCCAGAAGGGGTAGCGGAGGTTGAAGAAGCACCCCTCCACCTGGATGTTTTTCCCCTCCTTGAAGGCGCTCTCCCCGTCGGCGGGGCCGTCAAAGGAGCAGTCCCGCACCAGCAGGCCGGTTTCTCCGTAGAGGGCTCTTTCCTCGTCAAAGGTTTGGTTGGATATGGTTTTCATTGCCAAAACTCCTTTCATTGCTTTGCCCTCTGCATCCGGTACACCAGATAGTCCAGGCAGTCGATCTTCTTCTCCTCCCGGTGGACCGCATCCAGAAGGAGGCTTCTCTGCTTTTTCAGCAGTCGGAAGCTTTCCGGCTCCTTGCCATCCTTTATAAAGCGCAGAAAGGCGGTAATGGTCTTTTCGTCACAGCCTGCGTCCCGCAGGTTTTGAATAATGTTCTCCTCAGAATCACACATATGGTTCGCCTTCTCCTTAATCTGCCGGGCTGATGAATACCAGCTTGTTGCCCCAGCCCTCCAGCACCGGGTTTTCCTCCACCGCCTTGACGAACTCCTCGGTGTAGTCGAAGTATCCCACCGGGGTGTATTCCCCCGTGACCTGGGCCTCATGGAAGAACAGGACGATGCGGTTGGGCTCCGAGTAGTAGACTGTCCCGGCGGCCTCGCTGGCGATGGTCTCAGAGTGATCGGGAATTTCGTACCGGCTGGGGACATCGTAATACTGCATCACTTCCCAGTTGTCGTAGTCGTCATAGTGGTAGATGGGCAGCTGCCAGCTGGCGGTGCCCACATGGTGGGCGATGGCCGCGGCGGTGGGATTGTCGTAGAGATAGAGGGTAAAGGGGGCGTTTCGGTCCCCAAAGGCGACTAAAAGGGTCCCGGCCTCTCCATCGGTTTCGTCCCCGGTCTCACCACCGTTTTCCGGCGTCTGGGCCTCGCTCTCCTCCGGGTCGGAAGGAGTCACACTGCTGCTTTCCAGGGGGACGCTTTGTGCTGTTCTGTTCACCGCCAGGCTGCCGGAGCTGCTTTGGGGCGGTGTGCTTTCCCCCTGGCTGCATCCGGGGAGGAGGAGAATGGTCATAGCCAGAATCATCAAAAGAGAAATGGTACTGAAAAATCTTCTTTTCATGGTGGTTCGTCCTTTCGTTGGAGATTGGGTTCTCTCTGTACCCAATTATAAAGCTGTTTCTATTTCATAGCAAATACTTATGTTAAATACTTATATATAACTAATAAGCATGTCATTGATCTGCCGCCAACATCGTTACCTTGACCCGCCGTACTTTCCTGGCGATGAGCCAGCCAAAGGCGAAGAACAGCAGGACGATCACGCCGCCGGGCAGCAGTACCGCACCCGGCCCCGGATGGGAGGAAAAGCTGCTGATGCCTGCCAGGCTCATGGCGGCGGAGACCAGGGGATCGGTGAAAAGAGCCGCCAGGGTGGTTCCTATCACGGCCCCTGCCGCCGCTGTGATGCAAAAGCGCAGGGCAAAGGCCAGCCGCAAGCGTCCGGGGGAAAAGCCCATCGCCCGGTATATCGCCAATTCCCGCTGCTCCGCCGCCAAGAGCCTCCCCCCGGTGAGGGCGGTGACGATGAGGACAAAGACCGCCGCCATCCCATAGAGAAATGCCGTCAGGGCTTTCATGGCCGCGATGATGCCAAACAACCCCGGCCAGGTGTTTTCGTGGACATGGACATCCCCGCCGTAGGCGGATTCTAACGCCTGGGTGATAGCCCCTTTCTGGCTGGGGTCGGCCAAAAAGTAGTGCCAACACCACAGATTAGGGTGGTCGGAACCGATACGCAAGTACCCCTCCCGGCTCATGCCGATGGTGGCCCCCATGTCGTTGGCACAGGAGTAGATGCCGGTGACGGTAAAGTTCTCCCGGCTCCGGTCTGCTCCCACCGTCAGGGTGTCCCCGATGGAAACGCCGAAATCTGCCGCCACAAACTCTGTGATGACGATCTCATCCTCCCCGGCGCAAGGGCGGCCCTCCAACAGGTGAAACCGCTCCGGCTGGTCGATGACATTGGCGGTATGGTCCACCCCGTTCACGGTGACGCCGGGCATGGCCAGGACATAGGTGTCGGTGATCTCGCTGTACTGCCGGATGGTTTCCTCAAAATCCTTCCGTGATAAAGTCCCGAAGGACTGCACCCCGATGTCGTGGTCGGCGGGGTTGAAGGCGTCCATCATTCCCTTGCCGTCGGGGCCCAGCCAGCTGTCCATTCGTCCCACCAGGGAGGCGAAAAAGACCAGCAGCGCCGCCACCGCCAGAGCCCCCAGATACTGCCCCCACCCGGTGAGCAGCTGCCGCAGAGCGAGGCTCCCGTCCAGCCAGTTACCGGAGATACCGGGAAGCCCCTTGACCGAAATCGCCCTTCCGTTCCCTTCCCTCCGGATAGCCCCCAAGGGGGTCACCCGGTGCAGCTTTGCCAATTTCCAAAGGAGGAAAGCGGCAAGGAGGGCCAACATCAAGGCAAAGGCGGGAAAACACAGCCCCATGGGGAGCCCCGCCGGGGTCAGAAAGCCAGTGGTGGTCAAGGTCATTCTCCCGACAGCGTCGCCGGCCAACGGGGCCAGAAGAAGCCCCAGCAGCATCCCCGGAAGAATAGCCAAAAAATACTGGGCTAGCTGAATTTTTTCCAGCTCCCTGCCGGTCATTCCCATGGTTTTTAAAATCCCCAGGTTTGTATAGTCCTGCCGGATACCGCTCCCGATCTGGTGGCCCAGCACCGCCATAGATGCCAGCAGCAGTACCGCGGCAAAGGCCAGCAGAAAACCGCCAAAGGCGTTTTGCAGCACCAGCATAAAACCAAGGATGGCCTCCCGGCTGTGGGCAAACTCGGCATAGCGAGGCAAAGAAGTGGCCCCGTTGACGGCGGCGCTGAAATCGGCGGCGGTGAGTCCTTCTTTCGAGGCAAAAAGGTGAAGCATCGCCCCATCCCGCGCCAGGGCGTCTATCCCGGCGTTTTCCAGGATGTTCAGTGCGGCCTGCCGGTCGCTTTCACTGATGAGAAAGCCCTTCATGCCGATCATCGAGCTGCCCATAAAAGGGTCCTCGTACCATCCGGCGATGGTGAGGGTCAGGTTTTTCCCCGATCGGGCGATGGGGAAGGTGATTTCGTCCCCGATCTTTGCCCCGAAGATGGAGATCAGGGAGGGGGATACAAAGACTGTCCCCGGCTGTATCTCCTGGGGCGGTGGGGCATAACCGGAAAGGTCAGAGGCAAAAAAGCGGTAGCGGTTTTCCGCCATCCGGTACAGGATCAGCTGCCCTTCGCTGTCCGATTCCTGTTCGTTCAGCTGGTAGTTGGTATGGATGATCTTCTGTTCCTCCGCCCGTTCTACCACATCCAGGGCGACGATTTCCGATGGGAGACTGTCCGGGGCGTTTGCCACCCAGGCGGTGACATCCCCATATCCGGCCCGGTCCAACTCCGCCGCTAAGTAGCTGCCGGAATTGTGCCACACCGTCAACACGGTGGCCAGCGACAGGGAGACCAGGAAAATCAGCAGAAATAACCCGGCAAGCCCACCCCGGTGCCGCCGGAGATTGGCCCGCAATACGATCCAAAATTCCATATGCTGCACCCCTTCACCACCGCAGAGAGGAAAGCCACTGGCTGGCTCGTTCTTCCCGTTCTCTGTCTGGCTTTTCGTAGGGGAGTAGCGTCAACTCATCCAGAATTTTTCCGTCCTCCAGGTAGAGGATGCGGTTTCCCCGCACCGCCGCCCCCATATCGTGGGTCACCATCAGAATGGTCTGCCTTTCTCGGTTCAGCCCGGTGAGGAGGTCCAGCACCTCCCGACTGCTCTGGCGGTTCAGCGCCCCGGTGGGCTCATCGGCAAAGAGAAGGCCGGGGCCGCCGATCATCGCCCTAGCGATGGCTGCCCGCTGGGCCTCCCCGCCCGAAACATGGGCCGGGAGCCGGTCCTTGGCCCCCTCCACCCCCATCTGCCGGAGAAGGTGCTCCGCCCTGGTCCGGACGGTTTTGGGCGGTTCTTTCCCCGCAAGATACCCCGCCACCGTCACATTTTCCAAGAGGGTGAGGTTACTGACCAGGTGGGTCTGCTGAAAGACAAAGCCAAACTCCTTGGCCCGCAGCTCCGCCATTTTATCTTCCGAAAGGCCGGTGACCGGCTGGCCCTTGTAAGAAACGGTCCCGCCGGAAATACTGTCCATCCCGCTGAGGGCATAGAGCAGCGTGGACTTGCCTGCACCGGACGGCCCCATGATGACGGTGAAATCTCCGCTGTGAATGGACACATCCAAGTCGCGGAACAGCTCCCCGCCGCCGGGAAAGGCTTTGCAGAGGCTGCGGCCTTCTAAAATGATTTCCTTCATCCCACATTTCTCCTCTCCCTCTGGGGCAGCGTGAGGACCAGCCGTTTCTTGCCGGTGGCCGGGTCGGGGCGTATCTCCTCCACAAAGCGGATGGAAAAGGTGAGGTAAGAAAGGCCCTTTTCCAGCAGGATGCTCCCCAGTTGCCTCCGTAACTCTCTTTCGATGCTTTCCCGTCCGGCGGCAGAGGCGGTCTCGGCCAGTATTTCAAAGCTGTCCCTGCCGGTCTGGCGGAACTGATAATCCAGCAGTCCGGGGATACAAAAGCCCTCGATGGCTAGAGGGTGGAGAAACTCCCGAAGGCCCTCCGCGTCCTCGAACCAGAGGACATCCTCATTCCGTCCCAGCAGGCCCACCGCGCGGGAGAAGGGACAGAGGCCGGAGGGCTTCTCGATGGTGATGCGGTCGGTCAGTTTATACCGAATCAGGGGCTGGACGAAGTTATACAGACAGGTGAGGTAGAGGCCATCCGGCCCCTGTTCGATGATGTTCAGGTCGTCAAAGAGGAGCATCCCCTCTGCCGGGTCCCCCTCCACCCCCAGGGCCAACGATTCGCTGGCCCCGTAGAAGTTGATGACCTGGGTATGGAGGGAGTCCTCCAAAAAAGACCGCAGGCTGGCCCCCAGGGGTTCCCCGCAGGAGACCACCCGCAGCACCTCCAAGGAGACCTCCCCCCGCTGGGCCAGTTCCACCAAAATTTTGATGGCGGAGGGATAGCCGATGATAAAGTTGGGGCGGTATTCCTTCACCTCCCGGACCCACTGGGAAAGAGGGGTCTTGATGTCCAGATACCTCTGGCTGGCGCCCACCCCGTCCACGCCGTCTCCCACCGCCATGGCCCCGCCGTAGCGGCCATCGGTGGCGGCGATATAGAGGATACGGGGACGCCCTGCCAGCAGTTTTGCTATCTGGGGCATGGACATCCCCCACAGCGCCCCCCGGAGGATGCCCAGCAGCATCGTCCCCCAGGCGGCTTCATCGTAGACAAAGTATCCCGGTTCCCCGGTGCTGCCGGAGGAATGGACCAGGTGGTATTTCCCCAAAAAGGGCCGGCGGTCGGTGGTTTCCAGGGCGTCAAAGCGGCGCAGCTCCGACTGCCGGAGGTCCGGGGAGGTGACCAGGCGGTCAAAGTGTTCCAAAAGGGCCGCCTTGCCGATGGTGGGGAAAGCGGAGGGGGGAGCAGTGTCCAACTTTTCTTCTGTGATGCCCGCCTGTTCAAAGCTCTCCCGGTAGTAGGGGGAATGCTCCCAAGCGTAATGGAGGAGCCGCCGCAGCTTCTTCTGCTGTAAAGTATGGAGCTTGGCGGGAGAAAGCCTTTCATTTCTCTTTAGTCCCAAAAGGTTCCAAAGGGTGCGGGAGATATTCATTTCGCTGTCCTCCTTACAGGGCGAAAAGCCAACTGTTTTTGTAATTTTCCCGGTGGTAGTATCGGGCGGTTTTGGCGGTGAGGTCAAAGACGATGCTCCACTCGGTGGACTCAAACTCCCCGAAATTCCCCTTACTGACACTGGAAAGGGCGTCCCGAATGCCGTCAGAGGTAAAGCTGTCCTTTTCCGACAGCAGCCCAATCAAAATTTCGTACCGGGTGTGGGACTGGCTGGTGCCGGTGCCATACTTCTCCCCAGGGGTGAGGTAGAAGTTGGTCACCACCGGGGTCTCCACAACGCTCATCTCGTTCCCCACATACTCCACCACCACGCTACGGCCGGAACTGTCCGCCAGGGCCAGGTGGACCACCAGCCCTATCGAGGCGTGAAAATCGTACTGCCGGAGCAGCTCCAACGCCTCGTCCACGGTGGCGGCCTTGTCCAGCAGCAGCCGGACGGCGGTAGTCGTGGTGATACCGGGCTTGCCGGTGTTCTGGCTGATGGAGGCGCTGTCCTGGATCATGTTCACCGACACCGCCAGCCCCTTCTCGTTCATCCCGTCCAACGGGGCGTAGAGGGCGGCCAGGGTCCGCACCTGGTCTAGCTTGAGAGCGGCGTCCATCATGCCTCCTGCCCCCATGGTGATGAAATCCATATTGACGGTGGAAAGGGAAGCGTAGCCGTTTTCCGGGTGGGCCTCCACCACCATGGCCTGACAGGTGTTCCAGTCAAAGTTGCGGCCAAAGAGGACGCCGCCGGCAGGGCTGTTGGCGGTGATGGTGCTGCACCCAAAGAAGTTCCCCAGAAAGTCCAGTCCCAGCTCCCCGATGAGATTTTCCGCCAGGTACCCCACCACCTCCCGGTCGGAGGAGGCCCCGCCCTGTTCCAGGAAACCGTCAAAGCCGTAGTCCCCGTCATACCGGACAGCGGAAAGACCAGGCTCTAACTCTACGATCTTCTCGGTGGGGGAGATAGCGTCTGCCGGGGGAGCCTCCGGCTGGGGCGCCGAAGCCTCATTTTTCGAGATGGATGTTGCTTGGCTGCGGGAAGAGCTGTTGGCCGGAGGGGAAGACTGAGATGTTGTCTGCCCGACACCGCAGCCTGTCAGAAGCAAAGAGAAAGTCAAAAACAGGCTGAGCAGGGAAACTGTTTTTTTCATGGGATGCGCTCCTCCTTCGGGAAAACTCTTTTACTGGCTTTTATGATAGCATGAGAAAATAAAGATAACAAATACTTATTTCAAATATTTGTTTATGTTTGACAGACATAGTTATCTGTGCTATACTGCCAATATTGGAGGTGCTATTTTATGGAATTTCGTGTATTGCAATACTTTCTGGCGGTGGCTAGGGAGCAGAGCCTTTCCGGGGCGGCGGAGTCGCTGCACCTCTCCCAACCCACCCTCTCCCGGCAGTTAAAGGACCTGGAGGATGAGCTGGG
Organism: Anaerotruncus sp.; assembly: GCA_021770005.1. Lineage (GTDB taxonomy): Bacteria > Bacillota > Clostridia > Oscillospirales > Ruminococcaceae > Anaerotruncus. The sequence goes on along the minus strand of JAETRV010000006.1, from coordinate 67,938 downwards.
CAAGCAGCTGTTTACCCGGAGCAACAAGGGCATCGCTCTCACCGAGGAGGGGATGATCCTCCGTAAACGCGCGGAGGAGATCATCCAGCTGATGAAAAAGACCGAGGATGAGATTGCCCTTTCCGACGAGGCTGTCTCCGGGGATGTTTACATCGGGGCGGGGGAATCGGATGTAAACCGCCTCCTGGGCCGGGCGGCTTTCCAGCTGCGGGAACACTACCCGGACATTTCCTTTCATATTTCCAGTGGAAACGCGGTCTTTGTTTTAGAGCAGCTGGACCGGGGGCTCATCGACTTTGGGCTGGTGTACGTTCCGGTGGATCACGCCAAATATGAATCCATCCGCCTGCCCTCTTCCGACACCTTCGGCGTGCTGATGCGCCGGGACTCCCCCCTGGCGGCAAAGGAGTTCATAGACCCGAAAGACCTCGCGGACAAGCCCCTCATCATCTCCGCCCAAGAGCGCCGGGAAGGGGGACGGACGCTACAGGCCGTTTCGGAGGACCCCTCCAAACTCAATGTGGTGGCCTCCTACACCTTGCTGTATAACGGCTCCCTGCTGGTGGCGGAGGGGCTGGGGTACGCCATCTGCTTTGATCGGCTCATCAACACCGAGGGGACGAACCTCTGTTTCCGCCCTCTGCACCCTGCCTTCGAGGTGACGGCCAGTATGATCTGGAAGAAGTACCAGCTGCTCTCTAAGCCCGCTCAGAAGTTTCTGGAGAAGATGCGGGAGCTGTGCGGAGCATAGTAAAGGGCCCAGGCCCCCGATAACAGGGGGACCTGGGCCTCTTGTATGTTGACGAATATTACTCGCCAAAATGCTGGGACACCGCTTTCAGATGTTGGATAATGGGCAGGTGCTGGGGACACATCTCCTCACACCGGCCGCAGCCAATACAGTCCCCCGCCTTGCCGAATTTTTTCGTCAAATTCTCGTAGTTTGTAAAATTCACCGTCCACCCCTTTTCCTCCAGATGCTCCCGCATATCCTCGTTGTAGAGGGAGAAATACTGGGGGATAGCGATTTTCTGGGGGCAGCCTTCGGTGCAGTAGGAGCAGCCGGTGCAGGGAACGGCAATCTGGGCGTTAATGAGTTCCGCCGCCTTGGTTGTTAAGGCTTTTTCCTCCCCCGTCAGCGGCCGGAAGTTTTCCATGAAGCGGAGGTTATCCTCCATCTGGGCCAGACTGCTCATGCCGGAAAGCACCATCATCACCCCCGGCAGGTTGGTGGCGAACCGGATGGCCCAGGAGGCGGGGGAGGCATCCGGCGTGTGCGCTCGAAACAGATTCTCCACCTCTGCGGGCACCCTGGCCAGAGTGCCGCCCTTCACCGGCTCCATAACGATGATGGGCTTGCCGTGCTTCACCGCAGTTTCATAACAACGCCGGGACTGGATCCATTGGCTTTCCCAATCCAGATAGTTGATCTGAAGCTGGACAAACTCGATAAACGGATACTTTGTCAGAATCTCATCCAGCAGTTCCGGGCCGGCATGAAAGGAGATGCCGATGGTTTTCATCAGCCCCTGCTCCTTTTTCTCCTTGAGCCAATGGAAGCAGTCGAACTGCTCGTATTTGGGGTAGCTGCCCTCCTCAATGCCGTGGAGCATATAGTAGTCAAAATAGCTTGCGCCGGTCTTGGTGAGCTGCTCCCGGAGGATTTTGTCCCGGTCCTCCAGGGAATTGAAAAAGCCGTTGTGCAGCTTGGTGGCCAGGGTAAAGCTGTCCCTGGGGTAACGATCCACCAAAACCGTTTTGGCTGTGGCTTCGCTGTTAAAGCCGCAGTACATCCAGGCGGTATCAAAGTAGGTAAAGCCCTTCGATAGAAACAGGTCTACCATCTTTTTGACCTGTTCTATGTCAATGTCCCCGGCGTTGGCGGGGTCGTTTGTGGGCAGGCGCATCAGGCCGAAGCCCAGCTTTTTGGCATTCATAGGGAAAACCTCCTGACGATATTTATTTTGAAAAATACGCTGCGATCTCATCCATACGGCTTTCCTGTTTTACATGGAAAGGACAGCGGCTTTCACAGTACCCGCATTTCACACAGTCACCGGCATGGAGAGGCAGCTTGTCATAGTGCCCTTTTGCCAGCTCGTCCCCGGCCAGCGCCAAATCGTAATATTTATTGATAAGGCCCACATTCAGCCCCATAGGACAGGGCTGGCAGTGGTTGCAGTAGACACAACCCCCTTCCGCGGTAGCTGGGGTAAATTCCCCAATGATGGAATAGTCCCGTTCTTCAGGAGCAGCGCTGACATATCCCAAAGCGGTATGCAGGTCCTCCAAGCTGCGGACGCCCGGCAGAACCGTCATCACGGCGGGCCGGTCCAGGGCATACTGGATGCACTGGGTATGGGTCAAGGTGCGCTTAAATGAAGAGGTCTTTTCATCCAGCAGCTGTCCGCCTGCAAAGGGCTTCATCACCGAGATACCCACCCCTTCTTTTTCGCAGTCCCGGTAGAGTTGGGCGCGCTGTGCTACCTCGCCTTTGCTGTACTCGCCCTTCTGGTAATCATAGGCCGGATTGATGCTGAACATAAACAGGTCGATAAGCCCGGTGTCCAGGAGTTGCCGGGCAACACCCGGTTCATGGGAGGAAAAACCCAGGTGGCGGATTTTTCCCTCCGATTTCAGGAACTTCATATAATCCCACAGCCCGCCGGGAGCCAATACCTTATCCAGATCCTCCTGGTCATCGGTGCAGTGGATAAAGCCGAAATCGGTATAGTCGGTGCCTACTGTCTGCAAATTCCAGGCAAACTGCTCTTTGATTTCCTTCAGCTCTCTGGTCCAGCCGTATTTTCCGCCCGCATACACCGCGCCGAAGTGCATCTGCGTGAGTATCCGGTCCCTGCGCCCGGCAAAAGCCTGGGCATAAGCATAGAAGGGCGCCTGAATGGACGGCGCCAGGTCAAAGAAATTGATACCGTTTTGGATGGCGGTGTCTAAAATTTTTGTGGCCTGCTCCACATCTTCCGGCAGGCTGCCTGCTCCTAAGCCGATAACGCTGATTTTTTCCCCGCCGTGGGGCAAGGTCCTGTATTCCATCTTATTTCCCCCATCATTTCAGCTTTCGCCCAGCTTCCCGCAGCTGTGAAAGAAGCTCCTCCGATTTGTTTTCCTTGCCATAGGCGGTAAAAATCCCCATATCCTCTATTTTTATGGAAAACCCTCCCAATGTGTTTTCTTAATTTTATCACCCGACAGCGTGGTAGGTCAAATACCTATCCTTGATGAATTGATATAACCGGAAGGCATAATACAGAAATAGCATCTGTTCCTCTCATTCTCTGAAAAGTGCAAGTGTAAACCCCCTCCTCCTCGTGCTAAAATAGACCTGTATTTTAGGTAGGAGTGTGGCGCGGCCCCAAAGACCGCCCAAGGTAGGAGCGAAAGACCCCAGGGGCCAGTGCGCCCCGCCGTAACCTGTCCACCAAACCTGAATACACCTAACAGAAAGACCATAGCCAACCCGCAAGGGCCTGGCTGTGGTCTTTTCTTGTTTGAATTTAAGAAAAAGGAGGAAGACCATTGTAAATGAGCCAGCCACAACTTTGGAAAGTGACCTACGAGGACAAGAAAGGAGGCATTCGGCTCGACTGCTATGCGGATACCATCGTGTACGACCCGGCCGGAGACAATGGCCCCCAGCTGGCGGCCATCCGCTTTGGCGGGGAACCGGAAAAGGTGCGGGGGCTTGCGGACGCCATCTATGGCGGCGGCACTGTGGAGGTGGAGCCGGACTTAAAGCTGGACACCCTTCCCAAGCAATACCAGCGGCAGCTTACCCACGATGGTATCTACGCCGAGGCTACCCTGTTCCTGCGGGACAGCGAACCGGAACCGGCGGCACAGGAAAAAGCCCAGAAAGGGCAGACGAAACTGGAGGGCCCGCCGCTGAGACGCTACATCTTTTGCCCCCAGGGGGACAGGGACCGCCTGTTCAGCGAGATCGACAAGCGCATCGGCGTCCTCCTCATCCCCGATTTCCGGGACTACCTGCTGGCGGAGTTGCAAGAGCGGAGCATCCTGCGAAAGCTGGAGGTCATCAGCCGCACCAAGCGGTTTGACGCCTGGCAGCTCACCTGCACCAAGGACGACAGGAACATCGTCCAGGTCGTGGAGGACGGGCTGAAAAGCGGTAGCATCTCCATCCCCGGCTCCACGCCGGAGAACGCCGCCGCTTTCGAGGACATTCAGACGGTCACCGGGTATCTGCAAAAATTCGGGGCCAACATCGCCCAGCGGATCAAGGGGCAGTTTGTCCCCCTGTTCGACCCGGCATCGGAGGCGCTTTCCCAGAGCGTCCTGACCGTCAACGACAACATCCGCCGGAAGGCCGGATACCCCCTCTACGATGCCCAGCTTGCCGCAGCTGAAGGGCTGAAGCGAAGGCTGGATCAACACCAGCCCGCCCTGCTGGTGGCGGAATGTGGTGTGGGAAAAACGAAGATCGGCCTCACCGCTCTCACCGCCAGCCACCTGGCCGTCGGAAAGAAAAAGACCTTCAATGTAGTCCTCTGCCCCTCCCACATCACCGAAAAGTGGGTGCGGGAGGTGGAGGAAACAGTCCCGGACGCCTTTGCCGGCATCGTCACCAGCATCCGGGACCTGAAAAAACTCTACCGGGCCTACGAAAAGGGAGACCGCACCGCCTACGCTATCCTCTCCAAAGAGCGGGCCAGGGACGGGTATCTGCGGGCCCCCGCTGTCCAGTGGAACCGACGAAAAAAGGCTTTCCTCTGTCCACACTGCCATAACCCTATTATGGAGGAGATCAGCGAAGGCAGGATTCATTATGATGTCCCAGCCGAACCGGCCTTTTTTCTGCGGGAGAACAGCAAAAACCACAAGTGCAAAGAGTGCGGCGGCGTTCTGTGGGAGCCCTTCTGCAAACCAGAACAGTTTCTTTGTGCTGCTGCCCCATCTTCCCGTTTTCACGAATGGGCAAAAATCGGCGGCTTCGGTTTTGTCCATCGGGATTTCCTCTGGACCTACCAGAACAAGACCCGGTCGCCCCAGGTACTGGATTCGCTGCGGGAGCTTTCCCAAAACCCGGAAAGGTTCGACAATCCCTCCTATGGCTGCCGGCGATTCCCCATCAGCTCCTTCATCAGACGGAAGATGAAGGGAAAGATCGACTCCCTCCTTGCGGATGAACTTCACCAGTATGCCCAGGACAGCGGCCAGGGGGACGCTATGGCGGAGATCGCGGGGACGGCAAAAAAGGTGGTGGGTATGACCGCCACCCTTATCAACGGCTATGCCTCCGGCATCTTCCACCTCTTGTTCCGGCTGGCCCCGGCGGAGATGGTGGCGGACGGTCAGGCGTATGCTGCTCCCAAGCATTTTTGCTATGAGTACGGCGTGGTGGAAAGCACCTTCGAGGCCAAGGAGGCGAAGTACAACGCCAACCGCAGGGCCTCCCGCACGAAAAAAGGGGAACGGATGCTGCCGGGGGTCTCCCCTCTGGTCTACTCCCGTTTTCTCCTGGAAAACACGGCCTTTCTCTCCCTGATGGATATGGGGAAGGACCTACCCGAATACGAGGAAATTCCCATCGGGCTTGCCATGCGCCCGGAGGTGGAGCGGGAGTATAAACGCCTCACCGAAGCCTTCCAAAGCCTGATGCGCTCGGACCGGAAAACCGCCAGGAAGCTCCTTTCTGCCTATCTCAACACCCTCACGGTCTACCCCGACCAACCCTACGGCATCCCGCCGGTGCTGGACTACGATGGCAGGCCGCTGGTGATTCCCATGGACACCGCCCAGCCGGAGGAACTGCACCAGAAGGATATGAAAGTCCTGGAGCTGGTCCGGCAGAAGGTGGAGAAGGGGGAAAAGGTACTGATCTACACCAGCTGGGTGCGGATCGACACCCAGCAAAAGCTCTTGGGGCTTTTGACCCAACGGGGCTGCCGCGCCGCCGTGCTGCCTGCGAACATTGAGCCCATCAAGCGGGAGCGGTGGATCGAAAAGCAGCTGGCAAACGGCCTGGAGGTCCTCATCTGCAACCCCTCCCTTATTGAGACGGGGCTGGACGCCAATGCCTTTACCACCCTCATCTTCTATAACATGGGGTACAACCTGTTCACCCTGCGCCAAGCCTCCCGCCGCAGCTGGCGGATCAACCAGACCGCCCCCAGAGTGGAAGTGTACTTCTTCTACTACAAGCACACCATCCAGGAGCGGGCCATGCAGCTCATGGCCTCCAAGCTGGCGGTGGCCGGTATCATCGAGGGGAACATCACCGATGAGGGCCTTGCCGCCATGTCCAACTGCCAGGATATGACCTCCCAGCTGGCCAAGGAGCTGGCTTTGGGGATCAAGAGCGAGGTAGAGGATATCGGCGCTGTCTTTAAGAAGATGGCCTTTCTGCACCCACAAGGCGAGGTGCGGCAACTGCCGCCCCCGGAGAAGCCGATTCCCAAGTCAGTGGTCCTGCTCCCGGTGGCCGAACAGCCGACGGAGCCTACCCAGCCCCTTACCTTCATCACTTACAGCCAGCTGGCACGCCGGAGGAAAAAGGCCCCTGCCGAAACAGACGAAAACCAACTCTCTTTCTTCGAGCAGATTTCTGCTTAACACCAAAAGGAGGCATCTATGAAATTCCATATTGATAGAAAACAAGCCCTCTCCGCCGCCCGTAAGGCGGCCCAGGCGGCTCCCGAAAACTCCCCCATCGCCGAACTCACCGGTGTCCTGGTGGAAGCCGATGAAAACACCGGGCAGGTATCCTTTTTCGGGGCCGACCTGATGATCGCCATCCGCTGCGAGGTTCAGGCGGATGTGGAGGCCGGTGGCTCCGCCATCATCAACGCCCAGCTGCTCACCGGTATGCTGGGCCTGACCAGCGGAGACCGCGTTTCGGTGGAGTCCCTAAAAAACGGGCTGCTCCGCCTAAAATGCCGGGACACCGAATACACCGTTGGGACCTTGAAGCCGGACATCCTCACCAGCGTGAAGATACCGGTGCCGGATACCCTGGTGCGGCTCACCGGCCTGCCCTCTCTGGAGCGATCCACCACCTTTGCCGCCGCCAAGAAAAGCGAACAGAAGCAGATGGAATGCGTCCGCCTGGAGATCGCCCCCAATTCCGTCCAGGCTGTTGCCTGCGATGGCAGCCGCCTTGTGGAAACAAGGGAAAAGGCGGAAAGCGGCGGCGCTCTGGAGCTTCTGCTCCCCGCCAAGTCCCTTCGTGTATTAGCGGGGCTGGTGGAGGATAAGGAGACCGTCTACCTGGGGATACAGGACCACAGCGCCGTTTTCTTCCGGCCGGGCCTGTACTTCACCTCCCGGATCGTGGAGATCCCCTATCTGGATGTGGACGGACTTCTGGCCACGCCGGGGAAATACCGGGCGCTGGTGGAAGCCAAGGCCCTCCGCCAGGCGGTGGAGATGGTCACCGCTGCCACCGATGGATACAGTAGCCTTCAGCTGCGCTTCTCCCTGGACAAAAAGCTCTTTCTCTCCTGCGATGGCCCCAACGGGGTCAACTCCAGCACCTGGCTGGAGGCAGGGGTGCTGAACGCCATGCCGGGGGACACCGGTTTCTATTACAAGGCGTCCGATTTTCTCCAGGGCATCCGCCTCATGGAGGGGATGCTGGCGTTGTCTGTCTCCCAGGACGGCGTGCTGATTGCCGCCAACGGGAGCGAGAAGTATATGCTGGTCCCCAGACGGCCGGTCAAGCGCGTGGAAAAGGCGAAAGTAGAGCAGGAGCAGAAGGAAAAGGCTTCCGCCAAGAAAAAGACCGCCAAAACCAAAAAGACCGCGGCCAAAGCCGCATAGGAGGAAAATGTCATGAGTGAAAGAACCAATACCACCCTGCACCCCTTTACTCCGGAGCAAAGCAGCTTCATGGAGGAGCATTACAGCCTCCTGAAATGGTTCCTCTCCTTCCGCTGGGTAAACCAGAAGAACGCCTGTCGTTCTTCCGAAGAAGTCCCCTTTTCCTTTTTGGAGAAGGAGGATATTTACGATGCCGCCCTGGACGGGTATATGCGGGCGGTCCAGCAGTACGATGAACGCCCGGAGCTACGGAGATACAGCTTCACCACCGTGGCGGTCAACGCCATGCGCTGGGAGCTGCTGGGGCTTATCCGAAAGGAGGCCCGCCGCCGCTCCCGGATAAACCAGGACAGCTCCGCCTATGAGGCGGCCCTGCGCTTTCTCTCCGATGCCTCGGTATCCGGGGAGGCTTATGAAGCTGCGGAGTTCAGCGAGCTGTGGGACAAAACCAAAAAGCTGGTCACTGTCCGCCAGGGGAATGTGCTGCGCCTGCGCTCCTTCGGCCATACCTACGCTGAGATCGCGGAGCGTTCCGGCATGGACCCCAAGACGGTAGATAACTGCCTCTACCGGACAAGGAAAAAGCTGCGGGTACAGCTTGCGGCATAAGAAGGAGGTCATCTCTATGAAAATCCCCACTATCTGCGATTACTGCGGCGGCAAGGTGATCTTCACCGATTCCGCTATCGTCTACCACGGCAAAAGCTATGGGAACATCTACTACTGCACCAACTGCGGGGCCTATGTGGGCGTCCACGATGGGACAAAAAAGCCCCTTGGGACGCTGGCCAACGCCGCCCTGAGAAGCAAGCGCCGGGAAGCCCACAACGCTTTTGACCCCCTGTGGAGAAAAAAGGGGCTAAAACGGAGCGAAGCCTACCACTGGCTGGCAAAAAAGATGAAGCTTCCCGACTACCGCACCCATATCGCCCAGTTTACCATGGCCCAGTGCCAGGAGGTCATTGAGATCTGCAACGAGGAAATGAAAAAGGAGGCTGCGTAATATGCGCGAGACAACAAGAGTTTTGAGACCCCAGCGGGCGGAGCGTACTATCTCCGCCGGGAACCTTGCCATGGAACTGAAGAAATTCGCCGGTTCTATGGCCAGCCAGCCGGAAAACTATAACCGGTTTGTAGACTGCCTGCTGGCAGGCTCGGAGGAGGAAAGTAACACCGGCCTTTACCGCATCGCCGCGCTGCTGATTACCCGCTTGGCCGAGGAGACGGACCTGGACAGGTCTGACGCCGCCGCCATCGAGGAGAGCCGGAAGATCTGTGATGTCATGGGCTGGTATGTTAGGAGGAATGGAAAATGCTGAAGGAAAAAATGATCGCTGTTATCAGTGCTGTCAATGAGGAAGTGGCCGAACGCCGGGAGCTTATCAACATGATCGCCGTTTGTCTGCTCACCAGGAAAAACCTCTTTATCCTGGGGGATACCGGCGCGGCCAAAAGCTACGCCATCAACCGGTTCCGCCGCCGCATCCTGGGGGCGAAGCAGTTTGAGCGGCTCATCTCCAAGCAGAGTGACGAGGAGCAGCTTTTTGGCCGCCTGGACCTGGGGAGCCTCATCCCCGGAAATGTCTCCGAGGAGGTTCTGGAGCAGGACAGCGTTTATCAGTCCCTGCGAAAGGGGTTGTCTGATGCCCGGCAAAACCTAGCCAACGACCCCGCCCCGGAACGGCTCCGGCAGGTGGGGGAAATGGCACAGCTTACCCAGGACTACCGAAAGGCCCTGGCGGAGCTTCACGGCAACGACCCCCATATCAAGACTAAGGGGAAGATCCCAGAGAGCCATATTGTCTTCATTGACGAGCTGTTTAAGGCTGGCGATGGGGTCTTAAACTCCCTGCTCACCGCCCTCAACGAGCGGCGGTACACCAACGAGGGGGTGACGGTGGACATTCCCACCATCTCCTTCTTCACGGCGTCCAATGAAATTCCCAATTTCAACGACCCCGCTGAGTCCATCCTCCGGCCCCTCTACGACCGGCTGGAGCTGAAGCTCTATGTCAAGTACATAGAGGACCGGAATACCCGGCTGGCGATGCTGGTCAAAAAGCAGGCCGAGGACAAGGAGGCCCCTCTTACCGGGCCCACCATCACCCTGGAGGAACTCTGTGAAATGCAGAAGGAGGTTTCCTCGGTGCGTGTCCCGGCTGCGGTGAATGAGCTGATGGACGACATCCTCATGGAACTGCGCCGGCAGGGAGTCCATGTCTCCGACCGGAAATATTTCGGCTATTACCCCATCGTCCAGGCCCACGCCTGGCTCTGCGGCAGGGATGAGGTAATCGGGACAGACCTGATCATCCTCCGCAACTACCTATGGACCAGCCCGGAGGAGCTGCCCAAGATCAGCCAGGTGCTGACCCGCCTCTGCGAGAATCCCCTGGGCGGGAAGATCTCTGAGATCCGCAAGGCGGTGGTGGATACTGTGGCCCGGTTTGAGCAGACCCCGGACGGGGATGTGGTGCGGGCGCTCCAGCGGTTCCGCACCGAGGCGGTGGAGCTTTACCGCAAGATCACCGCTCTGCGGGCCTACGCCCAGAACGACACCGAAACTGCCCAGGTGGACGGGCTGCTGGAGGAACTGGAAAAGGCCAGCCAGAAGGCCCACGCCGCCACCAATCTCACCTACATCCCACTGAACGAGCTGGAGGCCCTGATGGGCCCCGGCAACCAGAATTAAAGGAAAGGACTAAGTTATGAAACACAAGCTGCTTTCGGTACTCATCGGCATCACCCTGGTTATCCTGCTGCTCTGCCTGCTGCGCTCCAGGGTGGCGCAGGTTCTCATTGGCCTGTGGCTGCTGGGTGGACTGGCCGTTTTCCTCGGCAAGCTGGCAGAGAATTTCCTTGCGGGCTTTCGCAAGGGGCTGGGAAGGTGGTCTGCAAATGGGCAGAAATGATCTTCCACAGGGGCTTCGGGACAAGCTGGACTTGGACTACGCCACCTTTCGTCAGAGGATTTCCGGGCTTACGCCCCAGGCGTTTCTTGCCAGGTCAGAAGAGATCGCTGTCTGTGAGACCCTCTACCGCCGGCTTTCCGGTATCGGGGATTGGAATGAGGAGCATCTGCTGTATCTGAACCGGTTTCCCCATCCTCTTTTGACCCTTTGCCGTTGGTTTCGGTACGAACGGCGGGATTGGCGGGAAACGCTCCGGCACATCCTCTGGAATATCTACGACAAGCAGGGCAGGGAAAATCCCGCCCTAAAAGAACAGGAGGAACCATAAATGGCAAACGCAATCGTGATCACCGGCAGGCTCACCAAAGACCCGGAGCTGCGCCAGACCCCGGCGGGGGTATTCCATGTGGGCATTCGCATCGCCTGTGACCGGTACGCCGGCAAGGGCAAGGAGAAAAAGGCCGACTTCTTTAATGTGGAGGCGTGGCGTTCCACGGCGGAGTTTATCGCCAACAACTTCCAGAAGGGAAAGCTCATCGAAGTCACCGGCAGCTTGCAGGCCGCCCCCTGGACGGACAAAAATGGCAGCAAGCATGAGGGGGTGCGTATCCTGGCCGAACGGGTGGGCTTTGCCCCCATCGAAACCGTCCCGGCAGACGGGACAGCGGAAAGGCCCTCTTATCTGCCCCAGCCTGCGGCCCCGGCACAAGCCCCGGCCGCGGCTCCCGCAGCTGCACCGGCCGCCGCCGACTTCAGTGCCGCTTTTGCGGGCTTTGATGGTCTGGTATCCAGCTTTTCCTCTTCCTTCGAGGAAGTAGAGGAGACCGGAGACCTGCCGTTCTAAAAAATAAACTGTGGCGTTACCACGGGGAGGGCTTCGGCTCTCCCCATTTTGGACGCCGGAAAGGACAACTTATGAGAGACGCTTTTATTGATTTCGGCAGGCTGATGAAATCGGCCTTCTTTTGCGACCGCCTGAAAACGGTGTTCGGGAAGGAGAACCGGACCCTCTACTCCAGGAGGATCGAGGACGAAATTTACCGGGAGGTCCGAGAGGGCAGGGACGATATGTTGAGCAAGCTGGAAAAGCAGGCTCAGGGGAAGCTGCCCGGTATCGGGGGCCTTTCCCGTGATGTGTTCCAAAGCCTGTTCAGCATGAATGTTCGGGAGAAACCGGAGGAGCAGCTTTCCCCCATGGCAAAAAAGTTCCACCGTCCTATCCTGCGCCAGCTGATGCAGTCCCCCGTCTACCCAGCCATGAGGGCCGTCTGCGAGGGAAACGAGCTGCCCGCTTACGATGCGGCGGAGGAGTTCATGCGCCAGGCCTGCGAAAACCTGGACCGGCTGATGGACGCCGCCAACGGGCCGAAGCAGAGCCTTTCGGTGCTGGAAAAGGAGACTGTCAAACAGGAGGAACGGCTGGAACAGCTACGACAGCTCTTGGATCGCCACGACCCCTCCCAACCGGACTCCAAGCTGGAGAAAAAAATTCTCCGGCTGGCAAACCGGGCCGAAAGCAAGGTGCGGCAGCTGGCCGCTTTGGAGAAGATGGTGGAGGACAACCTTCTCCATCACCAGGAACAGGTGGAGGCTGTGCTGTCCGCCGCTGAACAGGCCGCTATGGAGAAAGCAGAGGAAACGGCCCAGATTCTTTTGTCCTGGGGGACCGACCCCGGAAATATGCGGCCGGATGCCCTCAACGGGCAGCTGCTCCAAAAGGTCCGGCAGAACGAACAGCTGGTGAAGATTTCCCAATACCTGGGCCGCCTGCGGGAGATGATGCGAATGAAGCGCAAAAACGCCACCGTCTACGGCAGGGGCGAAAAATACGGCCTGGAGCTGGGCAACCGGCTGCGGAGCGTGCTTTCCTCCGAGTTCGGGCCGCTGGCCGCCCCGGAGACCATCCCCCTCTTTCTGCGGAAATACCAGCGAAGGGCGCTGCTCCAGCACCAGCGACGGGAAAAGGTCTGCAAGGGCCAGGGGGATAAGATCGTCTGTCTGGATGAATCTGGCTCCACCATGCAGCATGGCGGGGACAACGCCGCCTGGGGCAAGGCTGTGGCCTATGCCCTGCTGGATGTTACCGGATTCCATCGGCGGAATTTTGCCCTTATCCACTTCTCCGATGAAGATGATTTCAGGACAGATATTTTTCGTCCCGGCCAGTATGCCCCGGAGGATGTGTTGACCTCCGCCTCCACCTTCCTGGACGGCGGCACCGACTACGAGACCTCCTTGCGGGAGGCTTTCCGGCTCATGGAGACCGGGGAGTTCCGGCAGGCGGATGTGGTATTCATCACCGATGGGGAATGCAGGGTGTCCGAGCCCTTTGTCCGGGAGCTTCAGAAGAAAAAGGCGGCGATGGGATTCACCATCACCGGCATCCTGATGGACCAGGCCACCCCTGGGATGAAGTTTACCCTGGCGCCCTTCTGCGATGAGATCTACCGGATCAGCGAGCTGGGCGGCCAGCAGGTGGCCGAGCGGCTGCTTTCCGGCAGGATTTAAGGAGGTATTGATGATATGACAGCGGAAGAACTCACTACGATTTTGTACCGGAAGATGAAAGCGGAGCAGGATACCTACCGAGACTGGCTTTTGGGCTTGTCGCCCATGGAGATTTTAGACCACGCCTATGAGTACAGTGTCCGAGAGGATATTCTCATGGCGCTGGAGGAACGGGATGTTACGGTGGAGCAGGGCAGCGCCCTGTTGGATTCTCCCTGTCCTCTGGCGGATATTTACCGGGAGTGGCAGAAGCTGGAGACCCGCTACATGGAGGATGTGCGGGATACCATCGAGAGCTGCGCCAACCGTCTTGTGTTTAGAGATTTGGTCTGAAAAGATTTGGCTGACAGCCAAAAGGCAGGGAAGAAGGAGCAGAACGCTCTTTCTTCCCTGCCTTTTTCTTATTCGCTTAGGCCGATGGCGATGCCGGACAGCTTGATTTTCTTTTCTTTGGGCAAAGACCGGTATTTGAGAATTAGCTCTACTTCATCTTCTTCCAGTACATCTTCAAGAGTGATTATCGGCTCCATCTCGTCTGTCCGGCCAAGGAGGTAGTCTGTGGAGACCTGCAAAGCATCCGCCAAGTGGATCAGCGTTTGGTATTGAGGCCGGCTTTTGCCGGTTTCATAGGCACTGATTTTTTCCTGACCGCAGCCAGCAAGGCGGCCTAAGACACTTTGAGAGAGTTTTCTGGCTTCACGCGCTTTTCGCAAATGGGTTCGCAACATCTCCGTAAAACTTTTCCTCCCTTCTACATTTTGATCTAAACTGTTTTTTATTCAAACTGCGCTGTATCCGAAAGCAATCTTCCTTATCAGTATGGTTTTCGCTAATGTAATGTCGAAAGGCCAATCCGCACAAGGTAGATTGACCTTTCGATAAGATATACTTACCTCGTATTCGGCATCCCTGTTTTGCGGAGACAAATAATCTAAAAAATATGTACCAATCGTCTTGCCGCGATCACAAAGAAAACATGATACAATCCTGCCGTTTATACGCTCCGTTTTTAGTTCTAAAATGAAGCCACAGATTCTTTCGCTTTCATTTTCTTAAACGGAACCAGGCCAGTTTTATTGAGTGTCTGCATAATAACAGGAATCAAAATCAGTTGAACGATGATTCCGGGAATGGCGTTCAGTAATGCTCCGGCCATAAACATCTGCCATGTAAAGGTGCTTCCGCTCAAGCCAAGCAATACGATCTGTGCTGCTCCCCAAACGATCCGGCCTGCAATCATGGCTGTGATCAGGGAACGATAAAGAGCAAAGATGCACTGCCAGCGCGAATGTCCATAGAGCAACCCCGCCACCAGCCCGTAAGAAGCCAATTCAAACGCCATCGCAATGGCAGTCGGAAATAAGGGCGGCATACCAAATAGAACGGAACGCAGCAAGGGCAAAACCAAGCCGACCGCTGCTCCATACTGCCATCCACAGATCAAACTGCACAAAAAGACCGGCAGGTGCATAGGGAGGAGCATATTCCCGATCTGCTTGATCTGTCCTGTAAAAATAGGTAAAAGCATTCCAATCGCCAGAAACATGGCGGCCAATACAAGATTTTTTGCTGTCTTATTCATATTCACTTTGTTTTACCCTTCACCCGGATCGTTATAAACCGACTTTGCGACTCCCGCCAAGACGGATAACACGATGATCCTATCCCGGCGCTACTTTGGAAAACCGGACTCTGCGTCCCAATCTTCAAAGGGGTCCCCGGTTATGATCTCCTGCCCCGGCGGGGGGATCAGACAGTGCAGCGCCTGGTAATCCGCTGCCCATTGTCTGAGGGGCTCATCCTCTGAAAATCCATGTCCGCGGATGAACACCGGCGGCAGAATATCCAGTTCCATGTATTCCAGCTTGCCGTACCGCTCTTCATAGGCGGCCAATTCCTTGTTCAGTTCTTCCCGGATGGCGTTAATGTCTGGTTTTGGTGTGACTGCGATAATCGCCGCTGCCGGGGTGGGATAGTCCTGTGGGCAATTTTCCCCCATATAGTTGGTGCGTACCTCCTCCACCTGCTTCGGCTCCAGCCGCCCCGAGTCGATGAGCCTCTGCCCCCAGAAGTGGGAGGCGCTCATAGTGGCGTCGCCCTTGAGAAAATAGCGGTAGTTCACCACTCCGTCCCTGGCGATGTTGTCCGTCAGGTCGCTGTCCAAATGATACCAGACCCCGTCCACCTTGACCTGGCTCCAGGAGTGGTAGACCAGATCTCCCCGGACGCTGTAGGTCATCCCGGTCATGTACCGGGTCTCGATCCCCATCTCCTCCAACAGCAGATTCAAAGCCGAGGTGTACCCTTCGCAGGTCTCTGCCCCGAAAAGCAGCATACTGAGCGCCCGCATTTCCTCGTAGGTGGGCATGGTATCCCCGGCGGTGCGCCAGCGCCAAACATCCAGGGCCGGTGATTGACAATAGTAGCCCAGCGCGATCAAATAGTCGGTAGCGGCCTTCACCTTTTCAAATTCGGTCATGCCCGGCTGTTCGATCTGATCGACATGCTCCCGTACCACCTGATGAATGTAATCCTGGGTGGAGGGCAGCTCCTCCGCCGGGTCTGGATAGACCGGTTCCTCCGGTTGGGCCTGCGCTGCAAAAGAGGGGCCAGGCTCAGCCATTCCGCTCTCCTCCGGCGCTTCGACCGCCGGGGAGCCTGCGCTTCCGTTGGTCGTCTCGGTTTCCGGATAGCTTTGGCTCCCGCAGGCGGTCAATCCTCCCAACAAGAAGAGGGCAAGAAATAAGGCAAGCAGCCGCTTCATTTTTTCACGCTCCTTTTTGACTGGCTAATTTCAGGTGGTTTTCCGATTCCACACCGCCTCGCACCCCTGCGTTCGCCTATCCGGGATGGACAAATTTTATCATACAACAAGGGTCCCTTATCTTTGGACAAACAGGCGCTTATTGGAGGCAGCATAAAATATCTTCCGTGATCTGTTCCGGGGTCAGACGGTCCCGCAGGTACTGCTCTTCGACGGGCACCCGATCCCGGAACTCCTTGGCCGCGCCGTAGTTCAATACCTTCATGGCAGATGGTCCGTAGAAGCTGGCGACCCTCTGACCAAAGCCGCCGGTAACAACACCGTCCTCCAAAGTCACCACCACGGTATGCGCCGCCTTCAGTTTTTCCAGCGTTCCTTCATCCAAAGCGGACCAGGTCCGGGGGTTGATGAGTGTTGCGTCAACGCCGGCCTTTTCCTTTAACAACGCTTTGACCTGGGCGGCTCGGTGATAAAAATTGCCCAGACCTAACAGAGCCACTTTCGAGCCCCGCTCGGTGATCTCATACTTGCCCACATCGGCGTCGGTAAAGGCAATGTTTCGCCCGGCGGAGATGAGCATACCGGGCTCCCGGATCATCACCGGGGCCTCGACCTGTTCCAGCGCCCAGTCAAACATCGCAAGGTACTCTTCTACGGTGGCAGGAGCCAGGCAGATAAGGTTGGGGATGGGGCTGGTCATGGCGATGTCGTAGATGCCGCAGTGGGTGGCGTCTCCAGGGTTGATGGTGGCGTTGGACACCAAAATGATCGCCGGGCTTTTGTCCAGAGACAGATTCAGCAGCAGCTGGTCAAAGGCCCGCTGCATAAAGGAAGCCACGATACACAGCACCGGTTTGGCCCCGCTGCTGGCAAGTCCGGCGGCTACCGCTACCGCGTGCTGCTCCGCGATGCCCACATCCAGGAACTGCTTCCCCGCCTTTTCCCGAAACTCCGGCAGGAGCATAGATTGTCCCGGCGTGGCGGGGGAGAGAACCATGATGGTGGGATCGGCCTTGATCTTTTCCAGCAGATGCTCCGCCATCATCGCGCCGCAGCTGGGATACTGGCTCATAAAGTCATCCAGGGGGGCGAGGCCGGGCATAACAAAGTGGGTCCCCTCCATATTCTCCTTGTTCCAGGGGAGGCCCTTGCCTTTCTCGGTGTGGATATGGACCACCACGGGAAGCTTTGTGTCTTTCACCGCCCGGAAAGCCTCCACCAGCGCCAGAACATCGTTTCCATTGGGAACATAGAGGTAATCCATGCCAAAGGATCGGAAGAAATTACATTCCTCCAAACCGTTTGTTTCTCGCAGCCGGGAAAAATTCCGGTACATCCCGCCATGGTTAGGGGCGATGGCAATGCCGTTGTCGTTGAACAGGAGGATGAAGTTGCTGCCAAGCATAGAGGCGTTGTTCAATCCTTCAAAGGCTTCACCACCGGACATGGAGCCATCGCCCACGATAGCCACCACATTGTTGCTTTCGCCCTTCAGGTCACGGGCCATCGCCAGACCGGTAGCCAGGCTGATGGCGGTAGCGGTGTGGCCCACAGTAAATATGTCGTGTTCGCTCTCTTTCGGGTTGGTGTAGCCAGAGTAGGCCCCGTACCGCGCCGGATCGGTAAAGCCGTCCCGGCGCCCGGTGAGCATCTTATGGACATAACACTGGTGGGAAACATCAAAAACGAATTGATCCTTGGGGGAATCGAATACATAGTGCAGGGCGATGGTGGCCTCCACCATGCCCAGGTTGGGGCCGGCATGACCGCCGGTGGTCATCAGACGGATCAGCAGCGTCTCCCGGATCTCCGCCGCCAGATCAGGAAGCTGCTCCGGCGATAGTTTTTTCAGGTCTGCCGGGGAATTGATGCGATCCAAGTATTCAGGCATCGTTGGAGCCCTCCTTTTTGGGATTCAAAATAATATCTTCCACTAATTTTACAGCATCCGCAACATATCCGTTGCAGATGGCTTGTGTTTTTCCCGCATCGGGGGATCTCAGATCCTTACAGATCAAAGACATATTTTGCCGCTCAAAGCTCTCTGTAAGCTGCCGGGAGCATTCCAGGGAGCGAAGCAGAGAATCCATATCTCCAGCCTGTCCAGAGCTTTGCAGCAGCCCGCTGATCATAACAGCGCCCGCAATGGCGCCACAGACGCACCGCTGCCCGCCCATGCCAGCGCCAAAGCCCTCGGCGGCTTTGAAAAGGATCTGTTCGTCTACGCCCACCGTGTCGGCAAAGGCGCAGACCACCGCCTGACAACAGTTATACCTTTTGGAACGCAGCTCCAATGCTTTTTCCGCCCTATCCGTCAATTTTCCACCTCCTTTTTCCTGCCCCTTTTGAGCTTGTGATGGCGGGATTCAAATGCCCGCCTGATCAACGGCCAGTCCACAAACAAAAGCGAACAGCATAGAGAATCCCAGATACAGTAAAAACCGTCGGAGCCCCAAAACCGTTTTCATGGCGCCCAGATTTGTGATCTTGGTGGCCGGTCCGGTGATCATAAAGGCAGCGGCGGCCCCCATACTCATTCCAGACAGAAGCCATTGACGCAAAAGCGGAATGGTTCCTCCGCCACAGGCATACATGGGGACCCCGATGGTGGCCGCCATGAAAATGCCGAAGCGCCGGTCGGCGGAGAAGAGGTCCGCAAAGGCTTCCGACGGCACATGGATCTGAAAGAGGGAGGCCAGCAGGATGCCCAGCAGGAAATAGGGCCCCGTCCGCTTTACATTCCGCCCCATGTTTTTCAGCAGCCGCAGAAGCGGGTTTGGGTCGGTATCCCTGTTGCCGCCGGAGCCAAAGCCTTCAAAATTGAAAAACTTTTTATCCTTGTAAAAAATTCGGATCAGCACCCCCGCACAGCATCCGCACAGAAAGCTGGAGACGAACCGGACCCAAAAGGCGGCCTCCCCCAACGCGGAGGTGTAGATCATCAGCTGGGGGTTCAGAAGAATAGAACTCATCATAAAAGCCGCCAGCCAGTCGTCAGCCATCCCCTGTTCCGAGAAGGAAGCCGCGATGGGGATCGTCCCGTACATACATAGGGGGGAAGCGATGCCCAGCCGGTGCTTCTGCATGGACAGGAAAAGCCGGTGGATCTTTTGCTTTCCGAAGACCGACACCACCGACCCGATGATGATGCCCAGGACCCAGTAGGGCAGGATCTGCCCTAACTGGATCTCAAAATAATAGGCAAGGTAGATGAGTTCCCTGCGGACCAACCGAATGATTTCTGCACCCATTTATTCGTCCAGGTTGACCAGACGGTAATTCTGGCTGCCGATCCCCATTTTCTCCCCGTGCTCCAAAATCAGGAGCCCGTTCATGGACTCGATCCGCTCCACCAGTTCATGGCCGTCATGGGCGTCATAGATCATATCCACGCTGGCGGAATCAATAGCCACCGGATCGAGGGAAGCCATGATCCCAATATCGGCCATCGACGGATCTGCCGCTTCCGCCACGCAGTCGCAGTCCACAGAGATATTGTTCAACACATTCACATAGGAGATCTGCTCCCCAAAGTGATGATCCACCGCCCAGGCCGCCTCGGCCATGGAACGGAGGAAAGGATTCTGCGGCCACATCTGCATCCCCTCCTTGGCGGTTCCCGCACTGTGGATCCAGCTCTTGCCGCTCCGGGAGGCAACGCCGATGGAGATGTTCTTCAGTGCGCCGCCGAACCCGCCCATGGGATGGCCCTTGAAGTGGGAAAGGGCCAGCATGGAATCATAGTTGGTCAGGTGGCTTCCCACAATGTCCTCGGTAAGATAGGTGCCGCCCTCTACGGGAATTTCGATGGAGCCGTCCGCATCCATAATGTCCACATCCGCAATTGCGGTAAAGCCGTGATCCTCCGCGACCTGAAGGTGCATCGCCGTGCTGGCCCTTGCCCGGTCATAGGCCGTGTTGCACTCCACGATGGTTCCGTCCAGGGACTGCACCAGATCCCCAATCAGCTCCGGGCGCAGATAGTTCTGGTTCCCCTGCTCGCCGGTGGAGATCTTTACCGCCACCTTGCCCTCGAGGGTATGCCCCAGAGCGTCATAGACCTTCTTGAGACCTTCCGGGCTCACATCCGAGGTGAAATAGACAATGGGCGCGGACTCGTCCTCGGTCTTATGGTTCACATGGGCCACCATCTCCTCCGGCGGCATTCCCGAGATTTCATAGCCGCCGGCAGACTCTTCCTCCCCGTCTTCGCTGGAGCTCTCCGGCGCAGGCGTGCTTTCCGACGCAGGGGCGCTTTCCGATGCAGGCACGCTTGGGGCCTGGGATGGGGTCTCCGGTGCTGGAGCAGAGGCGCAGCCCCCGATCATCCCCATCACCAGGAGCAGGGACAAAATGCTCGCCATTTTTCGCTTCATGATAAGTTCCTCCTGTGTTTCCTTTTTATTGTTATGACAGGCTCCAATGTACAGATACTGCGTCTTTCTGTCTCCGAAGCCGTATAACCGGATCGTAAAATCAAGCTGCTATTCCAGTATTTCTGCGGTTTTCTCCAGATGCTTCCTGATGGGCAGGTGCTGGGGACAATGTTCCTCACACTGCCCACAGCCGATACAGGACGAGGCTTTGCCCATCCCCAGCGTAGTCGTATAGTGGTTGTAATAGTTTTTCGCAAGGGGGATCTGCCGCTCGCCGAACTTATCCACATCGTTGACCAGCTTGAAAAAGTCGGGAATACCGATCTTCTGCGGGCACCCGTCCACGCAGTACCGGCAGCCGGTGCAGGCAATGGTCTCCTTCGAGGTGATGATCCCGGCGACCCTTTTCACAAGCTGCATTTCTTCCTCGGTGAGGGGCTGGAAACCGTCCATGTAGGAGAGGTTGTCCTCCATCTGCTCCGGGGTGGTCATGCCGGACAGCACCATCGCCACATTAGGAAGGCTGGCGGCAAACCGCACCGCCCAGGAGGCCACCGACCATTCTGGGCGGGCCTTTTTCAACAGTTTCTCCGCCTCCGGCGGGACATCGGACAGCAGTCCGCCCTTCACCGGCTCCATGACCAGCACCGGCTTGTTGTGCCTGACCGCCACCTCGTAGCACTTCCGGGACTGCACCTCTGCATTCTCCCAGTCGGCGTAGTTGATTTGCAGCTGCACATACTCCATCTCCGGGTGGCGGGTCAGAATCTCATCCAGCACATCCGCCTTGTCGTGGAAGGAGAAACCAACATGGCGGATCTTCCCCTCCGCCTTTTTCCGGGCGGCAAAGTCAAAGGCGCCGATCTTCTCCGCCAGCTCCAGGTAGTCCTTGTTCATGGAGTGGAGCAGGTAGTAGTCAAAGTATTCCACGCCGCACCGCTCCAGCTGACCGGCAAAGAAATCCTCCAATTCCTCCGCTTTCTGGACCACAAAGAAGCTCAGCTTGTCGGTAAGGGTGTAGGCGTCACGAGGGTGCCTCTTGGCGACACATTCCCGGAAGGCGATCTCGCTGTTGCCGCCGTTGTGATAGGGAAACGCCGTGTCGAAGTAGTTGAAGCCCGCCTTCAGGTAGCGGTCCGCCATTTTGCACAGCGTCTCGTAGTCGATCTTGGTCACATCAGACGGGTCCAGGAGCGGCAGGCGCATCAGGCCGAAGCCCAGTTTCTTCTTGTTCATAAAAATTTCCTCCTTCAAAGGTCGTCTGTTTGTTGTTTGCTTTTTTGGTACAGGCTGCGAAGCAGCGGAATGCCGATCAGGACCGCCGTGATGACGGTACAATAGTCCGCCGCCATCTGGGCGTAGAGCAGTCCGTCGAGGCCCCATAGATGGCTGAACAGGAAAAGGAAGGGGATATTGTACAGCAGCTGCCGCCCCATGTTGACGGTCATGGCCCGGATCGCCTGCCCGGTGGCCTGGAAGGTGACCATCATGGTGGTCTGCACCGCCATGATGGGGACCGCCCAAGCCTGGGCCCGGAGAAAGCGGACCCCCACATCGATGATCTGCGCGTCGGTGGTAAAGGCCCCTACAAAGTTCGGGGAGAGCCAGACAAAGGGGACCAGCAGCGCCAGACAGACCCCCGTCCCGGACAGCATGGTAAATTTCAGGGCGGAAAGCATCCGCTTGAAGTTGCCCGCGCCGTAGTTATACCCTGCAAAGGGCATATAGCCGGTGACATATCCCACCACGATCATGTAGACCATCTGGATGAGCTTTCCGGAAACGCCGTAGGCGGACACCACATGGTCGCCAAAGCCGGAGGCCAGATTGTTCAGAATGATGGTGGAACAGCTCATGATGATAACAGAGATGGAGTTGGGCAGGCCGATCTTCAGGACCTCCGAGAAGATCCGCGCGCTGGGGCGGCAGTCCTTTGGGTGGATGGAAAGGGGACTCTCCCTCTTGATGTAAACAAACAGGTAGTAGATCACCCCCACAAGGTTGCCGAGAATGGTGGCGATAGCCGCCCCCGCCACACCCTGACGGAACACTAAGATGAAAACCGGGTCCAGGACGATGTTCAGCACCGTGCCAACGATGATGCCGATCACCGCCTCCTTCACCTTGCCCACAGCCCGGAGCATACTGGACAGGATGACTTGCAGGATGATGACCACGGCGAAGGCGACGATCACTTCCAGATAGGCGCGGGTAGGGCCGATGTTGGCCTCGCTGGTCCCCAGCAGGCGGAGGATGGGGTCCATAAAGAGAAAGATAGCGATACCGAGTACCACGGTGGCGGCGGAAGAGATGTACACCGACACGGCGCTGGTCCGCTTTACCTCGTCATACTGCTTGGCGCCTAAACAGCGGGAGATGTAGGAAGGCGCGCCGTTGCCGAAGACATTGCCGATGGCCTGGATGAGCATAAACACCGGGAAGGCCAGAGAGATAGCCCCCAGCTGCACCGGGTCGTCCAACAGGCCGATGAAATAGGTGTCGGTCAGGTTATAGAGCAGGGAAACGATGTTGCTGAGTACCGTTGGGATGGAGAGTTTCAGGATCGCTTGTGAGACCGGCGCCCTTGCCATAAGATGTAGGTCGCGGTCCTCATGTTCTGCTGTCAAGATCATGCCCCCTATTCCAGACAGATTTTTTGAGAAATTTATTTTTTCTCTTGCCTTTTCCGCAAATATCGCGTATAATCTAAGTACAGTAAACTAAAATATTCAGTAAAACGAGATTTACTATAAATGAAAGTATATAGTCAACTTTATATTTTGTCAAGACCTATGCTGAAATAAAGAGGGAGATTTTATGGATTTTACAAAAATACAGGAGATGTTTCTGACGCTGCTGCCCCAGTGGAATTACCGTGTTGCGAAGCCGTTCAAACAGCTTTTGGAGGAGGGGATCAGCCTGGAGATGTACTACTGCATCAAGACCTTGCAGTGGGGCGGCGGGATCATGACCATGTCCGAGCTGGCCAGGTGGACCAAAATGCAGAAGCAGCAGATGACCGCCATGGTAAACCGCCTGGTGGAACAGGAGCTGGTGGATCGGGTCTATGATCCCACAAACCGCAGGATCATCCGCATCCGGCTGACGGACAAGGCCACCGGATACACCGAGCATTTTCTGGAGCATGACGCAAGCTGTTTTCGTCCGCTGCTGGAGGCGCTGAGCGATCAGGATGTTGCGGACCTTCAAAGAGGGCTGGAGCTTTTGATCAATGTCTTTTCCCACCTGCCCTGTGACTGTGAGAATCAGCCTGATGTTGTGGCCGCCATGAAGGAAAATATCGTGGGAGAGGTGGATTAACAGGGCTGCTGGCCTCTTGCCCGCTATGGGAGGTGTTATTTTGACAGCTTTTCTGGAACATTTTGCCGCGCTGCTGCTGGCCGGAGCCTTGGCCGGATGCGCTTCTGTTCCTTCGGGATCGGACCTGCCAAGGTCCGATTTTTCATACAGCGCTTCTTCGCAGTCGGAACAGCCGGCTTCGGAGGCGGTCATATTGCCGCTGGAGGAACCTGACGCGGAAGACAGCCCACCGGAGCCGTTGGGGATCGGAACGGTGGGTTTTGCCGACCCTGGGGAAATGACTTTGGGGCAGCAGGAGATCGTGCTGGCGCTGATGACCCGATACTACGACACCCTTGCGGGGCTGGAGCTGCAAAAGCCGGATGATCTTTTTACCCCCGGAGCCGACGCCCAACGGCTGGGGAACCGGGCGATCTGGGAATACATCGTGGAGATACGAAAGATGCAGCGTGCCGACCTTTCCCTGCTCTCCTATCAGGTGGAGCTGACCTGCCGGAATTTGGAGGAGGGGGAGGACGGTTCCGTTACCCTCTGGGTGTCGGAAGACAGCATCCAGAATTTCCGGGCCACCCCGGAAGTGGATTCGGAGCAAAAAAATGTCTATCACCAATTTACCCTGACATCTTTGGGGGAGGATCGCTGGACCGTCACGGCCCACAGCCAGATGGAGCGCCTGTATTGGACTGTGATGGGGCGGTATGCGTATCGCCGCTCCTCTCCCTCGACCCCGTCCTTAACGGAGCTGGAAGCCTACTACAAGGAACAGACCGCGCGGATGCTGGAAGCTGCAAGAGAGGATGTAGCGCGGCGTCTTTCCCAAGGGGAGGAAAAGGCGGTGGCGGCCAGCCATCCCTATGACCGGGAAAGGGCAGTTGCCTACGCCCGTCAGTGGGTAGGGGACCGCAGCAGCAGCTGGCCGGATTACAGCCGCAACGGCGGCAACTGCCAGAATTTTGTCTCCCAGTGCCTGCTGGCCGGAGGCATCCCCATGGATATTTCTGCCCCCGGTATTTGGAAGTGGTATGGCAGCACCCCGGACAACCTCTCCAGAGCGGCGGGACGCTCCGCCTCCTGGTCGGCGGTGGAGGACTTTTTGAGCTATGCGAAAGAAAACAGAGGTTACGGTTTGGTTGCGGTCACTGACGCCCCCTACGATACAGGCAGGCCGGGGGATATTATCCATATGGGCACGGCCGACCGGTGGAGACATGCTGTACTGATCAGCGATGTGGTGACCGATGAGGAAGGCAATGTTGTAGACTACCTGATCTGTTCCAACACCGCAGATCTGCGGGATTTTCCGGTCAGCGCTTACACCTACACCCGGCAGCTGCTCATTCGGGTGGAGGGATGGAACGGGTGAGAGAGTATCAATTAAAGGCGCTAAGAGCTGGTATTCACAATCGTTAAGCACTGTCTGAACTATGATAGGTTCTCTCTGTAACCGCAACAGACAAAAATAAAAAATCACCCTATCGTCGCTTTTGTTCTTCATATTGAGAAATAAATTTTTCAAAAGTGCAAGTGTACACCCTCTCCTCCTCATGCTAAAATAGACCTGTATTTCAGGTAGGAGTGTGGCGCGGCCCCTTGTGCCGCCCAAGGTAGGAGCGAAAGACCCCAGGGGCCAGTGCGCCCCGCCGTAATCCGTCCAACACGAAAACCGAAATACGACCAGACAGAAAGACCATAGCCAGCCCAAAAGGGCCCGGCTGTGGTCTTTTTTTGTCCCAAAACAAAGAAGGAGGAAAACACAATGAGTGACAACATGGATTTCATGGCGATTTTCGGAGGAGAGGGCAGCCTGGACCTTGGCAGCGGCAGGGAGGATTTTGACGCCCTGTTCGCGGAGAAGGAACCGGCGCCCCAGCCCCCGGAAGAAAAAGCTCCGGAAACCACAGAAACCGCCCAGCCCAAAGAGGCCCCTGCCGAAACGCCGGAGCCCAAAGAAAAGAAGGAGGATGCAAATGTCCCAGAAGAAAAAGAACCCGAAGCCCCGCCCCAACCGGCCGCTGCCCCAGAAAAAAAGCCTGCGGCTCCCAAGGCGGCAGCCAAACCGTCTGCTGCGCCCGCAAACCCCTTTGAGGCAGCCATGCGCCAGGTGGAGGAAAAGATTACCGAGGACCTTGCCGGGGAACTGCTCCAAAAGCCGCCGGTTTTCCAGTTTAGCGGCGTGACGGAGGAGATCACCGACTCGAAAAAGACCTTTGAGCAACTCCGCAAGGAGAAGGAGACGGACTTCCCCGAATTGGAGGATGGCAAGCGTGTTTCCTGGACGATGGAGTACGGGAAGATCACCAAAACCATCCCCAAGCCCAAAGACTCCGTTATCCACGACATGAAGGCGGAGATAGAAAAGTCCGAAGGCTTCCGGGATATGCTGAAAAAGGCCAAGGATAGGGACTTCACCTGCAAGGTGCGCCCCCACATCGCCGCCCAGTCCAAGGGCATCGCCTCGTATAAGGGTCTTTTTTCCTCCCTGGAGGAGATGGAGAAGGCCCCCAAGGTCATCAACTTTGTCCCGGCCAGGGATGGCCATGTGTATGAAATTCGCTGTATGGAGTCCGGCCGCTTCATCACCAGACCAAAAGAAATCCCAGAATTGGGCGAAGTTCGGGAGGGCTTTTATTCCAACCTTCCCCTCATCCCCTTTGAGCTGGTGCAGCAGGTCATTGGCTTCTTCCGCTCCTGTATGCGGGACGGGGCCGAGACCGAAGCCCTGGTCCGGGTCTACTGGAACCGGCTGGAGGAAAGATTTTTGCTGGACATCCCCCACCAGAAGGTGAGCAAGGCCCGCATCTTTGCGGACATCCCCATCGACCCGGAGAAGGAGGACGGGCTGATCTACTACGCCGATATACACTCGCATAACTCCATGGCAGCCCAGTTTTCCAGCATTGACGACGCCGACGAGAAGGGAAACTGCCTGTACCTCGTCATGGGCCGGCTGGATCAATACTTCCCGGAGGTATCCGCCCGGATCTGCAACGGCGGGACTTTCCTGCCCATCCACCCCGGCGATGTGCTGGAGGGGGGTGCCAAAGGCATTCCCCGACTGGTGGAGCAACCGGATACAACTGCTGGAAGACTCCTTCCCCATCACGGGGGAGGAAGACGGTTTCACCCTGAAAGGGGCGATGGCGGCATGAGATTTTCCCGAAATCGCCCGGTCAAGATCGTGATGCTGGGGGCAGGGGGCACCGGAGGCCATATCGCCCCCCACCTTTACCGCCTGCTCTATGCGCTGGACCAGGAAAACTGCCGTTTTCTCATTGTGGACGGCGACCTGGTGGAGAAAAAGAACCTGGTCCGCCAGAACTTCATTGAGGCGGACTTAGGGGAAAACAAAGCCAAGGTTTTGGCCGAGCGGTATTCCTCCGTCTTTGGCCTGGAAACCGAGTACATCCCCGCTTACATTGAGAGTGAAGAGGAATTGAAAAAGCTGGTGACGCCCCGTATCTGGAAAACCGGCCAGTATTATTCAGAGGGGAAATGGCACGACAAAACCCTCACCGAGCTGGTCATCCTCATCGGCGCGGTGGACAACAACAAGTCCCGGAGCCTTTGCCATAAGGTGTTCTATCAGATGAAAGACCTGGTGTACATCGACAGCGGCAACGGGGAGTACACCGGCCAGGTGGTGTGCGGCGTCCGCAGCGGCGGGCGCACCTGCCACAAGCCGGTTGGGGCCCTGTACCCCGAAATCTTAGACGGAACCGACAAGTTCCCCACCGAGCTTTCCTGTGCCGAGGCTTCAGTCTCGGCGCCACAGGCCATTACCGCCAACATCACGGCGGCCTGCGCAGTGGTAGCTCTGGTCTACAACATCCTGGTGAGAGGGGAAACCAATGTCCAAGCGGTCTCCTTTTCCACCACCAGCGTCAATATGCGGCCTACGATTAAAGAAAAAAGGAGATGAAAACCATTACCATCGAAAAGGGGAAGACAGCCCTTTACAGCATCCTTTCCACGGATACTCTGGTTGTCAACGGTGTTCTGAAGGTAAACGGGACCCTCAAGGTTCGGCGGCTTCTGGGCCGGGGAATCGTAGACGCCCGCCGCCTGGAGGCGGATACCGTCAACCTCCGTACCGGCTTTATCCGGGAGGAGGAGATCGGCGGCGGGGCCTTTGGGGAACTGTACGCCACCACCTGCAAGGCCAGAGGAACTCTCTGCGCCAAGAACTTTGTCCAGGCGCTGGAGGTCTCGGCTAAGCGGCTGGTGGTGAACCGCTCCAACATCGGCAGTTGCACCGCCCAGGAGGTAGTGAGCCTGCGCCGGTATCTCCCCAATAAGCTGCTGTCCGGGCTGAAAAGGCTGTTGACTGCGCCTTTCCGCAGGATGATAAAGCCGAAGAAAAAAGCGGCCAAAAAGCCGGTGCTTTCCTTGCCAAAGGAGCCTGCGCCAAAGCCGGAACCGGATAGCGAGCTGGTATCTGCCATTCTGGAAGTCCTGCGGGAAAAGGGCTACATCGTTTCCCGCATCCAGGAGGAGGCCCAGCCTGTTCAGGAGCTGGCGGCATAAAAGAAAACACCCATTTGGGGCAAAAATCGGAGGGGCTGGGTCATCTGATCCTGCCCCTCCTTGTAATAGGAGGTTTCTAACGATGGAAGAAGTCAACGAACAGCAGCTATACGCCGTAGACCGGCTGGAACAGTCCAAGCGGGTCATCCTGCTGGCAAAGGAGGAAATGCCCGCCGCCAGGAAAAAGATTGAGAAACAGCTGAAAAAAGACCCCAACGGGGCCAAGGACTGGTATCAGACGCTGCGCTCCCATCAAGCCTGCCTGCTGGCCGCTTTGGAGGACTGCCGCCTCTCCCTGCCCGACCTGGCGGCTGCGGCCCTTGGCCTGGGGAAAGCGGTGGCGAAGTTCCAGCTTTCCACCCCGGACTACTCCCGGCTTTGCGACACCCTCTCCGCCTTTGTGAAGGGGATGCCGGATACCGGGGATAAGACCGCCAGCGCCGCCATCATCGGGCGGCTGATGAACCATGTGAGGATGGGATTTTACCCCACCGACCCGGACCATGTGAAGCTCATCACCAAGGGGATCGAATTTCCTGACGGGGTGACCACCAACCTTCTGGACCCCTGCTGCGGGGACGGCATCGCCCTGCGCCTCATGGCCACCGGCAACAACTGCTACGCCTACGGGGTAGAGCTGGACGAACGCCGGGCGGAGGAGGCCCAGACCAGGCTCCACCGGGTGGCCATCGGCAGCTATTTCAGCGCCCGGATCAGTCACGAGGCGTTTCACGCCCTGTTCCTCAATCCCCCCTACCTCTCGGTGCTGGGGAAGAACGGCCAGACCGGCCGGGATGAAAAGCGGTTCCTGGTAAACAGCTTTTCCCACCTCATGGTGGGCGGCCTGCTGGTCTACATCATCCCCTATTACCGGCTGACCGCCGACATCGCCCGCATCCTCTGCGACAACTTTGAGCGGCTCTCGGTGTACAAATTCTGCGGCACGGAGTTCCAGCGGTTCCGCCAGGTGGCGGTGCTGGGCATCCACAAGCCACGGGACAATGGCTCCAAGGAGGTCCCTGGCCTGCTCCGGCAGGTGCAGGATGCGGACAAAATTCCGGAGCTGACCCAGCTGCCGGAGAAAAGCTACCCGCTGCCCGCCCACCCGGAGAAGGTTCCCATCTTCAAGGGGGCGGTGTTCAATGTCCCGGAGCTGGCAAGGCAGCTTGCCGCCTCGGACAGCTTCAAAAAACTATCGGACAGCTTCAAAAAACTATTGGAACAAAGTCCTCTGGATAGCAAAGAAAAGCGCCCGCCCCTCCCCCTGACAGTGGGACAGGTGGGACTCATCGGCGGCTCCGGCCTCATTAACGGCCTCATGCCCTGCGACAGCCCCCATATCATCAAGGGGCGGATTGTCAAGGAGCAGCTCACCGATTCTCATGTCACCAGCACAGACGCCCTGACAGGGAAACCACTGGTGACCGAGATCACCGAGACCCAGACCAACAAGATGGTGTTCCACATATTGACCGCCGCCGGCTTCAAGGCGCTGGCATAAAGGAGAATGAAAATGTATGAATTAAATTCCCAGACCTTCCGGCAGCTGCTGGAAGATACCTCAGAGGATACCGCCGAAAACGAGTTTGCAGAGATAGACCCTTACCTAATGGAAGCTGTCTGTTCCCCCATTTTGAACGGAGAGCCGCTGATCCCCAAGCAAATCGACTACTCCCGGTTCACCCTGGATGACCTATACGACCTGCTGGACGGGGCGAAGATCCACTACCATCGCCGCTTCTATTTATGGGAAATGAACCGGCAGCTTTGCAGTCGGTCGATTTCCCAAAGCCTCCGGCGGGCCTTTTGCTGAAGGGGGCTGTGGGATGGACGATTACGAGTATGAGAATTTTGAGCTGAGCCTTATCCCCATCCCCATCCTGGTCGGCAAGGTCCTCAGCGACGCCGGAAGGGAAGAGGATTACCTGGAAGGGATCGGCGCATTGCCAATCGTGGCGGAGGATTATTACTCCTACATCATCGAGGGAGTGACCACTGTCTGTGACTTCTGGAAATGCCGAGAGGTTGGACCCTATATGGATACCTGCTGGTTTTTCAGCCACCGGAGCATGATGGATTTTTACCGCCTGTGCCGGGATTGGTCCAGACAAAGAGGAGTCCCCCTGCGGCGAAATCCTTATATGGAACAGGCAAAGACGGAGCTGGAGGAACAGCTGGACAGCCTATATTCCTATTATTACACCTACCGTTACAGCACGAAAGTCAACCACCGGTGGGCCAGCGGGATCACCCTTTACCTCTCCCCGGAGTTCAACCAGGAGTTTTCTCTGTTAAAAGCCCTCGCCCATATCTTCGATTATTACAAGCATATGGTGGAGGAGCTGCGGTATGAGATCTGGAAGTATGACCGGGAGCGGAAGGCGAAGGTCCTCTACCTGCCGTTGCCGAGACCGGAAAACTGGAAGGAGGCCGCCTGATGAACCCCGAACAAGAACTGATTTTACACATCGACCCAGGCTCCGCCACCATCAAGGTGGAGAGCCGCTCCTCAGAGGGGAGCATCATCACCAAGCGCATCGGGTATAACGCCCTGGTGGAGTGCATCAAGGGGAGTTTGCAGCGGGAAATGGTCCAAAGCGGACTGTTGCCCACAGGCTGCATCTCCTTTGACGCCGGAAATAACGGCTATCGTTCCGTTTCCATCGAACACCCGGCCCGATACGCAGACATCACCTATGGGAATACCGTGTATCCCCATTTTCCCCTACCAAGGCTGGTTTTCCGCTTTGGCCTGCATATGGGGCTGCGGGTGCAAAACTGCCAGATGGGCGTAGTGGCTGAGGGCCGGCTGACGCCGGACACCCCCATGTTCCACTACCCTTTTTCCAATGTCAGCGGCTTTCACCTGTGTACCGGCGGGAATGTCTTGCCGGAGTGCAAGAGCCTGCACACCCTGTCCTCTCTGCCCTACTTGATTCTGGAGATGCCCAACAACGACGACCATTTTACCTCACGCAACAACCAGCTGAAGCTGGGGCACCGGGATCTTCTGGAATATATGAAGGATAAGGAACCGGATCACTACTACGAAAAAGTCCTCATCCCCAGCGGGCGGACTTTGAAGGATTTTCTGAAATGAAAGGAGTTTCCCCATGAATGAGCAGGAACTGATCCAGAAATTGACCGCCCCCTTTGAGGCGCAGGATGTGGAGTGGCGCATCCAACAGACCACCCAGGACAAAAGCCGGGGGCTGGCGGTGGCCTTCATCACCAGCCGGGCCATCCAGAAGCGGCTGGACGAAACGGTGGGGCCCTTCCACTGGAAAACCACCTTTGCCCCCTGGCACCAGATCGGCAACGGCTCCCAGCTCTGTGCCCTCTCCATCTACGATGAGGAGCGCAAGGAGTGGGTCACCAAGACCGACGGGGCCGAGAACAGCGACATCGAGCCGGTGAAGGGCGGGCTTTCCGATTCCTTCAAGCGGGCCGCTGTCCAGTGGGGCATTGGCCGGTACCTCTACTCCCTGGGCGCTGTCTGGGTGGATGTGGAACAGAAGGGAAAAACTGTTACATCACCGAGACAGGACGCAAGTCCCTGGACGCCAGGTACACCCAGATGCTCCAGGGGAAAGCCCCAGCACCGCAAAAGGCGGCGCCCCAAGGAACAGCTGCGCCCAGACCGGCGGCAGCACCTTCCGCCTTCCAACCGGCCAAGTCCGGCTCCTTCACCTTCGATTACACCGTTCAAGACAGGAAGCTCTCCCCGGACGGAAAACTCACCGCCCTCAGCCTCTGCGACCGGCAGGGGCGGCAGATCGTCTGCCTGCGGCCCGGAGACGACCGGCAGTTGGCCCAGGGCATCTGCCTGCGGAATGTGCGGCTGAATCAGCAGCGGGGCAGAAACAACGAGGTGGTCAATCTGCTGGAAAGCTATGAGATCGCCGCGTAAGGACCTGATATTTCCAAAGGAGTGAAAAGCATGGAAAAAATCAGCGGGTTTCAAATCACCAGTTTATCCGTCTCCGGCTTCAAGTGCTTCCGGGAGGAGCAGACCTTCGACTTCGGCCCGGTGAGCTTTGTCACCGGAGCCAATCACGCCGGAAAGACCTCGGTGGCGGATGCCATCGCCTTTGCTGTCACCGGCCAGGACCGCTTCGGCGGGGCCCATATCGACAAGCTCTACTGTGAGACTTTGCCGGACATTGAAATTCACCTCTGGATCAAGGACGACAAGGGAGTTTCCCACGAGCTGGTCCGCACCCGGAAACGGGACAAGATGCAGGTCACCTGGGACGGCTACGCCATCCGGCAGGCCGACCTTGCCAGAATGTTCGGGGAACGGGACGAATTTCTCTCCATCTTCAATCCCCTCTATTTCATTGAAACGCTGGGGAACGATGGACAGACTCTCCTTCAGAAAAACCTTCCCCTCATCGACCACAAGGCGGTGTTGGAACGGCTCGCCGAGCCGGAACAGACCCTTTTAGAGAATGTCTCTCTCCTGTCGCCGGAGACCTTTCTGAAAACCATGCGGGAAGAAATTCGGGACCTGGAGGAAGGAAAGTTGGTGCTGGAGGGCCAGAAGGTCCAGCTGCTCCGGCAGCAGAAGGAAAACAGGGAAGCTATCTCCCAGGGCAAGGAACAGCTGGCCCAGCTTGAAGCCCAGATCAGCATTCTTGAACAGAAAAGGGAGGCCGGTATCGACCGCCCCGCCTTGGAAAAACAGCTGGAAGGGCTGCACCAGCGGTACGAGGAGCTGCTTCGGGACAAGCCGGAGGAGGTTCCTCCGGAACTGCTGGAACAGCTGCGCCAGGCGGAGCTGGCCCAGGAACGGCTGCGGGTGAAAAGCTACGAGGGCAAATTCACCGCTGCTTT
Organism: Anaerotruncus sp.; assembly: GCA_021770005.1. Lineage (GTDB taxonomy): Bacteria > Bacillota > Clostridia > Oscillospirales > Ruminococcaceae > Anaerotruncus. The sequence continues at coordinate 34,900 of JAETRV010000006.1, read as the reverse complement.
GGCCGAGACTCAGGCGGCGCTCCAGGCTGCGGCGGCGGAGCATAAGCAGGTAAGCGTCCTGCTCTCCCGTACCCAGCCAGGCGCGATCTGCCCCACCTGTAAACAGCCGCTCCCGGCTGATGCGGTAGCCCAGGCTCAGGAAAATCTTCGCAAAAAGCTGGGGGAAGTCACCTCACGAGGCCAGGGACTGCGTTCCCAGCTGAACGACCTGACCGCACTGGAAAAGCAAGCGCAGGAAACCTTTGAACAATTCCACAAGGAAGATGTGGAGAAAAACGCCGCCCTGCTGGCCCGATTGCACGGGCAGCGGGCAAAGATGGAACAGGAGCTTCGGGAACACGGAGAAGCCCTTTCTGCTCTGGACAGCCAAATCCAAGGGCATAACGCCAGCCTGACCTATGGAAACCTGGACGATGAGGAGATGCGGCGGCTTTCCGAGCTCCACGCCAGGAAACAGGAGGCGGAGGAAGAACTGGCCGCTCTGGAGAAGGTCGCCGCACGGCCGGGCCCCGATTTGGACGCCCGCGAAAAGGAAGTGGACGAATTGATCCGGCAAAAAAAGCTGCTGATGAGCGCCGCGGTCAATTATCTGGCGGTGCGAAACGAGCTTTCCTTTGCCAGCCTCTCCATGCCCCAGGTGAAAATTTCTCTCTACGACCTGGTGAAGACCACCGGGGAGCTGAAAAGCGCCTTCCGCTTTCAGTTTAACGGCAGGGATTACCGGCGGCTTTCCCATTCGGAGAAGCTGCGGGCGGGCCTGGAGGTCTCCCAGCTGATGAAGCGGCTCACCGGGCGGCGCTACCCCGTCTTTATAGACGATGTGGAGAGCATCACCGGACTGCCCAAGCTGCCGGACCAGATCTTGCTGGCCAGGGTGGTGCCCAATGCGCCCCTCTCTGTTGTGACCCCCGGCCAGTCGGCCCCCGCCCCCCTCAAAAAAGCCAGTTATCCGAAAATCCAATCAAAATCAGATTTACCGAAAACTGCTTGATTGGATTTTCGATGAGACGGGGTGGCGCGAAGCGACACCAGCACGCGAAGCGTGCGTATTTTCGATTTATCGAAAATGAGTATTAGGAGGTTTTTTCATGGACGGTTATATTCGCATCCCTATTCTGGAGGCTGCCGCTCTATGCGGCCTCCAGATGAAGCCGTCCACCCTGGATGATATTGAGGTACAGGCCCGGTGCCCCTTTTGCGATGACAAAAGCCACCATCTGTATCTCAATACCGAGGAGGATCTCTGTTACTGCCACCGCTGCGGGACAGGCGGCAACAGCGTCACGCTGTATGCCAAAATCACCGGCGTGGACAACAAAACGGCCTACCGCCAGCTTGTGGAGAAAGTGGAAGGAATCGCTAAAATCCCACCCTCCAAAAAGCCAGCCTCAAAGCTGGCCCCTCTGGCCCTGCGCCATGATGTTTACTACGACCTGCTGGACCTTCTGACCCTTTCGGATTTTCACCAGAAGCAGCTCTTAAAACGAGGGCTGTCCTTGGAGCGGATCAAGGAGAACCGGTATCGCTCGATGCCGGCCTCCTACTCCGCAAGAAAAAGGATCGCGGCCAAGCTCTCGGCCAGCTATCCGCTAAAAGGCGTCCCCGGATTCTACCTCCGGGACGGGGCGTGGACCTTTGCCGGAAACGGCGGGTATCTCATCCCCATCTACAACAAGGACGGGTACATCCAGGGGATGCAGATCCGTTCCGACCGGGCCGAGGGCGGCATGAAGTACCGCTGGTTCTCCAGCAATCCCGCCAAGGGCTTTACCTTGGGGACCAAGGCCCAGACCTGGGTCCATGTCACCGGAGACTCCCAAAGCAAGGTGGCCTGTGTCACCGAGGGCGGGCTCAAAGGGGATGTCGCCAGCTATTTTCTGGGGGACGCCCTCTTTGTCTGCGTGCCGGGGGTCAACAGCCTGCGGTACCTCCCCGAAACACTGAACGGCCTGCCGCTGAAAAAGGTGGTGGGGGCCTACGATATGGACAAGCTGGAAAATCCCCAGGTGCGGGACGCCTTCTCCCAGGTGGAGAAGATCGCCCGCCAGAACGGACTTTTGTTTGAGCCACTGGAATGGGACGCCCGGTTTAAGGGGATCGATGATTTCCTCTACGCCCGGCATCTCTATTCCACCGGACAAGTGGAGCAAATCCCATCTATATAACCAAAGAAAAGGAGCGTATCTCTATGACGAACATGAGCAACTTTATGGCAGTCAAGGGCGATAGCAGCGATGTGTTGGGAAAGATTCTGTATTTCTCCCTTGCTAAGATCCTCATCGAAAAGCCGGTGTTGCAGCAGCTCTGTCAGTCGGTGGATCTGCCATACACCAAAGGAAGTCGGTTAAGTGAAGCGGACGCCTTCCGCAGCGCCACCAAGGACATCCGGGCTCGAAAGACCCAGGGCAGTCGCATCTTCAAAATTTACTGCCGGGACAACGAAAAATCCCCCCAGATCATCAGCCGGGAGCTGGTGAAGGAAGAATTGGGGGAGACCACCAACCAATACACCAAGCTGGCCAACCTCTGGATGGACCGGCAGACGGGGTACGACAACCTGGCTGTGGACAGCCTGGTGGACCCCTGGGATTACTGCCAGAAGGCGGAGGAATTGTTCGGGCTTTATAAACGCTGTGCCACCCGCAAACAGGTGGAAGGTCTGACCGACCTTTTCCTTGCCCGGATGGAGGCCCTGCCTATTTCCATCCACGGCAAGCTGTTTTTTGTCCCCCGCACCCATATGCAGGAGGTGACGCTGTTCGAGGACTTCATCGAGGCCCTGAACGCCAACAACCAGAACAGCGGCCAGCTTGTCGTCAACAGTATGTATGTGCTGGACGACCAGAAGCAGCGGGACAAAATGGCCCAGGAGTTCTACATCGCCATGCGCCGGGAGGTGGAGCTTTACCAGGAACGGGTGAAGCACTTCATCGACACCAACATCACCAGCCCGGCGGTGATGAACCGCTGGATCGCCAAAATTGATGCGCTGGAAGAAAAGCGGCGGCACTATGAAGGTATCCTCCGCCGCCAGCTGGACGACCTGAACGACGAATTTTCCACCCTTCAGATGTTCTCCCAGGATCTTCAGGTTCGGGTGCAGCGACAGGAGCGGCAGAAAAACGCCGCTTGAAGGGCAGGAAAATAGCTGGTACTCCGGCTGTTTTCCAAAGGCTTATATAGCAGGGGCTATACAAAACGCGGGTTTGCGTTTCCGGCTGGGGTATCCCCAGCCGGTTTTCTTTTTACAGATAAGTTATCTTTAAGGTTATCGGCTCAATCAGGATAATTTTTCTACCGGCTTTTTGCGCGTACCGCACGGTGGCCGCTGTGCCGCCCCTCCACTCACCGTTGTAGACGGCCAGCAAAACAGCTGCAGAGTCAACAAGATGCCGGTTGCGCTTTAACAGGCAATCCTTTTGGTAGTCCTGTCCCACATAAGTCACGGTATCCGCCTGCCTCAATATCTCCTGGTAGCGTCTTTGTGACGCTTGGCTCCATCCATCTGCTTGTCCCTTCCAAGGCAGAATGCAGTTCAGCTTTATTGCCAGGTTACTCTTTCTCTTTGTTAAAACGGAAAGCGCCGCCCACTGGTCAACACCCTCCGCCATACCGGAAAAGAAGCTGGTGATTCCTTCGGTTATCAGTTTTTCGATCTCAGCGTCCATCGCTACTTTTAGCGCAGTACACTGCTTATCTGACTCATCATATCCCCATGGGAATTTATATGGTCGATGGCCTGTAAAAGCACAGGACATTTCTTTCATAAAAGTTTTCCCCTCTTCCCTATATGGGGGTTATATCCCCTTAATAAAGAAGATTATAACCCCCATACTAATACCTGTCAACACAGGAAGGGGGGCACAGGGATGATCGTATTCGACAAGCTGTGGCAGGTGATGAGGGAACGGGGTGTTTCAACTTACCAGCTGCGGGAAAAATGCGGTATTGACAGCAAGACCGTCCGGCGGCTTCGGGCAAACGATAATATGGAAACAAAAACGCTGAATAAGCTGTGTGCGGTTTTGTCCTGCAAATTAGAAGATATTGCAGAGTATATTCCGGACAGCCCGCCCCAGGAAGAAGGGCGGGCTTGAACCGCCATGAAACAGCCCTTCAATATGGTAATGATGCTTTCCAGCCAGGGACACCCCTGCCGGTTTTCTTTTTGAATATTAGGATGAATGGCCGGAAATTCAGGAAAAGCTGCTTTTGTGTACCAAGGAGCAGCGGCGCTTTTTTCTCAAACTGCTAACTCAGGTCGTAGAAGAAAACCAAACAGATACCGGCAAATAGACATAAGTTGTCAAACGCGGAGGCCCTTTGGAAAGGGGGCTTCCGCGTTTTTTGTTTTTTGCAATGGCGTCTGGACGGAAGGAGGAGATAGCTTTCTATCACGCGGGAAAGTGACAGGATGGTCAGCATTGACAGCGAGAATTACAGGATCGAGGAGGGAGATAATAACCTTTTTATGTGAGGAGCAGAGCTGCGCCGTGCCTCTGCCCGATCTGCGAGGGCAGGCTCCACGCCATCGGCACCCGCAGGCGGCACTTTATCCAGGACAACGGGACAAGGGCGATCCTGATGATCCGCCGCTTTCGTTGTGAAGGCTGCGGACATATCCACCACGAGCTGCCGGATTTTCTCCTGCCTTACAAGCGGCACACCGCCACAACCTTCGAGAAGGTTTACAGCGGAAACCGGTGGGATGTCTGCTGTGACGACAATGATTTCCGGCGGCTCTATCTGTGGCTCATGCGGATATTCCTGCCTATGGCCGCAGAGCTGTTTTCACCTTTGCCCGGTTTCGGGCGCGTCCTGCTCCGAAAAAAGATTTCGGAATCCCCTCCTGGGTGGCTTTCCAGGCTCGTTTGCCGGTTGGTAAACGGGAACCGGTGGCAGACCCACTTTGCAGTTTCTTCCGGGTAGTTTTCGGTTATGCTTATGCCAGGGCCCAACGAAAGGACGGTGATAGGCATGAGTGACCAGGAAACTGGAGGAAATCAGGATAATTTTATAAGGCTATTGTGCGATAGAGCCATACCCTTTTGATGGTCCTATTCCTGGAAGATGTGCGAATATCCGCAAGATAGCGGCTTATTCTGCCAAAAACAGCAATAGCATTATCGCTGTAAAGGAGGGGCTTTCGATGGAGCCAAAGGAATATGTTGTCATGCTGCTGAAAAACCACAGCCGGATGGTACGGGAGGCCGCTTCCCTCCGGTTCGAGCTGAAGAACTTTGTGAGGATCGGGGATGATGAGATTATAGAGGGGATGGCCTTATCCCACCAAATGGGGGATGGCATCCGCTCCGGGCGCATTTCAGATAAGACCACCGATGTGGCTCTGCGCTACCGAGAGGTGGCCGACCGAGTGAACGAGGAAGCCTACAAAGCGGTCATTCACAGGCTGAGCGCCTTGGAAAACGCCATAGAACGGCTGGATTTCTACCTGGGTCAACTGGACAAGGCCCAGGTGGAGGTGCTTCGGGGGTATTACTTTGAACGCCGGACCTGGCGGGAGATGCAGGAGGGGACAGAGCTGGCCGTAAAGACCCTGCGGAAGATGCGGGATACGGCGGTCGCTTCTTTGACAGAGCAGTACGCGCTGCTGTTCTCCCTGTCGGTGATCACAGAGGGGGAGAAGGAGCTGTTCCCCTGATCGGGTACATACCTTGCCCCAAATCGACCTTACTCGTTCCCTAAATGTGCCTTGCACCTGCCCTAAACTTGCCTTGCACTTGCCTTACCCCTACCACAAAGTTCCCCCCAAATTCCCCTCTTTGGGGTATTGCTTTTTTCTCTGTTTTGAGGTAGAATAAAAGCGTGAAAAAAGGAAGACCTCCGGTACCCCTCTGGGGCGCCGGAAGTCTTTTTTGTATTTCTGCGGCCTTTTCTCCGTAGGAAAAAAGAAGTTAAAAATAAAGTCCGGTTCGGGCCTGTGAAGCTCTTGCTTTTCGTCCCGCCGCTGGTACAATTAGCTTGAAGAGCCTTTGTACCTTGAAAAAATGCTGCTGATCCCAGCGGCACATACTGCGGTGAAACCGGCTGCCCACAAGGGAGGGGGAGCTTTTATGAATGGCGTTTTATCCTGTCCAAAGGTTTTGAAGGTGAAGGATGTCCAGAGCATCCTCCAGATCGGCCAGGTAGCGGCCTACCGCCTTATCCACAGCGGGGAGTTCCCCGTCATCCGGGTGGGGCGCAGCTACCGGATACCGGAGGAGGAATTTTACCTCTGGATGCGAACTAACTTCGGGCCTGTATCCTATCCAGGCTCCTCGCCTTTCCCCATAGCAGCCGGAAAGCGTTCAACTGCTGTTGTTGACGATTCTTGTATTCTCACAAAGCTAAAAACAGGAGGAGTTACCAATGGCAGAAAGTAAAAGCTACACGCCTTCGTCCAAACACGCCAAGATTTTCGAGGGCGGCACCCTCTATCTCCGCAAGGATGGATACCTCATTTTCCAGAAATATGAGACCGATGAGAACGACAAATACCGGCGGGTGACCTTCACCGGCAAGACCGAGGAGCAGCTTGCCAAAAAGTACAAGGAGTTCTTGAAACGGGTGAAGGAAATTCGGGGACAGCGCCAGCAGGAAGCCTACCGGATGCTGGCAGGTGCGCCCCTCGGATTGAAACCCCCGGCGGGGATCGACATAGACATCTCCCTTTCCGACTGGGTGCTGTACTTTATCCAGACCTACAAGACCCCGCCTTCGGTGAAGCGCACCACTTATTCTTCCTATATGCAGACTTACCAGACACAGATATTGCCCTTCTTCGGCCAGACGCCGCTGAACAAAGTGACCGATGCTGATATGCAGACCTATCTCAACTTTCTGCAAACCAATGGGCGACTGGACAGGAAAGGCGGGCTTTCTCCCAAGAGCATCTACAACATCTTCGTGGTGCTGAATGCCGCCTTGGAGAAAGCCAGGGGGAAGATCATCATTGAAAACCCCGCCGCCGAGCTTCGGCTCCCGGAGGTTCAGCCCACCGAACGCCGGGTGCTGACGGTGGAGGAGATGGAAATTTTCATCAAGGAAATCTTCTCCGAGCGCCTGCGGGTGGCAATGCTCCTTTCCCTCTTTACGGGGGCGAGGATGGGGAAATATTACCGTTGGAGTGGGGCGACCTCAACGAGAAGAAGCGGACCATCCGTATCTGCAAGGATCTGGAACGGGTGCAGCTCTTTGACGACCCATCCGGCAAAAAGACCGAGCTGATCCTCCAGGAGACCCCTAAGAGCAAAACCAGCAACCGGGAAACGCCGGTCTATGAAAACATCTAGCGGCTGCTCATGCTCCACCGGCAGGTTCAGCTTCACGAGGGACAGCCCAATCCCCAAAACCTCATCTTCCCCTCCAAGCGGGGGATCTACACCGACCCCCGAACCTACCAGAAACGGGTACAGGCGGTCTGCAAACGGTGCGAGCTGCAAGGGGTCAATGTCCACGCACTCAGGCATACCTTCGCCACCCGACTGATGGAGCAGAATGTCCCCATTCGCATCATCCAGAACCTTATGGGCCACTCCTCCATCGTCACTACCGAGCGGTACTCTCATGTGCTGGACGATGAAAAGCGGAAGGCCATCGACCGGATGAGCGGTTTCCTTCCGGGGACAGAGGAACCGAGTAGGGACACTCCACAGTAGGGAAGATTTTTCCCGGCAAAAAATAGGGCTGCAACAAAAGTGCAGCAATCCAAATCGCACTGAAAACCGCCCAGAATTTATTCACTTTTGCTGCACTTCTTCCTAACGAGTAAAAAAATCCCTACTGCAACAAAATTGTGAGGGAAAAATGGCAAGAGAAAACCCGCAAAGCGGCTTGCCATGCGGGTCTTTTGGTTGCGGGGAGAGGATTTGAACCTCTGACCTTCGGGTTATGAGCCCGACGAGCTACCGAACTGCTCCACCCCGCGATATCCACTTTTTGCACAATTTTTAGTACTCGATTAGTATAGCACATACCAATCTAAATTGCAAGCCCTATTTTTTAATTTTCTATCTTTTTTTGTAGGGACTCTAAATCACATGTGGCAAAAAGTCTGAAAAAACGGCGCAACCAAAGGCTGCGCCGTTTTTTCAGATGGGTTTTATCAGTGCTTATATCCCAGATTCAAATGCGGTCCATGGATTGATAAACACATTGTTTACCAACAAACTGTAGTGGAGGTGAGGTCCGGTCGAATAGCCTGTGGAGCCAACTGCACCCACGATATCTCCCGTTTTCACCATATCCCCCTCCTTGACATCCAGGGAATCCATATGGTAATAGAAGCTCTTGAGGCCAAATCCATGGTCAATCACAACCGTATTCCCGGTGAGCTGCAAAAAATCTGCAAAAAGGATTTTTCCATTGTTGGCGGCTGCGACTGGTGTGCCCTGGGCAGCCGCGATGTCGATGCCGCTATGCCGGGTCGAGGTTGCAGAACCATTGGTATAACGGATGCTGCCAAATTCAGTGGTGATCTCTCCCTGCACAGGCTGCATAAAAAGTCCTTCCCAGTATTTGTCTGGGCTTGCAAGCATTTTGAGCGGTTCAATTTTCTGTTCCCATTCCTGATTCGCCTCTGCGGTATTGGTCGAACCAACTGTAGATTCAGAGATGGTGAGGTTTTGAATCTCAAACTCCCGGTCAGCCACCATAATCGTATAGTCAAATGTTTTATCCCGCGCCTGAATCGAAAGGGTATAATTACCCGGCGTTTCATTATAGGAGATCGGGAGTAGGACGGTCAGACCGTCGCCATCCGGATAGAACAGGGAATTGTGTGGGAGATCCGTGTCAGCAACGACCTCTGAACTTTCCACATTGGAGATGTGCAAAACCAATACCTCGCCCAGTTCAATGATGCGGTTGGAAAGCGAGACGCGAGGAGGGGATTTCGGCTGTTCCGGAACCGGTTCGGCATCCGCTTCACCAGAGGAAGCCTCCGCGCTGCTTTCGTCCGCCGTCTCGGATGCATCGGAACTCGGATCAGACTCTGTATCAGACGCATCAGGTTCCGATTCGGGCGCTTCCGTCTCTTCCGATTCTGAGACAGAAGATGTCTCCTCTGGGTTTTCAGGTGTGGAATCCTCCTTTCCACATCCGCCGAGCAGAACAGCGAATGCACAGAATAAAGCAAGAAACCGTTTTAATATCATGATGATCCTCCCGTAATATCAGACTATTTGCAAAAGCATAACATACCACTCCACAACTGCTATTATAGCATGAAGCGCAGCGAGATGCTATAATTGGCCATTGGAACGGGAGCAGGCGGCTGCCCGCGAATCGTTCTGGCCATAAGCCCGGTATAATAGCTACTTTGCGGATATTATAGCATCTTTTTTTGAACAGAGTGTGAAATATGGACATAAATCTTTTCATCATGGGTCATTGGCGAGCGCTCAGGAAGCCGGTAAGAAGGGCAGAAAAAGGTCGAACAGAGGTACAACGGGCGGAAACAATTACAAACCGGTTACAAAAAGATTATAAAAGTTACAAAACGGTTACAAAATGGATTGACTTTCCGTCTGATTCGAGGTATAATAAATTCAGCAATCAATGGAACGGAGGGTTCCAGTCGTTGACAGAACTGATTGCTTCCGGAAGGACAACTGGGCATGGGAGGTTTTCTCTTCGGAGGAGGCTTGACCGACATTTGACCATCCGGGTTTACAGCATCACATCCTGCGGACCCAGCTGGGAGGAAATCTGGATCGTGTTCGCACAGAACAGCTTTCTGACGGTTGGAAAGTGGGGAGTGGCGCTTTGCATCCGCCCGCGTACCCAGCGCAAGCGAAAGCACGCGGACAAGTTCTCGCGAGCCTGACCCTGAGTTGGTTTCGCGTGCGACAAATTGAACAGCCGGGTCCTGTGAAGCAGGATTCGGTGGGAAGTATGTTTCACCGTATAGACCTTTTATGCCTTCCGGATACAGCAGTCAACAAAAGGCTGCTGTCTGGCCCGGAGGGGATGGAGGCTGGAGGAACGGTATCACATGCAAGCCCAGCCCGAGGTGGAAAGCAGGCTGCAAAGTTGGCTGGAATCCTCAGGTATGCGGGGGTCCCCTCCGGGCAGCCGCACGCAACCCTCAAAACGGGACGGGTCTCTCCAACCGCCCTGTGCGCGGGTATATGGAAATGTAAGCCCCGCTGTGGTAACACAGCGGGGCTTTGTGTTGTTTCCAAAATATTTGGTAGGACAGGAAAATAATACTTAAAGTATATAAATATATTAGGAAATGGAGGCAGCCTTTTCATAAAAGTCCTTTTTATTGGAATAATTCAGCAGTATAGACGGAATATATTGGCTAAATGGGTGCATATATAGTGCAATATGAATAATTTGGAAAGTAGAACGCCTTGACATTGAATATACAAATAGTTATACTTGGAAATGTAACAGAGAGGGATTGGAGGACCCTGTTGGTTACGATTTCAAAGCTGGATTTTTCAAAGGAGGCAAATTACGAATGAAGAGAATCCTTTCCTGCGTGATGGCCGTTGCGCTGGTTGCTGGTATGGGGGTATCCGCCCTTGCCGCCGATGCGTATAACAGCCATGGTGACCTGACACTCTCTGGAAATGGGCTGGTGTTTGACGAAGTCCGCCCGGACAGCACCTACTATATCCCGGTTGAAGACCTTGACTCCAGCATCACCTTTACCAAACGGGACGGCTCCACCTATCAGGTAAAGGACAGCGGCGCAAATGCCAATGCAATCAATAAGCTGGGGGACGGCAGCCTCTTCAGCTTCAAAGCATCCAAAAAAGGGGAAGGCCGCTCGCTGATCAAATCGGTTGAGCTGGTCAACGGCAAAAACCTCGGCGGAAGTACGCCCGATAGGCGCACCGCTTATCTGAAGGTTTCCACCGGCTCCACCCATGAAGCCGGGGAGAAAAAAGCGACTGTAGAAGTGACGTTCAAGCCCCGCAAGTATGTCAATGCCGGGGATATTGCCACCAGCGTTTACAAGGATATCCTGGTGGACAACGGTGTTTCGGTAGATACATACGATACCGCGGAGTATGAGCTGACCTTCTGGATCAGCAACGATGAAATGTCGGGTTCCTCCGCCGACGCGGAAGCAGGCGACGCGTTTATCTTCAAGCCTGAATCCAACGACGAAAACTATATCTCGTGGGGCGAGATGGCGACCCTCCGGTTTGACGCGAGCAGCGAAGCATCCAAGTTCTATGCGAAGCTCTCCACCAAGGCGGATAGCGAGATCTACCGCAAGTATGCGGACCCGGTAGGTGCAGAGCTCTGGTTCTATACTTTTGTTGGCGCGCCGACCGTTCCTTCCACTTCCCGCGCGACCCTGACACTGGGTGTGCCGTGGGATACCGATTCGGACAACGCGCTGAACCCGAAAAACGTTTACATCTACACCCGCAATTCGGACGGCACCCTCTCTGATATTACCAGTGAGTTTACCTACTATGAAAACTGGGATGATATTGAGGGATGGAGCATCAAGACCCGCAAGCTGACCAACTATATCGTTTCGGATACCGAGCTGGATCTCGATGCGGTACAGGATGATATCATTGAAAAAGTCAGCCTGAAAAAGCCGGTTCCTTCGACCGGTGGCTCTGATATGGTCACAGCCGCGATCCTTGGCGGAATCGGCACACTGGCCGCTGCCGGCGCGGTTGCTTTCAAAAAAGTTTCCAGATAACTCCTATATCAAGTTGCACTAGATGCCCGCGCCTGCCTCCACAGGTGCGGGCACTTTTTGACAGCGAAAGTTTGGCCCCTGACCAAACTTTCAGGCGCAAGGCGCCTTCCTCGGGGCTTCTCGGCTAACGCCGAAGCGCGCTTCGCGCGACGCCCCTTGCGGGCTGTCTTACGGGCTAGGGGTCGGCGACCCCTCCCCGTAGGCCCCACCCCGACAAGCTTTGGCGCCCTGCTTCCCCACCCAGCTTGCCGGGGGAGTCCTCACCCTTCCGGGCTGGGTGCTTTGTCCGTTCTATCTATCTTTGGACGCTTGGGGGCATCCAATGGTGCAAGTCAGCCTTGAGCATGAGCGCTTCGTCTGGGGGCTTGGGGGATACGTAAGGGGCTCTCCCCTTACGTGCACTTTTGATTGCTTTTCGTGCATCCGAAAAGCAATCCGCCGCGCGGGGGCGGACTCCCCGCATCCCCATGCCGCTCGGCGGCATACCCTAAGCGAAGCGCGTTGTTTTGCTCTGGGATCAAACGAGCGCGCTGCCAGAGAGGGGTTTCCACAAGAGGGGGGGCTTGGACAAATGTATTATTAGAGAGGCACAAAAGGATACGCCGTACAGATGGAAATGCATCTGTACGGCGTATCCTTTTGTGTTGTTAGTCATCATTATCAATGATGGTGAGGCCGCTCTGGGTTTTGCGCCGGTTGGGGCGTTTGACGGTGGAAGAACGGTCGTCATCATCCAGATTGATCGAACTGCTCCCATGCATCGCATTGCAAGGCCCGCCATCATAGGATTTTTTATACCAGCCGGTCGCAACAGTGCTGCATTCGCCCCCTGCAATACCGCCGCTCTCGACACAGTAGGTCTTTTCCTCAACCAGGTCTGAAACCGGGAAATCCTTTGGTTCGAGGTTCTGATGGAGCGGTTCCATCAGTTGGCGGTAGATGATCGGTGGCGGATAGCTGTAGTAGGTGATCCGCTCGGGTGTATCAAAGCCGAGCCAGACCGCTGTGACATAGTATGGAGTGATCCCCATGAACCACTGGTCGCGGTCGTCATCGGTGGTGCCGGTCTTGCCCGCGACCGGGATTCCCTGCACCTGCTGGAAGCGGGCGGTGGTACCGGTACCGTAAGGGCCTCCGGTGACCCGCTGCATCAGTTTGTTGATGATGGTCGCGGTTTCCTCCGAGATCACCCGGCGTGGGGTGGTGTCCTTCTCAAGGATGAGGTCGCCGGTCGCATCGAGCACCCGGGTATAGGAGTATGGTTTGGTGAAATAGCCGCCATTGGCGAAAATCTGATAAGCGCCCGCCATTTCCAGCGGAGAAACGCCGTTGGTCAGACCGCCGAGCGCCATTGGGAAGAGGTCAACATCCGAAAAGACCACGCCGTTCGAGACATACCGGTCCACGAGTGTTTCCATTCCAAGCTTGTCGTGCAGGAAATCGAACACCTTGCGCGGGGTGACCAGCTCTACCAGCTTGACCGGGATGGTATTGGTAGAGCGCTGGATCGCCTCGTCGATCGTAATCGGGCCGAGGTAGGTGCGGTAGTGGTTGACCGGCCAGCCAACCAGATTTTTCAGGCTTTCCTCGTCATTTTCCTCCTCGCCGCCCGCCGCTTTCGCGCTGGATTTTACCGGGGTGTCGTCCAGCTTGGTGGACCAGGTGACAATGTCGTTTTCGATTGCCTGGAGATAGGCGGCGATCGGTTTGATCGAAGATCCACATTGACGGGTCATGCCGGTTGCGCGGTTGAATTCACGCATCCCTTTCTTCTCGCCGATCCCGCCCGCCATGGCAAGCACCTTGCCATTTGGATCGGTAATCACGCAGGCCGACTGTGGGTAGGTCGCGTTTCCGACTGCGGGGAAATTGGCGACATCGCTATAATACTGGGTCACCCAATCCTGCATCTGGGTATCAATGGTGGTATAGATGCGCAGGCCGCCGCCGTTGACCATCTGCTGGGCGGTTTCATAGGTGTAGCCATATTCGTCCATCAGGTCATCGATGACCTCTTCGATCACGTGGTCCACAAAATAGCTGTAGACCGGCGAGACCTGCGCCTGTGCGACCTCGGTATGGAACACCAGCTCTTCATTGATCGCATCCTCATACTCTTTTTGGGTGATCCGCCCTTGGTCGAGCATCTCCCACAGGATGAACTCCTGACGTTCCTTGTTGTGTTCCGGATAGAGCAGCGGATTATAATAGGTAGGGTAGTTGGTAATTGCGATGATCGACGCACACTCGGCGAGCGAAAGATCGGAAAGGTCCTTCGCGAAATAGGTGTTTGCCGCAGCTTTCGCGCCATAGGCGTGGTTGGAAAAGAATACCACATTCAGGTAGGCGGTGACAATCTGCTCCTTGGAGTAGTGCTGTTCGAGCTTGAGGGCGCGGAAAATCTCCTGCACCTTGCGTTCGATCCGGTAATCGTCGTCACCGGTGATGTTCTTAATCAGCTGCTGGGTAATGGACGAACCACCGAACGAGGCCCGCGAGGGGATAAATAGGTTGACGGCCGCACCAACCGTACGTTTCCAGTCCACACCGTGGTGTTCCCAAAACCGCTTATCCTCGATTGAAACCAGTGCATCCACCATATGCTTGGGGATTTCCGAGTAGTCTTTGATCGGGATGCGGTTTTCTGCGGTTTGGAGCTGTTGCAGTTCTTTAGGCAGGCCGGTCTCTGGATCGACCTCGTCACCCGCATAAATAATAGAGGTGTATTTCATTGTCACATCGTCCAACGTGATCTGTTCATCTGCGTTGATATAGCGCAGGATGTAGACGGTTAGTACCGATGCGACAATACAGCCGGTAATAATCATGACCATAATCAACGCAGCGATAAACCGGAAAAAGTTTCCGAACGCTGCCGCGATCATGCTGCCGGCCGAACGTCGTTTCTTATGAGCACTCATCGGTAGGGAATCTCCTCCTGTCCAAAAGGATGGGGTCTTAACAACCATTATAGTATAGCACACTTCCGTGATAAAGTGTTACCATTTTTTAAACGAAATTTCGAGGAAGCTTCTATATTATAATGGAAAAGTTGCCAGACTGTATATTTCATCCAAACCCCGTCAAAAATAGGGTCAGCCGCTATGCCCCTGGAGCGGCTTGTGGCCTTACTGTTTAAACCCAGTTTCAAAAATAGATTGAGGTGTTTCCGAATGAGAAATGCGATATTATTGACCTTAATCGGAGTGGTGTTGGTTTCGATCATCACGATTGCGGCAGCACATTCGTCCCCGGTGGAGGCTCCGCCCGAGCTGGTGGCTTCCAGTGAGCCGCAGCCCCCCGCCCGTAAGGATACTTCCGGTTATCCTTATCTGTTGCGTGCTTATGATGGCAAGCTCGCAGTCTTTACAGATGATCTGGTTGAGCCGGATCTTGTGTTTGATGTTTATGTGCAGTCACTCCCTGAATATGACCAGAAGGAGCTGGAACGGGGGGTCCGGGTGGAGGATTACCAGAAGCTCACCGCTCTGATTGAGGATTATATCAGCTGAAAAAGGCCAGGAGAATCCCACGCGGATGGCTTGTTACCGGTTTGTTATTTTTGGCCCGCATCTGTTACCGTTTTGTAACCACTTTGTAACCGAAAAAGGAGGATTTCAGAAGCGTGACAGGATATAATATAACCAAGGTTAAGGGCTACGGTAAACGGCCTGAAACCCTCCTGAAAAATCAGTTTCAAAATCGTAGGGTCTGATCAGCCTTGCAACACTCAACACAATAAAAAGCGGTTGTGCCAGCAACCGCTTTTTTGCTGCCTAAATTTAAAAAAATTTTTAAAATACCCATCAATGATAGATGGTTGATGGGCAAAGGGACAGCCGCTCGGCGCACCCCACAAGAGGGGCAGCAGCGCCTCCCTCTTGTAAGAACTCCCCCTCCGGGCCGGGTGTCCCATTCGATCGAGCAGCCACGTGGAGGCGTTTTGCTTCTAGCCCGGGTCGAGTGGACAAGGCTTGTCTGTCCCAAAAAACAGGTCGAGACGAGCGCTGACATGCGCGTCGTTTCCGCCTGGCTTGGGTCGGGCGCCTTTCCGGGGAGCTCCATAAGAGGGGTGGAACCCCGCTTATGTGTGCTTTTTCTCTTGCTTTTTGCACAGGCAAAAAACAAGCCGTCTGCCCGGACGGGACCGGGCATCTCCTGCCGCCGGAAAGGCGGCACTCTTATTAAAATTAAAAAAGGCAACGTGCTGCGCAGCTGCACAAAAAGGACCGCTGCATGGGGGCGGGCTCCCCGCAACACATGCGCTCTGAAAAGAGCAGCAGATTCTCAAAGGGTGGTCTGCGCCTGTTTTTTCTGGTAGGATTCATAGAGGAGGTAGAGCCCGTCAAGCATGAGTGAGCGGTCAATCGCGAGGAAGATATCGGTCTCGTCCCCAACCAGTTTGGCAAGGCCGCCGGTGGCGACGACCCGCACATCGCCGCCCATCTCACGTTTCATCAGACTGACAATGTTGCAGACCGCGCCGACATATCCATTGACCGCCCCGGACTGCAAGCTGGTGACGGTGTTGCGTCCGATCACCGATGCGGGGCGCACCAGTTCAACCCGCGGGAGCTTGGCCGCTTTGGTGAAGAGCGCGTCCATCGAAATCTTGATGCCCGGGTAGATTGCGCCGCCGAGGTATTCCCCTGCTGGGCCGATTGCGTCAAAGGTGGTAGCGGTACCGAAATCAACCACGATCAACGGCCCGCCATACTTTTTATGTGCAGCAATCGCGGCGACCAGCCGGTCGGCGCCCACATCCCGCGGATTGTCGTAACAGTTTACAATATCAAACGGAAGATTATCCCCCACGATCAGCGGTACCTTATTATAAAAGTATTTTTTGACCGCGTTGGTGATCGAGTACATCACCTGCGGCACGACCGAAGCGATGACAATGTCGCTGATGTCCCGGCGGTCGAGGCTGTTCTCCTGAAAAAACTGGCTGGTGAACAGCCCAATCTCATCCGAAGTAATGTCGCGGTTGGTGACCAGGCGGAACGAAGCAATGATCTCGTTCCCGCTGAAGACTCCAAATTCCATATTGGTGTTGCCGATGTCGATTGCGAGCAGCATAGCGCTACCTCCATAAGGATTTGATAGGACAAAAGTGGCTTCAAAACCATATAGAAGTTTGAAACCGTTTGGTCATAAAGCCTATTTTATAGCGTATCCCCCTGCCCGTCAATAGGAATCGACATAATTTTGTGAAATTTTGGAGGGAAACAAAAAAGAGGTGTGAAAGGAAGGGCGTTTTTTCCGGCTGGGGGAGAATTTTGCCGAAAAGATATTGACGTCCGGCAGCGAAACTGCTATACTAAATAAGCGTCCTTTGCTAGTGTAGCACAGTCGGTAGTGCAGCGCATTCGTAATGCGCAGGTCGCCTGTTCGAGCCAGGTCACTAGCTCCAACCCCTCGAAACCTTGGGTTTCGAGGGGTTTTTTGCGTTCTAAAAACACCAGTTTTTTGGAAATTATAGCAGGAGGCTGGACATGAAAAACCGCATCTAATCTTGCAAAGGAACATCTGGATAAAAAAGGTCTCAATATTTTCGTTATTTAATGAGAAAAAACAGTATTTTTATTCTGATTCGTTCCATGCTACAATGAAGATAACAAAACCGGAGGTGGACGCAACAGAATCCGCACACTTCACAATAGAAACTGGCAATGGAGGGAAAGAAAATGGCAATTTCATATGTGAAAAAGGCCGATATCCATCTGGAGATGAAACAGGGGTTTGGCCAGACCGAACTGCTGGCAGGCAGCTATCCGGGCGGGGTACGCGCCTACCGATGCAAGCTGGATGCGGGCTGTCAGGTCAGCCCGGAGATGATCGAAAATACCTTGCAGGTGTTCTGCCTGACCGATGGCAAAGGTGCGATCATCACTCCGGAGCGGGCGTATTGTATTGATGAGGTTTCGTTCTATGTCGCTGACCCGGATTCCCATTTTACCTTTCACGCGGCAACCGATATGACCTACACGATGTTTGTCGTGGAGCAGAAGCCCGCGGATGTCGAACGGTTCCACGCTTTTCATATGAAGCTGCCGTTCTTCAAGGGCCTATCCCAGTGTGTGGAGTACTGCCAGGACTGCAAGTCCGCAAGTTCCCGGAGCTTTTCGGTCATCCCAACCAAGCGGCTCTGCCGGGTCCTGATGGGGGTAGGCGAGGCGTCTGCGGAGCACAGCACCCAGCCCGAAGGCTGCTTCGAAAAGGGACACCCGGCGGTTGCCCAGTGGAACGTCCCGTTCGGGGACACCGAGATGCTCCTGACGGTGAACGGGGAAACGGTGGAGCAGGAGAGCGGGGATTTCAGCTATGTACCGGCAGGGCTGGACCACTCGCTCCAATGTAAACCGGGCAAGAATATCCACTACATCTGGTTTGAACACTATGTGCAGGAGAAGGATTATCTGGTCAGCTATCCCCGGAGCTGACGGGCCAATAGGAGGAGGTTACGCATGAGCGGACAAACGCGGTATATCCCGGTGGAATCCCCATTCCGCCTGGCGGTGATGAACTGCCATTATATCAAATTCCCGCTAACCTATTTTCTGGATGCGGCAAAACGCTTCGGATTTCGGGAGCTTGAACTCTTCGGCGCGATGCCCCATTTTTTTCTGGACGATGTGGACGACCTGTTAGTCGAACAGGTGATCTATGAATGCCAGAAGCGGGGATTAAAGCTGTCCAGCTTTTGCCCGGCACAGGGCGCCTACCCGATGAACATTGCGATTGACGAGGAGCCGGTGCGCCGCCGGACGGTCCGGATGCTGAAAAAGGCGTTGCGGATTGCTGGAAAGATGGGCTGCGAAACCATGCTGGTTTCCCCCGGATTCGGATACCAGAACCAGAGCAAGGAGATCTCGTGGACGCACAGCCGCAGATCCCTTGAGGAGTTGGCGGATACCGCACAGGAGAACCATGTCGTCATCACCATCGAGCCGCTCACCCCGACTACCGCCAATCTGGTGAATACCAGCCGGGATGCCGCGCGGATGATCCGGGAGGTCAACTCCCCATTCCTGAAAAGCATGATGGATATCGGCGTGATGAACTATATGGGCGAATCGGTTGATGAATATTTCCAAAATCTGGGCAGCGACCTGCGGCACATCCATTTCACCGATGGGCCGGGCGCGCATGTCGCTCTGGGGGATGGCAGTTTCCCGATGGCGCGCTATCTGGAAGAGATCCGGCGCAATGGATATACCGGTATCCTGTCGTTCGAGATTAATGACAAGCGTTACCTGCTTAACCCTGACGAGGCGCTGAACAAGAATGTCGCATGGCTGAAAGCCAACGGGCTAAGCGGCTAAGAGCCTATTCAAGATCTAAAGTTTTACTCGATTTTTTGCTCCGGCCCAAGAGCCGATGCTTCGCATCGGTTGGCCTGTGCACGCCGCTGCGGCGGCAGTCAAAAAATCGCGAGGTCAAGGGGCAGAGCCCCTGCCGCCGCGCACACGCGGCGGAACATTTTATCCTGAGAAGCGCATTTTTTGGGGTGAATTGCCGCCGTTTTGGCGGCAAGAGGGGGCTTTTTGCAAGTGAAAAAGCCCCCCTGCAAAAGATTTTGAACAGGCTCTAAGGGGTTCGAGCGCGGCCAAAGGCTGGCGAAACTTTTCGTTCGGATAGAAAGGCTGATGTAATTTTTCACTGCGATAAAAACGAAAGGGAGATGATACGAGTGAACACCAAAAAGCTGTTGCTGCGCTACTGCGACCTGATTGATCTGGTGGTAGAAATTGCATGGAAGATTGCAGCCGTCCTGTTGGGGCTGCTGATGGCGGCTTTGGCGGTTCAGATTTTCCGCCGCACCCTTTTCAAATCGCCGATCTTTGGCATTGAGGAGGGGGTCACAGCCGCGATGGTCTGGTTTGCGGCGCTCGGCGCGGTAGTGGTGACCCGTCAGAACGGGCACGCACAGGTGGAATTTTTCCTGCGCTTCCTGCCGGGACAGGTCAAAAAGGCGGTCAATGCGTTGGCCTACCTGCTGGGCGGGATGGTCAGCGTGCTGATGGTGGAGGGCGGGCTCCGGCTCTACCGGGTACAGGTCAAAGCGGTCCCGCAGGGCGGGCTCCCGTTTGGACGTGTTTACTACTACGCGCTTCCGATGATCGTGATGGGCATTCTGCTCGTGTTGGTCTGCCTGAGCCAGATCATCCGCATCTATGTGCAGGATGAAAAGGCAAGAGAAGGAGGGGATATTATATGAGCATCTGGATCTATCTGATTCTGTTTCTGGTGCTGATGCTGCTGGATGTGCCGATCTCGTTCTCGATGATGACCACCACCGCGCTCTACTGCTTCGAGACAGCCACCAACTTCAGCTTATTTGCGAATACCATGTCCAACGCGATGGCCGGTTTTACCATGCTGGCAATCCCGACCTTTATCTTTGTCGGCTCCTATATGAACCTGCTCGGTTTCTCGGACGACATCTTTGACTTTGCGAAAGCCCTCGTGGGGCACCGGACCGGCGGCCTGGCACACGCCAACGTGCTGGCGTCGATGATCTTTGCGGGCATGAGCGGGAGCGCGATTGCGGACGCGGGCGGCTTGGGCGCGATCGAGGTCAAAGCGATGACCGACGCAGGCTATGACGATGGTTTTTCCGCCGCAGTCACCGCGACCAGCGCCGGGATCGGGCCGATCATCCCGCCGAGCATCAGCTTCGTGATCTACGGGTCGATGACCTCGATTTCGATCCTGACCCTGTTTATGGCGGGGTTCCTCCCGGGCGTCCTGATGGGGATCAGCCTGATGATTATGTGCTACATCATGGCCAAGCGGAACCCCGAAATCGCGCCAACCACCCCCAAGCAATCGCTGATGGTCGCGCTGAAAAGCGGCGTGAAAGCGCTGCCCGCATTGGGCGCGCCGGCGCTCCTGCTGGGCGGAATGAGCGGGGGGATGTTCACCGCTACCGAGGGCGGCGTCATGGCGTCGGTCTATGTGGTCGTGCTTTCGCTCATCTACCGCCGGTTCTCGTTCAAAAACCTCTGGGAGACCCTGCGCTCCTCGGTGACCACCACCACAATGGTCCTGTTTATGATGGGCGCCGGGCAGATTTTCAACAATATGATTACCACCTGTGGCCTGATGGGCAAACTGCTGGACGGTATGATGAGCCTGAGCAACCCATTCCTGGTGCTGCTCGCGCTGGATGCGATCCTGTTGTTTGAGGGCTGCTTCATGGGCGGCAGCTCGATCCTGATCCTGATGACCCCGTTTATCATGAGCCTGTCGCTCGAGATGGGATTCGATCTGGTACATCTGGGCGTCGTACTGGTGCTCACCACCATGATCGGAGGCACCACCCCGCCGATGGCTCCAGCGCTGTTCACCACCTGCAAATGCTGCAATGTCAGCTTTGAGAAGGCGCTCCGGCCCGCAATCTGGCTGTTGATCCCGCTCGCGGTCCTGCTGCTGATGCTCACCTATATCCCCGCGCTTTCTACCGCAGTCCCATCCCTGTTGGGGTTGATGTAAAACACAAAGCACCCATTTTCAAGACCCAATCATAAAGGAGGATATTCTTATGAAAAAGGCACTATCCCTGTTGTTGGCACTCTGTTTGACAGGCGCGGCACTCAGCGGCTGCGGCGGTTCCTCGAGCGCAAGCAGCGCGCCGGCTTCCAGCCAGCAGCCTGCCAGTTCGGCAGCTGCACCCAGTCAGGCGGCTCCGGCCAGCCAGCCCGAGGCTGCAAAAGGCCCCACTGCGGAAAAACCAATTACCCTGAAATTCGGCAACTCGAGCGCGCCGGACAAGCTCGGCAGCGTTGTGATGGAGAAGTTCTGCGCCAATGTCACCGAGCGCACCAACGGCGCGGTGGTCTGTGAGTGGTACCCCGCCAGCCAGCTCGGCAACGGCACCGCACAGATCGAAGCGACGATGGCCAACAACCAGGGCGGCGTTGCGACCGCGCTCGACTCCTATTCCACCTGGTGCAACGACCTTGGTATCCTGTCGGTCCCGTTCCTGTTTGAGGATGCGGATTCGGTGCTCGAATTCATGGCGTCCGAAAAGGGACAGGGCATGCTCGATTCGCTCGCGAACGACGCGAACCTCAAGGTTCTGAACTATGAGTTTGTCCGCCTGCCCCGTGTGCTGATCTCCACCGAGGATATCACCCATCCGGAAAACCTCAAAGGCAAAAAATTCCGGGTCGCGAACATCCCGCTCCAGGCGAAGATGTTCCAGTATTGGGGCGGCACCGTCAACCAGATCGGCTTCAACGAGTATCCGGAAGCGCTGATGCAGGGGGTTGTCAATGCGGGCGAGACGAGCAGTGAGTCGTTCTCGACTTCCAAGTTCCACCTCTATGCGCCCTACATCGCGGAAGTCAACTTCCAGTATCCGCTCGACTGCATTGTCATGTCCAACGAGGCGTTCCTCTCGCTCAGCCCGGAACAGCAGCAGATCATGCTCGACTGCGCACAGGAGGCCGCGGACGAGTACAACGAGAAATGCTATGCGGAGTTCGAAGCCTATCGCCCCACCATGATCGAAGAGGGCGCAATCTTCCTTGATATTGACCGCAACGAGTGGATCGAAAACATGCAGGGGTTCTACACCCAGCTGGAGGAGGAATCCTTCTTCAACGATCCGGAGCTGATCGCCTATGCGACGGCAATGAAATCCTGACCAGATACCAGACAATGGGACAAAAACTCTGTTGAAAGATCGAGTTTTGCACCGGCGGAGGTCGGCTGCTGGGTCGGCCTCCGCTTTTTGCGCCCAAAATCAGGAACAACCCCCTGTTCAGGGCGCATGTTGTTTTGGGTTCCCGACCAAAACAACGCCCTTCGCTGCTCGGCCCTTCGGACCGAAGCGCGCTCACGCGCGACGCTCGGGCAGGATGCGCCCCACAAGAGGGGAGGCAGTGCCCCCCTCTTGTGAGAACTCCCCCGGTGAGCTGGGTGGAGAGATGAATCGAGCTGTCAAGGCCCGCCGGGGTGGGGCCTACGGGAAGGGGGTGCTGCCCCCTAACCCGTAAGACAGCCCGCAGGGGCATCGCGGCATATGCCGCGCTTCGGCGTTAGCCGAGCAGCCCCGAGGAAAGCGCCTTGTGCTTGGACGTTTGGTCCGGGGCCAAACGTCCGGCTGTCGCACTGCCCCTCGGCCCCGCCGCCTTTGACTGCGAGCCGCAGCAAAGTGTTTATGAAACAGATTTCAAAGATGGAAAGAAAGGTGATACAGCCATGAGTTACATGATAGGTGTGGATGTTGGCGGTACCTTTACCGACCTGTCCGTGTTCAACACCCAAACCGAGCAGATCTTCAACTACAAGCTCAGCTCCACCCCGCAGGACCCGTCCCAGGCAATCGTGACCGGCATCGAAACACTGCTCGAGCTGCTCGGGATGCAGGCCGAACAGATCTCCTACCTGGCACACGGCACCACAGTGGCCACCAACGCCCTGATCGAGAAGAAGGGCGCGCGCATCGGGATTATCACCACCGAGGGCCTCAAGGACCTGATGGAGATCGGCTGGCAGAAGCGCCCCAACCTTTACGACCTGCTCCGCCCCAAGGCGCAGAGCATCGTCCCCGCCGGTCTAAAATGCGAGGTGCCCGAGCGCATCCTCTGCGACGGTTCGGTCAAAACCCCGCTCGATGAGGAGGCCGCCATCCGGGTGATTCGCTACCTGAAAAAACAGAAGGTTCAGGCAATCGCGGTCTGCACCCTGTTCAGCTATCTCAACCCGGTCCACGAAAACCGCCTTAAGGAGCTGATCCGCGAGCATTTCCCCGAGGCTTACGTCTCGGTCTCCCACGAGCTGGTTCACGAATTCCGGGAGTATTCCCGCATGAGCACCACCGCCCTCAACGCCTACCTCGGGCCGGTCATGAAAGCGTATGTCCGCCACTTCGAGGAATCGGTCAAAAAGGTCGGGGTCAAGGTCAGCCCGTATGTCACCCAGTCGAACGGCTCGATCATCTCGATCAGCGAGACGATCGATTGCCCGATCAAGACCGCGGTTTCCGGCCCGTCGGCAGGTGTAATCGGCGCGGCCTATCTGGGCGGGCTGTGCGGCCTGCCCAATATCATCACCTTCGATATGGGCGGCACCAGCATCGATGTCAGTCTGATCGAGAACGGCAAGCCCCAGCTGAGCAACGAGCGTCTGGTCGAGGGCTATCCGGCCCGTATCCCGATGATCGACATTATCACACTGGGCGCGGGCGGCGGCTCGATCGCCCGGATTGACGAGGGCGGTGCCCTCAAGGTGGGGCCGCAGAGCGCGGGCGCAACCCCCGGCCCGGCCTGCTATATGCGTGGGGGGGTCAACCCGTGTGTCACCGACGCAAACATCCTGCTCGGAAAACTCAACCAGAAAAAAATCCTCGGCGGACGGATGGAGGTCGATCTGGAGCTTGCGAAACAGGCGATTCAGGCAAGCATCTGTGACCGTTCCTCCCTGAGCCTTTCGGAGGCCGCCGCCGGGATCATCAGCGTCGTAAATTCGAACATGATGCGCGCCATCCGGATCGTCAGCGTGGAGCGCGGCTACGACGCGCGCGACTTCGCGCTCATGGCGTTCGGCGGCGCGGGCCCGCTCCATGCCTGCGAGGTCGCAGAGGAACTGGGCATCCGGAAAGTCCTGATCCCGCCCAATCCGGGCACCCTTTGCAGCCTCGGGCTTCTGATGGCCGACACCCGGTTTGACCTCTCCCGCTCCCGCATCATGCTCGCCCAGCCCGAAAACATCCCCGCAATCAACGCGGTCTTACAGGAGATGATCGAGGAGGGCAGCAACCTGCTCGACCGGGAAAAAATCCCCGCCGCACAGCGCAGCTTCTCCGCCTCGGTGGACGCGCGGTATGAGCGGCAGAACTATGAGATCAACATCCCGCTACGGGACCCCGCGGTCACTGCGGAGATTCTCGAGGACGCAATCCAGCAGTTCCATGCGGCCCACGAGAAAAATTTTGGATACAGCAACGAGGCGTTCCATGTGCAGCTGGTCAACTTCCGGCTGTCCGCGGTCGGTGAGGTCGAAAAGCCCGCTCTGGTCTGCAAGCCGCTCGTACCGGGCGCGTCCCTGCCTGCGCCCCAGGAGACCCGTCAGGTGCTGTTTGTCGGGGAAAGTGATTACATCCCCACGCCGGTCTATCACCGCGACGGGTTTGTCCCCGGCTTGAAAGCCCAAGGCCCGATGATTATTGAGCAGATGGACTGCACGACCGTCATCCCGCCCCATTGGGACGTCTTTACCGATGGTTATCTCAATCTGCATGTGAACTATAAAGGAGGCGAAGAGCAGTGAGCGCAAAACAAAACCCGGTCGATCCGGTCACCGTTGAAATCGTGGGGAACCTCATGCTCTCGATTGCGGAGGAAACCTGCCTTTCGATCATCAAGAGCGCCTATTCCACCAACATCAAGGAGCGGCGGGATGTTTCCGCCGCAGTGGTCGGCCCGGAGGGGGACCTCGTAGCACAGGCGGACTATCTGCCGATTCATCTGAACGCTTTCCTCACCTTTATCCCTTATATCTACCAGCATTTCGACCGGGCCAAAATCCGTCCGGGCGATATGTTCATCGGCAACGACCCCTATCACGGCGGCGGCAACCACCTCCCTGACATCGTGGTCGCCATGCCGGTGTTCGGGGATGGCGCAATCATCGGTTGGGTGGTCAATATGGCCCACCATTCGGACATCGGCGGCATGGTCCCCGGCTCGACCTCGAGCTATGCGGACAGCATCTTTCAGGAGGGCATCCGGATTCCGGTCATCCGCATCTGCAACGAAGGAAAACTCAATGAGGACGTGTTCCAGCTCCTGCTGGGCAACACCCGCGTCCGGGAGGAGCGGGAGGGCGACCTGACCGCCCAGATATCCTCCAACCGGGTGGGCGCGCGCCGGATGGAGGAAGCGTTCGCCAAATACGGCGACCGGCTCACCGCCTGCATGGAGGAGCTGCAAAACTACTCGGAGCGGCGGCTGCGGGCAGCGATCGCCAGCGTGGCGGACGGGGTCTACTCGTACACCGACTATCTGGACGACGGCGGCGACAACAGCCCGGACCCGCAGACCATTTCGGTGGATATCCGCATCACGGGCGACAGCATCCTCTTTGATTTCAGCAAGACCTGCAAACAGCTCAAAGCGCCGCTGAACATCTCGTATAACACCCTGCTCGCCTCCTGCTTCTATTCGCTTAAGGCACTGTTCGGCGCGGATATCCCTGCCACCAGCGGTATCTTCCGGGTGTTCGAGGTAGTCGCGCCCAAGGGCTCGCTGGTCAACCCGATCGACCCGGCCCCGCTGGGGCTCACGATCAACGCGGCCCAGCGGCTGCCCGATGTCATCTTCGGCGCATTGGCCGAGGTCGCCAGCGAACGGGTGCTCGCGGGCTGCAACAGCACCTGCCAGACCACTGTATTCACCCGGGAGGACCCGCGCCATCCGGGCAATACCCTGATCTGCCATGAGGCGATTGCGGGCGGTTCGGGCGCGAGCAAGCATGCGGACGGTCTGAGCGCGGTACAGGTCCACATGACCAACACCTCCAACATGCCGATCGAGGCGATGGAGACCGAATTCCCAATTTTGATGATCAAAAAATACAGCCTGCGCACCGACAGCGGCGGGGCAGGCGAATTCCGCGGGGGGCTTGGGATCGACCGTGAATTTGAGATGCTGCTCGACGGCATCCAGTGCAAGGCGACCGGCGACCGGCAGAAGTTCGCCCCCTACGGCCTGGAGGGCGGCAAGGACGGTGCGACCGGCGCGTTTTACCGGGAGATGGACGGGAAACGTACCCGGCTCCCAGGCAAGAGCACCGGCAACCGGATGGAAAAAGGGGAACTCCTTATCGCGCTGACGCCCGGATCGGGCGGCTATGGGGACCCGCTCCGCCGTCCTCCCGAAAAGGTGCTCGATGATGTGGCGGACGGGTATGTCTCGGTCGAAGCGGCCCGCGACCAGTATAAAGTGGCCATCAACCGCGACAGCGACGGCATCTGCACCCTCGATGCGGAGGCCACCCGCGCACTGCGCACCGCGGTCAGATGAGAATCTGAAGGTGTCCCGCTGCCGCCTCGTCCCGAAGAAACCGGTTCAGGTAGTCCATGAACAGCTCCATGCTCGATTCGTAGCCGGTACGTGGAATCCGGTGGGTCAGCATATAGCAGGTGCGGGGCGGCGGCGGGTTGGTGAACCGGTGAATTGAAATGTTGCACGAACGCTGGATTTCCAGCGCCATCGAGACCGGCGCCACACACCAGCAGTCGTTGGGGGTCGAGAAAAAATCCTTCACCAACAGCGCGTCCCCCAGCCCGATCGCCGGGTCGGTATAGTACCCGAACCAGTAGTTGCGCCAGTGCCGGTAGTCTTGGTGATACTGGAACAGGATTTCCTTAGCGGGGTCCAGCTCGCTGGGGTGGACGTCCGGCCCGTACTCCCCCGGCGGCAGCGGGGAAGCGTTCTGCACCATCAGCACGTTTTCTTCGCTGAGCAGCGGCTGGTTGATGACATTGCTGTAAAACGACGGCAGCACCGAAAATCCGAGGTCGATCTCCCGATTTTCCAGCGCGGGGTAGAGCGCGGCCGACTGCATCGATTTGACCATCAGGCGAATCTGGTGCTGTTCCTTCCGGAAAATCTCCTGTAGGAGGTGGGGGAACAGGTACTGGATCAGGCTGGCCACCGACCCGATATAAAAGGTGTGGCTCCCATGCATCGTGTGCAGGTCCTGCGCTTCCGCCCAGAGCGCCATCCAGCGCTCGGCGATCCGTACAAAATCCCGGCCGTAGGGGGTCAGCTCGAGGGTGCGGTGTCCCTTGTGGCGGATGAACAGGGTCGCATTCAGCTCCTTTTCCAGCATCCCCAGCCGGTGGCTGAGGGTGGACTGCGACATATAAAGCGCACTGGCCGCCTTGGAAAGGTTGCGCTTCTCCACCACCGCAAAAAAGATTTCGATGTCCTGTTGGGTCATCCGCACTTCGCTCCTTTGCATGGATTCGATCCGTTGATATATCACAGTATACCACGTCCGGACGCATAAAACAAACGATTGCCGTCCGGCTGAGAAAGTGAGGTTTTCGCTTATGATTCAGGTCAGCAAAAAGTCCGCTGGAAAACAGCAGGGGCCGGTTGAAGAGGTTCCGGTTCTTGAGGGAGCCTGTGACCGGGCGCAGCTCTTCCGCTGTACCGTACAGGCAGGAGGTGTCTGGAAACCCACCCTGTTCCCGCGTCCGGCGGTGACCCAGATGTTCCTTTTCCTCGGGGCGGGCGGGTATGTAACCACTCCAGCGCAGGCGTTCAACATCACCGAACCTTCTTTGTTTGTGCCGGACTTCGACAAGGAAGAGGTCTCGATCCATGCGGGAAACCGCCCGCTCGAATGTATCCGAATTGTCAGCCAAATGAACGAGGAGGACTGCAACCAGATCGGCAAGAGCCATATGGTCTTTCCGCGGTTCCGGCCGTTCTCACAGGCATGGGAACACACGATGCACACCATCGACGCGGAGGACTCCAACACCCGGGCGTTCGTGCTGATCGAGAACCGCAAGTTGGGCGCGAACAACATGGGACTGTTCCGGTCGGCCCAGCCCGGCGCTTCGAAGGTCACGGAGGATATGCTCCCCACCTATGACCAGTTTATCCTCTGCCTGGAACAGGCCGGCTGCACCCTGTGGGTCGATGAGGAGGAGGCCGCGCTCAGAGAAGGGGACATTGCATACATCCCGCATGGGAGCCGGTTTCGTTTCGAATGCGGGCCGGACGGACGCATCCATCATGTCTGGTATACGCTCAACCGGGCCTATGACTGAGAGATTCGGGAAAGGAGAGGATCATATGAGTAAAATCCGTCTGTTGCAAGGGGGCTCGGTCCAGCACCGGTTCGATGGAAACGGGCTGTCCCGTCAGCCGCTGATGCCGGAGGCCAACGAGGAAGCAAAACTGTTTGAGTGCGCCTTGAAGGCGGGCAGCGTCTGGGAGCCGCCGCTCTTCCCCTTCCGCGAGAAAATCCAGATGTTTTTCTTCACCAATCAGACCGGTTTTGTCTGCACCGAAACCCAGAGCTGGAATATCGAGCAGGGGGTCTTTGTCCCTGATTATGATCGGGAAAAGGTCTCGATCCACGCAGGCGGGCAGGACCTGCATTTCCTGCATATCGTAGGGGATTTGAACGACTACGACAGGGAAACCATGGCCAACTGGTGCATCAAACTGCCGCGGTTCCGCAATTTTGACCAGTGCGTCCAGTATACCGAGGGATTCACCGGGGATGCAGGTTCGAATGTGACCTCCCGGCTGCTGGTCGAAGGGCGGGCCTGCGGCCGCTGGAGCATGGGTTGGAACGAAGGGATGGGCCCCACCTTTATCGGGGAGCATGTCCATAAACACCTGGTGCAGTGGTATTATGTCCTGCCGGACGGCTCGTTCACCTACATTGCGGGCGGGACCGAGCAGGACCTGGGGCCGGGTTCGCTCTCGTATACCGAGGCCAACACCCCGCACGGTTCCCGGTCGGCGGAGGGCAAGCGGATCAATTATGTCTGGCTCGAGCTGGCCACCAATGGGTATCCGGTGGGCCCGGACGGGTTCCCAGGGCTTTGAAAAGGCACTGCCTGGGCAGACCTTTTACCGTCCAACAGAGTGGAACAGCTTGCGGGACAGAAAAATCCCCTGCACATCCAAAACTTTCCGGTTATTAATACAGGTCACGACCCTGCCGGACTGGAAAGGCGGACAAAACTTTTTGTCACAATTTTCGCTATGAAAGCGCAAAGCAGCGGAAGCGGTTCCATTTTGAACCGCTTCTGTTGTTTTTTGATAATTGGACGCAGAGGCCGGCGAGCTATAACCTATAGAATTTTGTAACTTTCGACCGTTTTTTTATTCAATTGGTCTGTTTTCATTGACAATTTATGCAAACGCTATTGCTATTTTGACCATCTATGTGCTATAATTCCAACAGAACAGATTGCTTGCCTATGCGGGTGCTAAGAAATGGAAAGTTTGCGGCGAAAGGATAGCTCCATTTCAGAAAGCATACCGCCTGTCGGTGTTGGCGGGCCGGGGCTGCTTGATTTTCTCAGGCGGTCTCTGAGGCAGGGCATCGTGGGGGGAGGAATTTACAAATGAAAAGCATACGGGGAAAGATACTGTTTTCTATGCTGATGACAGTGCTGATTCTTTTGTCTGTCTTGGGATTGACAAGCATTGTCCTCACCTATACAAGCAGCAGGACGCTGTTGGAACAGACGATGGGCGAAACTGCACAGATCGCTGCGGTGCGGGTGGAACAGGAGCTGGTTTCCTATGCCAATGTTGCAACAGATGCGGGCGCGATTGCGAGGCTGGCGGATTTTTCCCAGAGCACACAGGCAAAGCAGGAGATCATCAACCAGCGGTGTGAGACACATGGATTTCTAAGAGGTAACATCATTGGCTTGGATGGAAAAAGTATTTTTGACGGCACAGACTATTCTGACCGCGATTACTTTATCCAGTCGATGCAGGGGAAGACCTGTATTTCCGATCCGCTTCTGAGCAGGACTACGGGGAAAACTTCGATCATTGTGTCTGCACCGCTCTGGGAAGGTGGCATCCCAGGCACGAAGGTGGTAGGGGTGGTCTATTTCGTTCCCCCGGAAACCTTTTTGAACGACATTGTCTCCAAAGTACGTATCAGCGAGAACAGCTCTGCCTATGCAATCAATGCCAACGGTATGACCATCGCAGACAATACAATAGATACCATTATGGTGCAGAACATTGAGGAGGAGGCGCAGAAAGACGCTTCCCTTAAAACGCTTGCGCAGATTCATGCAAAGATGCGGCAGGGGGAAACCGGGTTCGACTCCTATGTGATTAACGGGGTTCGTAAGTTTTCCGCCTACGCTCCCATCCCCGGAACGGCGGGGACCAACGGCTGGAGCATCGGCATTACTGCGCCGCAGGCGGACTTCCTTGGCCCAACCAATACAGCAATCATCTGTACCGGCTTGTTGCTGTTGGTTTCGGTGGCTGCGGCGTCGATTATCGCATACAGGCTGGCCAATGGGATCGGTGCCCCGGTCAAACAGTGTGCGAACCGCTTGAAAGCACTGGCGGAAGGGGATCTGCATTCCCCGGTTCCTCAGATTACCAAGAAGGATGAAACGGGTATCCTTGCGGAAGCGACCGAGACGATCGTCTCCACCATGCGCAGTATCATTACGGATATGGGCTGGGGCCTCAGCGAGATGGCTAACGGAAACTTTGAGATCAACAGCAATTCCCAGGACCTTTATATTGGCGACTTCCAGCCCCTGGCGGCTTCGATGTATAAGATCATGGAGCAGCTCACCATCACATTGCTGCAGATCGACGAGAGCGCCGAACAGGTAGATTCCGGTTCGGAACAGGTCTCGGTAGGCGCACAGGCGCTCTCCCAGGGGACAACGCAGCAGGCTTCCTCCACAGAAGAGCTGGCCGCTACGATCGACGATATCCTGCGGCAGGTGCGTGAGACAGCCCGGAACGCGGAGGAGGCCCACGCCCGGTCGCTTGAGTCGGGCAAGGAAACCGAGATCTGCAACCGGCAGATGCAGGAGATGATTTCGGCGATGAGCGAGATCGAGCACAAATCGACCGAAATCGGGAATATCATCAAGACGATTGAAGATATTGCGTTCCAGACCAATATTCTAGCGCTGAATGCCGCAGTGGAAGCTGCCCGCGCAGGAGTGGCCGGGAAAGGGTTCGCAGTTGTTGCAGACGAGGTGCGCAACCTCGCGAGCAAATCGGCAGAAGCGTCCAAGAGCACCTCGGCGCTGATCGAAGGCTCGGTCAAGGCGGTACACAAGGGGACCCAGATCGCGAACGACACTGCGGAGTCGCTTTCCAAGGTGGTGGAGAGTGCGCAGACGGTTTCCCACCTTGTGGATCAGATTGCAGTTGCGGCAGCGGAGCAGTCCAACGCGATTGAACAGGTCACAGTCGGCGTGGACCAGATTTCCAGTGTTGTACAGACAAACTCTGCTACAGCAGAACAAAGTGCGGCGGCAAGTGAGGAACTATCCCAGCAGGCGCATGCGCTCAAGAGCCTTGTGGCCAAATTCAAACTGCGCCGCTTACGAAAAGAGGAGAGTATGGTTTCATAAACGATGTTTTGGCAGATATAGTCTAGAGGAGGGGTAACAATGTTAAAAAAACTGAAGTTGGCGCCCAAGCTCGCCCTGGCGATCGGCAGCGTGTTGACGGCGATTCTGGTGATTCTGATTGCAATCACGATCTCTCTGTCCAAATCGGCGATTTCGGCCGCGACCTATGGGGAACTGACGGCTCTCTCCAGGAACAATTCTATGCAGATACAGTCGATTTTCGATGAAGCGGAGACGGTTGTATCGGATATGCAGAGCTATCTGCAACGCGCGTATGATTCCGCGAAAACCGCGGATAAGGTGCATACCGAGGTTCCGACCGATCCTGCGGCGATTGCGCTCTGCCAGAGTCAGGTCTGCAACGCGGTGCTCAACCCGATCACCTATGACATTGAGGTTTACCTGCGTGAAACTGCCCGGAATGGCGCAATTTCCAACCAAGATATAGCCGGCATTGGCGTGATGTTTGAGCCCTATAAATTCCAGAGCAACATACGGGATTATAGCCTTTATGCGGCTGAGACCATTGGAAATGGCAAAATCCCTTCTCAGGGCACCTACCAGAGCTATTCGGCGGCAGACGATTACCAGCTGGCAGCATCCACAAAATCCCCGTCTGTGACCAATCCATATGAATTTAATGGGGATCGTGTGGTTTCCTATACAAGCCCGATCCTTTATAACAATGAACTATGGGGCGTTATCTCGGCTGATGTCCGGCTCAGCAATTTTAACCGGATTGATACAACCAGTGAGAACTACCCCACCATGTATGCAACGATTTTTGACAACACAGGGCTGGTTATCTACGACAGCGACCCCACTGCGGGCGATGGCAAAACGCTTGCGGACTTTACCCCGGATACATCCGAGCTGTCGGACATGATGAGCAGGATGGCGCAGGGAGAGGCTTTTCAGGTTGAAACAACCCGAGAGGACGGCCGTAAGGTTACCCGGTTTTTCACCCCGCTTCAGGCGGCAGATGAAACCTGGTGGTCGCTGACAGCGGTGGAGACAAAGGATATTAACTCGTCGATTGTGAAGACGACTTTCTGGATGATCACGATTGCGGTTCTTGCACTGCTGGTGATTATCCTCACGATCGTTATGCTGCTCAACAAAGTGCTTGGGCCGGTGAAGGGGATTGTTGCAGCCGCAGAGGATATTGCGCAGGGCAAGCTGGATGTGCATCTCCAGGCCGCATCTGAGGATGAGATCGGCATCCTTTCTAAAACCTTTTTGGAGATGTCTCAGACCCTGAAGCTGATTGTCACAGACATGAAGTACGTTCTGGAAGAGATGGCGAACGGGAATTTCGCGATCAAAACCAAGGCGGAGGAGAGCTATGTTGGGGAGTTCGAAGGGGTTCTGCTTTCGATCCGCAAGATGAACCGCAGATTGAGCAGCGCGCTCAGCCAGATCAATGCTTCCGCCGACCAGGTGACAGCGGGAAGCGAGCAGATGTCGTCCGGTGCGCAGGCATTGTCTCAGGGCGCTACCGAGCAGGCAGCTTCGGTTGAGGAGTTGGCGGCAACGGTTGCGGCGATTCTGGATCAGGTGCAGCAGACCGCGCAGAATGCAGCGGAAGCGCGTGACAAGTCCAACGAGGCTGGTGAGGAGACCCAGGTCTGCAACCAGCAGATGCAGGCGATGATCTCGGCGATGGACGAGATCGGCAAGAAATCTTCGGAGATCGGCAAGATCATCAAGACGATCGAGGATATTGCATTCCAGACCAATATTCTGGCGCTGAATGCCGCGGTAGAAGCTGCCCGCGCAGGTGCGGCAGGTAAGGGCTTCGCAGTGGTTGCGGATGAGGTGCGCAACCTCGCCAGCAAGTCGGCAGAGGCTTCCAAGAATACATCTACGCTGATTCAGGGTGCAGTTACCGCGGTGGATAAGGGGACGCAGATCGCCAATGATACAGCGGAATCGCTGATTAAGGTGGTGGAAAGCACCCAGACCGTTTCCGGAATTGTTGACCGGATCGCAGAGGCAGCCGCCGAGCAGTCCGCTTCGATCGGGCAGGTCAACCTGGGGATGGAGCAGATCTCCAGCGTTGTGCAGACCAACTCCGCTACAGCGGAGGAGAGCGCGGCATCCAGTGAGGAGCTTTCCAGCCAGGCGCAGATTCTCAAAGGCTTGGTTGGGCAGTTCAGACTTCGCGAGAACAACGGTACACAGGAGAGTTATGCTCCTAAAGCGCCAGAAGTCAACCTTGGTTTGGCGATGGCTGACGACAAATATTAAAAGCGTACAGCAACCGAAACGGGATAGCAGATGCTATCCCGTTTTCGATTTCTAAGAGCCTATTCAGAATTTTTTGCAGGGTGCTTTTTCACTTGCAAAAAGCACCCGTCTTCACTTTCCCCAAATCAAAAGTTTCGCCAGCCTTTTTTGGGCATAAAAAATGCCGCCCGGACTATTGCCCGAACAGCACCCCTGGTGGACGGTAACGGGTTCGAACCGCTGACCCCCTGCACGTCAAGCAGGTGCTCTACCAGCTGAGCTAACCGTCCATTTTCTTTTGTCTGTGCACGTCTTGTTGACGACTTTGTTATTATATAACACTTGTCCGGAAAAATCAAGAGGAAAATACAAAAAATTTTAAAAAAAGTTTACGGATCGGAAAGGGAGGGCAGAAAAGGGGCGCTTTTTATGCAAATCTGTCAAATATTGCCCCGTGAATCCCGGCAAAATGGAGAAGAAAAGGGTTGTTCAACCAAAGCGGAATATGATATAATAGCTGCAAACCAGCTATTATATCATGCATCATGGCCAGAACGATCCGCGGGCAGTTGCCCGCTCCCGTTCCGATGGCCAATTCTATCAAATCGCTCCGCGATTCTGATAGAACAGCTGCAAACCAGCCATTATACATGCATCATGGCCGGAGCGTGAAGGGCCGACGGCAAGGCAAGCTATAGGAGGGAAACCGCCATGGTTATCTTGGGAATCGATCCCGGCTATGCAACAGTAGGGTATGGTGTGGTGCGCTATCAGAACGGGCGGTTTTCTCCGGTGCGGTTCGGGGCGATCACCACGCCTGCGGGTATGGCGTTCCCGGCGCGGCTCGAGATGATCTACCAGGACATGACCGCCCT
>JAETRV010000107.1 GCA_021770005.1 Anaerotruncus sp. | reverse complement strand
AGGGGCGTCGCGGCGTATGCCGCGCTTCGAGCTGAAAGCTCGAGAAGCCCCGAGGAAGGCGCGAGCGCCTGTCCGTTTGGTCAGGGGCCAAACGGACGCTGCCACTAGGCGTTGTTACTGTCGTTCTCGAAGTAACAAAAAAGAAATAACCGCCACCCTGACAAAGTAGTGCGGTTATTTCTGCATTAACACAAGGGGCTGACCGTCTGCCGGTAGCACCTTTCTTCATCCTTATTATACTCTGTAACTTGGACGCTGTCAAGCGCCCGAAAGGAAAGGTTCTGATTCCATTGACACGAGACATGACCACCGGCAGCATCCCGCGGCACATGTTGGCCTATGCGGTGCCGCTACTGTTTGGGAACCTGTTCCAGCAGCTTTACAATACGGTGGATTCGCTGGTGGTGGGGCGGATGGACGGCAAGCAGGCGCTGGCGGCAGTGGGCGCGGCGGGGCCGGTTATGAACATCCTGATCTTTCTGATCGTGGGAATTTCGATGGGCGCGTCGATCCTGATGGCGGAATATTTCGGCGCGGGAGACGCAACCCAGCTCCGGGCCGAGCTGGCCACCTCGGTGACCGCGGGGCTGGGGTTCACCCTTGCGATTTCGGCGGCCGCGGTTGCGGGCGCGGGGCTCTTTTTGCGGTTGACCCGCATCCCACCCGAAATCCTCCCACAGGCAGCCGCCTATCTGCGGATCGTGGCTATCGGGCTGGTGTTCTCGTTCCTCTATAATATCCTCTCGGCGGCGCTCCGGGCGGTGGGAGATTCCCGCGCGCCCCTCGGCGTGCTCGTGCTCTCTTCCCTGCTCAACATCCTGCTCGACCTGCTGTTTGTCGGCGGGCTGGGCATGGGGGTACACGGCGCGGCCTATGCGACCGTCCTTTCACAGGCGTTCTCCGCAGCCGCAAGCCTGCTCTACATACGGTTCTTCTCTCCCCCGCTCCGCCTTGGCTGGGCAGACCTGGGGGTCTCCGGCCCGCTGCTTCGCCGCACCATCCAATTTAGCTCGGTATCGGCGATCCAACAGACCGTCCTTTATGTCGGGCGGATCCTCGTGCAATCGGCCATCAACCCGATCGGGGTGGACGCGGTTGCCGCATTCAACGCCGGTTCGATCATCGATAGCTATGTCCTCGCGCCGGGCGACAGCCTCGCCGCGTCGCTCACCACCTTCACCGCCCAAAACCGCGGCGCCGGAAAGCATGACCGCATCCCCACCGGGCTGAAGGTCTCGGTTGCGATTGGGATGTCGTTCTGTGCGGTGGTCGCGGGGCTGGTGTTCCTCTTTGACCAGCCCCTCATGCGGTTGTTCCTGCGTCCGGAGGAGACCGCCGCAACCCAAATGGGCCTCGGCTACCTGCACCTGATGGCGCTGTTTTACGTTTGCACCGGCGTGTGCAACTCGTTCCAAGGGCTGTTCCGCGGGCTGGGCAAACTCCAAGTCACCCTTTACGCCACCTTCGTGCAGATTCCGGTGCGCGTCGTCCTCACCTGGCTGCTTGTCCCGTCGCTCGGCGTCACCGGGGCGGCCGCCGGGGTCGCCTGCGGCTGGCTCTGCATGATCGCTTATGAGCTCTATGCTTACCAAAAGCATAAACGTGAGATGCAGCGGCGCAACACCTGACGGCAGCGTCCGTTTGGCCCCAGACCAAACGGACAGGCGCTCGCGCCTTCCTCGGGTCTTCTCGGACCCCTGGCCCGAAGCGCGGCATCCGCCGCGACGACCCTGCGGGCTGCCTCACGGGCTAGGGGTCGGTGACCCCTCCCCGTGTGCCCCTCCCTTCCGGGCTGGGTGCTCCGTCTATCTCCGCATTCTACGCGGCTTCGGCGTTTGGGGGCATCCGAGGGTGCAAGTCAGCCTTGAGCATGAGCGCTTTGTCTGGGGGCAAGGGGAATACGTAAGGGGTCCTCCCCTTACGTGCACTTTTGGTCCCTTTTCGTGCATCCGAAAAGGGACTCGGCGCGCGGGGCCGAACACCCCGCATCCTCTGCCGCCGGACGGCGGCATTTCTATTTCATTGCTTGACAACGTCCGGATTGCGGGATATAATAAAGACAAAAGAAGGTGCTACCGGCAGACGGTCAGCCCCCTCAAGTGTTTATGGAAATAACCGCATCACTTTTCCGGGGTGGCGGTTATTTCTTTTTTGTTACTTCGAGAACGACAGTAACAACGCCCAGGATCACCAGACAGAACTGGAACAGTTCCGCGTATGTAACCATAAGCAATCCCCCCTTTCTTCCGAAACGGGGGAAACCCCCGTTCAGAGCGGGGGC
>JAETRV010000040.1 GCA_021770005.1 Anaerotruncus sp. | reverse complement strand
GACCTGCTGCGTTGAAAAGCCTTGCAATACACAAAGTATTGTCTGCGTTTTTTCGCCTTGCAGGGCGAAAAAACGCCTCGTCCATCCGACATCCCCCGATTATGAATACAGGTTCTTAGTAGAGTCAGAAATATTGGGAAGGCGCAGGTAACGTGATTACGATTCTAATGGCTACCTATAACGGGGAAACTTATCTTGCGGAACAGATCGAGTCGATTCTTTGCCAGACCGAATCCCACTGGAAACTCATCATTCAGGATGACTGTTCCACCGACCGCACCGCAGCGGTCGCACAAGAGTATGCGGCGCGGTACCCAGAGAAAATTCGTCTGATTCGGCGGGATAAGCCGTCCGGTTCGGCCAAAAACAATTTTTTCAGTATGCTCCCGCTGGCGGATACCCCCTATTGTATGACCTGCGACCAGGACGATGTGTGGTTACCGGAAAAAATCGCGGCTACGCTGGAAAAGATGCAGGAGATGGAATCCGCATTTGGAAAGGATACGCCGCTTTTGGTGCATACAGACCTGAAAGTGGTAGATCAAAACCTGAACGAGACCGCTGGCTCACTCCTGTACATCCAGGACCTATCCCCCAGGCGGGATGCGCTCCATCAACTCATCGTTCAAAATATAGTGACCGGCTGCACCATGATGGTCAACCGGGCGCTGCTCACCCGGTTCGTTCCGATTCCGGAGATGCAAAACTGCATCATGCACGACTGGTGGCTCGCCATACTTGCGGCGGCGTTCGGAAAAATCGGGTTTGTGGAGACGCCCACCATCCTCTACCGGCAGCACAGCAACAATCAGGTTGGCGCAAAAAATGCGCACAGCCTTTCCTATAACTGGGCGCGGTTCCGGGACCGGGTTGGTGCAAAGACCGTCCTGCGGGACACCTACCTGCAAGCGGGGGAATTCCTGAAACTGCACCGCCCGGAACTGGATGCATCACAAGTCCGGCTGCTGGATGCCTACAGCGGTATCCCTCAGCACCCCAAATGGAAACGGGTTGCAATCCTGCTGCGGCACCGGCTGTTCAAAAAAGGGTACAAACGCAAGATCGCACAAATCTTATTCGTATAGAAATGGACGAGGCTTTTTTATGAAAGGGATTGTTTTGGCGGGCGGCTCAGGTACACGCCTCTACCCGCTCACGATGGTGACCTCTAAGCAGCTCCTCCCGGTTTACGACAAACCGATGATCTTTTATCCGCTGTCCACGCTGATGCTGGCGGGAATCCGCGATATCCTGATCCTTTCCACCCCGCGGGACCTGCCGAATTTCCAGCGTCTCTTGGGGGACGGCTCGGATTTTGGCATCCGGCTTTCCTATCTGGAACAGCCCTCTCCGGACGGGCTTGCACAGGCATTCCTATTGGGCGAACGGTTTATCGATGGGGATAGTTGCGCGATGGTTTTGGGCGACAACCTGTTTTACGGGAGCGGCTTGATCCGGCATCTGAAAAAGGCAGCCGCGCAGCAGAGCGGGGCCACCATTTTCGGCTACTATGTGGAAGACCCTGAGCGGTTCGGGGTGGTGACGCTGGACGCGGCGGGGAACGCGGTTTCGATTGAGGAGAAACCCCAAAACCCCAAGTCCAATTATTGCGTAACCGGGCTTTATTTCTATGACCAAACGGTCTGCGAGAAGGCCAAAAAAATCCGGCCCTCCGCACGCGGGGAGCTGGAGATCACCGACCTGAACTGCGCCTATCTACAGGAAGGGGCCTTGCAGGTCATCACGCTTGGGCGGGGTTACACCTGGTTTGACACCGGGACGGTGGATGCGCTCGCGCAAGCATCCGACTTTGTCCGCATGATCGAGAACCATCAAGGGGTCAAGATCGCGGCGCTGGAAGAAATCTCGTATACCAACGGGTGGATTTCCAAAGAGCAGCTTTTGGCGGCGGCGGACCGGTATGGCAAGGCGGCTTATGGCAAACATCTGCGGGCGGTTGCGGACGGAAAAATCCGTTACTGAAATCGGTGGAGTTCCTTTCTTTTCCCTTCATGAAAAGTTTTACTCGATTTTTTTCAAAAAATCGCGGGGTCAGGACAGCTGGAAGTTTGGCCCCAGACCAAACTTCTGGGCGCAAAGCGCCCTCCTCGGGGCTTCTCGGGCTATCGCCCGAAGCGCGGCATCCGCCGCGACGCCCCTTGCGGGCTGTCTTACGGGATAGGGGGCAGCGCCCCCTCCCCGTAGACCCCACCCCGACAAACCAAGAGAAGGTTTCTTCTTTCTGAACCAAAAGTTTTACTCAATTTTTTTCAAAAAATCGTGGGGTCGAAGGGCAATGGGACAGCAGGAAGTTTGGTTCCAGACCAAACTTCTGGGCGCAAAGCGCCCTCCTCGGGGCTTCTCGGGCTATCGCCCGAAGCGCGGCATCCGCCGCGACGCCCCTTGCGGGCTGTATCTCGGCCTAAGAGCCGCCTTCGGCGGTTGGCCTCGAAACGCTCGCTGCGGCTCGCAGTCACGGCTAGGGGGCAGCGCCTCCTCCCCGTAGACCCCACCCCGACAAACCAAGAGAAGTTTTCTTCTTTCTGAACCAAAAGTTTTACTCGATTTTTTTCAAAAAATCGTGGGGTCGAAGGGCAATGGGACAGCAGGAAGTTTGGTTCCAGTTCAAACTTCTGGGCGCAAAGCGCCCTCCTCGGGGCTGCTCGGCTAACGCCGAAGCGCGGCATCCGCCGCGACGCCCCTGCGGGCTGTATCTCGGCCTAAGAGCCGCCTTCGGCGGTTGGCCTCGAAACGCTCGCTGCGGCTCGCAGTCACGGCTAGGGGGCAGCGCCCCCACCCCGTAGGCCCCACCCCGACAAACCAAGAGAAGTTTTCTTCTTTCTGAACCAAAAGTTTTACTCGATTTTTTTCAAAAAATCGCGGGGTCGAGGGGCAGAGCCCCCGCCGTCGTGCGCACACGTAGGAGGCGGTCAATATGCAGGTGATTCCAACCGAGCTTCCCTCGGTCTACCTTCTGGAGCCGAACGTATTCGGGGATGCCCGGGGCTGGTTCATGGAAACGTGGTCGGAGCGGAAGATGGAAAAGGCGGGGCTACACTACCGTTTTGTGCAGGATAACCAGTCTTTTTCCGCGCAAAAAGGGGTTCTGCGCGGCATCCATTTCCAAAAGGGGGACGCCGCACAGGCCAAGCTCGTCCGATGCAACCGGGGCGCGGTGCTGGACGTGGCGGTCGATCTGCGCAAGGGTTCCCCAACCTATAAAAAATGGGTTGCGTTCGAGCTCTCTGCGGAAAACAGGCGGCAGCTTTTGATCCCGCGCGGGTTTGGACATGCGTTCCTCACGCTGACCGATTCGGTGGAATTCCTCTACAAGGCCGACCGGTTTTATACCCCCGAGGCTGACCGGGGAATCCGATGGGATGACCCGGAAATCGGGATCGACTGGGGCTGTCAGGCGCCCATCCTGTCCGAGAAGGACCGGAACGCCCCTTTCCTGAACGAAAGCGACGTTGATTTTATCTATGAATGAGGAGCACTTGCAATGAAACGATTGATAACAGGTGGAGCCGGGTTTATCGGAAGCAACTTTGTGTATTATATGCTGGACCATCATCCGGAGGATCAGGTTCTTTGCGTGGATGCGCTGACCTACGCGGGCAATCTGGAAACGCTGGCGGATGCGGCGAAAAACCCCCGCTTCCGGTTTGTGAAAGCGGATATTGCGGACCGGGAAACGGTCTACGCGCTTTTTGAGGCCGAAAGGCCGGATGTGGTGGTCAATTTTGCGGCGGAGAGCCATGTCGACCGGTCGATCAAAGACCCGGAACTGTTTTTGCGCACCAATGTGATCGGGACAAGCGTCCTGCTGGATGCCTGCCGGATTTATGGAATCCAGCGGTTCCACCAGGTTTCCACCGACGAGGTATATGGGGATCTGCCGCTCGACCGGCCAGACCTGTTTTTTACCGAAGAATCCCCCATCCACGCCAGCAGCCCATATGCCGCGTCCAAAGCGGCTGCTGACCTTCTGGTACAGGCATACTGCCGGACGTTCGGGGTCCCGGTCACCATCTCAAGATGCTCCAACAACTATGGGCCTTATCAATTCCCCGAAAAGCTGATCCCGCTGATGATCGTAAATGCTTTCCAGGATCAACCGCTCCCGGTCTATGGGAAGGGAGAAAATGTCCGGGACTGGTTGTACGTAGAGGATCACTGTGCCGCGATTGACGAGATCCTGCAAAAGGGGGCAACCGGCGAGCTGTATAACATCGGCGGGCATAACGAACGTGCGAACCTGGATGTCGTCAGGACGATCCTACAGGAGGTCGGGAAGCCGGAAAGCCTGATCCAGTTTGTGCAGGACCGTCCCGGGCACGACCGCAGATACGCGATCGACCCCGCAAAGATGCAGCAGGCGTTTGGATGGCTGCCGAAAACCGCGTTTGACGATGGAATCCGTAAAACCATCCGGTGGTATCTGGAACATAAAATCTGGTGGGAGCACATCGCCACAGGGGAATACCGGCAGTGAGACAGCAGACGTTACTAAAACAGCGGTGTCTATAGTCCCCTGCAAAAGAAACGAGGTGGACCGTTTTGAAAATACTGGTGACAGGCGCCAGCGGGCAGCTGGGCAGCGATGTCTGCGCTGAGCTGGAAGCGCGCAGGATTGCACATTGTGGGGTGTCAACCCGGGAATGCGATATCACAGATGCGCAAGCGGTATCCGCCCTGTTGGAATCCTGCTGTCCGGATGTGGTGATCCACTGCGCCGCCTATACCGCGGTGGAACATGCGGAGTCGGACAAGGAACGCTGCTGGCTGGTAAACGCGGACGGCACACGGAATATCGCGCGGGCTTGCCGGGACGTGGGAGCAAAACTGCTCTACATCAGCACCGACTATGTCTTTTCCGGCGAGGGGGATCAACCTCATCAGGTGGATGACCCCACCGGCCCGCTGAATGTGTATGGGGCATCAAAACTGGCCGGAGAACAGGCGGTCAGGGAGCTACTGGAACGCTGCTGGATCGTCCGGACCTCGTGGGTCTTTGGGAATCACGGCGGCAACTTCGTGAAAACCATGCTGCGCCTTGGCAGGGAACGGGAGGAAGTCCGGGTGGTCTGCGACCAGATCGGTTCCCCAACCTATACGGCTGATTTGGCAAAGCTGTTGTGTGATATGTCCATGACCGAAAGCTACGGGACCTACCACGCAGCAAACGCGGGGTTCTGCTCATGGGCAGAGTTTGCGGAAGAAATTTTCCGGTTGGCGGGTCTGCCCACAAGGGTGGTCCCAGTGCCGGCAGCGGAATACCCGTCCAAGGTGGTACGCCCGATGAATTCGAGG
The DNA here is from genome assembly GCA_021770005.1 of Anaerotruncus sp. GTDB lineage: Bacteria > Bacillota > Clostridia > Oscillospirales > Ruminococcaceae > Anaerotruncus. Next base: position 14,637 of record JAETRV010000040.1, on the reverse strand, counting down.
CTGGACCAGAGTGCACTGCAAAGAGAAGGGTTCCAGGCATTGCCGCACTGGAAGGATGCGTTAAAAGCGTTCCAGCGGCGGGAGTGACCGTTGATTGCAAAAGCCCGGAACGGGGATTCCCCGTTCCGGGCTTTTTAGAACCTGTTCAAGCGGGACGCGGCCAAAGGCTGACGAAACTTTGATGGTTTTGCAGCAAGGGCTTCTGCTCACGTTTGGCGGTAGCTGCAAACGGTCACCTGCTGGCCGGTGGAGGTGGTCAACACGAGTTTTGTGATCCCGTCCGCGTCCTGCTGCACCGCGAGGGCTGCGCCGTTCCGCCCAAAGGACGAATGGGCGCGCAGGAAATCGAGCGTGTAATGGACCCTCTGCCCATCGAAATAAAGCTCCTTGATGACCGGGTCCCCGGGTTGGAAGCCCGCAACCTCTTCCTGCTGCGCCTCCTGCATCGTGACAGTGAAATCCGCAATCCGGATGATCTGCGGTTCGCCAGCATCGATCGCGGCCAATAAACCGCTGATCTCTCTGGCGTTCTGTACGCCGCCCTCGGTGATGACAACATCCCCATTCTGCATCGCCTGCTCAACCGAATAGTCCTCCTGTAGGGTATAGGACGGAACCGCGAGCTGGGGCGGATGGTAGCTGCCCTCCGGCGCGATGGTCACGCTCTCCGCGATTTTGATCGTTTCCTCCATCGAAAGCTGGGTAATCAGCATGTAATTGTAGTAGTTGTCGTTCCATAGGACAAACTGGGTGTCCTGGTTGGTCATCTTGTGGCCCGGATAGCCGTTTAAGTCAAACGGAACCAGCTCGGAACCTTCGGTATTGATCCCGACGCTGCGGGCGAACCCCTCTTTGGCATTGACCGCCTGCTGGAAAGTAATCATCCCGTCCTCCGGGGTGGTGAACACCATGTCGTTGGTGCTGGAATCCAGCCACTGGCGGGTCAGCTCATAGCCCTCGGGGAGATAGGTTGGGCGGTGCTCGCTCAGGACAAACTGGCTGTCCAGCACCCCGCTCCCGTCCCTCGATTCAAACAGGATTTCCGAATAGTCGGCGTGCTTTTTCTCCACCATCTCAAACAGGGTTTCCCGCCATGCGTCCACGCTGAGCACAAGGGCAGAGAGCCCCACCATCGAAACCACCGCGAAAGCAGCCGCCCGCCGGCTGAAACGGGTCCAGTTGAAGCGCTGTTTTTTCTGCTGGCGGCAAAGCTGTTCCATCTTTTTCTCAAAGAGTTCCGAAAACGGGTGGTCCAGCTGGCTGTCATCCGGGAGGGATGCGAGCGAAAGCTCCCGCGCCTGTGCAGCCGCATGTTCCAACAACTGGTCCAGCTCATCGTCCATCATATGCGGTTCACCCCCTCGCGCTTCAAAATCTCCTGTAGCTTTTTGCGCGCCCGTTGCAGGCGCTTTTTGACGTTCTCCTCCGTGAGCCCCAGCATCGAGGCAATCTCAGAGGTGGAATAGCCGTTGTCGTATTTGAGCAGCAGCACGCTCCGATAGCCCTCCGGGAGCCGCGCCATCAGCTGCGCAAGATGCATCGTCCCTTCCTTCGCTTCCAGTTCATCCGATGGGGACGCCGCTTCATCCGGCGTCCATTCTGCCAGTTCGTCGAGCGAAAGGGCGAGCTGTTTTTTCCGGCTGTTATAGAGGTTGATCGCAACGTTCCTTACTATAATAACCATGAAACTCCGGGTTTGGGGACAGTTTACTTCGCCAATTTTGTCCATATGGTTCAGCACCCGCATAAACGCTTGCTGGACCGCATCCTCGGCCATTGCGGAGTCCTTGAGGATGCTGTTTGCGGCGTAATACATGACCTGCCGGTAGGAAAGGTAAAGCTGTTCAAACCGGTCTTTTTCTGCATCGGTTTCGAGCAGTGCGCCTATCGCCAGCATCTCCCGCCTCCTCCCTTTTTGTGACCGTTTAAAACCGTTCCGGTTATATCACAAAATTATATCACAGAACGCTCACAAAAGAAAGCCTAGCGGGCAGAAAACACACGCCTGTCACGACTCTGTTACCGGGGTTCCCTTGTGTTTTTCCGCCAGCGAAAGCAGGGTGACCGCAAGCAAAATCAGCCCCGAGCCCAACGCGGTTTTCAGCCCGAACGGCTCCTGATAGAGCAGGACCCCCAGCGTGATACTGGTAATCGGCTCAAAGGTACTTAAAATCGAGGCGTTCTGCGGCCCGATCAGGCTGACGCCGATCTGGAAAAGGACCACGCCGATGATCGAGGCTGCCACCGCAACCCCCAGCGTGGCGAACCAGCCGAGCGCCGTTGTTGGGACGGTAAACTGATCGGACAGCAGCAGATAGGCAAGCAGCAGAACTGCGCTTTCCAGGCACATATAAAAGCTGAACTGGAACGGGGAAATTTCCTGTAGGCAGCTTCTATAAAGCGTGATGATATAGGCCGCGTAGGTGATCCCGGAGATGAAAGCGATCGCCATGCCGAACAGATTGGCGGATTCCCCAGGGGTATAAAACAGGAGGATGCCCGCCGTACAGAAGAGGACACAGAGCGCCCGCACCGGCGTGATCCGGTCGTGAAAGAAAAGCGCACACCCAAGCAGCACAAAGACAGGGTAGCTGAAATGGATGGTGGTCGCCATCCCGGAGGAGATATAGACATAGGACAAAAAAAGCAGGCCGGGGGTAATCAGCCCACACAAAAGCCCAATCGGGCAAAGCTGAACCGCCTGTCTGCGCGTCAGGTGAAGGGAGATCTTGTTCCAACGTAGAATGCCAAACAGCACCGGGACCGCCAGCGCGTTCCGGAAAAAAACAAGGCTGAGTGGGTTGAGCCCTTCCGCGTAGATCAGCTTTGCGATTGCGGGCAGGCTTCCAAACACCACTGCCGATAGGATACTGAAAAGATAGCCTTTTACCGTCCGGTTCATGATCAATTTCCTCCCCCAAAAAGAGCAGAGACAGCCCGTAAAAAATACAGGCTGCCTTCTGTCCTACCGCGTTTATCTACGCGGCTGCTCTCTATTGTCTTTCTATAATATACTGTAAGATACTGTTTTTATAGATAAGTAAACAGGTATTCGCCGTTCCCCAGAAGGGATACCTCTGCGCAGTCGCTGGGGACAAACACGCTGTCCCCCTTTTGTACCGGCAGTTCTTCCTCCTGCCAGCGCAGCGTCCCGCTTCCCTCCACACAGAGGATCGAAACAAACGACGCTGGGTCAACCGTGTGGGGGTAGATTCCCTCCACGCGGACAAGGTCTACCGAGAACCGGCGGCACCGGACGAGCGGCTTTACCAGGAACTGCCCCGGCTGTTCCTGGATCGGGCCAGCGGCTGCCTGCTGCTGTGGCTTGGAAGGGACCAGGGAGGTAACCGCCAGCGCCTTGTCCAATTGGAGCGAACGCGGCTTTCCATCCGGCCCAAGGCGGTTGAAGTCGTGGACGCGGTAGGTCAGGTTGGAATTCTGCTGGATCTCAGCGACGACAATCCCCTCCCCGATCGCGTGGATCGTACCCGCCTCGATGAAAAAGACATCCCCTTTTTTGACCGGTACCCGATTGAGCACCTCGGTAATCGTCCCATCCGAGAGCCTGCGTGCAAACTCCTCCCGGCTGATCTGCTCACGGAACCCAAAGTAGAGGGAAGCGCCCTCCTTGCAGTCGAGCAGATACCACATCTCTTCTTTGCCCTGCTGCCCGTTTTCAAATTCCCGCGCGTAATCGTCGTCCGGATGCACCTGAATCGAGAGGATTTTCTCCGCGTCAATCAGCTTAATCAAAAGCGGAAATTCCTGTTTTCCCGCATAGGCGTGGCCCAACAGCTGTGGATATTCCGCAACAAACCGTGAAAACGGCATCCCCGAAAGGCTCCCCGAAGCGATTACACTCGGGCCGTCGGGGTGCGCCGAAAGTTCCCAGCTTTCAGCGAGCGGATACAGGTCGGTCTGTTTGTGATATTCCCGTTTGAGGCGCTCCCCGCCCCACAGGTAATCCTGATAGGATGGCGCCAGTAAAAATGGCTTCATACTTCTCCCCCTTGCTCTCTTTCGGAACGCGGTATCGACCGCTTTTTTTATTTTACTACGCCGGTCCACAGATTGCAAGGGGAGCGGCACGAGATATCCGTTCCCGCGCGGACGGGCGGCTTGTTTTTTGCTTATGCAAAAAGCACACATAAGCGGGATTCCACCCCTCTTAGAGCCTATTCAGAATCTTTTTCAGGGGGCTTTTTCTCTTGCAAAAAGCCCCCTCTTGCCGCCCAAAGGCGGCAATTCACCCGAAAAATACGCTTCTCAGGATAAAGCTTTCCGCCGCGTGCGCGCGGCGGCGGGGGCTCCGCCCCTCGACCCCGCGATTTTTTGAAAAAAATCGAGTAAAACTTTAGATATTAAATAGGTTCTCATGAATCTCCCCGGAAAAATGCCCGACCCGATCTGGGCGGAAACGATGCGCATGTCAGCGCTCGCCTCTACTTGTTTTTTTGGACAGACAAACCCCAACCACCCGACCCGGAGGAGGAGTTCTCACAAGAGGGGGGCGCCGAGCGGCTGTCGCGGCGGATGCCGCGCTTCGCGCTTGCGCGAGAAAGCCGCGAGCAAAATGGCGTTTTGGTCTGGAACCCAAAACGCCGCGCACTCAAATCCTCCTGCTAAAGATAGAGGTTGATCCCAATGTAATCCATGCCGTCCAAACCGGCCTCGGGGCGGAGGAATACCAGATGGGGGGTCATCGAAGCAGGACTGTACCATTCAACCAGCAGGTTGAGACGCGCTTGCTCCTGCGGGTCCTGCAACTGGAGCAGCGGCGGGAACACCACCGTAAACTCCCACTCCCCGCGATAGAGCTGCGGATATGCCCCGGCCCACTGTGCGGGCATCGCGGAAGAGGACCAATCCTCATACTCGATTACGACCGGGTGGGCGGGTGTGCTGCAAAAACTCCCAAGATAGGCGCACAGCAGCTCTTCGAGCGCACTGCGTGTGCCCTTGCGGCCCTGAATCCGCCGCATCACCGGGAGCAGCGCCCGCAGACGCTCCGGAGGAAAGAGGTTCTGCTCGTTTTGCAGGCCGGTCAGCCTGCCGAGCAGCTCAAGCAGCGGCTCGGGGGTCTGCTCCGGCTGGTAGAGGGTTTCCGGCAGCCGGTCGATCACCTGTTCCAGTTCCAGGTAAGGCTGCTCCAACACCTCCACCAACCTGCAAAGCAGCGGATCGCTTAGATAAAATTCCGGCAGATGTGCAAGGAATGGGTGCTCCATCCCGGATTGCTGCGCCATGGCTCACCCTCCAAACCGGCTGACAGTCTGCTCCTTCATGTCCTGCCCCAGATTCTGCGGCCCGTACATCCGGAAATACCAGGTCTTATTCAGTTCTGCTTCGATCTCGGGGCTTCCCGCCAGACGCTGCCCTAATGCGTTATTTTTCTGGCCCAGACGCTTTGCTAACCAGCTATACCGCGCCCCATTTTCCAAGGAAAGGATGTCGTTTCCGTCCTCCGCCAGCTTCCCTGCGGTATGGAACCCCCAGGGGGTCGGATTTGGAGCGGCAAAATTCTCTGCCCCCATCCGGTCTTCCCGTGGATAATACATATCCCTGAACTCGTTGCAGATATGCGTTGCGGCGGCTTCCCGGTCCTCCGTTACCACCTGCCGGCTTCGGAGCCCACAACAAGATACTTCTGTCTCTTCCTGCGTGAATACCGGCCGGTAGCTGTTAAGCTGTATCCCCGCTATCTGTACCCGGTTTCCGGTCGTTTCGAAATCAATCCCAAAATCTCCGCCATCCATTCGATGTAGGACGCCATTCTGCGCGTAAACCTCCTTCGGTTCGGGATAGAGTGCGTTTAGTGCAAATTGGTTGTGCTCGGAAACCAGAAGCGGCATCCTTACATTGCTTGTCACCTTCTGCACCCGGAAGTCAGACCTGGCGGTGGGCCAGGACAGGTTGGCTTGTTGTTCCTCTGGGGGTACAGGACTCCACTCTTTTTGGCCGAGCGCGTTCCCTTGCTCCTGCGGGTCTGACAGCCTGCCAATCTGGTGATAATAGTTTTTCCATGCTGCCGGCGTCTGCTGAATCCCCGCAATCGCTGCCTGTAACGCTTGATGCGCGACTTGATCGATCCCGGCGAGAGCCCCATTCTGCTGATCGGGCGGCAAGGTCCCTAGGGCGGTGCCGTCCGGAAAATGGACCACCTTATGGGTCGAAAAGAGAGGATTCCCCTCCGCTCCCTGTGTATAATCGCCTGCCCCCGGCATGACAAGCCGGTAAGGCTGCACCGCGTTTCCCATCGGCCGGTAGGGTTCAAGCGCCGCGCCCTCCGAAGGTGCGGTACGCAGGGCAGCCGCGGCGTCCGCGTCGGCGCGCCGTTCCAGCCCGAGGGATTCGAACAGGCCCGTCCCTCCCGTTTCCCCGTTCGCCTGTTGGGAAAGATGTGCGAATTCGTGGGCGATTATCTGCCTGCCGCTTGCGGAATCCTGATTAAACCAGCCGTCCGCGAACCGGATGGCGGTTCCCGAAGCGGTCGCCGCAAACCCTGTGTGCAGCAGGTCGGGGGTTTCCTCCAAGCGCACTCCCGAAAAATCCAACCCAAAATACGATTGAATCTGGTTTTGGAATGCGGGGCGCAGCGTACGTCTGCGCCCACCCGACACCTTGCGTGGTTCCGGCTCTGTCCTATGCTGCCTGATGCTTTCCGCCATCTAAATTCCCTCCTGTTCTCCTGCTGGTACCAGCTCTACCCGGATTCGCCGGGCCTGCAAAAATGCCTGTTCCGGTTCTGCGTGGGCCCCATTTTCCTGGACCAGCCGCAGTGAAAGGGCTTCCAGACCGGTCACACCGTCGATCGCCAGCAGCAGTCCCCGCAGACGCGCGGTTTCCAGTGCGCGGCCCGGCTCCCGCTCCCGCAGATAGTCCGCAATCACCCGCTCCGCCTGCTGGCGGCAGAGATCGGGACGCACCAGCCCGGCCCGGACAGCCAGGCGGCAGTCCGCATCCACCGGGATGCAGGCCGCCTGCCGGATACGCAATCGAACCCCCAACAGGCGGTAAGGCTCCAAAAACCGCCGCAGCCCGAGCAGCTCGGCATCATCGAGCGGGCGTCCCTCACGAAAGACGGTCAGCCGCACGAGGCCGTCAGCCCAACCGGCGCTTGCAAAGCGGAGCCCATAGGGGGACTGCTTCGCAAGCCAGGCATAGTCCCCCGGCGTTGCGGCGCACCCCGGCTCGGAGACGCGCCGCGCAAACCGGACCTTCCGGCTGTCGGTGGTTTCCGCGTCTCCGGTATCCTCCGGAAGGACCAGAGCGAGATACCGGTCGTAAAACCGGTCGCCCACCTGGTCCAGATAAAACCGCTGCATCTCGGTCATCGCCGCCAGCAGCTCAAGCAGCATGATGCCGGTATCCTGTGGGTTGTGGTCGGTCCACTCCCTGTCCAGGACCGGGATCTCCGCCAAGGCTTCCTGCAAAATCTGCCGGTACTGTTTATCGTCCAGCGACGGAAGTTCCAGCAATCCCCTCCACCTCCAAATGTATCTCCGCTTTTCCCACCACCTGATACGGCTGAAACCGCAGCGTTTCCCAGCGTTTCCCGCCGCTTTTCACAGTCAGGGAAGCCAACGTCAGTTCTGGGAAGCAGGATTCCAGAAAAAACCGGAGCTGTTCGGTTTCCGGGCGGCAGCCGATCCGCCAGCCCGCTCCGTCCGGCCCGCCTGAAACCGGGTCAAGAAAGGCGCGCAGACGTCCGCAGACCGCCTCCCGCAGGTTCCCCGGCAGATAGCGGGCGCTGTGCAGCCGGATCCGGCAGGTCATCGGGACCGGTTCCGCTGGGCGGACCTGCACCTCATCACCGAACAGCGCGGCCGAACCAACGGCCTGCAACCGCTCCCGCAGTTCCCAAGCGATCCGGGCATAATCCGCTCCCGGATATTCTCCCGCGAGGTGCAGGACCAGCCGGATCGGGCGTCCGGGCAGGCATCGCACATCCAGAACCTGTGGGCAGCAGTTTTTGGCTATACGCTCGTAATCCCGCCGGCTGACCGCGCGGTCCCAGTGGGAGAGCCGGTCCTCCAACCGGGAGGAAAACTGTGCGTCGGTCTCACTGTCCTCGCCATCCAGAACCCGCAGAGGGTTGTCCACCCCGTCAATAAACGGAATTTCCTGTTGCAGCTTCCGGATTGCGCCTACGCCGACGTTTGCCCGCGCACCGTCACAGGTGTCATAGACCACCCGGATAAAATCCTCCTCCGGGCGGCCGGGATAGCGCGCAAAAATCTGCTGGGGGAACAGGAGTATCCCGCTGCGGGCATCCAGCCGGTAGCTTCCCACGCCGGGCGCCCCCTGTTTGCATGGTTCCCAGCGGGTCCATCCATCCGGTGCGGACTCGTCCCGCACCCAGACCAGCGCCCGCACCAGATTCCCATGGGAAAGCTGCACCAATCCATCCCGCGGCAGGTTGGCGTAGGAGACCGATTCGGTGTACCGCACCCGGTTGGCGGCCATCTGCGCATTCAGCAGGACCTGCCGGAGCACCGAAGGTGCGCGCCCCTCCGGGAACGAAAGGCAGAGCCAGAACCGCTCCTTCCCGAAGAGGGCGGTTTTCTTCGGGTGCTCGGGGAGCATCACCGAGAGGATGCCGCTTTTGGTAAGCCCCCGGGTCCCGTCCTGCTTCTGCAGCGGGACGCCTCCCAGTTCGACAGACATCGTCCCGGACGGTTCCTTCCCCTTCGCCGCAAAAAAAATTTGGAGCTGCACCTCCCTGGGCAGGCTGTCCAGCCCGAGGAAAAGCGCTTTCTTTTTTTCCGGGCGGCAGAACGGGCGGCAGGGCTGTCCCGCCGCAAGCTGCCTGCGTTCCCCGAAGTTTTCCGAGAACACCGCGCGCGGGGGAACCGGCTGACGCATCCGGAATGAAAAGGTCAGGCCGTCGATCCGCGGGGTGTAAACCCGTCGGGGAAGCTGGTAGAGGGCGTCGCACATCCCGCAGCTCAGCCGCAGGAAATATCCCATACGCCCTTCCGCCTCGCCTGCACATAGGTCGGGCGGGCAGTCAAATTCCAGCCGCAGATGGCTCCCGTCCCGGGTGAAATCGTCCGCCTGTCCGGCGGCTTCCCGCAAAGGCGCATAGGTCGCGCCGTTCCAGTATTCCCACCGCACCTCCTGCGCGAACGCCTCCCAGATCTCCGGTTCCGGTTTGGGCTGCGGGCGGCGCATGATCCATTTGTAATCCACCTCTTCGGGCGGCTCGGGCAGCGTTTCCAACCGCTCTTCCAGCACGAGGTCAAATGCAATCCCGATCCGCGCGCCCGGGCGGTATAGCGCCCCGCCGCAGAAGAGAAAACAGGCGCAAAACGGCTGCATGGGATTCCCAAACGGGTAAAAACTGCTGGGGTCCAGTTCCCGGCCTTCCGCAACTACCGATTCGGGGACGATCCCCTCCCCCTGTGTGAACACGTGGAGGCTCTGAAACGAGAGTCCGGTCAGAGCGGGGTCACGCACAGCCAGCCGCAAAACCGCTTCGGGTTGTTGGCAGGGAAACTCTGCGGCCAAAACCAGAGAACCGGTTTTCCCTTCCCGCAATTCAACCGGCGCATAGGTCTGCTCCGCTCTATTCCACAGGGACCATGCACACCGTTTTGGGTCTGCAAGCGCCCGGACATCGAACGGCTCCCCGTCCAGCGTGCACACAACCGACAGCTCGGCCTGCTGCCGCCCGTCCGCGCTGGCAAACACGTCCGGAAAAAACCACTCGGCCAGGTGCCGGTCTTCCGGAGGGGTTGCCCGCCCCCATGCGCAGAATGGTCTTTCTGGATCGACCGGCTGAAAGAGGTCCTGTTCCTGGTCGCACCAGACCAAATCGGTCAGCCGCCCTGGGACCGCCGTGAACGCACGCTTGGTGCGGAAGAGGACCGGTTCCCCCTCTGCAGGGGCAGCGGCGGCAAGGGTCCCTTTGGGGATTCTGACCGGGCGGTCATACCCATCCGCGACCCGGAAGACGAGCGGTGTTTCCGCCGGGATTGCCAGCCGGCGGGCCTGCTGCTGGAGATTCAGGAAAGCCAGCCGGTGCTTTTCCGGCAGACGGTTGATCCGGCTGGCCGTTCCGGCGAGCATCCCCGCGTAAAGGCTGAGCAGCGCGCCGGTCAATCCGTCCGGCTCCCCCAACCCGGCCTCCTGTATCTGCCGGCGCAGCGCCTCGATGAGCGCTTCCCGGGAATCGGGGGCAAGCGGCCATCCCTCCCACATCCGCGTCACCGCCCTTCCTCAAGATAAAAGGGGAATACCAGATTGTCCGGGCGGTTGGTGGCGCGCACCGTATACGACACCGAGACCGTCAGCTTTCCGTTGGCAATCTCCGAATCGTCGACCTGGGCCCGGACATGGTCCACCCGGTGCTCCCAACGCAGAATCGACCGCTCGATCTCGGCGCAGAGCAGGTGGTTGACCGTCTGTCCGGGCAGGTCGAACACATAATCCCAAATGCGGCTCCCGAAATCGGGGCGCATGACCCGTTCCCCCTGCCGGGTCATCAGGATCACATAGAGGGACTGCCGGATCTTCTCCTCCCCGGAAACCGGCTGAATCCGGTTGTTTTCCAGCTTGAGCGGAACCGGAAATCCTGTGCCCCAAAAATTCGCCTGTTTCTGCATCCGTATCCCTCCCCTTTCTGCACTCGTTCCGCCCTGTACGCGCGGCGGCGGGGGCTCTGCCCCTCGACCCCGCCACCTTTGAAAAGGTGGACGAAACTTTTCATAAAAGGCAATGAAAAAACTACACTGAGCTTGCCGGGGTGGGGCCTACGAGGAGGGGTCACCGACCCCTAACCCGTAAGGCGCATCCTGCCAGAGCGTCGCGCGAAGCGCGCTTCGGAAAGACGGTCATTTCGCTTTCCCAAACAAGCCCCTAGTTGACTTTGACCATGCTCCCTTTGAGCTGGAAGAGGCCGGACGCCTCCTGTTTCACCGCGTCCGCCTTCAAATCCGCCTGCTTGGATTCGAGCTTCAGGCTCCCGCCGCTCTTCTGCTTGATCGAAGTTTCCGCCTTGAGCGAAATTTTTTTGCCCTTGGTTTCGGCGGTCTCGGCTCCGAGCGTGAGAGTCGCACCGTCTTTCACCTGCAAACAGACCGTTGAGGAGGCGGTCAGTGTGACACTGCCGCCCGCGCCGTCCAGCTCGACCCGGGCAAACGGTGTAGAACCGGACTGCCCCGAAGCGTCTTTTGCCTCGAGCGTGATCGTCCGCCCGTCCTCCTTCAAGAGGAGCGAAAGGTTCTGCGGGGTTTTGATTGCGATCTGCTCCTTGCCCTCGTCCGCGTCCACAAACTCGACCACCGAACCGCCCTTGGTGCGGAACCGCTTGACACGGTTTTCCTCGTGGTAGCTATCCGAAAGGTAGTTGTCCCCGGCAGCATACAAGCTGCCCAGCACGACCGGACGGTCAAAGCAGCCGCCAAGGAACCCGACCACCACCTGTTCCCCGACCTCGGGCAGCAGATAGGCCCCGTAATGCTCGCCCGCACTGGCCGCCAGCATCTTGACCCCGCTCAAAATGTTGTCGCTTTGCCCTGCGCGGAGCAGTTGGATTTTCAGCGTGCCCTTGTTTTCGCTGTCGCTGTTGGAAAGGACCACCCCCAGTTCCAGACCGCCGAGCCGTCCGCCCGGTCCATCCAAACCGCCGAACATTAGACCGCCCTCCTCGCGCGCACCGTTGTGCGGAATGTTTCGCTGTCCATCTCGTGCACCACCGAAACCAAATACCAGCTCCCGTTGCAGGAGGGGCTGACCCGGTCAAGCGCAAGCGCATAACCCGGCGCCAGTTCGGGCAGGCCGGTCAAGGTGAGTTCCAATTCGCTTTCAAGCGTCCGGCGCAGACGGAGCTGCCCTTTGGCGAGGGCCTCCGCCGAAGCGTTGTCCCGCACGCTCGCCGAAAACAGTTCGACGCTCCGGGCGCCGATCAACCTGCCCGGGTCGCTGCTTGCCGGCGCGATGGAGAACGGGTTTTCCGCTTCCCCGGAGGCTTTTTTCTCCACGCTGTCCCGGATGTCGTCGGAACCGCCGGTCACCCGCACCTTTTTGACATAACCCGCCGACCGCAACCGCACCGACAACCGCTGGATTCCATCCTCCGGCGTGAGCGAGAGCAGCACGCCCGGCGAAACCGGCTGTTCGCGCAGCAGGAGCGCGCCTTTCTGCACAAAACATTCCAGCCCGAACCGGCGGGCGGCCGCGGTCAGAAAGGCGTAATCATCCATCTGCTCGGGCGGGTAGCCAACCGGGCAGTCGAGCACTGCGGGGATTTCCGGCGCGCGGGTGAGCACAGCATAGCCGCGTCCAACCCCGCTGAAAAGCCCCTCGAGCACCTGTTTCCAGGTCTGCCCGCCCGAAAAATCAAGGGAGCCACAGCCCATCATCGCCGCTTTCACATCCATGCAGACCAGCGTGACCTGTGGAGGCTGTTCCCCATCGAGCAGGTATTCGATCTCGTAGAGGAACCCTTTAAACACCGGTTCGGTGATAAGATACCCCAGACGGACCTCTGCGACCATCCCCCGGACGAGGAACCCATCACAGCCGAACCTGCTGTTTTTGCGGTCATAGACATCCTCCAAGGTGATCTGGCAGATGCCCGCCTCCTCCCGCACGCCGGTATCACACCAGACCGACCGGATCCGCCAGCCTTTGGTTGCCAGATCGACGCCCCCAAGGGTGACCTGTACGGTTGGGGCATGGAAGCCGCCATACTTTCTGCGAAGGGAATCGAGGGTATATTCCGCCATCGCCTACTCCTTTCCACCCGGCAGCGCGGGCAGTACCAGCTGTTGCGCCTGCGGGAGTTTGCGCGGGTTTTCGATCCCGTTGGCGCGGGCAATCACCCGCCAGACCTCCGCGGACCCATATTCCCGCTCCGCAAGGTTCCAGAGGGTGTCCCGCTGGACCACCGTACGCAGTTTGGTGCGGTCGGGGGAATGGGTCGCACGCTTGGGGAGGTCCTCGGCCCGGCTGCCCTGTATCGACAGGCTCAACCGGGCACGCACCGGGATACCGCTCTCCGAGAACATGGTGTAGGTCTCCTGCATCTGGGTGACCACGCCGACAAATACCAGCGAACCCCAGGAAAATTTGAGCGGGAGTGGGGTATGCTTCTCCGGCTCGGTCCGCAGGAATGTGCGAAGCAGGCCGAACCTCTCCCGCACATCCGGGTTTTTCCCACCCGGTGGATTGCGCCGGTAGGTATCGAACAGCAGCTCGACCGAAAGGATGGCGGGCTGCCCGGTCAAGAACTGATATCCGCTGCCGGCGTCCTGCTGCCCGATTCCGCCGGTTTCCTCCCCGTAACGGTTGCCCGAACGGATCGAATAACTTTCAGGGTTGAACTGTACCGTCAGTTTTTCGGTCCCGTCCCTCCCAGTCTCGTAGTCGTAACTACAAATGATCGCCTTTTCCAAACCGCACCCACCCTAGGGGCTGTTTGAAAAATCGAAATCACCGTCTTTTTCTCTATTTTCAAACAAGCCCTAATCCAAACGTTTCGCCAGCCTTATCGGAAAATACCCATCCGTTCCCGGTCGAGCCGGAGCTTCCGTTCGACCCGTTCGAGCACCTGGTCCGCGATCCGCCGCGCATTCTCAGCGGACACCTGCCCGCTCCCGGACGGTTCCACCAAAACCTGTTCGCGCTTCTGTTCGTGGACGGTGTGGGTCTGCCGGGTGTGCACCTCCCGGATGATCTCCTGTTGGAACCCGTCCCTGCCGGACAGCCCAGCGCCGTTCTCGGAAGCAAGCGCACGCATCTGCACCCCGTAGAACGCCCGGATCACCCGGTAAGGCTGGGCAAGCAGATAGTTCCCGAGCATTGCCCGCCTCCTCTGGTTCTGCCCGATATTCTCCCCGCGCCGCATCAATGCAAGCTGCTGGTCCAATTCGTCCCGGAGCTGCCGGTCGATCAGCTCCCCCGCAAACCGGGAAACCGCCTTCCGCCCGCCGCCCCAAAAGGCGGTGTGCCGCTGCACAGCCGGGGGATGCAGGGAGACCCGCAGCCGGATGTGGTTGACTAGATGCAGGTGGTTGACGGTATGATATTTGACTCCGGCAGCGGGCGCGGCTCTCTCCGCGGCTGGACGCCGGGTCCTTCGTACCGGATAAAACCCGGCCGGGAATCCGCCAGAGTGCATCCCCGCCAGCGGGCGCGGGGGGCGTACCCCTTGGGAAAACCGGATGGTATGCGCGGTAATCATGCGGCTTGACCTCCTTCAGACACAGAGCCTGTCCCAAAATGATCCGTACACCTCTTGACGGCAAATCTTCATGCGTCTAAGAGCCTGGTTAAAACCGAAAGCTTTACTCAATTTTTCTCGAAAAATTGCGGGGTCGGGACAGCTGGAAGTTTGGCCCCAGACCAAACTTCCGGGCGCAAAGCGCCCTCCTCGGGGCTTCTCGGGCCGATAGGCCCGAAGCGCGGCATCCGCCGCGACGCCCCTTGCGGGCTGTCTTACGGGTTAGGGGGCAGCGCCCCCTCCCCGTAGGCCCCACCCCGGCAAGATCTAACGCTCCGATCCGTTTTCCCACTCAGCTTGCCGGGGGAGTTCTCACAAGAGGGGGGCACTGCCGCCCCTCTTGTGGGGCGCGCCGAGCGGCTGTCGCGGCGGATGCCGCGCTTCGCGCTTGCGCGAGAAAGCCGCGAGCG
>JAETRV010000106.1 GCA_021770005.1 Anaerotruncus sp. | reverse complement strand
AACCAGCGGAAGAAAAACCGCAAAGGCTAAAAACCGGGCGGCCCTGTCCGCCCAGCAGACGATCCCCTATGTGGCGATGCACCCGGACGGGGTATGCAAGCTCCCCGGCGGGCTCTACACAAAGACCGTGGAATATGAGGACATCAATTATTCCGTGGCATCCACCGAGGATCAGACTGCGATCTTTGGCGGCTGGAGCTCATTCCTCAACTACTTTGACAGCTCCCTGCCGTTCCAGCTTTCCTTTATCAACCGCCGCTCCCACTCCCGGAGCCGCTATAAGGTAAACATTCCCCAGGCGGATGATGATTTTAACAGCGTCCGTGAGGAATTTACCGGGATGCTGAAAAACCAGATCGCCCGGTCTAACAACGGGATTGAACGCTCCAAGTACATTACTTTCGGCATCCCAGCCGGAGGGATCGTGGAGGCCCGGCCCCGTCTGGAGCGTGTGGAGGCCGATGTGATGGGCAACTTTAAGCGGCTGGGCGTTCCCTGTGAACCGATGGACGGGCGGGCAAGGCTGGCCCTGCTTCACAGCCAGATGCATCCGGGCAACCGGGAACCGTTCCGCTTTTCATGGAAGGACATCCCGCAGACGGGGCTCGGCACCAAGGACTATATCGCCCCGGACAGCTTTGACTTCCGGCACTCCCGCCTGTTCCGGGTGGGCCAGTATTGGGGCGCTGTTTCCTACTTGCAGATTTTGGCGTCTGAGCTCTCGGATAAACTGCTGGCAGAAATTCTGGAGCTGGATGCGGAAATGACCGTAACCCTCCATATCCAGACGGTGGATCAGCTAAAGGCCATCAAAACCATCAAGGGAAAAATCTCCGACATCGGGAAAATGAAGGTGGAGGAACAGCGGAAGGCTGTCCGGGCCGGGTACGATCCCGACATTCTCCCGCCCGACCTCATTACCTTTTCCAAGGATGCGGCGGAGCTCCTTGCCGACCTCCAGTCCCGCAACGAGAGGATGTTCCTTTTGACTTTTACGGTAGTCAATATGGCCCCTACCCGCCAGCGGCTGGAAAACGATGTGTTTACCGTGGGCGGCATCGCACAGAAATACAACTGCGCCCTCAAGCGGCTGGACTGGCAACAGGAACAGGGCTTTGTGTCCTCGCTGGCCCTCGGCTACAACGAAGTGGAGATCCAGCGTGGTATGACAACCAGTTCCACGGCAATTTTCATCCCCTTTATGACAAGGGAGCTGCGGATGGACGGACAGGCCCTCTACTATGGCATGAACGCCCTTTCCCACAATGTCATTATGGCTGACCGCAAAAAGCTGAAGTCGGCCAACGGAATGTACCTCGGCTCTACGGGCTCGGGAAAATCCTTTGCGGCAAAGCGGGAACTGCTCAATGTCTTTCTGACCATTCCCCAGGATCGGATTATCATTGTTGATCCGATGGGCGAATATGCCCCGCTGGTTCGCAGGCTGGGCGGACAGGTGATCGAGATTGCCCCGGACAGCCCCCACCACCTAAACCCGATGGATGTGGAGCTTAACATGGCCGCCGGGGAGAGCCCTCTTTCCATGAAGGCAGATTTCCTGCTTTCCCTGTGCGAGCTGGTGGTAGGCGGAAAGGAAGGCTTACAGCCCATCGAAAAGACAGTTGTTGACCGCTGTGTGCGGCTGGTGTACCGGGAACAGGCCCTTGGGCTTGATACGGGAAAAACCCCGCTTTTGCAGGACTTGTACGAGGAGCTCTTGAAACAGCCGGAGCCCGAGGCCCGGCGTGTGGCAACCGCCCTTGAGCTCTACTGCACCGGCTCCCTCAACCTGTTTAACCATCCCACGAATGTGAAAACCGACAGCCGGGTGGTGTGTATCGTGCTGAAAAACATGGGAGAAAACCTCCGCAAGATCGCCATGCACATCACAAATGAATTTGTGTCCCAGGCGGTAGATACCAACTTTCGGGAGGGCGTGGCGACATGGTGCTACTTCGATGAGTTCCATGTCCTGCTCCGTGATCCGCTGACCGCCAGCTATTTTGTGGCGGTGTGGAAAATGCTGAGAAAGAAAGGCTGCGTTCCCAGCGCCCTCACGCAGAATGTAAAAGACCTTCTGGCCAGCCGGGAGATTGAGAACATTCTGGATAACACCGATTTTATGATTTTGCTCTCGCAAGCTCAGAGCGACCGGGCGATTTTGGCAAGACAGCTCGGTATTTCCGAGCATCAGCTTTCCTACATTACCCACTCTAATTCCGGCGAGGGCCTGCTGTTTTACGGGAATGTGACCATCCCGTTTGTGGATCGGTTCCCGAAGGGGGAAATCTATGACCTCTTAACCACCCGACCGGAGGATATGAAGAATGAAGCGAAAACCGAATAAACCACGCCC
>JAETRV010000005.1 GCA_021770005.1 Anaerotruncus sp. | reverse complement strand
TGCTCAACGCCTTGATCGGCGAAAAGGTGGCGATCGTTTCGAATAAGCCGCAGACCACCCGTACCCGGATCACCGGTGTGCTGACCCAGGAGGATACCCAGTTTGTGTTTATCGACACGCCCGGCCTGCATAAGCCGCGCACCAAACTGTCAGAGTATATGGTCAAGCAGGTGAATGAAAGTGTGGCGGATGTGGATGTCGCAGTCCTGGTGGTCGAACCGGCCGGCGAGATTCAGAAAGCCGAGCAGGACTTGATGGCATCGTTCCAGGCGCAGAGGATTCCCGCGATTCTGGCGATTAACAAGATCGACACACTGGATCTGCGCGAAAAACTGATGCCCCGCATCCTGGCGTTTTCTCAGGCGTATCCGTTTGAAGCAGTGGTACCGATCTCCGCGTTGAAAGGGGATGGGGTGGACACTGTTCTGGACGAGCTGGAAAAATTTGCAGCACCGTCCCCGTTCTTTTTTGAGGAGGATACCCTGACCGACCAGCCCGAACGGGTGATTGTCGCCGAGATTGTGCGGGAGAAGCTGCTCAAAAATATGTACGACGAGATACCGCATGGCGTGGCTGTGACGGTCGAACGGATGCACGAGCGTGAAGAGCAGCAGCTCATTGATATTGACGTGCAGATTTATTGTGAGAAGGAAAGCCACAAGGGCATGATTATCGGCAAGGGTGGCGGGATGCTGAAACGGGTGGCGAGTCAGGCTCGGGAGGACATCGAGCATTTCTTGCGCTGCAAAGTGAATTTGAAATGCTGGGTCAAAGTCCGGGAGGATTGGCGAAACCGGGAAAATGTGATCCGCTCGTTCGGGTTTAACTGAATTTGTCAACCTAAAAATTGATGGAAATTGTGAGAACGATTCCCTCTGATAACCGGAGAAAAACAGCGAACACTACTTCCATAGCATTTGATGGAGGTGGTTGTGACGAAACCAAACGAGCAGCAGGCATACGATGCTTTTTTGCATACCGGCAGGGTAGCCGATTATTTAAACTATCTGGGTGTCAAGCAGCAGGGGAAGGGGAGACCTGTGCTGGATACCATCCAGATAGCAGCGGGTGAGGACAGTGCATATCACGACCGATGGGATCGTACTGCGGGAGCGGACGGTTGAGGAATATGACAGTGTGCTGACGCTCTTAACCAAAGAGCGCGGCGTCATTACGGCCTATGCACGAGGGGCAAAGAAGCCGCGCGGGGTCCTGCGGGTCCCGGGTGAGCTGTTGAGCCACTCGTGTTTTGTGCTATTTGAGAATAAGGGGAAGTACAGCGTTGACAAAGCGGACCTCAACAGTCTGTTTATGGGGGTGCGCGGGGATGTGGAGAAACTCTCTTTAGCCTCCTATTTCTGCCAGCTCACCGCTGAGGTGGCTCCCCACGAGGAGCCAGCGCCTGATTATCTGCGGCTGCTGCTCAATTCACTCTATCTGCTTGACCGGGGAAAGCGGAGTTGTGGGTTCGTCAAGGCAGTCTATGAGCTGCGGTTGATGACGATGGCAGGCTATATGCCGAATCTGGTTGCCTGCACCGGCTGCGGATGTTTTGAGTCGGATGTGTTTTACTTCCTTCCGCAAAGTGCATCGATCGCCTGTGGGACATGCATCCAGGATTACCCAAAAAGTCAGATTCGGGTGCCGCTTTCAAGGACGGTGCTCGCCGCAATGCGGCATATCCTTTATGCGGAATCTGAAAAGCTGTTTTCCTTTACAGTGCCGGAGCAGCAGCTCGCCGACCTGAACGAGATCACCCAGCATTATGTTATGACACAGATTGAAAAACGCCTTGAGACGCTGGATTTCTATCTTTCCATTCGGATTTGAGCGGCGCAGAAGTACATAAGGCGTTGGATTGGCCTGCGTAGGCAGGGGAGGAATTTATGAACAAATACTGTAAAGCGTTAGAACTTGATAAGGTGCTTTTGCGTCTTTCAAAGCATTGTTGCTGTGCGGACAGCCGGGCGCTGGCGCTGGCGGTCGAGCCTGCGGATAATCTGCGGGATGTGCGCGCCTTGATGCGGTTTACGGCAGATGCCAATGCCCTGACCAACCGGTACTCTACCCCATCGATCGGTTCGATCGAGAACTGTTCGAGCGCACTCAAGCGCGCGTCGATTGGTGCGCAGCTTTCCCCACGGGAGCTTTTGGATGTGGCGCGTGTGCTCCGCGCGATTGAGACGATCGAGCGGTGGGGACGTCAGCTTGAGGGGGAACCGACCAGCTTGGAGGT
Organism: Anaerotruncus sp.; assembly: GCA_021770005.1. Classification (GTDB taxonomy): domain Bacteria; phylum Bacillota; class Clostridia; order Oscillospirales; family Ruminococcaceae; genus Anaerotruncus. The sequence goes on along the minus strand of JAETRV010000005.1, from coordinate 93,154 downwards.
CCTGCTTGGTTCGGTGGTTGCGCTACCCACCTTGCAGCGGAACATCTCGACGACGATCCTCTCAGAGGACGAGATTGCCGACAATGCAAGCCCAGAACTGTCCGAAATTCGGCGCAAGATCCGTCAATCAGGGGCAAAGGCTCGCGAGGTGTTGGACCGGATGGTTCGCTCTGCTACCTATCAGAAATTTTTGCAGGAGAATATCATCACCCAGCGTGACGGGCGGTTCGTTGTGCCGGTCAAGATCGAGTATCGCAACGAGATCAAAGGGCTGGTACATGATACCTCTGCATCTGGTTCGACGGTCTTCATCGAGCCAATGGGAGTGGTCGAGGCGAACAATGAGATCCGTCTGCTGCAAAGCAGGGAGCAGGCGGAAATCCGGCGGATTCTACAGGAACTGTCCGCTCAGGTCGGCGGATGCGCCGAGAGCATCAAGGGCAGCTATGAAGCGATTGTCGAACTCGACCTCTATTTTGCAAAGAGCAAGCTTGCTGACGAGATGCGCGCGACCATCCCGAATCTCAATGAAAATGGGGTCGTCCTCCTGAAAAAAGCGCGGCATCCCCTGATTGAGAAAGAAAAGGTGGTGCCGATCGAGCTGCGTCTCGGGGACGGGTTTGACACGCTGGTGGTCACCGGCCCGAATACAGGCGGAAAAACGGTTGCAATCAAGACGTTGGGCCTATTGGTGCTGATGGCACAGTGTGGACTAATGCTGCCGGTTGCGGATGGGAGTTCGATCCCGGTTTTTGAAAAAGTGCTGGTTGACATCGGGGACGAACAGAGCATTGAGCAGAGCCTTTCTACCTTTTCGGCGCATATGACCAACATCATCCGGATTTTGCAGGAGGCGAATGAGAAGTCGCTGGTGCTGCTGGATGAGCTGGGGGCTGGGACCGACCCGGTCGAAGGGGCGGCGCTGGCGGTTGCGGTGATCGAGCAGCTTCGGGCACAGCGGTCCCGAGTGGTCGCAACCACCCATTATGCCGAGATCAAGATGTTCGCGCTGAATACCGAAGGGGTTGAGAACGCAAGCTGTGAGTTCGATGTGGCGACACTGCGGCCGACCTACCGGCTTTTGACCGGTGTGCCCGGGCGTTCCAATGCGTTTGCAATCAGTGAGCGGCTGGGTCTTCCAGTTGGAATCATCGAGAACGCAAAAGCGCATATCTCAAAAGAGAACACACAGTTTGAAGATGTGGTTTCCCAGCTTGAAACGACCCGACAGGAGTTGGAACGGGAGCGGGAACTGGCACAGACCAATCGGATCGAAGCGCAGCGGACAAGTCAGGAAGCGGATGCGCTTCGCCGTACGATGCAGGCCGAGCGGGAGCGGGAACTCGAACGGGCGCGTCAACAGGCGCGTGGGATTGTAGAGCAGGTTCACGCACAGGCACAGGCGATGCTTGACGAGCTGGATGAGTTGAAAAAGGCAAAGGACGCCGCCGCGTTTGAGGAACGGCTGGCACAGGCAAAGGTTGCATTCCGCGCGGATATGCGCAAGCTACAGGATCTCGCCGATCCGGTAACCCGAAAAAATCCGGAGAACTATACGCCCTCCCGTCCGCTGAAGCGGGGGGATACGGTGCGGCTGCTTTCCATGAACCGGGAGGGGACACTGTTATCCGCCCCAGATGGCCAGGGATACGTCACCGTACAGGCTGGTATTCTCAAGACGAAGGTGCACCAGTCGGAGGTGCGGCTGGTCGATGCGGGCAAAAAGCGCACCACCTTCAACAATGTGGGCATCTCAACCCGTGGTGTTTCCTCAAAGTCGGTCCGCAGTGCGAAAACCGAGTTGGACCTGCGCGGCATGACGGCGGATGAGGCACTGCTTGAGCTGGACCGGTTTATTGACAGCTGCGTCCTCTCGAATGTGCCGTCGGTTACGATCATCCATGGGAAAGGTACCGGCGTGTTGCGTGCCGCCGTCCAGCAGCGGCTCAAGAGCCATAGAAACGTAAAGACCTTCCGTCTGGGTGCCTATGGGGAAGGGGAATCGGGGGTTACGGTTGCCGAGCTGAAATAGCTTTACAGAAACATCAAAATATGCTATGATAAAGGTTGAAATGCTGTAATTGCTATCCCTGGGACGGGGTTGCGAAAAGAGGGGTATGCAGTGCAAAAGAGGAAAAATGGTTTTGCGCTTCTGCTTTCTTTATGGGCATTTATGGTCCTGATGTCGGCGTGCAGTTCCCTTAGGTGGAGCAAAACAGAGTTGTGGGAGGAGGCGGATCGTTATCTGTCACCAGCATTTATGGCGGCAATGACACATCAGTCTTGGACCGAGGCCAGTGAAATCGAAGCAACCAGTTTTTTGACCTTTTATCTCGCGGCAGCATATGAAAACCGGCTTGGGTTTTCACTCCCAGAAACGACGGTTTGGACGGAAGGGGAAGAACCGTTGATTCCGGCAGAGTCTGTTGAAGAATCTGTGCTACAGTTTTTTGATGTGAACTTGGAGCATCTGCATACGAGTCCCTATTATAATGCGGACACAAGCACCTATACGAGCTATGGATTAGGCGGTGCAGGCAACTATAAAATAACCAATGTCACCTTGAAAAAGTCAGTCATGCAGATTGATTTTGAGCTTTATCAGGACGATAGTTTGTTACAGAGTGGTACCCTGTCCTTGCAAAGGAAAGGGGAGCAGTTCCGATACCAGTCCTGCACCTCTGTCCCGGTTTAGGATAAGGTTTTTGGTTAAATAAATCATGAAGATAGATTGAGAGGGATTTTATGGAAAAAAAGATCACCAAACCCGGCGCACTAACCTTCAAAGGACGTCCTTTGGTTCGGTGCGATAAGACCATTTATTATGGAGACATGGGCGACAAATACGTTGCGATGCTGCAAATTTTGGGGGAGGCCCCGTTTAAAGATACCATGCTTCCGAATAAAGTTTCGGTTCAGATCTGGTCAACCGACGACGAACTTCGTCCCCGGGATCGAATCGTCAAAAAAACCGAGAAGAACAATCTGTTTGACGCATTGAATATTGCTTCGATCTGGCTGGAACGTCAGCTGAGCAGCAAGTCCTGATGATTCGTGCAGCAGATGAAACCACCCCCACATCCGGTGTTCTGGATGTGGGGGTGTTGTTTTTCAGATTACGAATCCGCCGTTAGGGCTGATGACCTGTCCGGTGATAAAATCTGCCTTTTCGGATGCAAGAAAGACGATCGCGTGGGCAGCGTCCTCCGGCGAGCCGATCCGCTCAAGCGGGGTTTCCTCCTGAAGGGAGGAGAGTGTCTCCTGATCGAGCGCGGCGTTCATCTCGGTGGAGATCACGCCGGGTGCAACACAGTTTACCGTGATGTGCGACGGACCGACCTCTTTGGCAAGCGCCTTGGTCAGGCCGATTACCGCGGCTTTTGATGCGGAATAGTGGACTTCGCACGAAGCCCCGGTGATCCCCCAGACAGAGGAGACGTTGACGATTTTTCCGCTGTGGCGGCGGATCATCTGGGGCAGGACGCATTGGCAGGTATGGAACATCCCGGTCAGGTTGACCGCAAGCATCCGGTCCCACTCGGAAGGGGTGATATCGCTGAACAGCTTCTGCTGGGCAATCCCGGCGTTATTGACCAGCACATCAATGCAGCCAAACCGCTGTTCAACCGCATTGACCATCGCCTCCACCTGGATCCGGTCGGAAACGTCCGCGCAGAAAACCTCCGCATCCTGTCCGAGCGACCGGATGCGGGTAGCGACTTCAACCGCCCGGAGGCGGTTTGCGCAGTAGTTGACTGCCACCTGGTAGCCCTCCTGTGCAAAGAGCAGCGCGGCGGCGGCTCCGATCCCGCGGGAGCCGCCGGTAATCAATACGGTTTTAGACATTAAAATTCCTCCGAATCTTCCATTGAATCGTTTCAAAAATCTGTCGAGAGACCAAACAGACGCCCCCGTCGCAAAGACGAGAGCGTCTGAAACCGCTGTTTTTAATCGTTAAGGTAGCTTTTCACCAGAAGTTGAAGCAGTTCATCGCGGTCGATCTTGCGGATCAGCGCGCGTGCATTGTTGTGAGTCGTGATATAGGTCGGGTCTTCTGACAGGATGTAACCCACGATCTGATTGATGGGGTTATAACCCTTCTGACGCAGAGCATCGTAAACAGCAGTCAGAATCTCCTTGAGTTGCTGCTCCTTATCCTCATGGATCGAAAATGAAATCGTTGGCTCGTGCATTACATCACCTCTTTTTTGACAGTACGTCGCTTGGTACAGCCAGCAGCTGGGACACGATCCGCAACGCCAACTGATGACAAGTTTATTTTACTACAAAGTTCGAGGAATAGCAAGAGGATGCAAGGTTTTATATGGTTTATTTTATGCAACAGCGGCCTGAAATATACCCATTTTTAGCTGCGAATCTCAACACCCATTGTTTTGAGCGCTTTCAGCACCCGTTTAACCGCTGCATCCGCCTCTTCATCGGTGAGGGTACGGTCGTCTGCACGTAGGGTCAGGCTGTATGCAACGCTTTTTTTGCCTTCCGCAACCTGTGAGCCGCGGTAAACGTCGAACAGTGAGACATGCTCCAGAATCGTTCCCACCGCGCCACGAATCGCCTTTTCCAGTTCGGCAACCGGCAGGGCATCCTCACAGAGCAGTGCAAGGTCACGGGTCGAAGCCGGGAACCTGGGCAGGGGGGTGTAGCCCTTTTCGGGGGCGACATGCGCAAACATCACTGCTTCGCTGAGTGAAGCGAGATAGACCCGCGTACCGATCTCGTAGTTTTCGCAGACAGCAGGATGCACTTCACCAATCATGCCGAGCGTGGCATCCCCAATCGAGATGACTGCACAACGGCCCGGATGATAGGTGGGATGGGTGGAACAAGCGGTAAATTCATACCCTTCAATACCCAGGCCATTGAGCAGGGTTTCGACAATCCCCTTCAGCGAGAAGAAGTCCAGATCGTTTCCATATGCCCCCAACGTGATGAACGGGGTTTCTTCGGGAAGCTCCTGGTCCTCCCGAGGCAGATAAACGGTGCCAATCTCATAGAGGGAAGCGGCTTTGTTCCGGTTGTTGTAGTTGCGGGAGAGCACCTCGAGCATCGAGGGGACCGTCGTGGTGCGCATGACGCTGGTATCTTCACCGAGCGGATTGCTGATTACCACGCAGTTGCGATAGCTGCTATCCGCAGGCAGGCCGATCTTGTCATAATATTTCGGGCTGATGAACGAATAGGTGGAGATTTCGGACAGCCCCTGCGCCCGCAGAATTGCGTGGATGCTACGGTCAAACTTCTGCTTATCGGTGTAGCTGCCGTTCGCAACCCCGCGGATTGCGGTCGAGGGGATTTTGTCGTAACCGTAGAACCGAGCAATCTCCTCGGAAATATCCGCTTTATGCTCCAGGTCGAGACGGAAAGAGGGCGGGATCACGTCGCCGCCGTCGATCCGGCATTCGAGCCGGGTGAGGATCTCCTGCATCTTTTCGACCGGCACTTCGATACCGATAAACCGGTTGATCCATGCCGGATCGAGTGGAATCCGGCGTTCGGTGCGATCGGCATTATCCACGTCGATCATGCCGCCGATCACCTCGCCCGCGCCGAGCAGCTCGACCAGCTCGCAGGCCCGCTCGACCGCTGGGATGCAGGTAGCGGGATCAAGTTGTTTTTCAAACCGCCCAGAGGCTTCGGTGCGCATACCCAGCTTTTTGGCAGTGGTGCGGACCGACGGCCCGTTGAAGCAGGCGGACTCAAAGACGATCATATTGGTGTCGTCCACAATCCCGCTGTATTCGCCGCCCATCACGCCCGCAACCGCAGACGGTTTTTTCGCATCGGCGATGGTGAGCATTTCTGGGGAGAGTGTGCGCTCGACCCCATCCAGCGTTACGATCGTTTCCCCCTCGTTTGCGCGGCGAACAACGATCTTCCCGCCCTCAACAAACTTGTGGTCAAATGCGTGCATCGGCTGGCCGTACTCGAGCATGACATAGTTGGTAATATCGACGATATTGTTGATCGGGCGGACTCCCGAAGCGCGCAGACGCTCGCGCATCCATCGCGGGGAAGGCTCGATTTTGATGTTTTTGACCATCCGCGCGACATAGCGCGGGCAGAGGTCGGGCGCGGTGACCTCAACCGAGAGATAGTTGTGGATATCGTCCACCGTATTTTTGACAACCGGTTTGGGCAGGTTCAGCGGGACATCGAAGGTGAGTGCTGCCTCCCGCGCAAGCCCGGTGACGGACAGGCAGTCAGGCCGGTTGGAGGTGATCTCAAACTCCACGCAGGTATCGTTCAGCCCGAGCGCACTCTGAATGTCCTGCCCGAGTTGGACGTCTGGTTCTTCCAACAGGAAGATGCCGTCTTCATCCGCATAGGGGAAATCGTGCTGTGTCAGCCCCAGCTCACCGAGAGAACAGAGCATCCCGTTGCTCTCCTCGCCACGCAGCTTGCCTTTGCGAATGTGCTTTCCGCCCGGCAGGTCGCTGTTGTCCAGCGCGACCGGCACGATGTCACCGGCCTTGACATTGTGTGCGCCGGTGCAGATCTGGATCGGCTCACCTGAACCGACATCCACCTTGCAGATTACCAGTTTTTCCGCATTTGGGTGCGGGTCCACCGAAAGCAGCTTGCCAACAACCACATTACGGATCTCGCTGCCCTCGATCTCATAACCTTCCACTTTGGAGCCGGACATGGTCATCTTCTCAGCGAACGCGCGAGGGGAGACATGTCCAATATCCACATAATCCTGTAGCCATCTGATCGATAAATTCATGGTCATTTACCCCCTTAGAACTGGTTGAGGAACCGTACGTCGTTCTCATAGAACAGACGCATGTCGCTGATGTTATAGCGGCGCATGACGATGCGCTCAAGCCCCATCCCGAACGCAAATCCGCTGTACTCCTCGGGGTCGATGCCGCAGATCGAAAGCACCTTTGGATGCACCATGCCGCAGCCGAGGATCTCGATCCAGCCCTCACCCTTGCAGAGACGGCAGCCCTCGCCCTTGCAGGCAAAGCACTGCACATCCAGCTCGGCGGACGGCTCGGTGAACGGGAAGTGGTGCGGACGGAACCGGACCACCGATTCCTCGCCATATAGCCGTTTGACAAACAGTTCAAGCGTACCTTTCAGGTCCGCCATGGTGACCCCTTTGTCAACGACCAGCCCCTCGATCTGATGGAAGAGAGGGGAGTGGGTGGCATCCACCGCATCTGAACGGTAGACCCGTCCGGGAGCGATGACGTGGATCGGCGGTTTCTGCTTTTCCATCGTGCGGATCTGGACAGGGGAAGTTTGGGTTCTCAGGAGCACATTGTCCGAGATATAGAAGGTGTCCTGAGTGTCGCGGGCGGGGTGATTTTTCGGGATGTTCAGCGCCTCGAAGTTGTAGTAATCCAGCTCGACCTCCGGGCCTTCCGCGATCGAAAAGCCCATCCCTAGGAAAATTTCCTTGACCTCATCCAGCACCTTTGTGAGCGGGTGCGGCTTGCCGATCGGGGCAGCTTTCCCGGGCATCGTGACGTCAATCTTTTCGGCTTCGAGCTTTTTGGACTGCATCTCCGCCTTGATCGAAGCGGCTTTTTCGTCAATCAGCGCCTCGATGGAAGCGCGCACCTCGTTGGCGAATGCGCCCACCTTCGGGCGTTCTTCGGCCGAGAGCTTGCCCATCTGCTTGAGGATGGCGGTCAGCTCGCCCTTTTTGCCGAGGTATTTGACGCGAAGCTCGTCGAGCAGCTTGGGGTCACCGGCCTGCGCCAGCGCCTGTGCCGCCTGCTCCTTGATCGTTTGCAGTGCGTTTAGCATGGTGATTCTCCTCCTAATGATTCCTTTAAAACCTGTGCTGTGCAGGACTTTCGGGAAACGCCGTCCAAATAAAAACGGTCCGCCCCTCCAAAAAGGGACGAACCGCTGGAAAGCGTCCGTGGTACCACCCGTATTCCCGGCCAAAACCGGGCACTCCTGCTGCCGGTAACGGGGCAAACCGTCTGCCGCCTACTTCTTCCGGTTCAGCGGAGCCGCTCACGGGCGAACTTCACCTGTTTCCACTGCGGTTTGCTTTCAGCCGGCGGCAAACCTCTCTGAACCAGCGGGGGACAGGCTACTTTCCCGATCTCAGCGTTATTACTGTGAGGTATCATAGCATATCCTGAAAAAATTTGCAAGGGGCTTTTTTGACCATTATGCAAAATCAGAGGGTGGAGGCAATCTCCTTCAGATAGGCCCGCAGCCCGTCCCCAATTTCGGGATGTGTAAGGCCGACCTCAATCGTCGCCTGCAAAATCCCAAGTTTGTTCCCCATATCGTAGCGTTTCCCGGTATAGGCAATCCCCATCATGTCACCTCGTTTGGCGAGGGTGCGCATGGCGTCGGTCAACTGGACCTCGTTGTTGCGGGAAGGCGGGGTATTCTCGATCAGTTCGAAGATGTCCGGGGTCAGGACACACCGCCCCAGAATCGCAAAATTCGAAATCACCTCTTCGGGGAGCGGCTTTTCGATCATGTCGAATACCTCATAGACCGCATCCTGAACCGGCTTGACCCCAAGCGTACAGTAGCTGCGCAGCAGGTCGTCAGGCACCTCTTTGATGCCGACCACACTTTTTCCATAGGTTTCATGGACCGCAATCAGCTCTCCAATCGCGGGTTTTCCGGGCGGGGAGATGACAACGTCGTCCCCGTAAAGCACCGCAAACGGCTCGTTTCCAACGAACGATTTGGCGCATCCAACCGCATGGCCGAGGCCGCGGGTTTCCTTCTGGCGCACATACTGGATGTTACACAGATGCGCCAGCGAAACCACCTGATCGTATAATTCCTGCTTGCCGGACGAGCGGAGCTTGTCCTCCAGCTCGGGGGCATGGTCAAAATGATCCTCAATCAGGGATTTCCCGCGGTTGGTGATGATTAGAATATCCTCGATCCCGCTGGCAACCGCTTCTTCTACAATGTACTGGATCGCCGGTTTATCCACAATCGGGAGCATCTCTTTCGGGACCGCCTTGGAAGCGGGGAGCACCCGCGTGCCCAGACCGGCTGCCGGAATGACTGCTTTGCGTACTTTCATAGGAAACCCTCCATAACACAAATCGTTGTCTAAGAGCCTGCGATGACGGTAAGTGCAATTAGCAGGCAGGAACCAAAGTAAGCGGCTGCGGCCCCGATGAGGCAAAGCACAACCGCGGCGCGGCTGGTACGTCCACAACGGACAAGGGAATCCACATAGGTCTGGTCGTTGACAGTGTTTCCCAGACGTTCCTGGATCTTGCGTACCTGACGGAACACGTGCCGCATATAGAGCTGATTGGCAAAAAATGCAAGCAAGAACATCATCCCGAACATCACCATCCGGGTATAGGGGAGCAGGCGGTAGGCCCACAGGTGGTTGACCGGCTCGAACACCGGCATGATCCCGACAGAGATGTCCGCGAAGTTCTCCATAACAAATACCGTATATTCCCGCGCGATGAACAGTGCAGGGACGAAAGTCATCGCCGCGACCAGGAGCAGAAGCGTCCCGATCAGATACATTTTGCGGTAGAAGAAATAGACAAAATGGAACAGGAATGCCGAAAAGTTGAACGACAGCCCGCTATGTTCGGCGATCTGCTTAAATCGGGGCAGGAAATAGTGGGAGTTTGGCCCGACATAGAGCGCAAGATCTCGCACCGAAACCCCGTCGATCTGGTCGTCCGGGGACAGCCCGCCAAAAGATGCATTATAGGCGTTGGAGTTTGCATAAGGATTTGGTCCCGGTTGCTGCTGGGGCGGCTGCCACTGCCATTGTCCTGCTGGATCGGACGTTTTCCGCAGAGGAGTCCCGCAGATTTGGCAGAACAATCCGCTCGGCGGATTGTTTGCGCCGCATGAGGGGCAGACCATGCTTGATGCACCATTCTGCTGGTTCTGTCCCTGTCCTGCATGGGCCTCCTGTTTGGGAGGTTCCCAGGTGTGCCCCTTGATATGCTGCGCCTCAAACGCGCAATGTCCTTCCTGCTGGTAGCAGGCGCGGTGATGCGGCGCCCCGCACACCGGGCATACGACGATGTCGTCCTCATCGGTGAATTTTTTATCGCATACCGGACAATGTACTCCTGTATAGTGTGCCAAAAAATCAACTCCTGAACCATTCAAAACTTGCTGCTTGTGATCCTTATGTGAATATGATACATGGATTTCTAGATTTTTCAAGAGCGTAATTATGAACAAATCGGCCGAATTTTACAAAAATAGCAGAATAACAGGCCCCTGTTGCCTGTCACTTGAAAATCATACAGGATTTGGGGGATTCCTCAAGCAGTAACGCAGCTCCACAATCCCATTATAATGCAGGACGGATAGGAGAGACAAATCCATAGGACGTTCGGCGGTGAACAGCCGAACGCCGCCGCCTAAAACAGTCGGGATCACCGAGATAAAAAATTCGTCGATCAGCCGGGATTCCAGCAGCTGGTTGACAACATCCGCGCCCCCGCAAATCCAGATTCCGCTGCCGCTGTCATTTTTTAATTTGGAGACGAGGTCTGCGGGGGACTGGTCTGTAAAAGAAATTTCTTCGGTAGACGCCAATTTCCTGTGGGTAAGGACATAGCTTTTCAGCCCGTGGTAGACCCAGTTTTCCGGGGACAGCTCGGAAACGATCTGGTGATAGGTGCGGTATCCAAGAACAACCGTATCAACCGTCTGGATGAAATCCGGATAGCTTCCCGGGTGGCCGCTGTCGCTTCCGTCACCGACAAGCCATGAAACACCGCCGCTCTGATCCGCGATATAACCATCCAGACTCATTGCAATATACAGGATCGCCTTACGCATGAGGACCTCCACAAAGCAAGATTTTTTGTTTTTTCAAACGCCTCTAGTTCAATTATACCATAGAAACCCCGTATGCAGCAAGGAAACCGGGCAGCTGGCGTTTCATCCGTCCAAACCGCTTGATATGGCTGCTTTACTTTTTCGAAAAAGAATAGTATAATAAATTGTTACAAAAAGCAGGGATTGTCTGGAAGCAGGGGCTGTCAGGGAATTCCCATAGCAGGTCAGCCCCCAATCAAACGGATAAGGAGCGGTGCACCAGTATGCTGCAATTTGAAGAACTGCGACTCCGCCTGAGCGCGCGTGAGGACGAAGTACAGGAATACCGGCAGGCGATCGGTTATGAGGGGCTTCAGCGCAAGCTGGCCGAGCTTGAAGAGAAAACCACTGTGCCGGGATTTTGGAACGATGTAGAAAAATCCCAAAAAAACCAGCTTGAGACCGCAAAAGTCAAGGCGAAGCTTGCAAGTTATGACGATCTGTCGGCCCTCTATGAGGACACCCTGACCCTGATTGAGCTGGGGAACGAGGAGGAGGACGAAAGCGTCTATCCGGAGGCGCTCGCCGATGTCGAGCGGTTTGAGAAGATGCTGGAAACGCAGAAGCTAACCACCCTATTGACCGGGCAGTACGATGCCAACAACGCGATTGTGACGTTTCATGCAGGGGCTGGCGGGACCGAAGCGCAGGACTGGGCACAGATGCTCTACCGGATGTATACCCGCTGGGCGGAGCGCCACGGTTTTACCTATAAGATCCTGGACTATCTCGATGGGGATGAGGCGGGGCTGAAAAGCGCCTCGATCATGATCGAGGGGGAGAATGCCTATGGCTTTTTGCGTTCAGAGAGCGGGGTGCACCGCCTGGTGCGGATTTCCCCGTTTGATTCGTCAGGCCGGCGTCACACCTCGTTTTCTTCGGTTGAGGTCCTGCCCGAGTTGAGCGAGGATACGACGGTTGAGATCCGTCCCGAGGATATCAAGATGGATGTGTTCCGGTCGTCCGGTGCAGGCGGGCAGCACATCAACAAGACCTCTTCAGCGGTGCGTTTGACCCATCTGCCGACAGGGATCGTGGTCGCGTGCCAGAACGAGCGCAGCCAGCTGCAAAACCGGGCGATGTGTATGAAGATGCTGACCGCGAAGCTGATCGAGATCAAAGAGCGTGAGCATCTGGCGAACATCCAGGAGATCAAAGGGGAACAGGCGCAGATTGCATGGGGCAGCCAGATCCGCTCCTATGTGTTTATGCCGTATACCCTCGCGAAGGACACGCGGACCAAGTTTGAGAACAGCAATATCAATGCGGTGATGGATGGTGATCTAGACGGTTTCATCAACGCCTATTTGAAGGCTGCGAGTCTGGGGACTCTGGGCCAACCTGTCGATGATTAACAGATTTGGACTGCCCCAGGGATATGCGGAACCCCCATTGGGATCGGAGTTTTCCAGTCCTAATGGGGGTTTTTCAGTCAGTCGGCCTCCGGGCGGTTGCGGCGGTCCTGCTTTCTGGACCATTTTTCGCCGTTGCGGCGGTGATTCCGCCGGGATGGTTTCCCACCCCACCGGTCATGGGAAACAAAGGCTGCCTCCATTAGACGGGGGCGCCGGTTTCCCTGAAAGGCCGGGCGCGGCTTCTCTGCCGAGAGGGTGAAATGGGTCTCATGCCCTCGGATTCGCACGCTGGACATCTCGTTGAGAACGGTGAGTGCGTCATTTTCGAACATTTCAATCAGGGTATGGTCGTCAAAAATATCGATCTTTCCGATCGAGCGGGAGGGAAGTCCTGTCGAATCTACGATTGCGCCGACAATGAAATTGGGGCCGATCCGGTTGGTACTCCCGATATCCGCATTGAGCACCACCCGTTTGCCGCCCCGCCTGGAACCATCCGCAGGGGCGGCGGCCTTCACCACAGGGATCGTTTTTTTCTCACCGGAAGAGACAATCTGTGCAAGCGCACAGGCGATATCCCGTAGACCACAGCCCTGTTTCTGGAGAATTTCGTCGATCTGCCCGCCGAACGCCTCGTATTCTCCCGACTCGAGTGTCCGGATCACCCTGTCAGAAAAATGCTCCTGACGTTTGCGCAAAATATCCTCCGCCGAGGGGAGGGGCGCTTCCCGGATGTCTGCATTGATATACCGGCGCAGTTCCTTGATGGTATTCAGCTGCCGGGCTCCGCATACAAGCGTGTGGCTGGTCCCGCTTTTCCCTGCGCGCCCGGTACGGCCGATCCGGTGGATGTAGTATTCAAACTCCTGTGGGATATCAAAATTATAGACTGCTTCGATGTCCTCAACATCAATTCCTCTGGCGGCGACATCGGTTGCAACCAGAATGCGCACCTTCCCGCTTCGGAAACTCTGCATCACCTGTGTGCGGCCAGACTGTTTCATATCCCCATGCAGGCCAAGTGCCCGGAAGCCTCGGTCTTCCAGATACTGCACCAGGTCATCTACCATCGATTTGGTATTACAGAAGATCACCGACCGGCTCGGTTCCTGCATCTGAAGCAGCAGGTTGATCGCATCCATCTTGCGGGACTGCGGCGTCTGGTAAAAATATTGGTCGATCGTTTCGATCGTCTTTTGCGGGGTCCGGATATGGACGGTTTTGGGGTCTTTCAGAAACTCAGAGGTGATCTTCAGGATTGCGGGCGGCATAGTTGCCGAGAAAAGAACGGTTTGGCGGTCCTCCGGGGTCTCCGAAAGGATTGATTGGATATCCTCCAGAAACCCCATGTTGAGCATCTCGTCCGCCTCGTCCAGAACAACCATCTTGAGGTTGTCAAGCTTGAGGGTGCGGCGGCGCATGTGATCCATCACCCGTCCAGGGGTACCGATCACGATATTGGCGGTGCGGAGCTGGACAATCTGAGAATCCATTGGCGCACCGCCATAGACTGCCGCGACCGAAACACCTGCTTTATATTTTGCGTATTTGCGCATCTCATCAGAAATCTGCATCGCAAGCTCACGGGTAGGGGAGAGGACCAGCACCTGCGCGGATCGTTCCCTTCCGGACACCCGCTCGACGGCAGGGATTCCAAACGCGGCGGTCTTGCCGGTTCCGGTGCTGCTGCGGCCGATCACATCCAATCCCTGCATCAACAACGGGATCGCTCCCGCCTGGATACCGGTTGCCTCGGTGTAATGCATGTCGCTGACCGCCCGGCAGAGTTCCGGAGAAAGTCCGATACTTTCAAATAGGGTATTGCTCATAATCTCTCACTTTCCAATCAGAAGCGCTGTCATCAAAGCGCCTGTTCCAAAATAAAATAATCCCTTATGAACCTTGTGCCGCTGATTCCGATTCTATTCCACGCTTGAAAGGGGACGCGTCATTCCTTCTTCCGGTAGTATCCTAAACACAGTATGGCCCAGAGAAACGGAATCACTGCATATCCAGCATTTACCCTACCCTGATGAAGAATGACATAGCCGCTTCCTATAAAAGCCAGTATCAAAAAGAGGATTCCCATTACAAAAGCTGCTTTTTTCACCATCACACCTCCATATGGCGACGCTTCTCCTTAATGGGCAGAACGCTGATAGATTTTGATAGATAAGGAATCTAAAATAAGGATTTTAAGATGATTTGCTTATCATCATATCATAAAAAGGAAAGTTTGTCGCATCCTTTTTACAAAAACTTCTGTGAAATTTTCAAAAATAAACCGCAGATAATTTGTGAATTATAACGGAGAAGCTTGTATTAAAAACAGGGAACTGGTAGAATGAGAATCGGACAGAATCTTTAGAAGGAGGTTTCTCTATGAAAAAAATGTCAACCGGAAAGGTTATCTTAATTGTGGTTGCAGTGTTGGCGGTTGTGCTTGTAGGGTCGCTGTTTAGCGCTTATAACGGCCTGGCCACCCTTCGTGAGACGGTGGACACCCAACAGTCCACAATCCAGACCCAGCTCCAGCGGCGCTCGGACCTGATCCCAAATCTGACCAGCACCGTTAAGAGTTTGACCACGCATGAACAGTCGGTGATTGACAGCGTGACCGAAGCCCGCGCACAGCTTGCCGGAGCGAAGGGGATGGAGGAACTTGCCGCGGCGAATGACAACCTTACCAATGCACTCTCCCGCCTGATGGTCGTGGTCGAGAACTATCCAGATATCCAGTCCACCCCGGCGTATACTTCGTTGATGGATGAACTGGCAGGGACCGAGAACCGGATTGCAACAGCGCGGACCGATTATAATGAAGCAGTGCAGCGATATAATCAAAAAGTGATAACCTTCCCGAATAAGCTGATTGCAGGGATATTTGGATTTGAAAAGGCAGAATACTTTACAGCTCCGGAATCCGCACAGAATGTCCCGGATGTAGGTTCGCTGCTCGGATAAATCCAGCTGCTTCTGGATTGAGAGGGGGCGCAGAGAGAAATGGTGAAAAAGGTAAAAACAATGGTTGCTGGTCTGTTGGCGGCGGTGACTCTACTCTGCGGGGCTGCTTACCCAGAACCAACCGATCAGTTCTATGCCAACGACTATGCAGGGGTGCTTTCCAGCGAGACCGAGTCCTATATTGTCAGCCAGTCGTCCTCTTTGGCGGAGCAGACTGGCGCCCAGATTGTTGTGCTTACTGTCAAAACACTCGATGAGGAACCGGCTGCACAGTATGCCCTTCATGCCGGACGTCAGTGGGGGATTGGGGACAAAGAAAAAAACAACGGGGTTTTGCTTCTGCTCTGTCCAGATGAAGGGCAGGTTTATACTGCGGTTGGACGTGGGCTGGAAGGCGCGTTAAACGATGCAAAAGTTGGGCGGTTGATCGACCAGTATGCGCTTGATGATTACCGAAAGAAAGACTTTGATGCCGGGACAATGCGTCTTTATCAGGCATTGCTTTCGGAGGTTATGAAAGAGTACGGGTTGGAAGACCTTCCAGAGATCGAAGAGGATTCTTCCGGCCTGATCAGCGGGGATACCGCTGAGTCGATTGTAATGCTGATTGTGATTCTTGTGCTAATCGTTGTCTTTCTTACCAACGGCCATGGTCCGCATAACAGATATCGCAGATGGCCTCCCGGAGGATTTGGAGGCGGTGGCTTTGGAAGTTTTGGTGGTGGCGGCTTTCACAGTGGCGGCGGAGGCTTCTCCGGAGGCGGCGGGTTTTCCGGCGGGGGAGGGAGCTTTGGCGGAGGCGGTGCTGGTAGGAGATTCTAAAAGTGAGAAATCCAAAGCAGATGGGAGATTTCCATCTGCTTTTGTCTGTAATGAAAAATCCCTTTACAGTTATTTTTTTGAGTTTTCTATTTCTCTGTCTGGAAAGGCGTTTTACTTTGCAGTTTAGACAGAACAAAAGGTTGTTTTTTGTTAAAAGATTACAAAAAATGTCTGGAACAGGGTCGGATTTTATGTTATACTGATCCTTGGCTTAGATTGCCGATCCCAACAATAGAGGAGTAGAAACCATGAAACGAATGCTTACAGGGTTTTTGTCAGCAGCATTGGTTCTGTCTGGGTTTCCGCTGCCGGCCTATGCACAGGGACCGCTTGAGGTCATCAATGTGATGTCAGCTCCGGCGCAGAATGCAGGACGGTTGAGCGTTGTGCTACAGATGAGTTACCGGGAAGCTGCCGAAACGCTCGCAAAACGAAACCTTGCGTTGACACTGACAGGGGACAACAATGCGTCCTACCGGCTGGTGCTGGGGAAGAGTGATGACGAACGGGAATTTTCGTTTGGCGGGAAGACAGCCAAAGTGAAACTGACGTTACATAATCCACAAGATACCCCGCTCACTGGAAACGACAAGGTCGGATTTTATCTTCTGGAGTTTTTCGGGCTCCCCCGGGATCAAAAATACCGGGTAACATTTGAGGGCGACGGCTACAGCAGTTTCACCTCGCAGGAGATTGCGATCAATGAGTATGTGCCGAAACTCTGTGTTAGTGCGGAGAGCGGTGGGTTTGCGCTGGGAGATGTCACTGGCGACCAGAAGATTGACCAGAATGACTTCAACAAGGTCTCTGCTGCGCTTGGGAAGTCTTCCGGAGATGCCGACCTGAACTTTGACGGAAAGATCGATATTACAGACATTGCGTTGGTCCACCACAACATGGGGGCCAAACGTCCTGAGGAAGTCTATGCAGGCGCAATGGTCACCTCTGGAATTTTGGATACCGATACCATTGCACAGGACCTATCAAAGAATGGCGTTCAGCTGGAGGGCAGCCTGGAGGACCTGTTTGAGGATAACGGGCAGTCGGTGAAGCTGGTCAACACCAAGGGTGGGTCGCTTCAGATTCCCATTACGTTTGAGACGCCAAAAGTGATGGGGCAGATCGATATTGTGTCCCCGTCGGTCAACGGAGCGCCCGAACAGGGAAATGCACTGATCGAATACGAGGATGGTACTACCGAACAGATTGCATTTGACAACACCTCTCCCACAGGGACCCACGCCATCGAGCGCAACCCTGGGGACAGTACGGTGGTTATCAAGCTGAACAAGCGGGTACCGGTGAAAAAAATCACGATCACAGTCGAGAAGGTACTCGGAGAGAACGGTAAAGTCAGCTACACGATCATCGAAAAGATTGAATTTTTGAGGGATATTATCCCAGACAACATCGATCTTGGCGCGTCGATCCCCAAGAATGTTTATGCAGAACCGGGCAGCAAGCAGGCGTCACTCACCTGGCGTGCGGTGGACAACGTGGACGGCTACATCGTGAAATACGGCCTTTCTGCAAGCGCGTTGAACAAACAGTTGCGTGTTGGCAAGAATGAAGCGGTCATTACCGGATTGGAGAACCTCAAGACCTACTACTTCACGGTATCTGCATATAGCGGTGAATGGACTGGGGACCCCTCGGCGACGGTTACCTGTGTTCCGCAGCCAAACAAGGCGCCGCTTCCACCGGACAACCTCTCATTGACACCGGAAGACAGCGCGATCGTTGTAAATTGGAAACGTGCCGAGGACGCGGAATTCTACAATGTTTACTACAAGGCGTCCTCCGAGAGCGAGTTCAAGCTGGCGAAAGAGAAGCAGAATACCAACTCGTTTAGGGTCAGCGGATTGACCAATGATGTGTCGTATGATTTCTATGTCACAGCAGGGAACAAGATCGGCTTCAGCAAGCCTTCTTTGACCGCGACAGGCAAACCGGAACAAGAGGTATTGAAAATCCCTGAATTGCCTACCCTCAACCGGATTCCCAACTCAGCAATTATCAGTGCAGAGCTGGAAAACAAGAACAACGTCTCCGGAGAGTACAATGGGAAGTTTGACATCAAGTGGGTCTACGATGGGGACTTTGAAACCCACTGGACCGCACGTGTATGGTGGGAGAGCAGCCGGATTACCTTTGAATTTGACGAGGAAAAGAGCATGGATTACCTGATCTATGTCCCCCGGCTGAACAAAGGGTTCCCAGAGTCGATCCAGCGGTATTCGATCGCGGCATGGGACAAAGACGGCAACATGACATGGCTGACCGCCGACGAGGGCAAACTGGGCAACCGCCCGGAGGGCAATGTCGGGAGCGCCCCCATCGTCAGGAATAACCCGAAAGAGACTGGATATGCGATCCTGCCGTTTAAGCGCAACGACCATATCAAAAAGATTTCTGTGCTGGTGCGTCAGGGCGATGGTACGCCGCAGCCTTCCTCACTCGCTGAGATCGCGTTCTACACCTACGACGACATTGATGACAGCATCCGCAGCCTGTTCACCGATAACACCTACACAGCAGTGGCCTCCGGGACGACACAGGCCAAAATTGACGAGCTGCGCGCCCGGCTTGAGAGCGGGGACGGCTATTATGTCAACAAGGAAATCCTGTTGGATGAGCTTTCGCTGGCCGAATCTCTGCTGAAAGGGGACAAGTCCGGGATTGGCGCGGTGATGGATCAGGTGCGGTCGCGCGACAGCTCGGGCGACAAGAAAAAGATCAACACCTTCCAGCCGCTGGGCGTGACCGCGGAGGCTGGAAAACAGATCGTCGTCTATGCGCAGATTCCCGAAGGGGAGACGGTCAATTTGATCCCGACCCAGCATTTTGCCGAAGCTGCCAGATGGAGCGGAAGCGCGGTCAAGCTGGAAAATGGACGCAACATCATCACAATTCCGCGGATCAATGACGTTTCCCCGCAGAAGGGCGGTTCGCTCTATCTGCAATACAGCGGGTCGAAGGCCAACGAAATTAAGATGCAGGTGCGCGGCGGGAATAAAATCCCGGTTCTGGAGCTTTCCGACTGGCATGAAATCGGGGAGAGCGCTGTTAAAGCGCGGATTTCCGCCTATGTCAGCGAACTGGAAAGCTATTACAGCACCAAGCTGAGTGGGATGAACAACACTACGCTGACAACCAGCATTCTGAACGCCACCGAGATCGCCTTCCCGCATGTGCTGCTTTCGCTGCCTGCCAGCCAGGTGCGGGCAGGACTTGGGTCGAATGGCACCGATACCCTCTATAACGACGGTCTGGCGTGGGAAGAGCTGATGAAGCTGATGTACAGGACCCACGGCATCGACGAAGCGGACCTTGAAAAATCCGCCTCAAGGCACAATATCCGGTATATGCGGATGTTTGGAAACGCCTTCATGTATGCGAGCGGCAAACACATCGGCATCGGCTACGGCTCCTGCTCGGGCATGATCGGCGGCAGGCCGACCTCGGTCACCGGGGCAGACAACGCCAACGGACTGTTCGGCTGGGGCATCCAGCACGAGATTGGTCATGTGATGGACACCCTCGGCAAAGCCGAGATCACCAACAATATCTACTCGCTGTTCGCCCAGACCTATGACGGCAGGAACAATACGTTGAAGTCCCGTCTGGAGAATTCCAACAAGTACGAGGCGATCTTCCAGAAGGTCACTTCCGGACAGAAGGGGATGGCGAACGATGTGTTTGTCAGCCTCGGCATGTACTGGCAGCTGCATTTGGCGTATGACGGCCCGAACGACAACTTCTACAACGAGCTGAACAAGATTGGCGGCGGGAATGCGAATTTCATGTCCGCAGCCAGCCAGGTGTCTGGCAGAGACCTGAGCGAGTTCTTCCGGAGCTGGGGGATGGAGCCGAGCGGCCAGAGCGGGGAAGACGAGGAGCGTAAGATTCAGTATCTGACCGATGAATCCCGCAGGGAACGTATCAAGGGCACGACCAGACAGTCTGGATCATCGGTCGGGATCAGCGCGTCGTATGATGCCACAGCCAAAAAGGCGACCGTCAGCATCACGCCCGTGTCGGGGGCCAAGATGCTTGGCTATGAAATCAGCCGTACGCTGAACAGAGAGACCGAGCCGGTGGCATTCCTCTCGACAAGCTCTGGAAAAACCACATGGCAGGACTCGCTCGGTTCGGTAAACAACAAGGCGGTGACCTATTCGGTCAAAGCGGTTGACATCCTCGGTTATGTCATTGCGGAGGATTCCGCGGAGGAGCTCAAGATTGAGCACAACAACCTGATCGAAAAAGGCAAATACACTACAAGCTTGACGGACGGTCTTTTGACCGTAGATTTCACCGGTGGTGCACAGTCGGTCGCTGGTATCGTGTTCAATGAATTCCCAGCGGCAGGGCAGACGGCGGCTGTCTCGGAGGAAGGCGCCTCTTCCGATTCCGCAGAAGCCTCAAGCAGCACACCGGAAAACACTTCTTCGGAACCCGTACAGGATGCAGGCGAATCGTCGGGCAGCTCGTCGGAGGACACTTCTTCTGATGCTGTTTCCACACAGAGTGAGAGCGGGGCATCGAGCAGTGCATCGGAAAATAGTGCTTCGGAACCTGCACCTGGCACGAGCGAGCCGTCGAACAGTCAGGCTAACGCACCGGTAAAGGACAGCGGTCCCGGGTTCCCGACAGAAGTTCCTGAGACCACGCCGAAAGCCGCCGAAAGCGGTACGGTCAAGGTCGAAGTGACCGATGCGTCCGGCAAAAAGACAACCGTGTTGGAAATCAGCTATGAGGAAATTCGCAAGGAGCCGAAAAAACTGCGGTTCTTTACCCGCAAAGACGCGGATGGCAGCATCTGTCCGTTTGACGCCCAAAAGATTGAGGTCAGCGGCCTGCCTGCGGGCGTCTCTGCTGAAAAGATCGACTTTGCGGCCTATCCCGGTGATAACATCGAATTTGGCATCAATGGAATCGGGATTCTGGGCAGAAAATACGGGGAAATCCCGTCAGGCAAACTCATTGTGACCGGCAGCTTCCGCGGTAATCCAGTGTTCAACACCGTCCGAGTTTATGGAAAGAGCCAAAGCGTGGATTACACACAAGAGGACCAAACGGCAACCGAAACAGACAAGGTTCCGCTGGAAGGTGAAATCTACCTCTTTGCCGCGATGCCAAAAGAAGGGGATATGGCGGAGATCGACAACGGGCTCTGGGTCTTTGTTCCCAAACAGCAGAGCGATACCACAGGTGCTACCGGGGAAGAAGGCTCTGCGTGTACTGGCAGCATACTCCCGACCCAGATCATGGCAGAGCTTCACCGGAAGGATGTTCCAGAGGGTGGAAACGGCCGTATCACGAGCGATACCCGCTGGATTCCTTCGCCCACATACGAGTCGATGCCTACGATCATACTGGAGGATTAAACACAGATGAAACAGCTAGGAAAGTTAATGGGTATACTGCTTGCGGCAGTGACAGCGGTTTCCTGCTGTGCGATGGCGGCGTTTGCCGCTGTCACACAGCAGCCCCGGGTCGTCCTCAAGGAAAGCGGTGTACGCAACCAGTATATTCTGCGGCTGGAGGAATTCAGCAGTAAGTTTGAGTCGGTGCAGTTCGATATCTGCATCGACCGTCAGGTGAATGCGCCGGAAGTGATCTGGAGGGACCGCTCCTCCGCGCACTTCCAGAGAATCGACACCAACCAAAAAGATGGGAAGACCATTCTGACAGTTTATATCGACCGTCTTAGGCCGATTGCCAACAGCAACAGCGTGGAGCTTGCGGAGCTGACATTCGATCAGTCGATCCCAGCATCCCGGTTTTCGGTGGAGAGCGGGATGATCGCACTGGATGGGGATCAGGAGAAAACCGTATTTCAGAACCCTTCGCTGAAGGTCACCGGCGCAACCTCGGGGAGCAGCGGTTCCAATAGTGGTTCAGGCGGCAACCGTGGCAGCGGAGGTGGGGGAGGGGATTCCGACTCCGATTCGGATGACGCTTCCAGCAGCAAAACCCTTGACTGGGGTGATGTTTCCAGCCGCATCACCGAAAGTGACGGACAGAAGGTCCTGACAATTCGTGTCCGCGAGGGACAGGTGATTGGACATGAAATCTTTCGGCAAGCTGCGCAAAAGGGGGTTCAGCTCAAGCTGGACTACGGGGATTACATCTGGACATTCCATATCACCAAGGGGATTTCGATCCCCACCAACCGGATGTATTACGATTTTTCGATCGAGAAGATCCAGTACAAAAACCTCTCCACAGCGGTAGACAACACCGATCTGGTACAGTTTGAGATTGCTTACAGCGGGCAGCTTCCCTGTGAGGCGACGCTCTCTTACCGTGTGGGTAGCCACTATACCGGCGAGACGGTGCATCTCTCCTATTACAACGAGAGTGAAGCAACTCTCGACTATCAGGAGAGCGCGAAAGTGGCGTCGAACGG
This sequence comes from Anaerotruncus sp., assembly GCA_021770005.1. Lineage (GTDB taxonomy): Bacteria > Bacillota > Clostridia > Oscillospirales > Ruminococcaceae > Anaerotruncus. The sequence continues at coordinate 70,768 of JAETRV010000005.1, read as the reverse complement.
CATGGCGGATTACACCTTTACCCATGCGTCCAAGTATGTGATTTCATCCAAGGATGTGTGGACGCCGCCTACACAGCAGAGCGGCGCTACCACTCCGTCAGGGACAACCGGTTCTGCTGGAGGTAACAACACCAATATTACCGTTACGCCAGAGGATGAGATTGAGGAACCGGAAGCGCCTGCGGAGCCCGATGAGGAGCCGGTATCTTCCGAGAGTGAGCCGGACGATCTTGGGCCGGAAGAACCGGTGGACGCAGAGATGGAGGAACCGGATAGGGGCAGTGTAAACTGGATTCTTCCGGTGGTGATTCTCCTGTTGATCGCCGGGGCTGTCGGTGTGGCCGTGGTGATAATCCTCAGGATACGCGCAAACCGGGAAGACGACTATTAAAAATAGCAAAAAATTTCTATAAAGGATAGATAGAGCGGGGTATGCTTTCTACCCCGCTCTATCTATCCTATGTCCATGGCCTGCCAAAACAAATAAGCCTGTTTACAAAAATTTGTAAACAGGCTTATGGCGGAGCGGGTGGGATTCGAACCCACGGTACCCGAAGGTACAACTGATTTCGAGTCAGTCCCGTTATGACCACTTCGATACCGCTCCATATAAGGTTTTTAGCATGCCGAAATGGATTCGGACAAACCCATAATCCCTACGACAGTATCAAATTATAGCATATAAGATGCAATAAGTCAATGGGATTTCGGAATCTTTTTCAAGAAAAATTGCCAACGTATCTCTATGAATTTTCCGGTTGTTGTGGTACAATACCTGCATGACCAACGGTTTCGTACTTTGCCGTTTGGAGAATTTCAGCAAGGGGGAATTTCGAATGGAGCAGAAGATAAGGGTAGGTATTGTGGGGTATGGAAATTTGGGACGAGGGGTTGAACTTGCGCTCGGTCAGCAGCCGGACATGGAGCTTGCCGCAGTTTTTACCAGACGTAATCCAGATCAGTTGCAGATCCACTCGAAAGGCGTACCGGTCAAAAATGTAAGCGAAGCGGCTGCAATGAGGGATGAAATCGACGTGATGATCCTCTGCGGCGGTTCTGCGACCGACCTGCCAGAGATGGGGCCGCAGTTTGCGCGGCTTTTCAACACGGTAGATAGCTTCGATACCCATGCAAAAATTCCGGAGTATTTCGCGTCGGTCGATGAGGCAGCCAAAGAAGGCGGAACCCTTTCGATCATTTCGGTGGGGTGGGACCCCGGCCTGTTTTCGGTCAACCGGATTTTCGGCGAATCTGTGCTTCCAGAGGGCGGAACCTATACCTTCTGGGGACGCGGTGTAAGCCAGGGCCATTCAGATGCAATCCGGCGGATTCCGGGGGTCAAGAACGCGATTCAGTATACCGTTCCGCTTCAGGACGCGGTGGATGCAGTGCGTACCGGCTCCTGCCCCACGCTTTCCACCCGGCAGAAGCATAAGCGGGAGTGCTATGTTGTCGCGGAAGAGGGTGCAGATAAAGCCGCGATTGAGCAGGCGATCAAGACAATGCCCAACTATTTCTCCGACTATGATACAACTGTACAGTTTGTTACCGAGGAAACGCTGAAAGCGGAACACAACAAAATGCCGCATGGAGGATTCGTGATCCGCAGTGGAAAAACTGGGAAAACCGGAAACCACCACATCATTGAGTATGCACTGACACTCGACTCAAACCCCGAATTCACCTCGAGTGTACTGGTCAGCTATGCGCGCGCCGCCTATCGTCTGTCTAGCAAAGGGGAGACCGGTGCAAGATCGGTATTTGATATCGCACCTGCTTTGCTTTCGCCCAAAACAGGGGAGCAGCTCCGAGCCGAACTGCTGTAATCCCTATCCTGAAAAAACTCCCGCAGGTTTTTGATGGGCCTGTGGGAGTTTCTTCGTTTTGACTTGCAAATAACGGGAAAATTCTGTACAATAAAATCGGAAAGGTGGTCGGAACATGGAGTATTATGGGACATTAGGGCCATCCTGTCAGGATGCGGAAACCCTATCCGCCCTTTTCCGGGAAGGGATGACAGGGATACGCCTGAATCTTTCGCATGTTGGCCTGGATAGATGTGCGGAATGGTTGGATCATCTGAGACAGGCGGCACAGGAAGCCACCGCACACCCGCAGCTTTTGATTGACCTGCAAGGACCAGAGCTGCGGATTGGGTTGCTGGATGAACCGGTTAGATTGCAGGAGGGGGGAATCACCCAGCTTGGCGGCGGAGGAATTCCCGTTCCTGAGATTTTGCTCCGCGCACTCAGCCCTGGTGCAGAACTACTTCTGGATGATGGTATGCTCCTGTTGCGAACCGAGCGCTGTACGGGGGAGATGGCATTCTGTACCATATTGAGAGGGGGTGTTCTGCGCTCGCGGAAGAGTATTGCCGCACCGGGGCTGCGGCTGCACCCGCCTACTCTGACCGATTCGGATTATCAAAACCTGAAGCTGGCAAAGCAGTGTGGTGTGACTGGTGTCATGCTCCCATTCGTGCGCGATGCCGAAGACCTGCTCACTCTGCGTCAGGCGTTATCTGCTGTCGGTGCGCCTGAGATTCAAATTTTTGCCAAGCTGGAAAACTGCACAGGTCTGATATGTCTGCCCGAACTGCTGCCCCATGCGGACCAGATCGTCATTGCGCGCGGGGATTTGGGGAATCATATGCCGCTCTGGGAACTGCCGGCGGCGCAGAAGGATGCAGCGGCAGCCTGTCGTAGAGCGGGCAGGCCGTTTATGGTCGTGACGCAACTTCTGTATTCGATGCATCAAGCCGCAGTACCCACCCGAGCCGAAGTGTCGGACATCTTCAACGCCGTTCTGGACGGCGCATCCGCGCTGATGCTGACAGGGGAGACCGCTGTAGGGGCATATCCTGTGGAAGCAATGCGGTATCTAGTGAAGACGGCTGGACAGGCGCTTGCCTATCTGGAACGAGAGAAAGGGGAAGGAACATGACCGAAACAGAACAGAAAACAGAGATACAGCAGGCGGAGCAACACCTGCCGGAATGGTCCGAGATGGCCGGATTGCTTCGCCAGATGCAGGAGGACACAGCAGAACAGAAAAAATATGCCCGCAGGCAGTGCCTTCTGATGCAGGTCTGTACCGGGATTTTTGGTTGCCTGTTGGCGGTTGTGCTGGTGGCGGGTCTGGTACTCTACCCCAAAGTGACCGCACTGATGGGGCAGACAGAGGCAGTGCTTGCGAACCTGCAAAGCGCAACATCAGACATTGCACAGCTTGACTATGCGGGCACGCTTGAAAAGGTTGACAGCCTGCTTGAAAAAGGGGAGGACGGGGTCACCGAGATGCTGGAAAGCGTAAAACATGCGCTGGAGATCTTGGAGAGCATTGATATTCAGAAGCTGAATACCGCAATTGACGACCTGCAAACGGCGATTGCCCCGATTGCGAATCTGTTTGGAAGAAGATAATCCTACAGATAGTGTGGAAAACAGGATAAAACGCCTCCCGGATTCCGGGAGGCGTTCCTCTTTATCTGCGTCTTGCGAGCAGGTCTTTGATCTTTTCCAGCGGGTCGAGGATTTTGCTGATCGACATTTCCTGGTTGATCGCGGCAATGAAGTAGGCGATATACTTAGAAACATCCACCTCATAAAACCACTCGCGCTGCCGGAGCGCATCGGTGCGGTAGGTCAGGTTGGTTCCGAGCACACCGGAGATGATGCCGTCACGATAGGCTTGGTCAAATGCATCCACCCCGTTGGTGAAGATCGCATAGGTGGAGTAGGCGAAAATCCGGCGGGCCTTGCGCTTTTTCAGCTCGTACGCGATGTCGAGCATCGACTCACCCGAGGAGATGATATCATCCGCAATAAAGATGTCCTTTCCTTCGACCGAGTCCCCGAGATACTCATGTGCCACGATCGGATTGCGCCCATTGATGATGCGGGAATAATCGCGGCGCTTATAGAACATCCCCAAATCTACGCCAAGAACCGAAGCGTAGTACATGTTGCGCTGCATGGCGCCCTCATCCGGGCTGACCACCATAAAATGATCCCGATCAATCTGGAGATCGGAGGCTGAACGGAGCAGGGTCTTGAGCACCTGATAAGAAGGGATTACATTGTCAAACCCCATGAGCGGCACCGCATTCTGAACGCGGGGGTCGTGCGCATCAAAGGTGATGACATTGGAAACACCCATATTTTGCAGCTCCTGCAATGCAAATGCACAGTCGAGGGATTCACGGTAACTACGGCGGTGCTGACGGCTGCCATAGAGGATCGGCATAATTACCGTAATCCTGTGCGCTTTACCGCTTGCAGCCTGAATCAGACGTTTGAGGTCTTGAAAATGGTCGTCCGGGGACATATGGTTTTCCACCCCGAACATCTTATAGGTACAGCTATAATTTCCGGTATCAACAAGAAAGAAGAGATCGTCGCCGCGGACGGTCGACTTGATAATGCCCTTTCCATCCCCAGAGGAGAAACGGGGACATTCGCTCTCTACAATGAAAGAATCATAATCCATGCCGGCGTCTGTAGCCCAGTGGATGAGATGTTGATTGATCTTTTTTCCAAGTTCCTGTGCGCTTTCAGTGACAATCAACCCAAGCTTTGCAACGCAGTTTTCATCAAAAAAAATCTCTTTCTCATCAAAATTTGCCATAGGATGTGACATTGTCGATACCTCTTTCTTTTTGGTTTCTCCGGCGCCAGCGTTTTGATCCAACCATCGTCTGCTTGCCGAAGCGGGCGATGGAACCGGTCATCTATTATCCCAGATGAACAGATGAAAACAGAACCAAAATCGTACGGATAGCATTATACATAAAACAACCGCTTTTGTACACCTCTTTTTAGAAAATAGGGGTTTTCCATAAATCTGTACCAACGCAACAATCCAACATTGTAGCATTCACACATCAAAACAGGGAAACTATTCGACGATTGCACCCAAAGACTGCGGAACCACCGGCTCATAAGGATCGGGAATCACGATATGGGCCAACCCTTTGTAGGGAGACCTTTTCCAGTAACGCTTTGCGATCAGGGGAGAGGAGAATTTTCTGGCGAGCGCGGGATCGTATAGCAGGACACGATTGCTGAACAGATATTTTTCCTCTCCATTTTCGATCACTCGGATAATGAAGCTGCTGATTGGAAACCACACCCTTTCTCCACAAGATCGGTAACAGTCTTATTTTATCATTGTTTTGGAGGACAAGCAAGTAAATTGCAGAAAAGAGGCGTATTTTTTACCTATTATACAAAGATTTGTGGAAAATCACCAATTTCGGACCGCGATAATATGCAGATAGCGCACAGAAGAAAAGGTATAACTGGAAAGTGGGCGGGCGAATGCATCGAATGTGTGGGTGGTGACCAGTGGGTCCCTGCCATTGAATCCACTGACAAATAGAGAATGATACCACCGCCCCGCCGCGTCCCCAAGCTGGATCAGGTCCCCGATTTCGATCCCATCCGGCCCGGTCTGCTCCGCGAATGGGCCAACCGATCGGTTCCGGGTCAGGAAGTTGTAGAGATAGGGCACACCGCTCCATGCTGCGGCGCGGTCGGTCGGGCTATTGTAGTACCACCCGGTATCCCGGGTATAGTTCATCACCGTCCCGCCCGCAAACAGGCATTGGGAGACAAAGCTGGTACAATCACCCCCAATACCGTCAAATTTCATATAGCGGGGGTTGCGTCCAAACGCCCATCTCTCCGCGTATGCCGCAGCTTTTTCCCGGTTGTAGGGGTGGGTTGTCAGCATTGGAACTCCTCCTTTGGTTTTAAGTGGTCGGATGATACCATATTCTATGCCTCCCGGCTTGACTTTTGTCAAAAATTCGATTAAAATGCTCGTTAGAACCGAATGGTGATTGGTGGACGATGCCGCAGTCCTGCGGCGGCGTCCTGTTTTTTCGCGGGAAAGATGGTGTTGGTTTGGACGCATATCCTGACTGCTACAGGGGCGGAAAAAAGTTGCGGTGCGGCTATACCACCGGCTCCTGCGCTGCCGCCGCGGCCAAGGCTGCTGCCATGCACCTGCTCACCGGGGAGGAACAATCCGCAGTTTCTATCCTGCTCCCCAAGGGGTCCCGGCTTCGGATTTCCGTAGAATTGTGTGCGGCGTCAGCGGAGAAGGCGGTCTATGGGGTGCGCAAGGATGCCGGCGATGATGCCGACGCAACCGATGGGCTGCTGATCTGCGCCGAAGTGATTTTTTGTCCGGGCAGAGAAATCGCGGTTGAGGGCGGGGAAGGGGTCGGGCGGGTTACCCGCCCGGGACTGGAACAGCCGCCCGGCGCACCGGCCATCAACCAGACACCCCGCCGGATGATCGTACAGGAAGTCCGGGAGACGTTGGACCAGTTCGGGTCGAACCTGGGCGCGCGGGTGACCATCTCTGTTCCGGAGGGACAGCGGATTGCCGCTAAAACCTACAATCCCCGGCTGGGGATTGTAGGGGGAATCTCGATTCTTGGCACGACCGGGATCGTCGAGCCGATGAGCGAAACCGCGTTGATACAGACGATCCGCACCGAGCTGGATATGCTGCGTGCGGCGGGGGAAGCGCCGGTCCTGCTGACGCCGGGGAACTACGGGGAGCGCTTTGCCGCTGAACGGATGTCGCTCCCGCTGAACCGGTCGGCGCTGTGCAGCAACTTTATTGGTGATGCGCTCGATTATGCGGATCAGCTGGGGTTTTCCGGCCTGCTTCTGGTCGGGCATATCGGGAAACTGTCCAAGCTGGCGGCGGGGGTATTCCAGACCCATTCGAGGGTTGCCGATGTGCGGATGGAGGTTTTCGCGGCACATGCCGCGTTGGCAGGTGCGGATCGAGCCCTGATATCCGCACTGATGCAGGCGGACACCACCGACCGGGCGGTGGAACTTTTGAAGCAGGCGAATCTGCTTATGCCGGTGATGGAGACGATTACCGAAAAAATTGCCTTTCATCTCGGGCGGCGGCTGGAGAATACCCCGTTTGGCGCGGTGGTGTTTTCCAACCAATACGGTATTTTGGGGCAGACTCCGGGTGCGGAGCGGATCATCTCCCAAATCAAACGGACGTTGGAGGGAAGGATATGCAGGGAAAATTGTACGGGGTGAGCGTCGGGCCCGGTGACCCGGAACTGATGACCCTGAAAGCGGTTCGAGTGATCCGTTCCTGTGAGGTGGTAGCCGTACCGCAGTCGGGGGCGGAGACCCAGGCCGCATGGCAGATCGCGTGCGGGGCGGTCCCGGAGCTTCCTTCCAAACAAAAGCTCGACCTTTCTTTCCCTATGACACGGGACCCGGAACGTCTGGAATCCTGCCGTTCCGTCGCCGCCGGATTGATTGCGGAACAGCTTGGTGAGGGAAGGTCGGTCGCATTCCTGACGCTCGGGGATGTCTCAATCTATTCCACCTATGCCTATATACAGGAGAAAGTCCGTATGTTGGGCTTTGAAACCGAGATGGTGGCGGGGGTGCCGTCGTTTTGCGCGGTTGCGTCACGCCTCGGCATCAGCCTGACTGAAGCCGCAAAACCTCTCCACATCATCCCCGCTTCGTATGAGGGCGCGGACGAGGGGTTGGACTGGAATGGTGTCAAAGTGCTGATGAAAACCGGAAGAAAGATTGGGCAGGTCAAGGCAGCCCTGCAAAAGCGGGGGCTTTACCGGCAGGCGCGGATGGTCGAGCGGTGCGGGATGGAAGGAGAACGGGTTCTGGATTCGCTCGATCAGGCGGATGAGACCTCCAGCTATTTTTCGATCATCATCGCCGGGGAGCCACAACCCGATTGAGAGGGGGAAACGCGGATGGTTCATTTTGTAGGGGCGGGATGCGGTGCGCCCGACCTGATTACGCTACGGGGACACCGCTTGTTACAGCAGGCGGATCAGATTATCTATGCGGGTTCGCTGGTCAATCCAGCGCTTTTGGAAGCGGCCAAACCCGGTTGTATCATCCGAGATAGCGCACAGATGACCCTCGAACAGGTGTTGGACGCGATCCGGAAGATCGAAGCTGCCGGAAAGGTTACCGTACGCCTGCATACCGGCGACCCATCGCTCTATGGGGCAATCCGTGAACAGATCGACGCGCTGGATGCGGAGGGGATTGCCTTTGATATCACGCCCGGAGTGAGTGCGTTCAGCGGGGCTGCTGCCGCGCTGGGCCATCTTGGAGGCGCGGAATACACCCTGCCGGGCGTCTCGCAGACGCTGATGATCACCCGGATGGCGGGCCGCACGCCGGTGCCGGAGGCCGAGTCGATCGAACGGCTGGCGGCGCATCGGGCAAGCATGGCGGTCTATCTCAGCGCCGGGATGGTCGGAGAGTTGAGCAGCCGCCTGATTCGTGGCGGCTATCCGGAAGATACCCCTGCTGCAATCGTCTACAAGGCGAGCTGGCCGGACGAAAAAACCGTCCTCTGTACGGTTGGGCAGCTCCCGGCTTGTGCGCAGGAGCACAGTATCCAAAAAACCGCGCTGATTCTGGTCGGGGATTACTTGCAGAAAACACCGTCCCATTATGAACGCTCCAAACTCTATGACCCGTCGTTTTCGACCGGGTTTCGGGAGGCGAGCCGGTGAAACTGTCGATTGCCGCATTCACCGGAACGGGCTCGGGCCTGCTCAACCGTCTGGAAGCCGGTTTGCGGGAGGCAGGGCACGAAATTCTAGACGCGTCGGTTCTACGGCGGGAAGGTACGGAGCCGTGTCCGAGCCTGCACGACTGGACAAAACAGGCGTTTTCGGGCGACGCACTCCTCTTTGTTGGCGCATGTGGAATTGCAGTGCGGGCGGTTGCGCCGTTCGTCCGTGATAAGTTTTGCGACCCCGCGGTAGTTTCGGTCGATGAACTGGGGCGGTTTGCGGTTCCGCTTTTGAGCGGGCATGTGGGCGGCGCCAATGCGCTTGCGAAAGAGGTCGCGGAGCTGACCGGCGGCGTGGCGGTGATTTCAACCGCCACCGATCTACACCAAGCGTTCGCGGTGGACCTGTGGGCGGTTTCGCAGGGGCTTTCCATCGGGGAACGGGAGCTGGCCAAACGGGTCTCCGCTGCAGTTCTGGCCGGGGAGACGGTCGGGTTCCAGAGTGATTTCCCGGTCGCTGGAAAACTGCCCCAAGGGCTTTTGTGCATGCAGTCTGGGCCGATTGGCATCCATCTGACGCTGAACGGGCGCACCCGGCTGTTTGGCCACACCCTGCACCTGTTCCCGCGCCTGGTGACGGTCGGTGTCGGATGCAGGAAGGATGTGCCGCCCGAACGGTTTGAACAGGCGGTGCTCGGCGTGCTGGAAGCCCAGCAGATTTCTCTTTCAGCGGTACGGCGGATCGCGACGATCGACCGCAAAGCGCAGGAGCCATGTATCCTCGCATTCTGCGAAAAATACTGTTTGCCGCTGGAAACCGCTTCTGCGCAGACATTGATGCAGACAGAGGGGCAGTTCACCGGTTCGGCCTTTGTGGAGCGGATGGTCGGGGTAGACAACGTCTGTGAACGGGCGGCAGTCGCCTGTGGAGGAGGAAAACTGCTCTTTTGCAAAGCCGCTTCGGACGGCGTGACGGTTGCCGCCGCGATGCCCCCGGTAAGCCTGACATTTTGAGGGGAGGAAAAGGGATGGGCAAGATCTTTGTGGTCGGGATTGGCCCGGGGAGTCGGTTGGATATGACCGCCCGGGCGGTCGCCGCGCTCGAGCAGAGTGATGTGATCGCCGGATACACCGTCTATGTGGACCTGGTGCGGGACCGGTTCCCACAAAAAACCTTTCTAACCACCCCGATGCGTCAGGAGGCTGACCGCTGCCGCGCCGCACTCGAGCAGGCGGTACAGGGACAGACGGTCGCGTTGGTGTGCAGCGGCGACGCGGGTGTTTATGGGATGGCCGGTCTGGTCTATGAGCTTTCAGAGCAATACCCGCCGATGGAAATCGAGGTGGTCGCGGGTGTGACCGCTGCATGCAGCGGGGCCGCCCTGCTTGGCGCGCCGTTGGTTCACGATTTTGCAGTGATCTCGCTGAGCGATCTGCTGACCCCCTGGGAGACGATCGAAAAACGGCTGGATGCGGCGGGCATGGCGGATTTCTGCATCTGCCTGTATAATCCCGCGAGCAAAAAACGCGCGGACTATCTGCAAAAGGCGTGTGACATCCTACTGCGGTACCGTTCGCCTGAGACTGCGGCAGGGATCGTGCAGAATATCGGGCGGGATGGGGAGTGTGCCCGGACGCTGCCCCTCCTTGCGCTGCGCGAGGAAAAAGTGGATATGTTCACCACCGTGTTTATCGGGAATTCATCTACCACGCTGAAAAATGGCAGGATGGTTACGCCGAGGGGGTATCGGGATGTCTAACTATCTGGTGTTTGCCGGTACGACCGAGGGCAGGCGGTTGATCGAGCTGCTCTACCGCTGCGGCGTTTCGGTCTGTGCAAGCGTTGCGACCGGATACGGCAGGCAGCTCCTTCCGGACACGGTCAAGGTGTTTGCCGACCGTCTGGATCAGGATGAGATGACCACCATGCTGCAAAACTTGAAATTTGACTGCGTGATCGACGCGACCCATCCTTATGCAGTCGAGGCAACCCGCAACATCCGGCGGGCGTGCGAACAGACCGGGACCCGCTATCTGCGGATTTCCCGGCCATCTGCGCAGCTGGACGGGTGCGTCTACGTGGAGGACGCGCGACAGGCGGTGGAGGTTTTGAGTGCAACAACCGGCAGAGCCCTTCTGACCACCGGAAGCAAGGAGCTGGATGTCTTTACCAGCCTGCCCGATTTCCAGAAACGGCTCTACCCGCGGATTCTGCCAGCGTTGGAATCCCTGCAAAGATGTCTGGCGCTCGGGTATCCTCCTGGGCATATCATCGCAATGCAGGGGCCGTTTTCCCGGGAAATGAACCGCGCAACCCTGCGCGAGGTCGGAGCGAGCCTGCTGGTGACCAAGGATTCTGGTGAGGCGGGCGGTTTTCCGGCAAAGCTGGCTGCGGCGCAGGATGCGGGCGCAACCGCCATCGTGATTGGCCGGCCGTCAGCAGACCCGGGAATGGGTTACCGGGAAACAGTTTCCCGATTGGTGCATGAGTTCGGTTTGGAAATTCCCGATACAGTTCCGGAAGAGCTGCTATTGTAAAGGAGGGGAGCGGGTTTGCATATTACGGTCATCGGGATCGGGATGGGGAATCCCGACCTGCTCACCGTCCGGGCGGCGCGAGTCATCCAGGAGAGCCGTTGTCTGGTCGGCGCGCAGCGGATGCTCGACTGTGTTCCGGATACGGATGCGGAAAAGGTCTTGGCATCCACCCCCACACAGATTGCGGAGGAGGTACTACGCCGCCGGGAACTGGAACATGTGGCAGTGCTTGTCTCAGGGGACACCGGGTTTTACAGCGCGGCCAGGGGATTGATGCGCCCGTTTGAAGGTGAGCAGGTTGAATGGATCCCCGGGATCAGCAGCTTGCAATACTTCTGCGCAAAACTCGGCATCCCGTGGGACGAGGTAGCGGTGCTCAGCCTGCATGGACGGGAACAGGATTTGGCTGGTGCTGTCTGCTTCAACAGGGAAACCTTTCTGCTGACCGGTGGCAAATCCGGTGTATCCGAACTCTGCGCCCGTCTCTGTGAAGAAGGTCTGGGAGACCTGACTGTATATGCAGGGGAACGGTTGTCCTACCCTGACGAACGGATTTCACAGGGGACGGCGGAACAGTTTTGCCGGCAGACGTTCGACCCGCTCGCGGTGATGCTGGTGTGCAATCACAGGGTGCGCAGCCGCTCCCGTCCAGTGACCCACGGCATCCCAGACGAGGCGTTCCTGCGCGGGAATGTCCCGATGACCAAAGCCGAAGTGCGGGCGGTCTCGGTGGCGAAACTGCGTCTGGAACCCGGATGGACGGTCTGGGATGTGGGGGCGGGCACCGGATCGGTTTCGGTCGAGACCGCAAGGGTGCTCTTGTCCGGGACGGTCTTTGCGATCGAACGGGAACAGGAAGCCTGTGACCTGATCGAGCAGAACCGGATGCGGTTCGCGCTTCCCAATCTGCGGGTCGTCAAAGGGATTGCCCCGTTTGCACTGGAACATCTGCCCTCCCCTGACGCTGTTTTTATCGGGGGCAGCTCGGGAGGGCTGTCCCCGTCGGTTGAACTGGCTGTACAGAAAAACCCCGCGGTGCGGGTGGTCGTCAACGCAATCACCCTTGAGACGGTCGGAGCCGCGCTCGAGGTATTCAACCGGCTGCAACTCACTGGACAGGAGGTCGTGCAGGTTTTTGCCGCGCGGTCGAAAACTGTGGGGGGCAGCCATATGATGACCGGACAGAACCCGGTCTATATTTTGAGTGCGGGAGGGAAAGACGCATGGAAACCGTAAATCTGCCCCGTCTGCTGCTCGCCGCCCCGGCGAGCGGCTCCGGAAAAACCACTGTAAGCTGTGCTATCCTGCGTGCGCTGGTGAAACGGGGGATGCGAGTCGCCAGCTTCAAGAGCGGGCCGGACTACATAGACCCGATGTTCCACCGGTCCGCGGTCGGCGCGGCCTATTCTTCCAACCTCGACCTCTATCTTGGGGATCGTGAGACCGTCTGCCGCCTGCTTGCGGACGCGAGCAAAACGGAACTTGCGGTGATCGAGGGAGCGATGGGGCTTTATGATGGTCTGGCAGGGAAGAGCATTGAGGCATCCGCTTATGACCTCGCCCGCGTGACCAAGACCCCAACCATTCTGGTCATCAACGGGCGTGGAATGGCGGCTTCGATCGCCGCGATGGTTAATGGGTTTAAGAGCTTCCGCTCGGATTCTGGGATCATTGGGGTGATCCTGAACCAGCTTTCTCCCTCGATCTATCCCGAAGTACAGGAATTGATCGAGCGGGAATGTGCGGTGGATGTATTTGGCTATCTGCCGCCAATGCCTGACTGCGGTTTTGAAAGCCGGCATCTGGGATTGGTCACCGCGCGGGAGATTTCCCGTCTGCGGGAAAAGCTCGACCGTCTGGCGGAACAGGCGGAGCAGACGATTGATCTGGACCGGTTGATCTCGGCCGCGCAGAGCGCTTCGACCCTGATTTATCAGCCGCTTGCCATCGAGCCGGTGGAAGGCACCCCCCGGATCGCGGTTGCGCATGATGCGGCATTCAGCTTTTATTATGCGGACAGCCTGGCGTTGCTCCAGCTGCTCGGTGCGGAATTGGTCTGGTTCAGCCCTTTGGCGGACCGGTCGATCCCGTTTGACTGTGATGGTCTGCTGCTCGGCGGCGGTTATCCTGAACTGCACGCATGGCGGCTTGCGCGGAACCGCTCGATGCAGGAATCGGTCCGGAAAGCGATTGAGAGCGGGATGCCGACCATCGCGGAGTGCGGTGGGTTCCTCTACCTGCATCGGACCTTGGAGGACAGGCGGCGAATCCCGCATCGGATGGTTGGGTTGATCCAGGCGGCGGGTTACAAGACCGACCAACTTTCCCGGTTTGGGTATGTGGAGCTGACCGCCAAACAGGACAATCTGCTCTGCCCACGCGGAGGGACTTTCCGCGCGCATGAGTTCCACTATTGGGAAAGCGGGGACTGTGGGGATGGTTTTTCTGCCCAGAAGCCGATGCGGGACGTCCATTGGGACTGTGTGCACACCACCGAGCGGCTGTACGCCGGTTTCCCTCATCTTTATCTCGCGGGCGACCCACCCGCGGCGCGGCGGTTCTTGAATGCTGCACTTGAATACCGGAAGGAGCAGGGGAGATGGACAGAAGCCTGAGCAGCCGCCTTTGTGCGGTTCGGCCATTAGATCAGACCATCATACAGCAGGCCAGAAACCGTTGGAACGCCATTGCCAAGCCGCTTGGCGGGTTGGGGCTGCTTGAGGATGCGGTGGTGCAGATCGCGGGAATCACTGGCGATGCGCAGATTTCACTTGAAAAACGCGCCTGTGTCGTCCTCTGTGCGGACAATGGGGTCGTCGCTGAGGGGGTTACCCAGACCGGCAGTGAGGTAACGGCAGTGGTTGCGGAAAATTTTGCCCGGGGGGAAACCAGCGCCTGTATGATGGCAAAGGTCGCAAATTGTGACCTGCTCCCGGTGGATATCGGGGTTGCGCGGGATTTACAAGGCGGCCTGCTCCGCCATAAGATCGCTTACGGGACCGGGAATATCGCGGTTGGGCCTGCGATGACGCAGGAACAGGCTCTGGATGCGGTCTGCTTTGGGATCGACCTTGTGGGAGAGCTGAAACAGAAGGGATACCGGATTCTGGCGACCGGCGAAATGGGGATCGGCAATACAACCACCGCGAGCGCGGTCGCATCGGTCCTGCTCGGAAAGTCGCCAGCTCTGATGACCGGACGCGGTGCGGGGCTTTCAAGCGATGGGCTCCGGCGGAAAATCGGCGCGATTGAGCGGGCGATCGAGGCCAACCAGCCCGATCCGGATGATCCAATCGACGTCCTTTCCAAGGTCGGGGGGCTGGACATCGCCGGACTGTGCGGGCTGTTTTTGGGTGGGGCGGTGCACCGTCTGCCGGTTGTGGTGGACGGCGTGATTTCCGCTTCTGCGGCACTCGCTGCAGTGAGGCTTTGTCCGGAAGCGGCTGGGTACCCGCTCGCCTCCCATCTGCCGGAGGAACCGGCGGGACGTCCTCTGCTCGACGCGCTGGGGATTTCTCCGGTGATCTCCGCTGGGCTTCGCCTCGGTGAGGGGACTGGCGCAATCGCCATGCTTCCGCTTTTGGATATGGCGGTTGCGGTCTACCGTGGAATGCGCACCTTTGAGCAGATACAGATTGACGGCTACCAGCCACTAGAATGAACCGATGCTGACGTTGGTTTTAGGCGGCGCGGCAAGCGGAAAATCGGAATATGCCGAACAGGTGGCAGTCGAAGCGGGAGGACAGAAAATTTATCTGGCCACCATGCAGCCATTTGATGCAGAATGTGAGGCTCGCATTCAAAAGCATCGGATTGCCCGGCGGGAAAAAGGGTTCGAGACGGTGGAACAATATACCGGAATCGCAAGGCTCCGGCTGCCCAAAGGCTGCACCATTTTGCTCGAGTGTCTGTCCAACCTGGCGGCAAACGAGCTGTTTTCCCCCAGCGGCGCGGGCCAAGACGCGGGCGGCGAAATCTTGCGTGGGATCGACCTGCTCTGTGCGCAGGCGAGGGAGGTCGTGATCGTTTCCAATGAGATTTTTTCGGATGGGATTTCCTATGATCCCGACACAGAACGGTATCTCTCCCTGCTCAGCGGTTTGAACCAAGCAGTTGCCTGCCGGGCCGGGCGGGTGATAGAGGTGGTCTGCGGGATTCCGATTGTATGCAAAGGGAGGGGCCCAAGATGAATCTGCTTCGGACGGTTGTGGCCGCATTTTCGATGTATTCAGCGATCCCGATGCCCCAGTTTGCATGGGACGAAAAGACCACCCGCTATCTGCTCTGCGCTTTCCCGTTGGTGGGCGGTGTGACAGGTGGCATGGTCTGGGGCTGGTTGTGGCTCTGCGGGTGTCTTGGAGTCGGTCCAGTCCTTTTGGCGGCAGTGGCAACCGCGATCCCGGTATTGGTTACTGGGGGAATCCATCTCGACGGCTTTTGCGATACGGTTGACGCGCTTGCGTCCCACGCGCCTACCGACCAAAAACTGCAAATCCTCAAGGACGCGCACACCGGTGCATTTGCGCTGATTGGATGCAGCCTCTACCTGCTTCTGACCTTTGGGCTTTGGAGCGAATTTCCGGTTTCCCATCGCACCTGTGGGGTTATCGGGATCGGGTTTGTCGCTTCTCGGGCATTAAGCGGGCTTTCGGTAGTCACTTTCCGATGCGCCAAAACGAGCGGTCTCGCGGCAGGTTTTGCAGACGCAGCGCAGAAGGGACGGTGTGCCTGTGTCTTGCTCGCCATATTCTGGCTCTGCGCGTTTGGGATGCTCCAATTCCATCTCAAAGTCGGGGCGGCCTGCCTATTGGCGCTTTCTGCTGTCTTTCTGCTCTATCGACGAACATCTTACCAGCAGTTTGGTGGGATTACAGGGGATTTGGCGGGCTGGTTCCTACAGCTTGCCGAATTAGGAATGTTGTTTGCGGTCGTTTTTGCAGGGAGGATGATGGGATGGAACTAATTGTTGGCGGAGAGGGGCAGGGCAAGCTGGAACTGGTTTTTTCTCGTACTGAAATTTCCCAGGAACTGGTTTGTGACGGTTCGAGTTGTCCACTCGACCGGATACCGGAGCAGCCGGTGATGGACCATCTGCATCTATTGATCCGCCGGCTTCTAGAGTCAGGTCAGGACCCGCTAGCATATGTCCGCCGGCTAATAGAGGAACGCCCTGACCTGATTGTGATTTCGAATGAGGTCGGCTGCGGGGTGGTGCCGGTCAGTGGCTTCGAGCGGGAATGGCGGGAGGCAGCGGGTCGGGCTTGCTGCCTAGTTGCTCAACATGCGTGCAGGGTCGAGCGGGTGATTGCGGGAATCCCGGTTATCATAAAGGGGGAGTAATGATTGGAGATTTTTTTGATCCGGCATGCCCAGACACAGGGTAACATCGAACGGCGGTACATCGGGCGTACCGACCAGCCGCTCTCCCAAGCTGGGGTTTCCTGTTTTTGTAATCTTGCCTATCCGATGGCGGAGCGGGTTTATAGCAGTCCGCTGCTTCGCTGCCGTCAGACGGCACAGATTCTTTATCCAGGGGAACAGCCGGTGGTGCTCGATGGCCTGCGGGAATGTGATTTCGGTGACTTTGAAGGGAAGAACCATCGGGAGCTGGAACCCCTTCCGGAATATCAGGCGTGGATTGCTTCAGGCGGGGAATCTGCCCCGCCAAATGGGGAGTCCGGCAAGACATTCCGGGCGCGCTGCTGCGATGGGTTTGCCCAAGCGATCGAAGCCTGCTTCCGGGATCGGATCAACCGGGTGGCGTTCGTGGTTCATGGCGGAACGATCATGGCAATCATGGAGCGGTTCGCCGGAGGAAAACCGTTTTACGATTGGCAGGCGCCCAATCTTGGTGGATGGTCAGCCCGCTTGACCCAGGAACAATGGGAGAAAGACCGGACATTGCGGGAGGTTGCGCGGATAGATGAACCCATATAACGCATTTTGGTACCCGGTCGCCCCGGTGGTGCTTGGGTTCCTGCTTGACCTTCTGTTTGGGGACCCTCACTGGCTGCCGCATCCTGTGCGCTGGATCGGACACCTGATCTCCTTGCTCGAAATGGCTACGCGCCGGCTGTTTCCACAAGGAAAACGAGGAGAATGGGCCGGTGGCACCCTGATCACGCTTTTGACGCTGGTCATCTCCACCAGCGTAGCTGGCGCGGTTGTGATGTTGGCGAGGGCGGCGCATCCGGCAATCGGGTTTGCAGTGGAAACGTTAGCCTGTTATCAGATGCTTGCAGCACGCGCACTTCAAAAGGAGAGTATGCGGGTATTTGACGCCCTGCACACGGGGACCCTTGCAGATGCACAGTACGCGGTCTCTCGGATTGTCGGGCGGGATACGGATACGCTCGACCTTGAGGGAGTGACCAAGGCCACAGTCGAAACGGTTGCCGAAAACGCCTCCGACGGGGTGGCGGCTCCGCTTTTTTATCTGCTGTTGGGCGGCGTTCCATTGGGAGTCTGTTATAAGGCAGTCAACACACTTGACTCAATGATTGGCTATAAGAATGACCGCTATCTCTGGTTCGGACGGTTCGCCGCCCGCCTGGACGACCTATTCAACCTGATCCCGTCCCGGCTTTGCGCACTGCTAATGATTGGAACCGCGCGGCTGTGCGGATTGGACAGAAAAGGAGCTTGGCGCGTCTGGCGGCGGGACCGCCGAAACCACGCAAGCCCCAACAGCGCACAGACCGAGGCTGCCTGTGCAGGCGCATTGGGCGTACAGCTCGCCGGAGATGCGTGGTATGGTGGGCATCTGGTGCGGAAACCGACGATCGGGGATAGCCTTCGACCGGTGGAACCGGAGGACATCCGGCGTGCGAACCGGCTGATGTATGCGGCTTCGGTTGCATCGCTGTTGTTGTTTGGTGCAGTATGCATAGTTTTCAGTCTTTTTTCCGGGGGGATGATATGAGAGGACTTGTACATGGCGGCGACCTGTATGGGCATACAGAACCGCTCATTGATTTTTCGGTCAACACGAACCCGCTTGGCCTGCCTGCTTCAGTCAGGCAGGTCATTTTTGATACTGGAGAATGTTTGGAACGATATCCAGACCCGCTCTGCCGTACACTTTGCGAAAAGATTGCCGCGCGGGATCAGGTGCAGGCCGGCTGGGTACACTGTGGAAATGGGGCGGCGGACCTGCTCTATCGGATTGCATTGTCCCTGCGTCCAAAATGTGCGCTTACCATCGCACCAACCTTTTCTGAATATGAGTCCGCGCTGGATGCGGTTGGATGCACTGTAGAGCGGCATCTGCTGCGGGAATCGGAGGGATTCCGGCTTACCGAACAATTTCTCGGACGGATCGATCTACCTGTAAAATTGGTGGTGCTCTGCAACCCCAATAATCCGACAGGGCTTCCAATCGATCGCAGCCTGCTCCTGAAAATTTTGGACCGGTGTGCAAAATCCGGCGCTCGGCTACTGGTAGACGAATGTTTTTTGCCATTCTTACCGGAAAAAGAGACGATCAGATTGACGGAGCTTCTTGCAGAATTCCCCAATCTGATCCTGCTGAGAGCATTTACCAAAATTTATGCAATGGCGGGTCTGCGGCTGGGTTATCTGCTCTGTTCCGACCGGAAGATCATCGACCGCATTCAAACCTGTGAACCTCCTTGGAACGTCTCCGGCCCGGCACAGGCTGCGGGGCTGGCTGCGTTGGACTGTGGCCCTGCCTATCTGGAACAGACGCGGGAATTGGTGCACCATGAACGGCGTTATCTGGAAATCGAACTGCAATCTATGGGGGCGGTCTGTTTTGGGTCCCAAGCAAACTATCTGTTCTTCAAGCTGGCAGGATGGTGGGACCTCCAGGAAAAACTGATCAAAAAGGGATACTTGATCCGAAATTGTGGCAACTACCACGGTTTGGATGGGCAATTCTACCGGATCGCAGTTCGGACACACGAAGAAAATACCGGTCTCATCCGGGCAATGCGGGAGGTGCTTGCGATAATATGAAACGGGCAAAGGTAATTATGATACAGGGGACAGCCTCCAATGCGGGGAAAAGTCTGGTTGCGGCCGCACTCTGCCGGATTTTTCGGCAGGATGGCCACCGTACCGCACCATTTAAATCCCAGAATATGGCACTCAACTCTTATATCACCCAGGAGGGGCTGGAGATGGGGCGGGCGCAGGCGGTGCAGGCACAGGCAGCAGGGATAGAACCTTCTGTGTGGATGAATCCGATACTGCTCAAGCCGTCGAGCGATACCGGCTCACAGGTGATCGTCAATGGGGAAGTGGTCGGGACAATGAGCGCGCGAGATTATTTTGCAAAAAAGCGTTCGTTCCTTCCGCAGATCATGCAGGCTTACGAGCGTCTTGCCGCAGAAAATGACATCATTGTGGTGGAAGGGGCGGGAAGCCCTGCCGAGATCAACCTCAAGACAGATGACATTGTCAATATGGGGCTCGCCAAACAAGTGGGTGCCCCTGTGCTTCTGGTTGGGGATATCGACCGCGGCGGGGTGTTCGCGTCGCTCGCCGGGACTATGCTCCTGCTCGACCCGGATGAGCGGCGGATGGTAAAAGGCCTGGTGATCAATAAGTTCCGGGGGGATATCGGGATTCTACAGCCCGGATTGGAGCAGATTGAACAGATCACAGGGGTGCCAGTGGTCGGTACGGTGCCCTATTTGGATGTGGACATCGATGACGAGGACAGCCTCTCTAACCGGTTTGAGCGGCGCGGTACACCCGGCCTGCTCGATATCGCGGTCATTCGCCTGCCGCACATCTCCAACTTTACCGATTTTAATCCCCTCTCAGCAACAGATGGAATCAGCCTGCGGTATGTACATTCCCTAGCTGAACTCGGCACCCCAGACCTGTTGATTCTTCCCGGAACCAAAAACACCATGTCTGACCTGCTCTGGCTGCGGCAGTGCGGGCTGGAAGCGGCTATCCGGAAGTTCGCCGCTTCGGGCGGTGCGGTTTTGGGAATCTGTGGGGGATACCAGATGTTGGGGCGGAGGCTCTGTGACCCATTGGAGGTAGAGCATGGCGGAGAGTTGGACGGAATCGGACTGCTTCCGGTAGAAACCATCTTTGCCCGGCAAAAGACCCGCACACAGGTGACAGGGGCTTTTGGGACGCTTGATGGATGGTTTGCGGGGATGTCCGGTGTCCCGGTCGAGGGGTATGAGATTCACATGGGGGAGACCTGCTTCCAAACACCGCTCCTCTGGATCGAGACGCAGGACGGGACCCGAAAACCGGATGGCGCATATTCCGGGACGGTCTGCGGAAGCTATCTGCATGGGCTGTTTGACCGCGTGGAGGCCGTCTCCGCGCTGGTGTCCTGTCTCTGCGCCGCCAAGGGGCTGGACCCATCGCATGTTTCGATCCCTGACCCGGTTGCCTATCGGGAGGAACAGTTTGACCGGTTGGCACAGGGGGTACGCGAACATATCGATTTACAGGCGGTCTACCGGATTTTGGAGGAGGGGGTCAGATGAAACAAGGGTTGATCCATCTCTATTACGGGGATGGAAAAGGCAAAACAACTGCTGCTGTCGGGCTGACGGTGCGCGCTGCCGGGCGGGGACTGCGGGTGTTGTTCGTGCAGTTCCTCAAGCATGGGGAATCAGGGGAACTGAAGATTCTGGAACAGCTGGAACAGGTTGCGGTTTTGAGGTGTAAAGGGGTTCGAAAGTTCACCTTCCAGATGGACGCGTCCGAACTGCGGCAGACCCGGGATATACAGGACCGGCTGTTGCAGGAAATTTTTGACCGGGTGAAGCAGGGTAGGGGAGAGGACCTGCTGGTACTTGATGAAGCAATCAATGCGGTTTCGACCGGTACGCTTGACGAAGCGCTTTTGCGCAGATTGATCGAGCAGAAGCCGGAACCGCTCGAGCTGGTTTTGACCGGCCGAAATCCGCCCGGCTGGCTGATCGGCCGGGCGGATTATCTTTCTGAGATATGCAGCCGCAGACACCCATATGAACAGGGAATCCCCGCCCGAACGGGGATAGAATTGTGAGGGATACTTATGAAAATCGAATTGGAGTATACGCTGCCCGCTGAGATCGAACAGAGAAGCATGGAGATGATCTCCCAGATTCTGCTCGAACAGGGCATCCATCTTGTGCCGGAAAACGAACCGGTCATCCGGCGGGTGATCCACACCACTGCGGATTTCGATTATGCACAAACCCTGTGCTTCTCACCCGAAGCGGTGGAGCGAGGGCGCGACGCGATACGGCGAGGGGCCTGCATCGTCACCGATACCCAGATGGTGCGGTCGGGTATCAACAAAAAGCGGCTTGCCGCATACGGGGGAGAGGTGTTCTGTTTCATGTCCGACCCGGATGTTGCCGGGGTGGCATCGAGCAATGGAACCACCCGCGCGGTTGCGAGTATGGAGAAGGCCGCCCAGTTTGACCGGGAGATGATCTTTGCGATCGGGAACGCCCCAACTGCATTGGTTCGGCTTTATGAATTGATCGCCGAACGGAAGATTTCCCCCGCTCTGGTGATTGGGGTTCCTGTCGGGTTTGTCAATGTCGTGGAGTCCAAAGAGCTATTTTTGACCGGCGGGCCAGGACAGATTGAGGTGCCATACATCATCGCGCGGGGGCGGAAAGGGGGGAGCAACATTGCGGCTGCGGTTGTGAATGCGCTGCTTTATGGGATGTGAATTTGAAAGCGAGAGAATTGTGCATATCTGTCCACGAAAGAAAAACGCCGGATGATTCCCGGCGTTTTTTGCGCATCTGTCCTTATATTGTGGAAAATATGGACAAATCGATCGAGTGATAAAAGAGAGTAGCTTTTGTAGAAATTGCACTTTGTCATAGCATCAACTTAAAGTAAAATCAAACGATTCTACAAAATTCGCAGTCAGATGTTGTGCAAGGCGCGTGGGGATGGTATAATAAGAAAATCTAAAAAAGACGGAGGTGGGTATTTGCTCGAGCAGCTCAAACGGATTCTGGTGATCGTCGGGCACTATGGCAGCGGGAAAACCAACCTCGCGGTCAATCTGGCGATGGACTTTCGCAAGGCGGGAAAAGAGGTCATTCTCGCAGATCTTGATATTGTCAACCCCTATTTCCGGAGCGCGGATTTTACCGGGCTGCTGGAACAAGAGGGGATCGAGATGATCGCTCCCCTCTACGCGGGGACCAATCTGGATATCCCCGCGCTGACCGCCCGTCTGGACGCGGTACTGGATACTGACAAGCAGATTGTGATCGACGTTGGCGGGGACGATGCAGGCGCGGCGGCACTTGGGCGCTACAGCGCAGCGATCCGAGAGGCAGGCGGCTGCGATATGCTTTATGTCGTGAACGGCTATCGCTATCTGACCCGCACCGCAGAACAAGCATCCAGCCTGCTGTCTGAAATCCAAAGCGCGTCCCGTCTTGAAGCGACTGCGGTGGTCAACAACTCCAATCTCGGGGAGCAGACCACGCCGCAGGTGGTCGCAGATAAACTAGCATTTGCACAGGAAACAGCGGCACACTATGGCCTCCCGCTGCTGTTCACCGCTGTCCCGGAGGCATTCTCCGGAGAACTCAAAGAACTGATTCCCGATAGGGAGCTTTACCCTGTAAAAATTTATGTAAAAAAGCCGTGGGAGGTGTAACCTTCGGTTGCATATACCCGGCAAGGAGGTGTCCGAAATATGGCGAAGATGACAGTTGACCACGGCCTCTGCAAAGGCTGCGGGCTTTGTGTTACGGTTTGCCCGAAAAAGATTGTCCTGCTTGATAAGTCGATCCTGAACATCAAGGGATATCATCCGGCAGTCGTTTCTGATATGGAGAGCTGCATCGGCTGTGCTATGTGCGCAGTGATCTGCCCTGATTGTGCAATTACCGTGGAGAAATAGTGAAAGGTAGTGAAATCTATTGGCTTCCAGTGAGAAAGTGCTGATGAAAGGGAATGAAGCGCTCGCAGAAGCGGCTTTGCAGGCGGGCTGTCATCATTTCTTTGGGTATCCGATTACGCCGCAGACTGAGGTTGCGGCTTATATGTCCAAACGTATGCCGAAGGTCGGCGGTACATACCTTCAGGCGGAGTCCGAAGTTGCCGCAATTAATATGGTTTACGGTGCGGCTTCTGCCGGCGTACGCGCCATGACCTCTTCCTCCTCGCCGGGCATCTCGCTCAAATCCGAGGGAATCTCTTATCTGGCAGGTTCCGACCTGCCCTGCCTAATCGTCAACGTCCAGCGCGGCGGTCCGGGCCTTGGTGGAATCCAGCCCTCACAGGCCGATTACTGGCAGGCGACCCGCGCCCCCGGACACGGCGACCTGCATATTCTTGTGTTTGCTCCTTCTTCGATTCAGGAGATGGTGGATATGGTGTTCGAGGCGTTCGAGCTTGCGGACACCTATCGGATGCCCGCGATGATCTTCGCAGACGGTATGCTCGGCCAGATGATGGAGCCGATCAGTTTCCCGGAGAAACAGGTGAAATCGTTCGACAAATTTTCGTGGGCGGCGTGCGGGCACCAAGGCAAGCGCAAACATAACGTCATCAACTCGCTCTATCTGAAACCTGACGAGCTCGAGCAGACGGTTCTTGAGCGGTTCAAACGCTATGAGATCGTCAAGGAAAAGCACACCCAGTGGGAGGAATACCTGCTTGAGGATGCGGAATACGTGGTTGTGGCTTACGGCGCAACTTCCCGCATCGCGCGCAGCGCGATCAACACCGCGCGGGAGCAGGGGATCAAGGTCGGCCTGATCCGGCCCAAAACCATCTGGCCCTATCCGACCGAAGCGGTTAAAAAAGCGGCGGATACCGCCAAAGCGTTCCTCTGCGTTGAGATGAGCATGGGGCAGATGGTGGATGATGTGCGTCTTGCTGTCAACGGAAAGGCGCCGGTTGCGTTTTTTGGGCATACCGGCGGCATCGTGCCCACGCCGGCCGAGGTGCTGGACGAGATTAGGAAACTGGCGGGAGGTGACCGGTAATGGCAGTCGTTTATCAGAGGCCCCACGCGCTCGTGGAGGTGCCCACCCATTATTGTCCCGGATGCACCCATGGGGTAATCCATAAACTGGTCGCGGAAGTGATCGACGAACTGGGAATTGAAGGAAGAACGATCGGTATCGCACCGGTCGGATGTGCGGTCATGGCATATGATTATTTTGCCTGTGATATGGTCGAAGCGGCGCATGGGCGCGCCCCCGCGATTGCGACCGGTATCAAGCGGTCCCTGCCTGACAGCGTGGTATTCACCTATCAGGGGGATGGCGACCTCGCGGCGATCGGTACCGCGGAAACCGTCCATGCGGCGACCCGCGGTGAGGACATCACGATTATCTTTGTCAACAACGGCATCTACGGCATGACCGGCGGCCAGATGGCGCCGACCACCCTGCCGGGCATGGTCACCCAGACCACCCCTTATGGCCGCGATGTCGCAACCGCCGGATTCCCGGTGCGGGTCTGCGAGATGCTCTCCACCCTGACCGGTGTTGCGTACGCAGAGCGGGTTGCGGTTGATTCAGTGCCGAATATCCGCAAAGCAAAAGCGGCGATCAAAAAAGCGTTTACCTGCCAGATCGAAAAGAAAGGGTTCTCGATTGTTGAGATCCTTTCTACCTGTCCGACCAACTGGGGTCTGACCCCGGTGGAGGCCCTCCAATGGTTGCGTGACAACATGATGCCCTACTATCCTCTGGGCGTTTATGCCGATAAGACCGAAAAGGGGGTTCGAGCATAATGGCAAATATGCTTCTGGCCGGATTCGGCGGGCAGGGTGTCTTGTTCGCCGGGAAGATCATCGCTTATGCTGGACTTATGGAAGACAGGCAGGTTTCGTGGCTGCCTTCCTACGGCCCGGAGATGCGCGGGGGCACTGCAAACTGTTCGGTCTGCCTTTCGGATCAGCCGATTGGCTCCCCGTTGGTGCTCAATCCCGATCTGCTGATCGTAATGAACCTGCCGTCCTATGACAGGTTCATCGACACGGTTGCCCCAGGCGGTATCGCGGTTATCGACAGCGCATTGATCGACAAAACCTGTGACCGTACCGATATCAGTTGTTTCTATGTTCCTGCAACAACGCTGGCCAACGAGAGGAACCTGGAAGGACTGTCCAACATTATCCTGCTGGGGAAAGCGCTTGCAGAGAGCCGGTTCGCGTCGGTCGACTCGGTGGAGCAGGCGATCCGGAAATGTATTCCGCCGAAAAAACAGCATCTGGCGGAGCCGAACATCCAGGCGATGAAACTGGGCATGAGCCTGTAAAAGGAACAGCCCCGGATGCAAATGCATCCGGGGCTGTTTGATATGTACGGCAGGAAAAAGATTGGAAACGGCTTATGATTTTGAGCGGATGTGTGCGGCAACTTTGACATCCTGGACTTTGATGTGGTTAATCAGCCAGCCGGCAATGCTGTTGTTGACCTTTCCGACGAGCGCGACTGTAGGGCCATCCTTGCTGAGCTGGTCGGAAAGTTCCTTCACCGTCCGCTTAAACTCCTCATGGTATCTCTTGTGGTTCACCATGTCGGGGTAACGATACTGCATCTGAAGCCGCTCCTCATCTCCAAAATGTTTGGTGGTGTAGTCAAAGAGGAATTTGGTGGTCTTTTCGATCTCTGTGCGCCCCTTGCCCGCAGAACATGCCTGAAGCAGGTCATTGATCGCTTTGATGAGTTCCTTATGTTGGGTATCAATCAACATGTTCCCGGTTTCTAAATCTTTGCTCCACATATAAGCCATAACAAAACAACTCCCTTTCTAACTTTTCAAACTTGTGAATCATGTGAGAGATTTTCCCTATTATATACTTTTTTCGTATATATTTCAACCCCTTTTTAGGATTTTTATAAAATTTTGTTAGGAGGTCAATAGATGCTGCATCTGCTTCTTGGAGCTTCCGGGACAGGGAAAACCGCTCTGCTCTACCAACAGATCCAGAAATGGGTAGAACAGGGAGGGAAGGCGATCCTGCTTGTTCCGGAACAGGCTTCCTTTGAAAGTGAAAAGGCACTCTGCCGGAAGCTGGGGGCCAAACAGTCGCTTTCGGTTGAAGTGCTTAGTTTCACGCGTCTCTGTGACCGGATTTTTCGGGAACTGGGCGGGCTGTCGGGCGTCCACATGAATGAAACCGCCAAATATCTGGTGATGAGCACAGCACTGGACGAGCTGGGCGGCGGGCTGCGTGCCTATGGAAAAAATAGCGGGAGCGCAGCATTTATTGGGGCGATGTGCGAAACGGTCGGTGAACTAAAAACAGCTGGTGCAACACCCGACTCCCTCCGCAAGGCCGCGCTGGAAAGCGGGGATCAGGATTTCACCGACAAGCTCGAGGATATCGCACTGATTTTTGAGGTTTATCAGGCGATGATCGACCGGGGATACAGCGACCCGGATGACAGCCTGATGCGGGCGGTGAAACGGTTGGAGGACGCGGACTTTTTTTCTGGGTATGGGGTGTTCATCGATGGTTTTATGGCGTTCATGGGAGCTGAATGGAAGTTGATCGGGAAAATCCTCGAGAAAAGCCCGGAAGTTTTCGCCGCGTTGACCTGTTCAGGGCTGGCAGACCGCTCGGGTACTGGCGTTTTTACTGCACCTGCGCGTACCGCCAACCGCCTAATTGAAACCGCCAGACAGTCCGGATGCCGGGTAGCGGCGCCGGTTATTTTGGAAGTCCCATACCGGTTTCAGAATCCGGCACTGGCCAGTCTTGCAGAGGAGTTCCCAAAGCTAAGGCCTTCCTGCATTCCTGATGTGCAGGGTATCCAGATCGTCTGCTGCGAGGATATCTATGATGAGTTGGAATACATTGCATCACAGGTCTATGCGCTGCTGCGGGAAGGGTACCGCTATCGGGAGATTGCTCTCATTGGACGCAGTCTGGAGCGGTATTTAGTCCCGCTGCAAACCGTCTTTGGGCGGTACGATATTCCTTTTTTTGCGGATATCCGGCAGGACGTGCAGGTGCATCCGCTCATCAGTGGCCTGCTTTGTGCACTTGAAGCGGCGCGCACCCGATTTTCCTCCGAGTCGATGCTGTCCCTCGCGAAAAACTGCATCACCGGTATCGATCCGGTCGAAGCAGGCGCGCTTGAAAATTACTGCTTTACATGGGGAATCACAGGTTCAAGCTGGACTCAACCGTTCGTCAACCACCCGGACGGGATGGAGGCGTCTTTCACCCCAGAACAGTCTGCAAGGCTTGACCGCCTGAACCAGACCCGGGAGCAGCTTGTAAAACCGGTTGCGCAGTTGCTCCGGTCGCTCGAGGACTGTGATGGAAAGGGATTTGCCGCTGCTGCATTCCACTATCTAGAGGAGTGCGGCGCGGCGGAACATCTGCAAACTCATGCACAGGGGATGCCTCCACTTGAGGAAAAACAGTTTTTGGATACTGCGGCACAGGTTTGGGATGCGGTCGTTGAACTGCTCGATGTATTCGGCGGCGCGCTCGCTGGGTTGCATCAACCGCTTGCCCGACTGATTGACCTGTTCCGGATGGGGGCGTCGCAGATTGATATTGGCGTGTTACCGCAGACGATCGATCAGGTGATCGTCGGTTCGGCGGATCGTATCCGGCCCAACCAGCCTCGCGCTGTCTTTGTGATCGGCATGAACGAAGGGGAGTTCCCACTCTGGTCTTCGTCAGGCGGTATCTTCTCCGCCTCCGAGCGCGGACTTCTTAAAGAGCAGGGGATCGACCTTCTGCGGATCCCCGAACAACAGGCTCTGTTTGAGAAATATTATGTCTACTTTGCCCTGACACAGGCGTCTGAACGTCTCTGGCTGACCTATCCACAAAAAAATACCGCGGGAGCAGGGCTTGCGCCCTCGTCAGCAGTTGCACAGGTAGAAAAAATCTTGGGAAAGCATCCGGTCTCTTCCTATCAGCAGAATCCGCTTGAACGCGCATGCAACACAGCGTCCGCATTCGATCTAATGGCCCAGACCTGGCGGGAGCCTTCCCAACGGCAGGCGGCGTTGCGGGCGTGGTTTTCCGGTCATGCATCCGAAAAGCTGGATTGTCTGACCGACGCCAGCCAAAGGAATGCTTTCCAGATTCAGAATCCGGAGCTTGCGCGTAGGTTATTCGGTGAAGAGCTCCGGCTCTCTCCGTCGCGGGTTGAGCGGTATTATAACTGTCCGTTTTCCTATTTCTGTGAATCCGGGCTTCGACTGCGCGCCCGCCGCCGGGTCGAGTTCGACCCGATTGCATCCGGATCATTGATCCATCTGGTACTCGAACAGATGGTACGCAAATATGGCGGGCGTGGCCTTGCTTTCCGGAAAGACAACGAACTGCGCGAAGAAGTCTCCGCAATCGTGCAGGAGAACCTGTCTGCAAAAATTCAGGATTTTGACGGGATGCCGGAACGGTTCAAGTATCTGTTTCGCCGGCTGGTGAATACGCTGGTACGCCTACTCAAACGGCTTGCAGCGGAGTTTGTGCAAAGCCTGTTCGAACCTGAGGCATTTGAGCTGCCAATCCGTATGGATGCACAGGTCAAGCCGCTCGATCTGCGTACACCGGATGGTACCCGGGTGATCGTCGAAGGGGTAGTCGACCGGGTGGATGTCTACCGGCGCGGCGAAAAGCGGTATGTGCGGGTGGTTGACTACAAGTCCGGACGCAAGAGCTTCAGCCTGTCGGACATCTGCTTCGGCCTGAATATGCAGATGTTGATCTACCTGTTTTCGATCTGTTCCGGTCAGGAGCGGGATGACTTCCAGTCGCTTCCGGCAGGTGTGCTCTATCTGCCCGCCCGGGACCAAATTGTTTCGGTAGAACGGGACGCTTCTGCGGAAACCGTCAGGGCGGAACAGGCAAAGATGCTCCGTATGAACGGGCTTCTGCTTGAGGACCGGGAGGCGCTTTCGGCGATGGAGCCAAACCTTGCGGGCGTTTTTATTCCAGTCCGTTCCAAAAAGGATGGGGGATATGCCGCGTCCAGTCCGCTGGCTACCCTCGCTCAGATGGGAGCAATCCAGCGCAAAGTGGAACAAAACCTGCTTGATCTGGCCCAATTCCTACAATCCGGTAGGGTAGAGGCTGCCCCTGTGGACGGGGTCAAGGACTACGCGCCCTGCCAATGGTGTGATTACCACAACATCTGCACGCATGAAGATGGCGACCCGGTGCGCCGTCTAGGATCATTTGATCTGGAGACCGCTCTGAAACAGCTCGAAAAGGAGGAAAAGACGGATGCCTGAGAAAAAATGGACGCCGCAGCAATCCGATGCCATCCGAGCGCGCGGTGGTACTGTGCTCGTTTCAGCAGCGGCAGGAAGCGGAAAAACAGCTGTGCTGGTCGAGCGTGTGATCGGCCGGATTGTGGATTCGGAGCATCCGATTGATGCCGACCGGATGCTAGTAGTGACCTTCTCCAATGCGGCTGCACTCGAAATGAAACAGCGGATCATGGCGCGGATCAGCGGGATGATCGCTGAAAATCCCGCCGACGAACGGTTGCAGCGGCAGCAGCTTCTGCTCGAGCGGGCACAGATCAGCACGATCCACGCATTCTGCCTCGAACTGATCCGCACCAACTTTCAAAAACTCGGGATTCCCTCCAATGTACGCACTGGGGACGAAAAAGAGCTGGACATTCTTCGCCGAGATATTGCTCATGATACGGTCGAACGGTTCCACGCTGACGGGATGGACGGGACGTTTGCCCGTCTGGTCGAGCTGCTCAGCTCCGGACGGGATGACAGCCGGGTATTTTCCACCCTGTTCCGGCTCTACGATTTTGTCCGCTCCCACCCATTCTACAACGACTGGCTCGATCATAAGCTCGGTTTCTATGACGGCACGCTCCCAGTGGAAGATACCATCTGGGGAAAAAGTATTCTCGCACATGCCAAGGAAGCGATCTCATACGCACTTGGCTTGACCCGCCGCGCGCTTTCTATCATCAAGCTAGATCAAGCGATGTCCAAAGCATATCTGGATGGTTTCCTGCACGACCTGTCTCAGTTGGAACAGCTTTCCGAGCGGGTTTCCAATGGACAGTGGGACAACATCTGCGGAAAGCTGGATGCGTTCACGTTTGATAAGCTCAGCCCGCTTCGGAACGGCGGCAGCCAGAAAGAGGCGGTTCAGGGGATGCGCAGCCAGGTGAAAAAACTGGTTGAAGACTTACGGGACAAACAGTTCTGCGCGACTTCCAAAGAATTTTCGGAGGATATCGCGTTCCTGCGCCCGATGGTGGAGGTCCTATTCGAGCTGGTTAAGGCGTTCGACCGCGCTTACACCACTGCCAAGCAGCAGCGCAACCTGATGGATTTCTCGGATATGGAACAGTATGCGATCCAACTGCTGGTCAAGCCAGCGGGAGCTGGATACAGCAGGACCGCCCTTGCAGAATCGGTTTCGGAGCTTTACGACGAGATTCTGGTGGATGAGTTCCAAGACACCAATGCCGCACAGGAAATCCTGTTCCGGGCGGTCTCCAAAGGCGAGGGGAACCTGTTTATGGTCGGGGATGTCAAGCAGAGCATCTACCGATTCCGGCAGGCGATGCCTGAACTGTTCATGGAGAAAAAGAAAAACTATCAGCCCTATGACGGCATCCATTTCCCGTCCCGAATCGTCCTCGGAAAAAATTTCAGGAGTGCGCCTGAAATCACAGGAAGCATCAACTTCTTTTTCCGTTCGCTGATGAGTGAACAACTTGGAGAGATTGACTACAACGAGGAAGAGGAGCTGATAGCGGGGGCGCAGTTTCCCGACTATCCGCGAGAAGGCTGCACAATTGATCTGATCGATCTTTCAGAATATGCCGGGGAACAGACGCGCGATACGCTGGAAGCTGGCTTTGTCGCTGAGCGGATCGCCAGGCTGCTTGAATCGGGTATGTTGGTTGCAGAGGGGGAAACGATGCGCCGGATCACCCCGAAGGATATCTGTATCCTGATGCGCTCCCCCTCTAGAAAAGCCTGTATCTATCAGGAAGCGCTCTCTGCCCGAGGGGTTCCTGTCTGGGCGGAGCCAAAGAGTAGCTTCCTCACAACCCGTGAGATTGCGCCAGTGCTTTCCATGCTGCGTGTAATTGAAAACCCATTGCTGGACATTGACCTTGCGGCGGTGATGTTCTCTCCATTCTTTGGTTTTACCGCCGATGAGCTGTCTCGGATTCGGTTGGAGCAGCGTTATGCGCCGCTCTGGGCCGCGGTGAACGAGTGCGCCGGAAAAGGGGACGCACACTGCCAAGAGCTGGTTGAAACGGTATTCACTCTGCGGCAGTTTGCGTCCTGCTCCACAGCCGATCAGGTGATCCGGAAGATTTATGACCGGTTTGATTACCCCGCAAAGGTCCGCGTCATGCGGATGGGACAGACCCGGTATGCCAACCTGCTGCTGCTTGTGCAATACGCCTGTGACTATCATGCGGGCGGCTATAAGGGGCTTTCCGGATTTGTCGGCTTTCTGGACCGCTTATTGGAGCGCGGCGGCGATCTTTCCCCTTCGGTGAGCCTTTCTGAACAGGCGGACGTCGTACGGATTATGAGCATCCACCGTTCAAAAGGACTGGAATTTCCAGTGGTCTTTCTCTGTGACACCGCCAAGCAGTTCAACAAGGAGGATCTATGGCAGAATACCTTGCTCCATTCTGAACTGGGATTCGCCTGCGTGCGCCGGGATTTTGAACTGATGAAGCAGTTCAGTACAGTGCCGATGCAGGCGCTCCGGCTTGAGATCG
This sequence comes from Anaerotruncus sp., assembly GCA_021770005.1. Lineage (GTDB taxonomy): Bacteria > Bacillota > Clostridia > Oscillospirales > Ruminococcaceae > Anaerotruncus. The sequence continues at coordinate 39,011 of JAETRV010000005.1, read as the reverse complement.
AGCGTTCCTCCCTTTCAGAGGAGCTGCGGGTTCTCTATGTCGCCCTGACCCGCGCAAAGGAACGGCTGATTGTCACCGGTATTTCCAAAAAGAAAGCGCCGGAAAAACTGGCTGGACTAATGGTGCAGACCGACCGTCAGGGCCGGCTGCCGCCCTATCCGGTGCGGGGCGCTTCCTGCTATCTGGACTGGCTGTTGATGGCCGCAGTGCACCATCCCGGCCTTACCCCACAGCTTTCCGCATGGGGGATCGAGACTGATATGGTTCCGGACGCTGCTCCGGTCACGCTACGGGTCACCCCTCTTCGGGACAGTCCGGCCCTTGAGGAAACCGTTCAGGAGTCGGTACTACCAGAATCTGACCCTGCGCTTGTTTCCAAACTGGACCAGCAGCTTGCCTATTCCTATCCCTTCCAGATGCAGACCCGGATTCCAACCAAGATGGCGGTTTCCCAGATCGCAAAGCAGGAGACCGCGAGAAGCTACCGGTTCACCCGGCGTCCGGCATTCCTTTCAAAGGACGGGTTGACCGGCGCTCAGCGCGGGAATGCGCTGCATAAGTTCATGCAGTTTGCGGATTATCGGGCTGCAGCGGATGACCCTGTTGCCGAAATCGCCCGGATGGCGGAACAGGGATTTCTCTCCCGCGCAGAAGCGGATGCGGTCGATCCTGAAAAACTGCGGACTTTCTTTTCCAGCGAACTTGCGGGACGGATTTTTGCCTCCGAACAGGTCTACCGGGAGCTGCGTTTCCTCATGGAGGCGGGGCAGGAGCTTCTCGGGAATTATGTCGACCTATTCGATGCAGACGGCAAGACCGCCATCCAAGGGGTCGCTGACTGTGTTTTTCTGGAAGAGGGGGAAGCGGTCATTGTCGATTACAAGAGCGACCGTGTGAGGGACGTGCAGGAGCTTTCTGAGCATTACCGTATCCAGCTCGAACTCTATCGTCAGGTACTCGGGGAGAGTCTTGGCGTGCGGGTCAGGGAATGTGTCATCTACTCCTTTGCGCTTGGAACATCGGTCTCATTTTAAAATGGAATCCCGGGCCTGAAAACGGATCCGGGATTTCGCCGTTTTTTTGCAGAAAACCACTTGCAGACCGAGGATTTTTATGGTATAGTTGTGTAATTGGAACTTATGTTCACTGCATGTCGGGATAGCGGGTGGTCCATACTGGAAAAGGAACAACAACTGCTTGCATATTTTGACGTTTTAGGATATGATTAAAAATCAAATGGAAAAGGAGGCGTGGACGATGCCGGAACGATTTGAACTTGTAGCGCCCTATCAGGCAACAGGGGATCAGCCTCAGGCAATCGAAAAGCTGACCAATGGGGTTTTGAGCGGAATGAAAGAACAGTCCTTGCTTGGGGTTACCGGCTCGGGGAAGACCTTCACGATGGCAAATGTCATTGCAAATGTCAACCGCCCGACCCTTGTCCTCGCCCACAATAAAACACTGGCGGCCCAACTCTGTTCTGAGTTCAAGGAATTTTTCCCGCATAATGCGGTGGAATATTTTGTATCCTATTATGACTACTACCAGCCAGAAGCATATATTGCCCATACCGATACTTATATTGAGAAAGATTCCGCCATCAACGATGAGATCGAACGGCTGCGCCACTCGGCAACTGCCGCGCTTGGAGAGCGTCGAGATGTGATTATCGTGGCAAGTGTCTCCTGCATCTACACCCTCGGTGACCCGATCGATTACCACAACATGGTGATCTCATTGCGCACTGGTATGACGAAGGATCGGGACGAGCTGATTAAAAAACTGGTGGAAATCCAGTACGAGCGCAACGACATCAATTTTGTGCGCAACAAATTCCGGGTGCGTGGGGATGTAGTGGAGATGTTCCCAGCTTATTCGGGGGATACCGCAATCCGAGTGGAGTTTTTCGGGGATGAGATCGACCGGATCACCGAGATCAACACCGTGACCGGGGAGGTCAAAAACGTGGTCAACCATGTGGCGATCTACCCGGCCTCCCATTATATTGTACCGCCCGAAAAAATGTCGGTCGCAATTGAGGATATCCGCCGGGAATGCGAGGAACGGGTTGCCTATTTCAAAAGTCGGGACAAGCTGATCGAGGCCCAGCGGATCGCGGAGCGCACCAACTATGACATCGAAATGCTTCAGGAGATCGGGTTCTGCAAGGGGATCGAGAACTATTCGCGGGTGATCTCGGGACGGGAACCGGGCAGTGTCCCGTATACGCTGCTTGACTATTTCCCTAAAGATTTCCTGTTTTTTGTGGATGAATCGCATGTCACCCTGCCGCAAGTGAGGGGGATGTATGGCGGGGACCGCGCCCGCAAAACCAGCCTGATTGACTATGGGTTCCGTCTGCCTTCCGCACTTGATAACCGTCCACTCAATTTCGACGAATTCTACAGCAAGCTCAACCAGATTATTTTTGTCAGCGCGACCCCAGGTGAGCTGGAACGCGGCAAAAGCGCACAGATCGTTGAACAGGTAATCCGTCCAACCGGGCTGGTAGACCCGGAGGTCGAGGTCCGTCCGGTGGAAGGGCAGATCGATGACCTGCTTTCTGAGATCAACCAGCGTACAGCGGTAGGGGAACGGGTGCTGGTCACCACACTGACCAAAAAGATGGCCGAGGATTTGACCGCTTATATGGAAAATATGGGGGTCAAAATCCGATATATGCATCACGACATCGACACGATCGAGCGGATGGAAATCATCCGTGATCTGCGTCTCGGGGAGTTCGATGTGCTGGTTGGCATCAACCTGCTGCGGGAAGGTTTGGATATTCCAGAGGTCTCGCTTGTCGCAATCCTGGATGCAGACAAGGAAGGCTTCCTGCGCAGTGAGACCTCTTTGGTACAGACGATCGGGCGTGCGGCGCGCAATGCGCAGGGAAAGGTCATCATGTATGCGGACAGTGTAACCAACTCGATGGAGAACGCGCTCCGCGAAACCTACCGCCGCCGGGAAATCCAGCTCGCCTACAACCGGGAACACGGGATTACCCCAAAAACGATCACCAAAGAAATCCGCGATGTGTTGGAAATCTCCGCCAAGGAGGAGACAGTCGGCGGAAAGAAAAAGCCCGGCAAAAAGATGAGTTATAAAGAGCGGGAGGCATTGATCGCCAAGCTGACCGCCGAGATGAAAAATGCGGCAAAAATTCTTGAGTTTGAGCACGCTGCTTACCTGCGCGACAAGATTACCAAACTCAAACAGGAACAGGATAAGACCCGCCCGGGCAAAACGCCGGTGCCGAAATAAAGAGGGGGGAGTTGTGATGAAATTTTTACTTCGGGAATGGCGCCTGGATGATATGGAGTCGCTCTGCCGGTACGCAAATAATCCTGCGGTGTCCCGCAACCTGCGAGACAGCTTTCCAAGTCCATATCGTTTAGAGGACGCACAGGCATTTATTGTGTCCTGTCTGGACCCCATCGATCCCCAACCCAAATATATCCGGGCGATCGTTGTGGGCGGGGAAGCGGTCGGATGTGTGAGCATCCTGCCGGAGAGCGACGTCTACCGCAAAACAGCCGAGCTTGGTTATTTCCTGGGGGAACCATTCTGGGGGAAGGGGATCATGTCCGCAGCGGTCAAACGGGCCTGTGCCGAAGCATTCCCCATGTTAGGGCTGGTCCGTATCTTTGCGGAACCGTTCGCAGTCAATATCGGTTCCCGCAGGGTATTGGAAAAAGCAGGGTTCCAGCTGGAGGGAATCCTGAAAAAGAACGTATATAAAAACGGGCAGATTTTGGATACCTGTGTTTATGCATGGTTTGGAGGGAAATCGGTTGGCTTTAGATAAAATTGTAGTGAAAGGCGCGCGGGAACATAACCTGAAAAGTGTCGATCTCGAGATCCCGCGTGACAAGTTAATTGTCTTTACAGGGCTTTCTGGGTCGGGAAAAAGCTCTTTGGCGTTTGATACCATCTATGCAGACGGACAACGGCGATATGTGGAAAGTTTGTCAAGTTATGCAAGACAGTTTTTGGGGCAGATGGAAAAACCTGATGTAGATAGCATCGAAGGGCTGTCCCCAGCGATCTCAATCGACCAAAAAACCACCTCGAAAAACCCCCGTTCCACGGTTGGAACGGTTACAGAGATCTATGATTACCTCCGCTTGCTCTATGCGCGAATCGGAATCCCACACTGTCCGGTCTGCGGCAGGCCGATCCAGCAGCAGACAATTGACCAGATGGTTGACAAGGTAATGAGCTTGCCAGAGGGGACACGCCTTCAAATCTTGGCTCCGACCGTCCGCGGACGGAAAGGGGAGCACATCCGAGAGTTTGACGCGGCTCGCCGGTCGGGATATGTGCGGGTACGGGTAGATGGCAATGTCTATGACCTCTCGGAAGAGATCAAACTGGAAAAAAACAAAAAGCATACGATTGAAATTGTCGTTGACCGTTTGGTGCTCAAGGCGGAAATTAAATCCCGGCTCGCGGATTCGCTCGAAACTGCGGTAGGGTTATCGGGTGGTCTGGTGGTCGTGCTGGCTGGGGAGGAGGAACTGCTCTTTTCCCAGAATTACTCCTGCCCAGAACACGACGAGGTCAGCATCGAAGAACTGACCCCGCGCATGTTTTCGTTCAACGCGCCTTATGGCGCCTGTGATAAATGTACCGGCTTGGGGACCTTCTTAAAAGTCGACCCTGATCTGGTGATCCCCAACAAAAAGTTGACCATCCGGGAAGGGGCAATCCGCGCGTCGGGCTGGTACTATGCTGAGGGCGGTATCGCACAGATGTATTTTGAAGGACTGGCCAATCATTACGGTTTTTCACTCGATACGCCAGTGAAGAACCTGCCGAAAAAAGCGATTGATCTGCTGCTTTATGGTACTCATGGAGAAAAGATTGAGATGCATCGGGAGACCGGTTCCTCAAAGGGCACCTACTACACCGACTTTGAGGGGATTGTAAACAATCTGGAACGCCGCTTCCGCGAGACCAACTCGAGCTGGATGCGAGAAGAGATCACCACCTGGATGAACAGTGTGGAATGTCCTTCCTGCCACGGCGACAGGCTGAATAAAACCGTTCTGGCAGTGACAGTCGGCGGGCTGAACATCAGTCAGTTCTGTCGGATGTCGGTGGTGCAGGCGCTCGCGTTTCTCGACAAACTGGAACTCACCGAGCGGGAGCAGATGATCTCCGAATTGATTATCAAAGAGATCAAAGAGCGGCTCGGATTTTTGCAGAGCGTAGGTTTAGAATATCTGACCCTTTCTCGTTCATCCGGAACCCTTTCGGGTGGGGAAAGCCAGCGCATCCGGCTCGCAACCCAAATTGGTTCCTCTCTGATGGGAGTGCTCTATATTCTGGACGAGCCTTCGATTGGGCTGCATCAGCGGGACAACGATAAGCTGATTACGACCCTGCAGCGTCTGCGCGATCTGGGCAATACCTTGATTGTTGTGGAACATGACGAGGACACGATGTATGCAGCAGACTATATTGTGGATGTCGGGCCAGGCGCGGGTGTACATGGAGGAGAAATCGTCTGCGCGGGGTCTCTCGAACAGATCAAAGCTTGCCCTAAGTCGATCACTGGGCAATATCTATCCGGTAAAAAGCAGATACCGGTTCCATCGGTCCGTCGGAAAGGAAACGGCAGCTTTTTGAAAATCCGTGGCGCCGCAGAAAATAACCTCAAGGAGATTGATGTGGACATCCCCTTGGGCGTATTTACTGCGGTTACCGGCGTCTCAGGGTCGGGGAAAAGTTCGCTGATTAACGAAGTCCTATTCAAGCGGCTGACCCACGAATTGACCAATCCCCGTGTGAAGCCGGGAAAACATGTTGACATTGAGGGGATCGAGCTGATTGATAAGGTGATTGACATCAACCAGTCACCGATTGGACGCACGCCCCGTTCTAACCCGGCGACCTATACCGGGGTATTTACCGATATCCGGGAGGTCTTTGCACAGACCAATGATGCCAAGATGCGCGGCTATAAGTCCGGAAGATTTTCGTTCAATGTCAAAGGGGGACGGTGCGAAGCCTGTGAAGGGGATGGGATCGTCTGCATCGAGATGCATTTCCTGCCCGACATCTATGTTCCCTGTGAGGTCTGCAAAGGCAAGCGGTATAATCGTGAAACCCTTGAGGTAAAATATAAGGGAAAATCGATCTATGACGTGCTGGATATGACGGTGGAAGAAGGGCTAGAATTTTTCAAAAATCTGCCGAAGATCGCGCGCAAGATACAGACCCTCTATGATGTAGGGCTGGGATATGTCAAACTTGGCCAGCCCGCAACCACCCTTTCGGGTGGGGAAGCGCAGCGGGTCAAATTGGCAACCGAGCTTTCCAAGCGTCCAACCGGGAAAACGGTTTATATTCTGGACGAGCCCACTACCGGCCTGCATACTGCTGATGTCCACCGGCTGATCGACGTTTTACAAAAGATTGTGGACTCCGGAAATACGGTGATCACGATCGAGCATAACCTCGAGGTGATCAAAACTGCTGACTACATCATCGACCTCGGACCCGAGGGAGGGGATCAAGGTGGAATGGTGGTCGCATCAGGCACACCCGAAGAGGTTTGCGCAGTTTCCGCGTCCTATACAGGGCAATATCTAAAAAAATTGTTAAGATAGTGCGTAGGGGTATTTACAAATATAGACCTTTGTGGTATACTTGCCGCATAATCCCAAAGATTTTGAGTAAAGGAGTCTTGTAATATGGAAAAATATGTTTGCAGCGTTTGTGGTTATGTTTATGACCCGGCAAAAGGGGAGCCGGATGCAGGGATCGCCCCTGGTACCAAGTGGGAGGATGTCCCGGAGGATTTTGTCTGCCCGCTCTGCGGTGTGGGCAAGGATCAGTTTGAGCAGGCCTGATCTTATCATTTCTGCGGCCATTTGAGCAATCAGATGGCCGTACCTTATATCCTAAAATATCCGGAGGAATGTGAATTATGCCATCTGCAAAAATTACGGAGAGCATCTACTCGGTCGGCATCCTGAATCCGAATATGCGGGTGTTTGATATCGTTATGACAACTGATTTCGGCACCTCGTATAATTCCTATCTGGTCAAGGGCAGCGAAAAGAATGTTTTGATCGAGGCATGTCATAAAACTTATTTTGAGCAGTACCTCGAGAATATCCGGGAAGTGGTCGATCCGGAAAAGATTGACTATGTTGTGCTCAACCATAATGAGCCGGATCATTCCGGCTGTCTCGCACAGCTTCTGGAATTCCTTCCCAATGCGACCATTATCGTCTCACAGGGTGGTTCCATCTATCTGAAAAATATTACCAACCGCACCGACCTCAAGGTGCAGGTTGCCAAGAACGGGGATACCTTGGATATTGGCGGAAAAACGTTGAAATTTATTTCCGCGCCGTTTTTGCATTGGCCTGATTCGATGTTCACTTGGATCGAAGAGGAAAAGGCACTCTTTAGCTGCGATTTCCTCGGCGCCCATTACTGTGAGCCGTACCTGTTTGATCATCATATGGCGTATCCCCAAAAGTATGAGCAGGCGTTCAAGGGGTATTACGACGCCATTTTTGGCCCGTTCAAACCCTATGTACTGGCCGGACTAGAGAAGATCAAAGACCTCCCGATCGAATTCGCCTGCACCAGCCACGGTCCGGTGCTTACCAGGAATGGACGCCTTAGTTATGCGATTGAGAAGTATGCTGAATGGAGCCAGCCTCATAAAAACGAGAAGCTGACGGTTCCCATCTTCTATACCTCGGCATACGGCAACACCCGCATCTTGGCGCAGGAAATCCGTCGGGGCATCCTGGAAGCTAAGCCAGACGCGGTTGTCGGCCTCTACGATATCATCGACTATGATATGGGAATGCTTTCCGATCTGCTCAACCGCTCGGATGCATTCGCACTCGGTAGCCCAACGATCAATGGAGAAGCGGTTCCGCCTGCCTGGTCGCTGCTTGCGCATGTGGATGTGATTAACAATAAAAAGAAACCCGTTCTGGTGTTCGGTTCCTATGGTTGGAGCGGTGAAGCCGTTCCCAACCTGATGGCCCGTGTCACCGGCCTGAAGATGTCGGTGTTTGGTGAAGGGATGAAGGTCTGTTTCGTTCCCTCTCAGGAGGACCTGCAAAAGGCTGCCGAACTCGGAAAGGCGTTTGGAGAGACCCTCTCAATCCGCTGATCGTTCTATTATAAAAAGCCTGCGCTATTTTTTCGGCGCAGGCTTTTTCGGATTAAAATAAGAGGCTCTGCTTGAATTTTGTAGGGAGAAAATGTGGGCCATCTCTTATGCAGATGCACTACAAAATAGCTGGATTCGGCGGACTTATCAAAAAGCCAGATGGGGAATGCTTGAAACTTCTGTTGAAAAATGATATAATAAATCAATATGCTTACAGCTTGGAGGATCGAATTTGTCTGAAATCAAACGACTGGATGCGGAATCCGAAGCGCTCATCCGCCAAAGGGAATTCGCGCAAAAGGCAAAAAAACTGCTTGCCGGGCGGTATGACCATCCACCGCTCGCATATGTCCATACCTTTGGGTGCCAGCAGAACGTCAGCGATGGGGAGAAGATCAAGGGGATGCTTGCGGAAATCGGTTATGGCTCCGCGGACTCCCCTGAAACTGCGGATCTGGTGATCTACAATACCTGCGCGGTCCGGGAAAATGCCGAGGACCGGGTGTTTGGAAATGTTGGTGCGCTCAAGCCGGTCAAACAGAAGCGCCGGGGGATGATCATCGGGCTTTGCGGCTGTATGGTGCAGCAGCAGAACATCGCTGAAAAGATCAAACAGAGTTATCCCTATGTTGATCTCGTGTTTGGTACCCATGCACTTTATACCCTTCCGGAACTGCTGTATCATCGGCTCTCCGGGCAGAAACGGCAGTTTTCCACCGGCGACAGCCCCGGCGAAATTGTCGAAGGGCTTCCGCTCCGGAGGGACGGGGAGATCAAGGCAAATCTGCCGGTCATGTATGGATGCAATAACTTCTGCACATACTGTATCGTTCCGTATGTGCGGGGGCGGGAACGCAGCCGGCACCCGGAAGATGTGCTCGCTGAAGCGCGCCAGCTTGTTCAGATGGGTTACCGGGAGATCACGCTGCTTGGACAGAACGTCAACTCCTATGGGCATACGCTTGAAGAACAGATCGATTTTTCTGATCTGCTCCGGGAGATCAACCATATCGACGGGGACTTCATCCTCCGGTTCATGACCAGCCACCCGAAAGACTGTACCCATAAGCTAATCGATACCATCGCGGCGTGTGACAAGGTCTGCAACCATATCCATCTCCCGGTACAAAGCGGAAGCAACCGGGTGTTGGATTTGATGAACCGGCATTATACGGTGGAGGAATACCTCGAGCTGATCAGCTATGCCCGTCGAACGATCCCGGATGTGACCTTTTCGAGCGATATTATCGTCGGGTTCCCGGGGGAAACCCGAGAGGATTTTGAGCAGACGGTCGAACTGGTCAAAAAGGTGGGGTATACTACCCTGTATACCTTTATCTACTCCCCGCGGACAGGGACGAAAGCCGCTTTGATGGACGACCCTATCCCCGAAGCGGAGAAGTCCCGCTGGCTGCGGGAACTCCTGGATGTCCAATCGGCAATCCGGGAGGAACAGCAGGGCCATTTTGTCGGCAGGACACTGCGGGTACTTGCCGACGGGACCGGCCGCAGCGGGGAAGGATGGCTCTCCGGCCGTACGGTTTCAAATGACATCGTCGAGTTTCAAGGTCCGCCGGATGCAATTGGCAGGTTTGTCGAGGTCAAAATCGAGCGGGCATTGAACTGGGCGCTGTTTGGAAAATGAAAATAAAGTCAAAAAGGAGACTCTAAAATGGATGTTATTGCAACCGCAAGAGAACTTGGAAAGGCGATTCAACAGGACGAGCGGTTTATCCGCATGATGGCTGCCCAGCAGGCAAACGATGAGGATGAACAGCTGCAAAAGCTGATTGGAGATTTCAATCTCAAACGGGTCGACCTGAACAGCGAGATCAACAAGACCGAACGGGATCAGGAAAAGGTCGCTAAACTGAACGAGGAGATCAAGAACCTATACAATGAAATCATGGTCAACCCCAGCATGGCCGCGTTCAATACCGCAAAAAACGAGATGGACGCGATGGTGGAATATATCATGGAAATTCTGCGCGGCAGCATCAGCGGGGACAACCCGGACCTGATTCAAGAGCCGCAGGCCGGATGTTCGGGTTCCTGCTCGACCTGTGGCGGATGTCACTGATGGCTTGAAAACAGGCGCTGCACACAGCGTCCAATTTTAATGGATCCGGAGGTTGCCCAGATGGAAGTCAATATCGAGAAGCTCTCACCGATGATGCAGCAATATTTCGCGGTCAAGGAAAAGCATCGGGATCACATCCTGTTTTTCCGTCTGGGCGACTTTTATGAGATGTTTTTCGATGACGCGATCACCGCTTCCCGCGAATTGGAACTCACTCTGACCGGCCGGGACTGCGGCATGGAGGAGCGTGCGCCAATGTGCGGCGTCCCATATCATGCCTGCGACCTGTACATCTCCCGGTTGATCAAAAAGGGCTATAAGGTTGCGATCTGCGAGCAGATGGAAAACCCCGCCAATGCCAAAGGGGTAGTGAAACGGGAGGTCATCCGGGTGGTGACCCCCGGCACCTTGATCGAAAGCAACATGCTGGCCGAGGATGTCAATAACTATATCGCCTGTATTTTCTGTGGGGAAGAAGGCTGGGGGCTGGCGTGTGCAGACAGTTCGACCGGGCAGGTATTGGTCTGCCAGTTCGCGCCGCAAGAGACCGACTCGTTGCTCAATGAGCTGGGGCGATATAGTCCAAGCGAAGTCATTTTCAATGAGGGACTACTCGACAAAACCAAGGTAACCTCCTTTTTAAAGGAAAAGCTGCGGTGTGTCGCTGATCTTTGTGAGAATGAGCGGTTCGATCCCAACCATGCCGGTGAACTGATCGAGCGGCATTTTTCCCGTGACCTCGCTGATCTTGGTCTTGACCAGACGCTTTCGGTATCCGCGCTGGGCGCCTTACTTGCGTATCTTTATGAAACCCAGCGAAAAGGGTTGGAACGGATTACCGAGGTGCACCTCGTCAACGCGAAGCAGTATATGACGCTTGACCTCAATACCCGGCGCAATCTCGAACTGGTGCAGACAATGCGCACCGGGGAGAAGCGCGGAACTTTGCTCTGGGTGCTCGATCAAACCAAAACCGCGCTGGGCAAACGGATGCTGCGCCGTTTTCTCGAAAAACCGCTGCTCAATCCGGCGATCATTGATAAACGCCTCAATGCGGTGGAGGAGCTTTATCAGGATACCATCCTGCGCTGTGATCTAGCGGAACAGCTCAGCTGTGTCTTTGATCTCGAGCGGCTGATGACCCGGGTGGTCTACGGAAACGCAAGCCCGCGTGAATATAAATCTTTGGAAGCCACCTGCCGCGTGCTGCCACAGCTTCGAACACTGCTTTCCGGCTGTCAAAGCGCGTTTCTCCGGCAGGTGTTTGAGCGAATCGACCCGCTGGAAGACCTATGCGCATTCCTGGAAAGCGCCATCGTCGAAGAGCCGCCCGCCCTCCTGAAGGATGGCGGCGTCATCCAGACAGGGTTCAGCAGCGAGCTCGACCAGCTCCGCGCGTTGGTACAGAATACCAAGCAGATTCTGGTTGAAATCGAAACCTCCGAACGGGAGCGGTCAGGGATCAAAACCCTAAAGATTGGCTATAACCGGGTTTTCGGCTATTACATAGAGGTTTCCAAATCCTATATCGGGCAGGTGCCAGACAACTACATCCGCAAGCAGACCCTTGCCAACGGAGAACGGTATATCACACAGGAGCTGAAAGAACTGGAGGAAAAAATCCTCTCGGCAGGGGAGAGGATTGCCGTTTTGGAGGCGAATCTGTTCGAGAAGGTGCAGGGGCAGGTATCAGCGGCGCTCGAACGGATCCAGCGGACGGCAGATGCGATCGCCCGCCTGGACGTTTATCTTTCGTTTGCCGTCACTGCGGTTGAAAACGGTTACTGCCGCCCAGAGGTCAACCTGTCGGATGCCATCACCATCAAAGACGGCCGCCATCCGGTGGTGGAACGGTTGATGGGGGGCGCTCCGTTCGTCCCAAACGATACCGCCCTCAACCGGTCGGACCGGTTGATCTCGATTATCACCGGTCCAAATATGGCCGGAAAATCCACCTATATGCGCCAGACTGCGCTGATTGTTTTAATGGCACAGATTGGGAGTTTTGTTCCAGCGGCTTCGGCGGTGATTGGAGTGGTGGATGGTATTTTCACCCGGGTAGGCGCATCGGACGACCTCGCCGCCGGACAGTCTACCTTTATGGTCGAGATGACCGAGGTAGCGCAGATTATGAAGACGGCAACCTCCAAGAGCCTGCTGATTCTCGATGAGATCGGGCGTGGGACTTCGACATTTGACGGCATGAGCATCGCCCGGGCTGTGATAGAATATATTGCGGACCCGAGGCTGGTCGGGGCAAAAACTTTGTTTGCCACCCATTATCATGAACTGACCGCATTGGAGCAGCAGCTTTCCTGTGTCAAAAACTATAACATCGCCTGCAAAAAACGAGGGGATGAGATCACTTTCCTGCGCCGGATCGTGCCGGGCGGCGCGGATGACAGCTATGGGATCGAGGTTTCCAAGCTGGCCGGTGTACCGGAGTGGATCATCAAGCGGGCACGTCAGGTACTGGAGCAGTTGGAAGGCGGCAAACCGGTTTCCATTCCGGATTCCCGCCAACCGAAAAAAAAGCCCGCAGAACCCCAACTTTCGTTTGCGGCGGTGGCGCCATCTGAAGTGGAGGAGCAACTGCGCAGGGTCGACCTGAATACCCTCACCCCCATTGAAGCGATGAACAAACTGTTCGAACTTAAGGGGTTATTGAAAGATTAGGGCTTAGAAAGCAGGTGGACGGTGTGGCCAAAATCAATGTTCTGGAAAAACACGTTGCGGAGCTGATTGCTGCGGGCGAGGTGGTGGAGCGTCCAGCCTCCATCGTGAAGGAACTGGTAGAAAACGCGATTGATGCAGGCGCCAGCGCGGTGACCGTCGAAATTCAGCGCGGCGGGATCTCCTACATCCGTGTCACCGACAACGGCAGCGGGATCGAACGGGAGGATGTCTCCAAGGCGTTTTTGCGGCATGCAACAAGCAAGGTGCGGGAACGCGACGACCTCGGGCAGATCACGACGATGGGGTTCCGTGGGGAAGCGCTCGCTTCGATTGCGGCGATGTGCCGGGTGGAGCTGCTGACCCGCACCGCCGGCGAGGAGACTGGCACCCTCTATGCCATCTCGGGTGGAGATGAAGAACGGATCGAGGACGCTGGATGCCCGGTGGGAACCACCATCACGATCCGCGATGTATTTTTCAATACGCCCGCCCGGATGAAGTTCTTGAAAAAGGACGTTTCTGAGGGAAACAGCGTGGCTGCCGCAGTGGAAAAGGCCGCACTTGGGAATCCGGAGGTTGGGTTTAAGCTGATCCGGGATGGACAGGTCAAATTCCAAACCCCCGGAGACGGTAAACTGCTCTCAGCCGTACGGTGTGTATTCGGCAAGGAGTTTTCAGAAAACCTGCTTCCGGTTCACTATGAATCGGGTGGTTGTGCCGTCGATGGTGTGATCTGCAAACCGGCTTCCGCACGAAACTCCCGGTCTATGCAAAACTTCTTCATCAATACCCGGTTTGTCCGGTCGAAAACCTGCATGGCGGCGCTTGAGGAGTCCTACCGCAACGCGCTGATGACAGGCAAATTTCCGTCCTGTGTGCTGAACCTCACCATCCCGCCGCAGACGGTCGATGTCAATGTACATCCAGCCAAAATTGAGGTGCGGTTCGCAGATGAGAAAAGCATCTTCCAGCTGGTCTATTATGGCTGCAAAACGGCATTGGGAGCCGCAAACCTCGCGCCTGAGCTGAAAGCGGAGGATTTGCGTCAAAATTTCTCTGAAAAAACTGCCGCCAAATCCGCCGCTCCGATTCAGCAGCGGATGCGTGCCGAGGAATACCGGATGACGCTCGCGCAGAAGGTCGAGCATCTGAAAGCCTCCCGCGGACCAGCCAGCGTAGAAACCGGAGAGCTGGTATCTGCTAAACCTCCGGTCTCGGCTTACTTTCCAGGAACCCGGGTCTCCCCGGAAGCAGTGTGGAAGGTAGAGTCCCCAGCGCCGGTCCTTCAGAAGGTTGTCCCGGTTTCTTCCGAGCCGGTTTTGCGGACGGAAATCCCTGCTCCGACAAAGCCGGTGGAACCAATCGATGTGCCGGAGCCAGATGCACTTCCCGATGCAGACCTCTATGACGGCGCACGTCTGATTGGGGAACTGTTCGACACCTATCTATTGCTGCAAAACCTGGATGAATTGATTCTGGTGGACAAGCACGCAGCGCATGAGCGGCTGCTCTTCAACCGTCTGGTGGCTGGCGGTCTGGCGGAAGAACGTCAGCTTTTGCTGACGCCTGTTTCGGTACAGCTCTCCCCAGAAGAACACGCGATGGTCATTGAGCATCTCACATTGCTTTCCCGGGCGGGGATCACCGCGGAAGATTTTGGAGACCACTTCGTGTTGGTGCGGGAGGTCGCGCCGGTTCTCGCCAATACCGATCTTCCCGGCCTCGTGACCGAATTTGCCGAGCGGCTTTCCTGCGCCAACGGCAACCCGCTGCCTGGGCAGTTGGAGGAACTCTACCACAGGATGGCCTGCCGCGCGGCGATCAAAGCGCATGACCGGACGCCGGCCCCTTCATTGGAGCAGCTGATCCAGCTGCTCCAACAGGATGGGGATGTCGGGCACTGTCCGCATGGGCGTCCGGTAGCAATCCGTATGGCGCGCAGGGAGATTGAAAAAAAGTTTGGCAGGTTGGGCTGATATGGGACAGAGAGATACAAAGATACCATTGGTGGTGGTTGCTGGTCCGACTGCCTCTGGAAAGACGGCGCTTGCGGTCCGGCTCGCGCAGGAATTTGGTGGGGAAGTGGTCTCCGCTGATTCGATGCAGGTCTACCAGCAGATGCAGATTGCAACCGCCAAGCCGGATGCGTCCGAAATGCAGGGGGTCCCGCACCATCTGATTGATTTTGTCCCGCCCGACCGTACTTCGTTTTCGGTCGTGGACTATGCTCGTCTTGCACATAAGACAATCCGCGAAGTGCACCAGCGCGGAAAACTGCCGATCCTTGCAGGCGGGACGGGGCTTTACATCCAGGCGGTCGTGGACAACCTGGATTTTACCGAAATCCGAAGCGACCCAGCGGTACGGAACGAGCTGCAATCCCTTGCTGCCGAACATGGCGGACAGTATATGCTTGACCTGCTACAGCAAATCGACCCGGAGCTCGCCAATAGGCTGCATCCGGGGAATTTAGGCAGGATTCTGCGTGCACTTGAGGTCTACCGGCTGACTGGGATTCCGATGAGCGAACACCAGCGGAGATCTCGCCTGAAGCCCTCCGACTATGCACCCTGTATGCTCGGGATCGGGTTCTATGACCGGCAGGTACTATACGACCGGATCAACCTGAGGGTCGATCAGATGCTCGAAGCTGGTCTGGTTGAAGAGGCGCGGCAGATTAGCCGTATCTATGGAGGGACGGCCCGGCAGGCGATCGGTTACAAGGAGCTTCAGCCGTATCTGGATGGGACGGATTCTCTCGAAAGCTGTGTAGACCGGCTGAAACAGGTGACGCGCAATTATGCCAAACGGCAGCTCACATGGTTCCGCCGGGACGCCCGGATCGAGTGGCTGCTGGCGGATCGGTGTAAAAACCAGGACGAACTTGTTGCTTTGGCAAAAAATGCGATTCACAAAAGTGGAATCTTATGATATAATGTTTACAAAAGTATCGTAAGTCTGTTCGTTTTCTACCCATCAGAAGGGTATGGTATACTGCAAACAGGTCTGGAAGAACCATTACCTTCGAGCAGGGATTGCCTGTTTGAAGCTCATACTACAGATTGAGAAATTGGAGGGAAATCATGAAGCAGTTGAATCTCCAGGACGTTTTTTTGAATCAGGCCAGAAAAGAGAAGGTTCCGGTCACCATGTACCTGACAAACGGATTCCAGTTCAAAGGGATTGTTCGCGGGTTTGACTCGTTCACCGTCATCTTGGACTGCGACGGCCGGCAGAATCTGGTCTACAAGCACGCGATTTCTACCGTCACCCCCTCGCGTCACATCCGGACGCTAGAAATTGAAGAAACAGAACAGCAGGACTAAACGAATGAAGTCAGGCACAGCGCAAAAATGGCTGGTATTTTTGATTTTAACCGGCCTAGCCGTATTTATTGGCTTTCATTTCTATCGTTATGTCAACGACCAGTATCAGACCGAAACCACCTATCCCTATACCGTTTCGGAAACCGTCCGCGTCTCGGGGATCGTCCTGCGCGAGGAGTTTTTGTTGGAGGACAAGATCGTCGAGGATGGCGTTGCGAGCTATATTGCAGGGGATGGAACCAAGGTTTCCAAAGACTCTTTGATCGCAGAGGTCTATTACAGCGAATCTGACGCTGAGAATGTCCAGAGACTACGCGAGCTGGAAAACCGGCGTCTGCTTTTGGAAAAAGCACAGGACCCGGGAACTACCTCCTATGCGCACACCGACGTGCTCAACAAACAGATTGCCAGCGAGGTCGGCGCGATTATTGATGCGGTCCACTCGGACAACCTTACCGGTTTGTCCGATTCGTCTGACAATCTGTTGGTACTGATGAACACCAAGCAGATTGCAACCGGAAAACAGGAAAATTACCATGACGCCATTGAGCTGATCGAGGCAGAAGAGGCCTTTTTTCAGGGGCAGATTCAGGAGGAGCCGGAAACGATTTCCTCTCCGAAGCAGGGATATTTTATGCGGACGATCGACGGCTTGGAAAACATGGTTGATCTCCGGGAGCTGGACGAACTCACCCCGGAGGACATCCAGCACCTCACCTCCCGGCCGCCGCTGGAAACGCCGTCGGACCGGGTCGGGAAGCTGATGACCGACCACAACTGGTACTACGCCGTCATTATTGACACCGAAGATGTAGACCTCTATCGGGAGGGGAGCAGTGTGACGCTGGATTTTAATATCAGCGGCGTTTCCCCGGTCCCAGCGACCATCGAAGAGGTCAACCCCTCCGGAGGCGACCCCAAAACCGTGGTGGTGTTTCGGTGCGACTATATCAATGAAGCGCTCATCAATCTACGGATCACCGAAGCGGACGTCAGCTTCAAATCGATTACCGGACTGCGGGTCAGCAGCTCGGCGGTGCGGTTCTCCGGCATCCAGAAGGGCGTCTATGTGAGCATGGGGGAGAAGCGGGTTTTTCGTCCGATCACTGTGATCTATGAGGATGTCGGGTATGTCCTTTGCAGGGAGGTTGACCCGGAGTATTACGAAAACGGTATCTATATCGGATTACAGCAGTATGACGAAGTCATCATAGAAGGGGGGCATAAACGCAATGGAACAGATCAAAACCATTCCGGAGATTCTGAGCCAGATACGTGACAATATTGCTGAAACCTGTGCACAGTGCGGGCGAAGTCCGTCCGATGTGCGCCTGATGGCGGTGACCAAAACGGTTCCTCCCGAGCGGGTTAACGAAGCAATCGCGTGCGGGGTGGACCTGCTCGGGGAAAACAAAGCACAGGAGCTTTGTGCCAAATATGACGCTTACCAGAAGGACCATGTGGAAATCCATTTTATCGGACATCTCCAGACCAACAAGGTCCGCCAGATTATCGACAAGGTTACGATGGTCCAGTCGCTTGACAGCATCCCACTCGCCAAAGAGATCCAGCGCCAATGCGAAAAACATGACCGGGAGATGGACTGCCTTGTCGAAGTAAATATTGGGAGCGAACTGACCAAATCCGGGGTCGATCCTACCAGACTGGCGGATTTTTTTGCGGAAGCGGCCTGTTTTGACCGTCTGCATCTGCGTGGAATCATGGCAATTCCACCAATTTTTAGCTCTGATCTCGAAAAAGAGCGCTGTTTTGCAGATTTACAAAAACTATTTATTGACATTGGAGCAAAAAACATAGATAATATCAATATGGATTTTCTATCTATGGGTATGTCAGATGATTATCTGCTTGCGCTGAAGCATGGCTCCAATCTGATCCGACTTGGAAGCGTGATCTTCGGGCGCAGAAATTATAACTGACCGGCGGCTGCCCGCAGCCGGTCGGCTTTTCTTGCATTTTTATAGACTGCGCTACTTTCACCCCGATCCAGCGTGTCCGCAATCGAAATTACTGAGAGGGATGTTTTTATGGGTATCATGGACAAATTCAAGAATTTCATTGGAATTCCTGAAGATGAATATTACGATGACGATGATGTAGAGTTTATCGGAAATGAATCCCCCCGTGCAGAAGCGTTCAATAACGAAACTGCGCCGATCCACTCCGAAGGGAAACGCGGGAACAAGGTCGTCAATATCCATGCGACCACCCAGCTTCAGGTTGTATTGGTCAAACCCGAGCGGTTTGACGATGCCTCTTCAGTCGCCGACCATCTGAACAGCAAGCGTACGGTCGTGCTGAATCTGGAGTCTACCAATAAGGATGTCTCCCGCAGGCTGATCGACTTTTTGTCCGGCGTCGCCTATGCGAACAATGGGCAGATCAAACGGGTCGCAAACAGCACCTACATCATTACGCCATATAATGTTGATATCATGGGTGATCTGCTTGATGAATTAGAAAGCAGCGGCGTATTTTTCTGATGCATCCCGCTTTTCTCAACGACAGGCAGGATAGAGCGTTCGCTGCGCATATTCTGGATCTATTTGCGATTGCGGAACAAAAGTATATTCCGCGGTTCAGCGGCTTTCTGGACATGCATCAGTCCACGCTGGCGCGCCAGATCGCCAGCGGACAGGGCCACCGCGGATTTCTGTTTTTCGGTGGGCATCCCGAAAGCGAACGGGTTATGCTTGGGGTATTCCCCCCTTATGAGGAGCCGGATCCGGGTGCATTCCCAATCGTTCCGCTCACCCTGCGGTTCCGTTCGGAGGACCCGGTCGGGCATCGGGACCTGCTCGGCGCCCTCATGGGGCTGGAACTCCGGCGGGAAACGGTTGGGGATATCCTGCTGGAACCGGGGCATGCTGTCCTCTTCACTTCGGAAGCGGTCGCGCCTGTGGTATTGTCCGAGCTGACCAAGGTGGGGCGCTGGGGGGTAAAGGTTTCGCAGGGGCTGCCGGAGCGGCTTCCGGCTTTACATCGATATCAGGATAAGAGCGTCAACGTAAGCGCGGCACGTCTGGATTGTATCGTAGCCGCAGTTGCTGGCTGTTCACGGGAAAAGGCGGCGCAGACGGTTCGTGCACAGCTTGTGTCGGTCAATGGGCTGACTGTTGGGGAAACAGCGCACCTCCTCCGTGAAGGGGATGTCATCAGTATCCGTGGCTGCGGGAAATTCCTGTTTGCACAGGAAACTGGAAATACCAGGAAAGGGCGTTTGTGCCTGCTTTTTAAAAAGTACATTTGATTTGGACATGACCAAATTTTGAAATATAAGGGAGGAAACTTGTTGTGCTGAATCCGAACGAGATTGCCAATCATAAGTTTGATAAGGCAATGGGGCGCGGTTACCGGATGGAGGAGGTTGAGAACTATCTCGGTCAGGTGGCAGGGGAGATGAACGAGCTGCTTCTGGATAAACAGGAGCTTGAAAAAAAGATGATGGTCCTGGCCGAGAAGCTGGAGGAATATAAAAGGGACGAAGAGAGCCTGAGAGCCGCACTTTTAGGCGCACAGAAGCTGGGAGACAGCGTTGTACGCGATGCAAAGGCCAAGGCCGCTTCGATCATAGAGGATGCAAACGCTCAGGCCAACCTCTTGCGTGAAAACGCCAAACGCGCGATCGAACGGGAACAACATGCATTTATTCGGATGCAAAGGGAGGTTGCAACCTTCCGCAGCAAGCTCCAGATGCTTTACAAACAGCACCTCGAACTCATCAGTTCGATTCCGGTCGACGACGACCTTATCAATGCCGAGTTTTCTCCAAAACCTGCGGCGGAACCGGCGCAGGCGCCAGCGCCAGCCCCCGAACCGGTGCGAAACCCGGTCCCGCCAGCCTATGAGGAACCGGAAGCGCCTGAGGATGAACCGCTGCCCGAAGAGGAGCTGGTGGAAGATGCCCTGCAATACTCCGAACAGGGGCTGGAATACAGTGAAGAAGAACCTTACTATGAACCGGAACCGGAGTTGGAGCCAGAACCAATCCCGGAACCGCCCAAACCCAGAAGAGAGTCCAGATTTGGCCCACTCAAATTTGGGAAAGACTTTGATATCAAGCGCGACGATGAGAAGCGCAGAAGATAAATTCAGGCGGATCTGAAAACTAGACAAAATAAGGGGAGAAATATCCAATGTCCGAGCAGGATTACAGCAAAACATTGAACCTACCAAAAACAGATTTTCCCATGCGGGCAGGGCTGCCTCAAAAAGAACCAGGGATGGTTCAGAAATGGGACGAGGAGAAACTCTATCAGCGTCTCCTTGAAAAGAATCAGGACAAGCCGCTCTATGTGTTCCATGACGGCCCTCCGTATGCCAACGGTGACATCCATCTGGGCACCGCGCTCAATAAGGTGCTCAAGGACATCATCATCCGTTATAAAAATTTAAACGGATTCAAAGCGCCTTATATCCCGGGCTGGGACACCCATGGCCTTCCGATCGAGCTGAAAGCGCTCAAGAAAATGGGAGTTTCGCGCGATATTCCTCCGGTCGAGTTGCGGAAACATTGCCGCGAGTTCGCACTCCACTATGTGGACGTCCAGCGGGAGCAGTTCAAACGCCTCGGCGGAATTGGGGACTGGGAGCACCCTTACCTCACGCTGAATCCCGAATTTGAGGCGCGTCAGGTAGAAGTGTTCGGCGCAATGGCCAACAAAGGCTATATCTATAAGGGATTGAAGCCGGTCTACTGGTGCCCGACCTGTGACACCGCACTTGCGGAGGCGGAGATCGAATACGCTGAGGACCCCTGCCATTCCATCTATGTCAAATTCAATGTGATTGACGATCAGGGTGGAAAGCTGGAAGCACTGGGCGCCAAAGATTTGAGCAAAACCTATTTCGTAATCTGGACCACCACCACTTGGACATTGCCGGGCAACCTTGCAATCTGTGTCGGCCCTGCGTTTGAGTACTGTGTGGTCTCTGCCAACGGCGAATATTATGTGATGGCGAAAGAGCTGGTAGAGGCTTCGATGAAAGCCGCCAAAATCGACAGCTACGAAATTCTTGGCACCTGTCTCGGCAGTGAGTTGGAGTACATGAGATGCCGCCATCCGTTCATCGACCGGGATTCCCTGGTCATCGTGGGCGACCATGTCACGCTCGAAAGCGGCACCGGCTGTGTCCATACCGCACCCGGACATGGCGTGGAGGACTTTGATGTCTGCGCTCAACACTATCCTGAGATCAAGGTGATCGTACCGGTGGACCATGAGGGTAAAATGACCGAGCTGGCAGGGGAGTTCCAAGGTCTGACCACCGATCAGGCGAACAAGGCAATTGCGCAGAAGTTGGAAGAACTGCACGCACTTTTTGCCATTGAGAAGATCATCCACCAGTATCCGCACTGCTGGCGGTGTAAAGACCCGATCATCTTCCGTGCCACGGAGCAGTGGTTCTGCTCGATCGACGATATTAAGGAGCAGACGGTGGAAGCGATCAACGGAATCGAATTTATTCCGCCGTGGGGACAGGGCCGGATGATCAACATGGTGCGCGACCGCAGCGACTGGTGTATCTCCCGCCAGCGGACCTGGGGCGTGCCAATCCCGATCTTCTACTGCAAGAATTGCGGTAACTATCACGTGGATGAGGCAAGCATCCAGGCGGTCAGCGACCTGTTCCGGGCGAAAGGGTCGGATGCTTGGTATACTACCGAGGCCAGTGATATCCTGCCTGCTGGGACCAAATGTAAACACTGTGGAGCAGAGGAGTTCATCAAGGAAACCGACATCATGGATGTCTGGTTTGATTCCGGTACGACCTATGCTTCAGTGATACTCGACAATCCTGAGATGAACTGGCCGGTAGACCTCTACCTCGAAGGGACCGACCAGTATCGCGGCTGGTTCCAGTCGTCTCTGCTAACTTCGGTCGCGTGGAAAGGAAAAGCCCCTTATAAAGCGATTTGCACCCACGGCTGGGTGGTCGACGGTGATGGACGCAAGCAGTCCAAATCGCTGGGGAACGGTATCGAGCCGAGTGAAATCAACGACAAGTACGGCGCGGACATTCTGCGCCTGTGGGTTGCTTCTTCGGACTATCATGCGGATATCCGTATCTCGAACGACATCCTGAAACAGCTCTCGGAGGTTTATCGTAAAATCCGTAACACCGCACGTTACATTCTCGGAAACCTCTTCGACTTTGACCCCAACAAAGATATGGTGCCGGTTGATCAGCTCACCGGCTTGGATAAATGGGCACTGGCGCGGTTCAATGAGTTAATCAAGACGGCCACCGGCGGCTATGACCGGTTTGAGTTCCATATTGTCTACCATGCACTGCATAACTTCTGCACGATTGATATGTCCAACTTCTATCTGGATGTGATCAAGGACCGGCTCTATGTGGAAGCGTCCGATTCGGCTGACCGCCGCGCCGCGCAGACAACCATCTATACTATCCTGCGCGGTCTTGACGTGATCCTCGCGCCGCTGATCCCGTTCACCGCAGAGGAAATCTGGAGTTTCCTGCCAGAGGATGCAAAGTATGATAGCAGTTCGGTGATGTTCAATCAGATTCCTGCCTGCATTGACGGTGTTTCGGATGAGCGGTTCATGGAAAAATGGAACCGTGTCCATATGCTGCGCGACGATGTACTGAAGGCACTGGAAGCGGCCCGGAATGCCAAAGTGATTGGCAAATCCCTCGAAGCAAAGGTCACCCTTTATGTACCGGACGATTTCTCTGCTCATATTGATCTAGATGAGAAAGAACTGGCAACGGTCTGCATTGTTTCTCAGGTGGAAATTCGTACCGGCGGTGAGGGGAGCTTTAAAGGAACTGTTCCGTTCCTGTCGAACTTCTCGATTGATGTGTCCCGCGCTGCTGGAAAGCCCTGCCCGCGCTGTTGGACGTACAGCGATACCATCGGCAAGGACGAGCGGCACCCCACCCTGTGCGCACGCTGTGCCGGGATTATTGGTTGATTTTGTTGCGTCAGTTAAAGAAACCCTTTAACTGGCGCAGCCTTTTATGGAGGTTTTCATGACAGTTATTTTGGCGCTTACATCTGCGGCCGGTCTGGTGGTTATCGACCAGCTTTTGAAAGTGTGGGCTTTCAATGCCCTTCCAGGCCAACCCTCCACGCTGCTGATTCCACACCTGCTCCAGCTTACCTATGTAGAAAACCGGGGCGCGGCATTTGGATTGTTTCAGGGCGGGGTAACCGTCCTTTCGGTGCTCACTGGGTTGATCCTGGTTGGGGCAGTCCTTTTCCTTGTGATGGGAAAACTCAAGCATAAATTGGCCATTTGGAGTGTGAGCCTGATTGTTGCCGGTGGGATTGGGAACCTGATTGACCGGGTCCTACGTGGATTTGTGGTGGATTATCTGGATATTTCGCCATTGTTCCGCTTTCCGGTGTTCAATTTTGCCGACTGCTGCGTGGTGATTGGAACCACACTTCTGGTCATCTACCTTTTTTTCTTTGACGAATCCTCCGAGAAGAAACAGAAAAAGGATGGGGAGCCTGTTGAATAGCCGTACCCTGACCGCCGAACCGTCGGATGCGGGGGAGCGGCTCGACCGTTGGCTGGGGGAACAGCTTGATAGCCTGACCCGGTCAGCCATACAAAAGCTCTGTGCGGATGGGCTGGTCTTTATAGGGGAAACCCCGGTTTCTAAAAACTACAGACTGCGCGGAAGCGAAACGGTCATAGTGCAGCTCCCGGATGCCAAGCCGCTTGACGTCAAGGCGCAGAATATCCCTATTGAGATCGTTTATGAGGATGAGGATCTGCTGGTTGTCAATAAACCCAAAGGGATGGTGGTGCATCCTGCGCCGGGAAACTACGATGGGACGCTGGTAAATGCACTTCTTTACCACTGCGAGGGAAGGCTTTCAAGCATCAACGGTGTGATCCGTCCGGGGATTGTCCACCGGATTGATAAAGACACCAGCGGACTTTTGATTGTTGCAAAAAAAGACAGTTCCCACCAGGCACTTGCCGAACAGATCAAAACGCACAGCTTCACGCGCATCTACAATGGGGTGGTTTACGGCAGTTTTTCGGAGGATTCCGGGACAGTAAACGCCCCGATCGGCAGGCATCCGACCGACCGAAAACGGATGTGTGTCACCGAAAAAAATGCGCGCGAAGCGGTGACACATTATCAGGTGCTGGAACGTCTGGGCAGGTTTACCAATATGCAGTTCCGGCTTGAAACCGGGCGCACCCATCAAATCCGGGTACATATGGCTCATTTAGGGCACCCGCTCGCAGGAGACCCGGTCTATGGGCCGAAAAAGTGCATCATCCGCCTGTGCGGGCAATGCCTGCACGCTCGCACAATCGGTTTTGTGCATCCGCGCACCGGCGCATATCTGGAATTTACCAGCGCACTCCCTGATTACTACTCTGCATTTTTAAACAGCATTGATGGAGGAATCACCAGATGGCAATGAAATTTTCCGGAATCCTGTTGGTCAGCGACATCGACGGGACGCTGGTAGAAGCGCCTGCTTCGATCCCCCCGCGCAATATCGCGGCGGCCCAGCGTTTTACCGAACAAGGGGGACGATTTGCAATCGCGACCGGCCGTTCGGTACTTTCCACCAAGCAGTTTGTTGACCAGCTTCCGGTCAACGCGCCTTGCATCCTATTTAACGGCAGCGGCATCTACGATTATGCTGCACAAAAGATGCTCACTGCAAACTATCTTCCCGAATCCTTCCGGCAACATATTATCGATTTCTGTGCGGCGTTCCCCACTATGGGCGCGGTTGTGCTGGATGAAAGAGACTTGTTTTCGGTCGCTCCAATGACCTACACCGACCGTTATCTCAGCAAAGAACTGATGCCGTTCGTTGACTATGATCTGGATTGTTTGCGGGGGGATTACCTGAAAGTGATCTTTACGATGGACCCGGGGATGCAGCCGGACGCAATGACATTTCTTGAGGAGCAGGGGTGGCAGGATGTGCATTGTGTGCGTTCCAGCCCCTATTTTATCGAGATGCTCCCATTGCATTGCAATAAGGGAAATGGTCTGCGCCGGCTCTCGGAGACCGTCGGACTTCCGCTCGATCAGATTGCAGCGATCGGGGATTATGACAATGATCTTGAGATGCTGCAAACTGCCGGTTATCCTGCCACAGTTTCAGACGCGCCGGACAGAGTCAAGCAGGTTTGTAAACTGGTGGTCGGACACTGCATGGATGGCGCGGTTGCTGACCTGATCGAACACCTTGAAGCATACGGCTTGACATAAACCTCCTATCTCCCCGCATATAAAGGGATGGGGAGGGATGTTTTATGCGATGGAAGCCCGGTACAGCGATCCTTTTCGGTTTCCTAGGGATCGCTGCCGCTTTTTTTACCAGTTATTCCTATCAGGCGATTACAGCTGTTGCTCCATATGAGCGGATCGAGGGCCTGCCGACCATCGTCATTGATGCGGGACATGGCGGATTTGATGGTGGCGCGGTCGGTGACGATGGGACGGTCGAAAAGGAGATCAACCTGGCGATTGCGCTTGATCTGCGGGATCTGTTCCAGATCAACGGGTTCAAGGTGGTGATGACCCGGGAAGCAGATATTTCCACCGAAGATGAGGGGTTAACGACCACCCGGCAGCGGAAAAATTCTGATCTGCATAACCGGATGGCGCTTGCAAAATCGTGCGACAACGCGCTCTTTTTGAGCATCCATCAGAACAAATTTTTTCGTTCCAGATATTGGGGCGCACAGGTATTTTATGGTCCCAAAAATGAGGACAGCCGGGCGCTTGGTGCGATTATGCAGGAACGGCTGGTGGACATGGTGCAGCCGGATAACACCCGGCAGTTCAAACCCTGCACAGACGATGTCTATCTGATCTATAACGCACCAATGCCAGCCCTATTGATCGAATGCGGGTTCCTTTCCAATCCGGAGGAATGTGCAAAACTGAAAACAGGTAGCTATCAGCGTCAGATTGCATTCGCAATCTTTTGTGCAACAGCAGAATATCTGGGGTTGGAGGATTCTTAATAATTTGATAGAGGAACAAGAAAATGGCGGTTACAAAACAGAAAAGTATTTATGTTTGTCAGAACTGCGGTTATGAAACTGTAAAATGGTACGGCAGATGCCCCGACTGTGGGGAATGGAACACCCTTTCAGAGGAGGTCCGGCAACAGGTTGCAACCTCGTCAAAGCCTAAATCTTCTGCGTCAACCGGTTCTGTCCGAAGCGTGACGGTTGCGCGTCTGAGCGAGATCTCATCGGATGACAGCCAGCGGTACCGGACTGGGGTAGGGGAGCTTGACCGGGTACTGGGCGGCGGGATTGTTGCTGGTTCGGTGACACTGCTTTCGGGTGACCCTGGAATTGGAAAATCCACCCTTCTTTTACAGATCTGTCAATATCTTTGCGGGACCCTCAAAATCCTTTATGTATCAGGGGAGGAGAGCGCGCGACAGCTCAAGCTTCGTGCCAACCGTCTTGGTGTAGACAGCGATGACCTGTATATTGCCGCAACCACGGACGTAGAATCGGTGATCGAGACAGTGCGCCAGCTCTCGCCCGACCTTGTGATGATTGACTCGATCCAGACGATGAGCCTTTCTGCACTCAGCTCGTCACCGGGAAGTATCACCCAGATCCGGGAATCCACCCAGATTCTAAGCGGGATTGCCAAAAGTGCTGAAATTCCGCTTTTTATTGTTGGGCATGTCAACAAGGATGGTGCAATTGCCGGGCCTAAGATGCTCGAGCATATGGTTGACGCGGTGCTTTACTTTGAGGGGGAGCGGCACCAAAGCTATCGGATTCTGCGGGCAGTAAAAAACCGGTATGGCTCCACCAATGAAATTGGTGTTTTTGAGATGGCGCAGAATGGGTTGCAGGAGGTGGGGAATCCCTCGCTGATGATGCTTTCCGGCAGGCCATCCGGTATTTCCGGTACCTGTGTTGCCTGTGTGATGGAGGGAAGCCGCCCGATTCTCGCGGAGGTGCAGGCGCTTGTCTCCAAAAGTGGGTTTGGTACTCCTCGCCGGATGGCAACAGGATTTGATTCCAACCGCGCCGCACTGCTGATTGCGGTGCTGGAAAAACGTGTTGGATATTTCTTCGGAAACCTCGATACCTATATCAATGTTGTGGGGGGACTGCGGCTGGATGAACCAGCCGCAGACCTGCCCATCGCGATTGCACTGGTTTCCAACCTGCTTGATCGAAGCGTTGCTGATAATATTGCAGCATTTGGTGAAATCGGTCTGGCAGGGGAGGTGCGCTCGGTCAGCAATATTCAGCAGAGGGTCAGTGAGTCCTATCGTCTGGGATTCACCACCTGCATTGTCCCGCGGCATAACCTGAAGGGGATCGACACACGGGAGATGCCGGATATCAGCCTGATCGGGATACAAAATATCTCCGAAGCGATCAAGTGCATCTAACTAGAAGTCCTCCCGTAGGTCATCTGCATAGGGGTCTGTAGGGGTAAAGTAGCCGCAGCGGTTCTCTTTGCAACTTGTGATATAGGTGACTTCATCCAGTGCACAGTACCCCTGTCGCTGATGGTAGCAGTCCTTGTCACAGGGGATCAGATGAATTTTCCGTTCTTTGGGATTTTCCATTGGATTGACACTCCTAAATATTCAAACTGTTTTGTCGGGTGTACTCAAAAGTATATCCAAATCTGTCCGATTCATGCTGGACGAATTGGCGGTATCCGGATGGAAAACTCGTATAAAATCCCCATTCCCGCAAACACTATCCTCATTCATCCGGATAGTTATTGAGGGAACGGGGGATTTTTTTGCATTTTAAAAAATGTCTTGCATTTTTACTTGCCGTTGGATCGTTTGGAGGGGTCGCCGCTGCGCCGGCGGTCACATTGCAGCGGATTCCAACTGTCCAATGTTCTGTGCCGCAGCAGCTTCTATATGAAAAACATATCAACGCAAATGGGACGATCGAAGCGCAGACGGTGAAAGAGGTTTATCTCGAAACACCGGTTCTGGCGCAGGAGGTCTGCGTTTCGGTGGGAGATTTTGTGCAGGAGGGGCAGGTTTTGGCGGTAATCGATACCCAGCTCACCAAAAGCGTCCTACAGCAGAGCATACCAGCATCCTCGGTTCTGGACAACCTGCCAATCAGTGCATCCGATGTCACCGATCTGGCCGGACTCTATTCCGCCTTACAGTCCTCCGGTTTGGAACTTGATTCTCTAGAGGGAATCGTTGATGCGTATAGCCCCATCACCGATGCCAAAGAGCCACCCAATCCCTATCTCTACATCCCGAAAACCGTTGTTGCACCGATGTCTGGAATTATTACGGAGGTGGGGATCAAAAGCAATGTCCTTTCCAGAACAGCGAAACCTGTGGTCACGATCGCAGATACCGGGGATTTCATTGCCAAGGTAACCGTAGGGGAGTCCTTTGCATCTGACATCCATGTAGGAGATCGCGCGAAGATCAGCGGAACCGGATTTTCTGAAATCTATTCGGGATATGTCAGTAAAATTTATCCAGTTGCGCGTAAGCTCTCAAACGGAACCGCGCAGGAAACCGTAATCGACCTGGAAATTGCAATCGACGAGCCAGGACAGAGCCTGAAATCCGGCTTTTCCGCACGCGCGGAGATCACCACCGACCATCAACGGGAAATCCTCACAGTCCCATATGAAGCGATTCAACAGGACGAAGAAAATGTGGAATATGTGTATCTGGCCAAAGGGTCCCAAGCGGTGCGATGTGATATTGAAACAGGATTGGAGCTGCTCGAAGGCGTGGAGATTATCGCGGGACTAGAGGAGAATGACCTTATCATTCTGGATGCGCAGGCAGTCCGGACAGGGGAGCGCATCACCTTGAAAAGGAGGTAACCCATGTGTTTTTGGATAGTCTTGTTTGCAGTTTCCGGAATCTGGGAAGAAAAAAATTTCGCAGTTTTCTGACGATTTCCGGTATCTCTGTTGGAGTCGCATCTGTCATTTTGATCGGCTCTATCGGAGAAATCGGAAAAAATACGATCAATCAGGAGCTGCAATCCCTCGGTTTGGGCAGTATCACAGTCAGTGCTGATCGAAAGTTCACAAATCAAAAGATGACGGAAGAGGATTTGAATTTGATTCGCGAGAATCCCAATGTAAAAAGTGCGACTCCGATTGTGATGGATTACAGCAGTGTCCGAATGCGCGGATTGGTTGCAAATTCGGTGCTCTGGGGAACCGACCGGGGAGAGAACCAGATCATCTCTTTGACACCGCAATATGGACGCCTGCTTACGCAGGCTGATGTTTCCAGTGCGGCGGAGGTTTGTATTGTAGATAGCAACGTTGCAAACTTATTTTATAAGCGGGAAAATATTGTCGGAAAATTTCTTGATGCAATGATCGGCGGAAGCTATGTCCGTCTGAAAATTGTAGGGGTTGCATCTTCAGGGGGAAACCTTCTGCAAAACATGGTTGGAGATGTCATCCCGTCATTCATTTATCTCCCGTATACGACGCTGCAACGCTATGCGGGGGAGGCTTCGTTCGACCAAATCGCAGTAACTATGTTGGATAACCAAAATATCGAAGCCGTTTCTGAACAGATCGCTGCATTGGTAAACCGCCAGCATAATATTTCCCGGGGATTTAAAGCAGACAACATCTCCCGGCAAAAAGAAACGCTTGACCGCGTACTGGGGATTATTACGGTAGTCCTGTCTGCAATTGCTGCTGTTTCTCTGGTTGTGGCAGGGCTTGGGATTATGACGGTTATGATCGTTTCGGTGAATGAGCGGACACGGGAAATCGGGATCAAAAAATCAATCGGAGCGACACAAAATACGATCCTGGTAGAATTTCTAATTGAAGCTTTTACCATCTCGCTGATTGGCAGCGTAATCGGGGTGGCCGCTGGGGTTCTGTTTACTGCAATAGGATGTCTGGCCATCTCTCTGCCGGTCCTGATCAATTTTCACCTGATTGGCGCAAGTATTGGTATTTCTGTAATTGTTGGAATTGTATTTGGCGTGTATCCAGCCATGATGGCTGCGAAACTTCATCCAGTCAATGCACTGCGGATTGAATATTAAACAATAAAGGAAAAGAGCCGTCTTTTTAGAACGGCTCTTTAAAAAACGATAGGGTGACTGCCTAATCTATATTAATAATCTGCCTGCACTTGGGATAATTGGGACAACCCCAAAATTCTTTTCCCTGGTTTGCCCCACGTTTGGCAACACGCTTTACCATCGGTACACTACATTTGGGGCAAACAGGAACTTTAAACTGATATTTTTTCGCATCCTGCATAGGCTTTTCCACATTTTTTTCGAGCAGAATGTCTGCGATTTTCCTCATCTCTTCCTCAGATAAAAACATATCTGTACTTTGTGTTTGAAACCCTTTCAGGTAAGAGGTCAATTGATCGTGTTTCACAATTGCCTGTTTGATTTCGCTGGGTG
The DNA here is from genome assembly GCA_021770005.1 of Anaerotruncus sp. Classification (GTDB taxonomy): domain Bacteria; phylum Bacillota; class Clostridia; order Oscillospirales; family Ruminococcaceae; genus Anaerotruncus. The sequence goes on along the minus strand of JAETRV010000005.1, from coordinate 8,360 downwards.
CCTCTGTGTCGCGAATCACTGTCTTTGGATTTGCGAATACAACAACAGAATGCATCAACATCTCCAAGTTTTGTGTATTTAGGGTAGGGGTCTGCTCCAATAAAAGTTTTTTTACCATTTCGGCATGATGACGATTTTGGGTAACGGGGTTGTATATCCCTTCCTTTTTATAAACAATCCCTGTCGGCGTTTTAAAACACCGGTTAAAATCACCTTTATTGGTAATTTCGATATCATCAACAAACTTTTTACACTCAATCACAAAGATACCAAAAGAAGCAATGACGATAAAATCAACCTGTGCATTTGCGTCATTTTCACCTTTTAGATAAATATCCTGCAAAACAAAAATCGGTAGATAGCTATTCTTCAGTTCATAAGCAACATTCTTTTCACCTGTCAAACCACTCGATAACTTCTTGATATCCTGCTCGATTAAATCTATATGCTCTGGAACAACTAGTTCTCTCCATTCTTCCAGCAGTTTAATCTGTTTTGGAAGCGATAGGTTTTCCTTAATAAAAACAGGTTCAGAGAACGATAATTCCTTTTTTACTGGTTTGGATCTAAAAAAGTCAAACAGAGCCAATCGTAATCACCACTTTGTCATTAATCCAGAAAATTCGATCTTTTCCTTTATTTTATTATTATATAGGATAAGAAAGATATATTCAAGGCCTTTTTTGAATGAGAGAAATAAAATAAAAAGGCCAGATGAGATTATGGAGAGACTTGACAAGCTCGGGGGGAGTGATGTAAAATAAAGACAAGAAATTTCGCTAAATAAAAATTATGAAGAAAGGGTTGGAAGTTTTCTTCCAGCCCTTTTGAGAACAAAAAGCAGCTCCTCAGGAGGAGCTGCTTTTTATTTGTTGACAAATTTCGCGGAGATGGTATAATTTTCTTCACAGGGATACCTACAAGCAGGGCGGTGGCCACTCCCGTGAAAGGGGGTGACGCTATGGAAATGGTATATTACATCATTATGTTATTCATATTGTTGGAAATACTCAGAACCATAAAAAAATAGCCGCCCTCCGGTCAAGGCTGCGGCTATTTTTTAGCTAACACCAAGGCCACCGTCTTGTGGTGTCCCTGTGCTTTTATTATAACGGATAAACAGCAGGAAATCAAGAGCGTGTTTGCTTTTGTCCCTGCTGTTTTTGTTTTTTGCGCTCGTCGTACTTCTCCCGTTCTTCGAAATAGATTTGGGCCCTTCTGCGGTGGCGCTGGTCCCAGATTTTTTGCTTGCGTTCTTCTTCCAACTTATCCAACTTTTTACTCACGATCGCAATAGGGAATGAAATCAGGATGATGAACAGGAAGATGATCAGGAGATAGGGGAGCATCATTTTGAAAGATGCAGCAAATCCTTCGGCCATTGCGGTTTCTATGATGTCAAGATATTCCATCTTAATTACCCCATTTTTATTTAAGCTATGGTTTCTACGTCACTTTCATACCACTCTATATATTTTTCAATCATGTATTCAATTTGCATAGAAATGCTTCTTTTCTCTTTGTAAGAAATCTTTTCGACTCTTTCAAATATTTCAGGATTTAACCTGACAGTTATTTGCTTCTTTTCATTCATCTTTGAATCACCTCTTTACTTTTATTATATATTACGACTAATTTTTATTCAAAGATTCTTTTTGATTTATATAGAATCATATTGACTTGAAACGATTTTTAATGTATGATTTAATTTAGATTTAAAAAGATTCATTATGAATCTAAAATAAGAAAGGGTGTCAAGTATGAAGCAGATGTTGCTAGGCTATTCGGAAATCGACTTTACCAAGGATGGAGACCGGGTGTTGGGAACCAAGATATTCACAGCTTTTGATTCTAGGTCTATTACCGAGGGGCAGGAAACCGGAAATATTTTTCTTCGTCCGGAAATGATTCCGGAGGGAATCCATATTTCAGATTATCTCGGTTGCGAGATCAACGTAGAGTTTGATCACAGGGGCCGCGTCGTTGGCCTGGATTTCTCGGAATCCGCTTGATCTGAAAGGGGGCCGTATTTATGGAGAAAGAGCGTCATTCCTGCCATGTGCAGGTTTTGGGTATTTGCAAAGGAGCGGCCTTTGATTTCAGGTTTGTACCTGTTCCAATTTCAAGGTTGTACATTTTGCGGCTTGATGTCTACGATCAGGAGTATATGGTTGGCCAGATGTGCGGATCGGTCGATACCTGTTTGGATTGTTCTTCTGTAAAGGTTGGTGGTTATTATGATTTTGTCTTTAACCATTCGTTTTGCCCGGCTTCTGGTTTCGTCGGTTCTGATCTGCTTGAAATCCATCCGGATGAACCGCCGGAGATATGACGATCTGGGCCTGTACTTTGGGCCTGATCACGAGCTTTTCCGCAACGACGACAGCGAGGATGATATTTTTGATGCAGCCTGTCAATGGGTACTTGGCCTTTCTGGTGCTTTTATGGTTTTCTCTACAATCTTTCTTTTCTGGGGGCTGTGATATGGGTAAGTTGGTTATGGTCGCTGTTATGCTGGTTGTAGCATATATCTTTATGACGAATGTCTACGGGCTGGATGGCAGCGATTCTATTTTTACACTGCTTTTGGATGGCAGTGAAGAGGTTTCTCTGAATGACTTTACAGTGGACATTTGGCAGGGGGGATAATCATGCAGTATGTAGATTCTGGGATGGCCCGTATTGCGGATAGTGGGGACTGGCGGCTTGCAATCCTTTGTCTGCATGACAATTTTCATACTTTCCTCTATGGGCTTGTCCCGCTTACATATGCTATCCTCGTATTCGCGCTTGTCTGCTGGTGGTTCTATAAAATCTTTGTCAAGTCAGCATTCCATGATAATTAGGTATTGGCCCGTGAGGGTTGATATAAATTTTTTAAGGAGGTTTCAATTATGGTTGATCGTATCAAGAAATTTTGCGTTGGGTGCAAGCGTCAGATAGTGGTTTCCGCTGGTGCTGCGGTTGTTCCCGTCGCTCTTTCGGTTCCTGCGTTTGCTTCCAGTACTCCCGGTACGGGTGATATCACTACAGGTCTCGAGTCTGTAGCGATCACGACGGACATGCTCAAGCCAGTAGTAGAGGGCGTTGCATCAAACCTTGCTGTTATCATCCCAATTGGTATTGCAATCTTTGCAATCCTGCTGGGGGTAACGCTGATTCCGAAAGTCATCAAAAAGTTCCTGAGCTGATGCGGGAGCGGGGAACAGGGACGGATAATCAACCGTCCTTGTCTTTTTTATGAGGTCATGCAAGCGTTTTCCGCGGGATTTTGCGTAGCAAAACCGCGGAAACGCTGCATGACCTCCTGAATCATGAAAGGTGGTTATTATGATCTATGTGCCTTGGGACTCTCGAGCTCTTATAATTTTTGATAGCTTTATTCGGCGTGCTATACATGAGTGTATGTGGCCTGCAATTCTTGTTTTCGCTATGATTGTCACTCCGGGCTTGGTTGTTAAGGTTTTAAAATATTTTGCAGGTAAGATTGGTTGATGAGGTGAGACAAAATGTTATTCAAAAATGGGGGAAAGCGGCTTGTATCGGTAGTTTGTGCGCTGGTTCTCGTCCTGACGCTTTCGGTTCCTTCTTCCGCACTTGTTCGGGAATTCAATTATAATGACCTTCCACCTAATATTCTTGCATTTTTGCTTCCTTATTCAGGCTCTGGTTTGTCTGACGCTTATCAGATGAATGTCAAATTTGAAGGGGCAAATGCGGCATACAATACTACTGCTAATCGTGAAGCTTGGAAAATGGTAATGGGAGAATGGCTTAATGATCCGAATTATAAAGTTTTCTTTTTTTACTCTGTAACTTATTTTTTTGTATATGCCGCCCCTACAAGCGCTATTTCTTCTACTTCTACTAATTTTAAGGCTACTGAAGGTTATACGTTTCAATTTTATTTAGGCTCATCTGGCTCTGACAAGCAGGGTGTTCTTTATAAAGCTATAAAAGGGGCTTGGGAGTCTCCAACGTCATATGCGGATTCGGTCGGCTTCTATTTTTTTGATAATGGTATCCGATCTGTACTTGAATCGGTTTCTTCGCGTTATTATGGGGTGATTACAGATATGCAGACCTTTGTTGTTAAAGACGATGTCAGAGAAGATGAACCGGATCCGGAGCCGCCAAGTTCCAGCGAGCCGGACGAGCCTACCATTTCACCCCCAAAAGAGCCGGAAGTTCCGGCTGGAAATCCAGAGTATGTGGTTTACAACACCAGCATTTGGCTAACGTTTTTCCGGTGGGTTCGCCGACATATCGGCAATGCGGTTTTTGTTGGGTTCCTGGTACTTGCGGCCATTATGGGTATCTATTTGATTTTGCGTATCATCAAGCATTATTCGCGGCAGTAGGGGGGACTTCGTTTGAGGAGATTCTTTGCACTTCTTCTGGCGGCGCTGCTTCTTTCCATCTGTCCTCTGTCGGTTGCTGCTATGACGCTAGATTCCTCTGTATGTTATCCGTACAACAGCAAGGACGGCTCTACTATGGCGATTGGCGTTTTTCAGATTGCCGGGTATGGTCTCCCTGATGGGGATATGTCCCTATATGAGCAGGCTTTTCAAGCAACCGGCACCAATCGCGGGATGTTGACCTATACCAGCGGTAACACCTTGAGCCAAGGCAATCCGGCAATCATGATGTTCCTGTTTGATAGCCCCCGCGATTCCCTCAAGGTGGATTTCTCGGCTGGGGAGATGCTTTGCAGGGAGCAGCTGCATGCAGATGTGTTTGTTTTCCATTACCCAACCCTGAAATATATGCAGCATGCCAATATTTCCACGATTCCTGAAGCGAAAATGCCGCTTGGCAAGATCATCCGGACTGGGCTTACATTGAATGTGCAGTCTGATGACAACAGTGATTGCCGGGTAGAAATACCAGCGGAACGATGGACAATTATTGATGATCGGGCAACCACCTCTGAAGGTAGCGGCAGCATTATGTCCTGGCTTAATACTTTTTGGGACAAGCTGGTCGGGCTGATTGTCCCGGATGCTGGTTACTTTGAGGATTGGTATCAGGAGGTCAAAGACGCTGCAAATAACAAGTTTACTGGCCTGCTCCAACTCTATGAGATTATGCGGGATGCATTTTTGCAGTTGCAGGATGACAATATAGTGACCACTAATCTTTGGTGGCATATTGACGCTGGGGAGATGTTCGAAGGGTCTCCAGAGATCAAGGTTGATGTAATTGAGTACGCCCGGCCATATCTTAAATGGCTAAAGCCGGTCTTGACCATGATTATCCTTGTCTATACAGCGATTGCTTGTTACCGGCGTATTGTCGTTTTGTTTGAACAATAGGAGGTGCTTTCTTGGTTAGGTTTTTCAAGTTATTTGTAGACAATGTCCTTTTCTTTTGGCGTTTTTTCTATGGTTTCTTTAGCCTGCTCTTTTTCTTCTGGCACTTTTTCTGGTTTGTCTACCTCTTGGCAATCTATATGCAATAAGGGGCTTGTGTCATGGTGAACTTACGAAACACCGCAGTTATCTACCGCAATTATTGTATAGAAGCTTATGATATAGGGGAGATTGGCTTCTATTTCTCTCTTGTGCCTTGGTCTAAGGATATGTTCCATTATGAAGGCCGGACTGATAGTGCAAAGATTTACTATTTGCCGAAGGGGTTTTGGGTGGGCGAAGATTTATTTGGTGATCTTTGCATCTTTGATTCGTTCGATACGATTTGTCCTATTTTGAGCCTTTGCGATATACCGGCGATTCTGTTTGGTCATGAAATCATTTATTTGGAGGAAGTCGAGAAAACGCAAAGGGCTTGACCTTTTCTAAAGATCGTTCAGGAGGTGTCTTATGGTTGTCAAATTGCTGATGGACTTGCTCAAGGCATTGATTTTTCTTGTCCTTAGCCTGTTTCCCAATTTGCCGGACTTTTCATTCATGCGGGATTATGTCCAGTCTTTTGTGGATTTGATACATGCTGCAAATCTCGCTGTCTCTATCCCAGTAGTGGGCACCTGTCTTTTGCTTATCATCATCTGCTATAACCTGCGGGCAATCTGGTCTGTTATTATGTGGGTAGTCCGCAAGATACCGGGGGTGTCATAATGGCTAACGTAGATATGTTCGCGATTGCGGTTAAGATTTTCGGCCCAGTGGTTTCCGGTATCCTATCCTTTATTGGTACTTTATTTGGGCTTGCGGTGCTTGGGGTTATCCTGTTTTTTGTGGTTTTTATCGTCCGGTATCGAATGTATGGCGAATACCTCGCCGCCGATCGGCTCGAGTCTCTTGAAATTTCTTTCCTCCCTTACGATTTTATGCGCTGGAAAGTCTGGGACTTCCTCACCCGGCAGGCCCGGGCAGATGTCTTTGATTACTTCGGGTTTACAATCTTTGTCGGCTGACAGGGGAGCGGCAAGACTATTTCTATGGTGCATTATCTGGATATGGTCCATAAGCGGTTTCCGGACGCTTTAATAGTTACAAACTTTGCTTACACCCACGCAACACATGTAATGTCCAGTTGGCAAGATTTCTTTGAGATTCGCAATGGGGAACAGGGGGTCGTGTTCGCAATTGACGAGATTCACGGCGAGTACTCCGCTAAAGAGTGGAAGGACTTTCCGGAAGCACTTTTGTCACAGATAAGCCAACAACGCAAACAGCGGGTCAAGATCATTGCATCCGCACAGGTATATAGCCGAGTGGTCAAACCGATACGGGAGCAAGCGTTTAGTGTCATGGTTTGCCGGACGTTTTGGGGACGTCTCACATGGTACCGGGAATATGATGCTGCCGAATACGATACATCCGGGGACAGCGCCTATAGCGTCAAAAAGAGGTGCAAGCCAATCCGCACCGTTTACTTTGTGCAATCTAATAGTCTGAGATCAAGTTATGATACATTTGAGGTGATAGAGCGTTTAGCAGGTAGAGAGTTTATACCGCGCGATGAGCGAGGTTATTAGTACCCTCCAAGTCCCCGCCCGACCTCCCGGCCCGGCCCGGCGGAATGGCCCCCCGCCCCCCGAGGGCCGGCAAGCCGCGCCCGAAGGGCACACCAGGCCCCCACAAAGTGAGGGGCGAGCGGCCCCCCCGAAGGGGGCACCCCTTATATTCTCTTTATCCGGGAGCGGGTGAATTCCCACGGGCGGGAGAGAAGTGGAATATCTTTGATATTCCACTTCTCCCCGTCAGGGGGAAGAGGGCGGCAGCCCTCTAGTAGAGGGTGTTGAAGCCGTTAAATATTTCCAATATTTAACGGCTTCAATGCCCTAGTAGCGGCGTTGGAAAGTTGGAATCTTCGATTTCAACTTTTCAATGCCGAAAAAAGGTAGCCGGGGAAGGAACCGCCGGGCCGGGCCTGGGAAGGGCGGGCGCGAAGGGGGGGATAGGCCCGTTTGCGGGCAGCATGAGGGGCTTAAGCCCTCGTACTGTAGCACGAGGGCAGAAACAACAAGTATATTGGCTGTAGAACAGCTTATGATGCATATTTAGGAGGGATTTGTTTGCAACCTAAAATCTTAGTAGATTATCTGACTTGTACGATAGGGGTAGGATGTTGTATGGCACAATGGGGAGTGGATAAAGAATGGAACAAAATCGAATACTTGACAGATACAGAAATACTGGACTATCTTTGCCACGATTGGAAATTTGGCGATTTGCAGTTTATGGCCCGCAGAGGGTTATACGGCTATACAGTGGCTTATGTTTGCGGGGGAATTACCCTTGGTTGGGGCGGCTGTGATACCATTCTTTTGCAGATGTCTGGGCAGGGGTGCAGGCTTTATGAGAGTTTGCGGCCAGACCTTGACTGGCTGGCTCTTATCCAGCAGATACGGGGCTACAAAGTACATAATATTTCACGTCTGGATATCGCATGTGATACCTTCGGGCAGTTGTCCATGGATAAGTTAATCAAATATACCTTTGCCGAGCGTTATGTATCCCGGTTTCGGGATTATCTTGTCAGCATTGGCACTAAGGAGAGGTCTATTATTTTCGGCGCCCCGTCTAGCCGGATGCGTCTTAGGATATATGATAAGTCCATGGAGCGGTTACGCGCCGGCCGATCGGCGGAGGAAGTCCCCGAGAATTGGATTCGGCTTGAGTATCAGCTGCGGGATGATGCAGCCGACAGTTTTATTTCTGCTTGGAGGTCTACAGGCAGTATCTCCGCTGCATATTTTGGGATCATGGCGAACCAGTTACGATATGTGAAGTCTCGAGATGAGGACAACCCCCAACGATCGGTTACGACTTCATTGTGGGCCAAGTTCCTCGTTTATGCGGATAAAATCCCCATGGCCTATAAAGGCTGGCTAGACTACAATCTGGATAACCTCACCACATATGTTTTCGATCAGGCAGGATCATCTATCC
>JAETRV010000105.1 GCA_021770005.1 Anaerotruncus sp. | reverse complement strand
TTACCTGTAATGTAATAAAAAAGAAAAATATTATCCAAACTTTTATCTGATAATCTGTCTATATATCAGGCGATTGCACGATTAGTTGGAATAATATAAAAGTTAGGATAAGTGACTTCGTGAAGAAGCGTCGTGTAGAACGCCGCACCCTCCGGAAACTGCCGCTTCTCGGGGCAGACGATCCGGTCGAGCGTCGGTGAATAGGACGCCCTGTTGCCGGATCTGAGCAGGATGGGGCATAACCACGCCTGCTCCGCCAGCATCCGGTCGAGGGATTCGCACGTCAGACCGTCCGAATAGTCTTTCGTTCCGGTCGGTGTCGTAAGCGCGGCGTAACGCTCCGGCTGCTGTTCCGACATATCCGTCTGGTCGATGTTGAAGACCGGGTAATAGCGCATCACGGGCAGCACGTCGTATTGCCGCCGCTGCTCCTGCGGCAGGCGGTAATAGTCCGCCAACTCAATCTTCTTGCGGGTCTCCTTATGGCGGATATACAGCTTCCAGAAGAAGACCGGGAACGAACCGGAGCCTTTGAGGATGTTCAGACCCTCCTCCTTGGCCTGCTTGAACGTCATAAAAAGCGGCGTACTGTAGCCTGCGATCTCCGAGAGGAACAGCAGCATCAGGATATTCCCGCCCCGGTAGGGCGTGCCGCGCAGATTGCGCGGAAGACCGTGCGCAAGGTCGGCGATCCACGGCTTGCGCCACTCCTCGGTGAGCGTCTCCATTTTCTTTATCATCAGCTCCGTCAACTGCGGAGCGATCTTTTCAATCAGATTCTTATTCATGGCTCTTATCTTTACGTTATTCTTCCTCCGGAGCGGTAGCTTGCCGCCAGAGACGGATCTTCTCGTCGTTCGTCCTGCCGTTCCACCACATGTCGCAGGCATCGCGGAAAGCCTTGCGATCATCCTTCGGGCTGAAATTTTCCGGATTCAGTCCGGTGATAATTTCCCGGTCTTCTTCTGTCGTTCCGTCATTCCACCACGGCTCGACCGTATCGGACATCAATTCGCTCTCGCGTACCTGACGGGTGTGTTCTGCACAGTCGTCGCACCATAAGTCATCTTTGTCTTCCGCCATAGACTGTACTTCGTACGTGTTGCTGTCCACCCAGACTTGGCAGGATACCCGCAGCGAACCGCACGCCCCGCAGCGCCACGGATCGGCGGGCATCTCTACTGTCGGTTTTTCTGCAATAGGTGTCTGTTCCGGAATCTCTGAAATCTTATTCATAACAGTAGTAATGCAAAGACGGAGCAGGCATGACCTGCTCCGTCGGTTTGGACATTTAGTTCATGTTGTTACTATGCCGCCGTTTTCATCTCCTCAGGCATCCGGATATCGGGTTCGATATCCGGGTTCATAGGAATAATCAGCGGCTCCGGGGTGGGTTCTATAGCGGGCGTCTCGTCCGGCAGCAGCTCGAGCATCTCCGGTTCGGCATCCGGTGCCTCCTGCATCGAAACCGCCATCTCCTCGGCCTCGGCTTTTGCCTGCAAAGCGTCGATCTGTTCCTGAAGACGGGCTTTGCGACGCTCGTAGACTTTCAGATACTCCTGCTGCACCTTCTGGCTCTGCTCCGAGAAGTTCAGATCCGCAAAGCGGCACATCATTCCCGTCAGGAGCGTTTCGTCCGTACATCCATACTCCGGAGCTGCCGATCGGAAGTAGTCCACCAGAAACGCGCGAACCAACGCAGCCTGCTGCTTGACCGTAATGCGTCCCGCCGCGGCAAACTGCTCCCGGTCGGTCAGGTAAGAGCCGTCCTTGGGTCGGAAACCGCACTGACGGAGTTTCGAGTCGCTCATTACGCGCTGCATCACGGCGTAGTAGAACATCTGCTGCTCCTCTTTCTGCAAGGGCTTGTTCGCAACCTTCACATCGAGAAAGACACGCTTCATATCGGTCGTGATATGCTCGTAGCAGATTTCCCGGTTGCGGCGATCCTGCTGCATCAGCCCTTCCAGCGGAGAAGGCGGGACGACGGTGACGAAGACCTTATGCTCATCGTCCTGCCCCTCGTTTACCGTCACTTCCCGCTCCTCGTCCTCGATCTCTTCGTAGCGGATTTCAATATCGAGGTTGCCGATGATGGCGTATTTGCGCACCCGTCCTTCCGAGATGTCGAACTCCAACCGCTGAGTTTCTTCGGCAAACGCCGCCATTTCGGCCTCGTACTCCTCCTTAGCCTCAGTAAAATCCTCTTCTGACTCGAACTCCTCGGCTTGTGGAGCGTCGGGCATCTGAGGGCCTTTATCGTAGTGATAAACGCTGTATTCCAGCTCTTCGACGTGATAGCCCTCTTTCTCAAGAGCTTCGAGTACTGCGGCAGGCGTTTCGCCGTCCGTAGCCAGCGTCGTATGCGGGTCGTCCTT
>JAETRV010000039.1 GCA_021770005.1 Anaerotruncus sp. | reverse complement strand
GGAGTTCTCACAAGAGGGGGGCACTGCCGCCCCTCTTGTGGGGCGCATCCTGCCCGAGCGTCGCGCTTTGCGCGCTCCGGGCTGAAAGCCCGGGCAGCGAGGGCGTTGTTTTGGTCGGGAATCCAAAACAACATGCGCCCTGGGCCCCCGCCGCCGCGCGCACTGCAAGCCGCAGCGCAGCGTTTCGGAGCGCAACCGCCGTAGGCGGCTCTTAGCGCGGAGATGCGGCGGAACGCCTTATCCTGAGAAGCGCATTTTTGGGGTGAATTGCCGCCCGAAGGGCGATTCCATTTTTGTCCGGACATGTGCCGGACAAAAATACCTCGAAGCGCTCAACCGCTTACAAAGCGGTTGAGCAAGAGGAAGGGTGGTACTGGCGGGGAAACAAGGAAGCGAATCGAGCATAGCGAGATGAAGCGATCCGGGTTCCCCGTCCAGCAGCTTGTCGATGCAATCAACAAGCTGAATAGGGGGCTTTTTGCAAGTGAAAAAGCCCCCTACATCGGAAGAAGTTTTATGAAATCAGCGGCAGACGGGAGAATCCCCATCCGCCGCTGATTTTGCGTACATCCACTCCGGACAAGCGCCGGAGCGAACGTGTTTTCACTTCATACAAATTACTGCGCGTCTTTCATCTTTGCGAAGCAGTCGGAGCAGTAAACCGGACGGTCCTCACGGGGCTGGAAGGGAACTTTCGCCTCAGCTCCACAGTTCGCGCAGACAGCGGTAAACATCTCTCTCTGGGGTCTCGCATTGTTCTTGCGCGCGTCACGGCAAGCCTTGCATCTCTGGGGCTCGTTCACAAAGCCTCTCTCAGCATAAAACTCCTGCTCGCCAGCAGTAAAAACAAACTCGGCTCCGCACTCTTTGCATGTTAGTGTTTTGTCTGTGTACATTTTGATAACCTCGCTTAAAAATTGGATTTACCCGCTGGAACTGCGTAGACCGAGATTGATTCCAAGCTCTGCCAATAGGTGCCAAAGGGTATATATGCAATCCCTCTACGGGACTGTCACAAAATAGGGGTACGCGGGCGCATCACTCAAGGGTATACCGTCCGCAGCTTTCGCCGCACTCTTTGCAAGGCATTGTCAACAGCTTTGGTGGATGAACCGAGTTGTTTCGACATCTCTTCATAAGAATATGAGCTGAGATACAGTTTTAAGACCTGCCGTTCAAATAAGGACAAAAGAGTTTCGATCCGCTTGTTGCGTGCATCGGTCTCCTCGCTCTGGATCACAAACTGTTCCGGGTCCAGCGTGTGCGCTGTAAGCGCTTGCTCTGGAACCTCTGGTTCACTGAGCGAAAGATATCCGCGCATCGGGGCGTTCTTCTCCCGCATATGCGCGCGTAATGCACTGTTTAACTTGTTGTTGATACAGACCGACGCAAACGTCCGGAAACTGCTGCTCAAATCTGCTCGGTAATTGCGTACTGCGGTGAGCAGGGCAATCATTCCCTCCTGATACAGATCATCCGCATCCAGTTCCTTCACGCCGTAGGCGCCTGCCCTCATCCGGACAAAAGGTGCATACCGCTGGATCAGGGCTGTCAGCGCCTCATCATCGCCGTCCTTGGCCCGCACCACAAGCTGCTCATCGCTTTCCGTCCGAAAAAGCACAGCTTCCGGAAGGGAAACTGCATTCATCCGATCTCCCCCTGATTGCCTGCAATGTGCCAAAGTCCCAACAACATAATTAACATATAGCCATTATACTCGATCTATCCGCCCCTTGTCAAGATGCATTTGCAAAACCGGGCATAAAAAAGCTGGTATTTTTGTGAAAAACTCCAAAACTAACGCCCTGTCACATCCCGCAGCCATCGGAACCGGACGATCCGCACCACCGACACCATAGATTTCAGGATTTCGTCACATTTGAGCAGCAGGAATACCGGGGCGGCCGGCCACCCGAGCACCAGCCCGGTGTAAAACCCGGCGGGCACCGCGACCAGCCAGAGGAAGATCACCTCACAGAGCAAAACGAACTTCGCGTCCCCGCCTGCGCGGAGCACCCCAACCATCCCAATGAGCGCGATCGACTGGAAAAAGACAATCAACGCGCCCAGCCGGTTGATCGCGAGGGCGATCCCCACCGTTTCGGCTGAGAGGTTATAGAGAGAGACCACCACCGGGCTGAGCAGCAGGGTGACCCCCGCCGAAAAAAGCCCCAGGCCGAGCGAGAGCATCAGCAGGGTGAGCGACCGCTGTTTGGCAAGCTCATAATCTCCGCTGCCGATCGTGTTGCCGATGATGGTCAGCGCGGCATTGCCTACCCCGAAGATCATCACCGAAACAAACTGGTTGAGCACCGAATAGATGCTGTTTGCCGCGACAAAGTTGGTGCCCATCCGCCCGATGACCACCGCGACCATCGAGATGCCCAACCCCCACATCAGCTCATTGCCGATCACCGGGATCGAGATCTCGATATATTTGCGGTAAAGGGCGCGGTTGTTGGGGAGCAGGTCCGAAAGCCGGAACCGGATTTTCCCCTCCCGGCGCAGGATATAATAGGCGGTAATCGCAAACTCGGCCAACCGCGCACAGGCGGTCGCCGCCGCGCCGCCGCGCATCTCGAGCCGCGGAAACCCGCATTTTCCGAAAATCAGGCAGTAGTTGAGGGAGGTGTTGACTACCAACGAAGTCAGGTAGACGACCACCGAGATGTTCACCGTCCCAACCGAGCGGAGCATCATGATTGCGACATTGGCCATCGCATAAAGCGGATAGGACCAACCGATGACCCGCAGATATTGCGCGCCGTATTCAATTACCGCCTGCTCGGTGGTAAAGATGCCCATAAACTGGCGGGGGAAGAGGAGCGCAACCGACCCGAAGAAGAGCGCCGCCGCAAGGCTGATCTTGTAGGTCATCGCCTGTACCCGTTTGATTACCTCCACATCCCCCTTGCCCCAATACTGGGCAATCAGGACATTCGCACCGCCCGCTACCCCAAAGCAGACGATCATCAGCATAAACCAGAGCTGGTTGGCGATCGAAGTCGCTGAAAGCTGGGTCTCGCCGAGCTGCCCAATCATCAGGGTGTCCATCAGCGAGACGGATACTGTAATCAGGTTTTGCAGTGCGATCGGCACCGCAATCGTCAAAAGCATCTTGTAAAACGCCTTTTCCCGCACAAACAGTTTCATCGTTTCCCTCCGTCACAGATGAAAGGCAGCGGGCTTTCGCACCCGCCGCCTTTTTAGAACCTGTTTCAAATCGAAAGTTTTACTCGATTTTTTTCAAAAAATCGCGGTTTCCAAAGGCAGAGCCTTTGGCCGCGCCCCGCAGGACGCGGAATCCTTATCCCGGGAAGCGTCGCTCCGGCCTAAGAGCCCTCTGAAAAAGATTCTGAACAGGCGCTTATTCCGCAACCGTTGCTTTTACGATCTTGATCTCTTTGGTTGGCTTGCCGGTCGGGTTGCCGCCCTCGTCCACCTCGTCGCTTTGAAGCGCGGCAATCTTGTCCACAACCTCCATTCCCTCGGTCACAAACCCAAATACGGTATGCATATAGTCCAGATGCGGGGTGCCGCCGAGCTCCCGGTATTTTTCAATCACCGGCTGCATCCGCTCCCGGTAATCGTCCGGGACACCGTCGGTCATCTTTGCCAGCAGCTCGTTGTTGAGCTGCTCATAGACCGCGTTGAACTGCTCCTGCGTGGTGATCTGGTCGATCACCGCGTCCAGCCGCATACTCGCCTGATAAACAATCCGGTTTTGGTACATCATGGTCAGGAACTGGTCCGCTTCCTCATCGCTCTTGATCGCGCTGGGGTTTTGCACAATAAAGAACTGGCTGCCGTTGGTGCTGTAGCCCGCGTTCGCCATCGAAAGGGAACCCCGGAAGTTGTGCAGCAGATCGGTGAACTCGTCTTCAAACGGCTCGCCAAATACGCTCTCGCCGCCGGCCCCCGTCCCTTCGGGGTCGCCGCCCTGGATCATAAAATCCTTGATGACCCGGTGGAAGGTCAGCCCGTCGTAATAGCCCTCCTTCGCATGGGTCACAATATTTTCAACCGCCTTGGGAGCCTGCTCCGGAAACAGCCGGATTTTGATGGTCCCTTCGCTGGTCTCGAGGGTCAGCACCGGCAGGGACGCGTAGTCGCCGGTACCATTATAAAGCGCGTCGATCTTTTCCGCCAGCTCGGCCGCCGAAAGCTCGTCTCCATGAAGCGGCTTTTCCGCCGGGATTTCCGGCGCCTCCACATCGGAGGCGCTGCCAGAGCTACTGCTCTCCGCCTCGGAAGAGGAGGATGCGGGCTCCTCCGGCCCGGTCCCGGATGAGGAATCCGCCCCCTGCGTGCCGCAAGCCGAAATCCCTGCCGCCAGCATCAGCGCAAGCAGGATCGAAATCCATCTTTTCATTTTAAAAAATCCTCCAGTTGAACTCCTGATTTTGGCAGATGCCAATGGTTCTTTCGTCAAATAACGTGAACCAGTATAGCACAAAAACAGAGGCCGCTTATGAACCTTTTGTAAATTCATACCGCAAAGCCTCTGTTTCACTGGTTGCGCCGGTTCAGCCGTAGGCCCTCAGTTTTTCAGCGAGCCATTCTGCCATCCGGGCAAGCCCACCCGCATCGACCGGGAATTCCGCCTTGTCCAGCACCTGTGCTTTCTCATAACAGACATCAAGGTAAACCTCGGCTGTCATCGTTTCCCCGGACGGGGATACCCGGTAGCGAAAGGAGTCCACGCTCCCGAGATAAGGGTTGCCAAAACTGAAGTAATCCAGATTCGGCAGTTCGCACGTCTTTGCCATCTGCTTCTCCCTTTCCGGTTTTTTTCCTGTCTATTTTATGACAAACCCGCTCAAAATGCAACCGCTTTTCCAAAAAGCGGAGCGGGTTACAGCTTCCCTAACTGTCCAATCAGGTGATTGATCTGCTGCTGTGGGACCTTCCCGCGCACCATGCCCAACACCTGGTTCAGGCTCATCCTCTGTGCCATGCCCAGCAGCGGATGGTTCATCAGCGCGGGATATTCCCTTTGGAGCAGGGCGCGCGCCTTCGGGTTTGAAAGGACTTCCCTCACTGTAATCTGTCCATTTTGCAGATTCATCTGCTCACCTCCTGTCAAACCATTGTATGCCTGCCCCGGCCGGTTGTTGCCGGTTCCGTGATAGACGCCCGATTTCCGGACATACTGTCTGGTAGGGGAGCGATCCCCTGCCAGTGAGCGATCAAAGCAGGAGGTTTTATTCGATGCAAAATCCACTTTTAAACAACAACCAAAACGCATCCGATGGGCAGTATTTTTCATCCCTGCCGCCGGTAGTACAGGCAACGATTAAACAGTGCGGCATTCAGTTTTCCAGCGAGGAGGAGCTGCGCGGCTATGCAGAAAAGCTGATGTGCCAGAGCGGCCCTACACAGTCCTGACCGCTCCGCCCATCCAGAAAAGGAAAGCCTGTTTCCGCTCCCATGTCAGGGAGAGGGAACAGGCTTTCCTCCTGTTTGCAGGCATACTGCCGGTGCAGCGTGCATAGAGATGTTCCATAAATGTTTTGAAAAAACGCAGGAGGATTTGTTATGCCGCTTCCGCCCACTGCCGACCCTGCACCCTATCCGGAAATCGCTGTCTGCGGGCAGGACTGCCGCTATGTAGCGCTGCTTTCCAAAAGTTTTGCTTCCCGGCGCGGCGAGCTGACCGCTATCACCCGGTATTGCTACCAGAGCTGGATGCTACAGGAATCGTGTCCCGAGCTTTCCCGCCTGCTAATCCGGATTGCGATGGTCGAGATGAAGCATCTTGACATCCTCGGGCAGCTCATCCGCCTGCTCGGCGGGGAGCCGCGCTATTATGCCCCCTGTTCGCCAGGGTGCACCCCATGGAACGGGGGGATGGTCGATTATGCCAGCCCAAGCCTTGTGCAGATGCTCCGCGGCAATATCGAAGCCGAGCGGTTTTCCTGCCATACCTACCGCGTGCACGCCGGTCAGATCCGGGACGGGAAGGTCTCGGCGATGCTGCGGCGTCTCGCGCTGGATGAACAGCTGCACATCCAGCTGTTTGAAGATGCCCTGTCGGCTTTCTGCCTGCCGCCCTCGTGACCTAAAACCGCACCAGTTTTGCCTCGGTCGAATTGATCCGGTACTGTGGTTCCGCGCGATAGACCGGGGCCGGTTCCGGAATCTTCGGGCGGACCGGTTCAGCGATTGGCGATTGACGTGGATGGTTCCAGTCCTGCCGCGGCCAAAAATTCTGCTGGTTCCAGCGCATGTACCCTGCCTGACGATGGTTCATCTGCCTGTTCACCTCCCGCTCTATCCTATGCGGAACCCCTCTTTTTTGATTTTCCTGCTTTGGAGGCTGCCTTATGAAATGCTGTGACTGCCGCCCTCCCATCCGCCGGTGCCGTCCGGGTGGATGCCGTCCCGGGTGTCTTCCGATCCTGTTGATTTCCGCCGGCGTCCTGCTGCTGTTTTGCGTCTTTTGGATGCTGTTTCTATGATCCCGCACATCCCCTCCTTTTTCCGCATACCCTGTGGAAAAAGGAGGGCTTTCCATGTCCGGACAAAACGGCCAGATGATCCGTTTAGCAATCCTCTTCCTCGCGGCAGTGCTTTTTCTTCTGCCGCAGCTGCAAGGCGCAAAAGGCGTCTTTTCATAAAGCGCCTGAAAAGAATCCGTCCGAAACTTTTTAGAATTTATGCAGCATCTTTCACAGGGGGCTTTTTCTCTTGCAAAAAGCCCCCTCTTGCCGCTCCGCGGCGGCTTGCAGTGCGCGCGGCGGCGAGGGGCTCTGCCCCTCGACCCCGCGATTTTTTGAAAAAAATCGAGTAAAACTTTAGAGCTTGAACAGGCTCTGCGTAAAGCTTTCGTTTCCCAAAGCCGGACAGGCTGTCACTGTTCGGCTTTTTCAAATGCATCCCGCATGGTCTCGGATTTCACCCGCCGGTTGTTGCGTGCGAGCGCGGCGGAAATCTTTCCCTCGACCAGTTCGACCTCTTCACGAAACGCCCGCGCCGAAAGCCGCAGCGCCCCATGTCCCAAAATAATCAGCTGTTCCGCGCTGTCCGAGGTGGCCACCCGAACCCGATGGTTCTTCCCGATCTCGTAGGTGGCCTTCTCGATATATGCGTCGGCGGTCTCCGCTTCTTTGGTGTAGACCACATAAATATTATGGTATCGGGTGACCGAACCCGGATTCCCCGGCACCTTGTAGGCGTCGAACACCAGAATCACCTCACAGCCGCAATACCCCTGATAGTTGCTCATCAGGTCCATCAAACTCCCACGGGCGGCGTCCAGATTGTCGCGGGCAATCTCTTTCAGCTCGTCCCACGCATGGAGGATGTTATACCCGTCAACAAGAAGGTATTCCGGTCCGGCAGGCAGTGGGACCGGCGCAGGTTTTTCCGTTCCCTCCCGTTCGGCGCGGGAAAGGGTGGACTGCGGGGCCATTGCCCGGCGCTTGACCGGGCCGTAGGTGCGCTCAAAAATCGCCAGAAGTTCCTTGTCCTGTTCGAGGCTCCCCCCGTAGGCTGGAACGGCCCGCGAGGGAACCTCTGTCCTGGATTCCGTCTCCTGCATACCGGCATTCCCGGATAAAATCCCGCTCTCGACATGCATATATTCCCGCACTCGATCCCACTTGACGGTGAAGCCCGCGCCATGCGCGCAGAACACCGAATCAGCCGGATGTTCGAGGTCCCGCTCACTGTCGTAGCCGAATGCCTCGACCACCTCTTGCTGGTTATGGCAGGGCGCATAGCCCAGCAGGGTGCAGGAAAGCCTGCCCTGCCCGCGGGTGTAGGACGCGACTTCGACCGCGTAATCCCGCATACAGGCAACCGGGGCAGAGCCGGTCAGGACCGCATTCTCACCCGCTGTTTCGGGCGGGTCAACCTGCCCATGCCGCCGCTGTAAATCGTTGAGCGCCCTGCCCACCGACCCAGCGGGCAGTTCCAGCCGGAACCGGTACCACGGTTCGAGCAGGATGCTCTCGGCAGACATCAGCCCCTGCCGCACCGCCCGGTAGGTCGCCTGCCGGAAGTCCCCTCCCTCGGTATGCTTTTCATGGGCGCGCCCGGCAACCAGTGTGATCCGCAGGTCGGTGACCGGCGAACCGGTCAGCACGCCGGGCTGCACCTGCTCTTCCAGATGGGTGAGAATCAACCGCTGCCAGTTGCGGTCGAGCATCTCTTCGCTGCACACGGTCCCAAACTGCAAACCGCTCCCCGGCTCGCCCGGTTCCAGCAACAGATGCACCTCGGCGTAATGGCGCAGCGGCTCGAAATGCCCGACCCCTTCCACTGGGGCGGCAATCGTCTCACGGTAGACGATGCTCCCCGTCCCAAACGAAACCTCCCAGCCGAACCGCTCCCGGATCAGCCGCTGAAGCACCTCCATCTGCACCTCGCCCATCAGCCGGACCTGTATTTCACGCAGCTGCCCGTCCCAGGAAAGCCGGAGCTGGGGGTCCTCCTCCTCAAGCTGCCGCAGCTTCCGAAACGCGAGATGCGGGTCGCATCCCTCGGGCAGTTCCACCCGGTAGGTCAGCACCGGTTCGAGGGCGGGCGGCTCCCCTGCCGCTTCACAGCCGAGCCCCTCGCCCGGGCGGCTGCCGTCCAGGCCGGTCACCGCGCAGACCTCCCCGGCAAATACCTCCTCGGCCAGACGGTACCGGCTCCCCGAATAGATGCGCAGCTGGTCAGCCTTGCCCTCCCAGACCGCGCTCTCGGGCATCCCCTCCCGGCGGTTGGTGAGCAGGGTCTTGACCCGCAGGCTCCCGCCGGTCACCTTGAGAAAGGTCAGCCGCGCGCCGCTAGGGTCGCGGCCGATCTTATAGACCCGCGCGCCGAACGCCTCCGGATAGCTCGGCCTTTTGGTGAACCGCTCAAGCCCTTTCAACAGGGCGTCCACCCCGTCGAGCCGGAGCGCCGACCCGAAGTAACAAGGGAACAGCCTGCGCCGCGCGACCAGCGAAGCGACGAACGCATCCGAGAGCGCGCCATCCTCCAGATAACGGGCCATCGCCTGCTCGTCGCAGAGTGCGACCTCTTCCCAGAACGGCTCGTCCTCCTCGCCGCTGAATGCGGTACAACCTTCCCCGAGCTGACTTTTGAGTGCGGACAGCAGCCCCTCCTGGTCGCTGCCTGGCAGGTCCATCTTGTTCACGAACAGAAACACCGGGACCCGATACCGGGCCAGCAGATTCCAGAGGGTGCGGGTATGCCCCTGTATCCCATCGGCGCCGCTGATGACCAGAATGGCGTAGTCAAGCACCCCGAGGGTCCGCTCCATCTCACTCGAAAAATCCACGTGCCCCGGCGTATCCAGCAGGGTGATCCCCCCTTCCCCCAGCGGCAGTTCCGCCTGCTTGGAAAAGATCGTGATCCCCCGCTCCCGCTCGAGCGCGTCGGTATCTAAAAAAGCGTCCCGATGGTCCACCCGCCCGAGCTTCTTCAGGCAGCCGCTCCGATAGAGCAGCGCCTCTGAAAGGGTGGTCTTGCCCGCGTCAACATGGGCCAATATCCCAACAGCCAGTTTTCCCATACTTCCGTTTTCCTCCGTTTTTCTCCTGCGCATATTGTAGCACAAACCTCCCAATACTACAATATCGCGCGATCGGGCGCCGGGCACCGCCTGCATCCCCTTGCGGCTGCAGCGGTCCGGCTGGAATGGGCCTCTGGAACCCACTGTAAAAAAATGCAGGACGCAGATGCAAAACTTGCGAAATCCAGAAAAAGATGCTCTTTTTTCGCACCAATTTATATTGCATTTCGCCTTATTTTCGTGTACAATAACAAAGGTGCCTCGGAAAGAGGCCCTCTCCTTATTTATAGGATGGCGATAAAAATACATCTTGAAACGGTGCAAAACAGGTGGTGATAAGCATGAACCAGAACACGGTGCAGACGATCCGGGACGCAGAGCTTGCGGCCGAAGAGACCGCCAAAAAAGCGGCGCTCGAGCGGGAATCCATCCTCGCCAAGGCCAAGAACGACTGTGCACAGGCAGCCTCCAAGATGATCGGCGATGCCAAATCGCGTGCCGCCCTCGAGGTTGAGCAGGCGCGCCTGCTGGGCGAGGGTTTCCAGAAAGAAGCGCTCAAGGCGGCAGAGTCGAAGATTGACGATCTGCGCGCACAGGCGCAGTCCAGGCGGAAAGAGGCACTCAATCTGATCCTCTCCGAGCTGGTCTAGCAGCCCGCTGATCCCATCTAAAAAGGAGGTATCGTTTTATGGCGGTATTGCAGATGCAACGCATCAGCATATGCGCGCTCAAAAAGGATCGTAAACAGATTCTGGAACTCCTGCAGCGGCGCGGCGCGGTCGAGCTGACCGACCTGCCCCTACAGGACCAAGTATTCGGCAAGTCGGACACGCAGGAGCAGAAGTCGCTCTTTGAAAAAGCGGCTTCCACCGCCAGCCAAGCGGTCGATGTGCTCAACGAGTATGTCCCGGAAAAGACTTCGATGCTTGCCATGTTCGAGGGCAGGCGGGCGATCTCCGGGAAAGAGTACGATGCGCTCTGCGGCAAGCGTGACGAAATCTACGAGACCGCGTCCCACTTGGTTTCCCTCTCAAAGAAGATTGCGGAAAACCGCGCGGAACTGGTGAAACTGCAAACCCAGCTCGACCAGCTCGCCCCGTGGGCGGGCCTCGACGTCTCGATGCGGTTTACCGGGACCCGCACCACTGCGGCATTTATCGGGTCGTTCGCCGAGCCGCTCACGCTGGAGGAGCTCTACCGGCGGGTCGCTGAGCTGGCTCCCGAAGTGCAGGCGGTCAACATCGACCTCATCAGCCAATCGAGCGAGCAGACCTGCATTATGGCGGTTGTCCCGCGCGGCGATGCGCCTGCCCTTGAGGAAGCGCTCCGTTCGATGGGCTTTATGCGTCCCCCATCCCCGTCCAAGCTCCCGCCTTCCGAGCAGATCGGCATCCTTTCTCAACAGGTCAAGGAGGCTGAGGTGGCGGTACAGAGCGCACAGGCCGAGATCATTTCACAGGCCAAAGCGCGGGAATCCCTGCTCTTCCTTTCCGATTACTATACGATGCGTGCCGAACGGTATCAGGCGATCGGCTGCCTCTCCCAGTCGCGCAGCACCTTCCTGCTGGCCGGGTATATCCCCAAGCCGGACGCTGCCGCGCTCGAAGCCGCGCTCACCAGCCGGTTTGACCTCGCGGTCGAGCTGGAAGACCCCGGCGAGGACGAGGACGTCCCCTGCGCACTGCGCAACAACGGGTTTGCGGAGCCGGTCGAGGGGGTGCTCGAGTCGTACGGCCTGCCGCTGCGCAGTGAGATCGATCCGACCCCGATCATGGCCTGTTTCTATTACTTCCTGTTCGGCCTCATGTTCTCGGATTTCGGCTATGGCGCTCTGCTCTGCATCGGCACCGGCCTGGTCCTGCTGAAGTTTAAAAACATGGAACCTGGACTTCACAAGATGATCAAGATGTTCTTCTTCTGCGGCATCTCAACCGCTGCATGGGGCATCGTATTCAGCAGTTATTTTGGCGACGTGGTCAACGTCGTTTCCCGCACCTTCCTCGGGCACGAGGTCAGCATCCCGCCGCTCTGGTTCCTGCCTCTTAACGACCCGATGAAGCTGCTCGTCTTTTCGATGGCAGTTGGTGTTGTCCATCTATTCACCGGCCTGGGTATTCAGCTCTACCTGCACCTCAAGCATGGCGACTATAAAAGCGCGCTCTGTAAGGTGGTTTTCTGGTACATGCTCGTCGGCGGGCTGATCGTGTTCGGGCTTTCGACCGATATGCTGGTCAGCGTGTTGCAGCTCCCGTTCGCTGTGCCTGCTGCCATCGGCAGTGTGTTCGGCTGGATCGCCGCGGTCGGTGCGGTCGGGATCGTGCTCACCAACGGCGACGGCTCCAACCCGGCCGTCCGGTTTGCACAGGGACTTTATGAGCTTTACAATGTCACCGGCTATCTCAGCGACATCCTTTCCTACTCCCGTCTGCTCGCGCTCGGCCTCGCCACCGGCGTTGTCGGCTCGGTCATCAACCAGATGGGTTCGATGGGTGGAAAAACCATCCCCGGTGTGATCCTCTTTGTGCTCGTCTTTCTGGTCGGGCATGTACTCAATTTCGGCATCGAGCTGCTGGGCGCTTATGTCCACTGTAACCGCCTACAGTTCGTCGAATTCTTCGGTAAGTTTTATGAGGGTGGCAGCCGTCCGTTCTCGCCGTTTGCCGCTCATACCAAATATTTCAAATTTAAGGAGGAAAACTAATCATGATGGCTAATATGGGAATTGCATTTGCGATACTGGGCGCGGCGCTCGCCGCCTGTCTTGCGGGCGCAGGTTCTGCGATTGGAGTCGGCATTGCCGGTCAGGCTGCCGCTGGCGTCACCACCGAGGACCCCGCGAAATTCTCCAAGGTCCTGATCCTTCAGCTGCTCCCGGGTACCCAGGGCATCTACGGCCTGCTGATCGCGTTCCTCTGCCTGTCCAATGTCGGCGTTATCGGCACCCCGGTCGAAATCTCGCTCGCCAAGGGCGTCATGTATTTCTTCGCCTGCCTGCCGATGGCAATCGCCGGCCTGATGTCCGCAATCTATCAGGGCAAGGCATCCGTCTCCTGTATCAGCATGGTTGCAAAGCGCCCGGACCAGTTTGGTAAGGCGATGATCTTCCCGGCAATGGTCGAGACCTACGCGATCCTTGCCCTGCTGATCTCCCTGCTCGCCATCAGCGGCGTCGGCGCGATCAACATTTAAGCGGAATCGGTTCCGTACTTACAAAGTTTAGGAGGATTCTGCGATGACAGGATTAGAAAAAATCGTAAAGCAGATCCGGGACGAAGCTGCCCAGTCGGCCAGCGAGGTCATCGCACAGGCGAAAGAAGAGGCTGCTGCATACACCGCCGAGGCCCAGAAGCAGGCCAAGGCGGACTGTGCGGCGATTGCGGCGCAGGCGAAAACAGCGGCGGAGGCCGCTTCCGCCGCGGCAAAATCCGCTGCCGACCTCGCAGTGCGCCGGGAGGTGCTCTCCGCAAAACAGCAGATCATCTCCGAGGTGATCGCGGATGCCCAGCAGTCGATCCGTTCGCTGCCCGACAAGGAGTATTTCGACCTGATTCTCAAGATGGCCGCTAAATTTTCGCTGCCGCAGGAGGGGGAGATCGCTTTCTCCGCCGCCGACCTGAACCGTCTGCCCGACGGGTTCCCGGAGGCGCTCTCCAAGGCTGCGAAAGGCCCCCTTTCGATCTCCGGCACGCCCTGCAACATCGACGGCGGCTTTGTGCTGACCTACGGCGGCGTTGAGGAGAACTGTTCGCTCGAGGCGCTGTTCTATGCGGCGCGCGAGTCGCTTCAGGATAAGGTGCATGCCCTTTTGTTCGCATGACGTGCGTGCAGTCCGGTAAAAGGAGGTCAAGAAATGTCTGAATCATATACCTATGCGGTCGCACGCATCCGCGCAAACGAGCTTGCACTCTTCAACGATCAAACGATCGAGCAGCTTCTCGCCGCCAAAAGCTATGAGGAATGCATCCGGCTGTTGCAGGATAAGGGCTGGGGCGGGATGGAGGCCAACCCCACCGCCGAAAGCCTGCTCGCCGAAGAGCGGGAAAAGACCTGGGCGCTGATGCGCGAGCTGGTGCCCGACCTCTCGGTTTTTGACGTGTTCCTCTACACCAACGATTACCACAACCTGAAAGCCGCAATCAAGCTGGTCTGCACCGGTTCGGAGGACTTCGGGCTGTTCATCTCTCACGGCACGGTCGACCATCGGGAGCTGCTGCACACGGTGCAGGAGCGGGACTGGGGTTCCCTGCCCGACCCGATGCGCGGCCCCGCCGAGGAAGCGTACAACGCGCTTGCGCAGACCCGCGACGGGCAGCTCTGCGACATTATTCTCGACCGCGCGGCGCTCGACGCGGTCTATACGGCGGGCAAAGCCTCGCGTGACGAGTTGATCCGCAAATACGCGGAACTGACCGTCGCCTCTGCCGATATCAAGACTGCGGTGCGGTGCGCGCGCACCGGCAAGCCGGTGGACTTCATCCGCCGCGCGCTTGCAGAGTGCGATTCGTTGAGCGCTTCCCGGCTTGCGAAGGCGGCCGCCGAGGGGCTGGACTCGATCTGCGACCTGCTCGCAACCACCGACTATGCGGACGCGGTCGAGGTGCTGCGGCAGTCCCCGTCCGCATTTGAGCGGTGGTGCGATAACCTCATCATCCGTTATATCCGCCCTCAGCAGTTCCAGAGCTTTGGCATCGGGCCGCTGGCGGCTTACATCCTCGGGCGCGAAAACGAAATCAAATCGGTTCGGATCATCCTCTCGGGCAAGCTCAACCAGCTTTCCGACCAGTCGATCCGGGAAAGGGTAAGGGAGATGTATGTATAGGACAGCAGTCATGGGGGACCGCGACAGCATCTACGGCTTCGCCGCGCTCGGGCTGGACACCTTCCCTGTCACCGACCCGGTGGAGGCTTCTAAAAAGCTCCGCCAGCTCGCCGAAGGGGAGTATGCGGTCGTCTATATCACCGAAGCGCTCGCGGCGCAGATCCCAGCCGAGATCGACCGTTACCGTCTGGCCCCGCTCCCCGCGATTATCCCGATCCCCGGCGTCTCGGGCAATACCGGCATGGGGATCCTGAATGTGAAAAAGTCCGTGGAGCAGGCGGTCGGCTCCGATATTATCTTCAACGGCAACTAATAGATAGTAGGTGAATGCATAAAATGAGCAAAGGTACGATCAAAAAAGTAGCCGGCCCGCTGGTTATCGCCGAAGGGATGCGCGATGCGAACATGTTCGACGTCGTGCGCGTCAGCGACCAGCGCCTGATCGGTGAGATCATCGAGATCCACGGCGACCAGGCTTCGGTGCAGGTCTACGAAGAGACTTCCGGCCTTGGCCCAGGCGCACCGGTGGAGTCCACCGGCGTCCCGATGAGCGTTGAGCTTGGCCCTGGCCTGATCTCGAATATCTACGACGGCATCCAGCGTCCGCTTGAAGCGATCATGGCCAAAAGCGGCAACTCCCTCGAGCGCGGCGTCGAGGTTCCCTCGCTCGACCGCGATAAGAAATGGCATTTCACCCCTGTGATGGCGGCTGGCGACCCGGTCGTTGGCGGCGATGTGATCGGTACGGTGCAGGAAACCGAAGTGGTCCTGCACAAGATCATGGCGCCGGTCGGGGTCATCGGTAAGCTGAAATCAATCACCGAAGGGGATTACACCATCTCGGAGACGGTCGCGGTCATCGAGACCGAAAACGGCTCCGAGCAGGCGCTCACCCTCATGCAGAAATGGCCGGTCCGTGTCGGGCGGCCCTACAAACAGAAGCTCTCCCCGGATAAACCGCTGGTCACCGGTCAGCGTGTCATCGACACCCTGTTCCCAATCGCCAAGGGCGGTGTCGCGGCGGTCCCCGGTCCGTTCGGCTCGGGCAAGACGGTCGTACAGCATCAGCTCGCCAAGTGGGCGGATGCGGACATCGTCGTATACATCGGCTGCGGCGAGCGCGGCAACGAGATGACCGACGTTCTGAACGAGTTCCCCGAGCTGAAAGACCCGAAAACCGGCCGTTCGCTGATGGAGCGCACCGTTCTGATCGCGAACACCTCGGATATGCCGGTTGCGGCGCGTGAGGCGTCGATCTATACCGGTATCACGATCGCTGAGTATTTCCGCGACATGGGCTATTCGGTCGCGCTGATGGCGGACTCGACCTCCCGTTGGGCGGAAGCGCTGCGCGAGATGTCCGGCCGTCTTGAGGAGATGCCCGGTGAGGAGGGTTATCCCGCTTACCTCGGCAGCCGTCTGGCGCAGTTCTATGAGCGTGCCGGGCGTGTCATCGCACTCGGCGCGGACGGACGTGAGGGCGCACTTTCGGTCATCGGCGCGGTTTCCCCTGCGGGCGGCGACATCTCCGAGCCGGTCACGCAGGCGACCCTGCGGATCGTCAAGGTGTTCTGGAGCCTCGACGCCCAGCTCGCCTACCGCCGCCATTTCCCTGCGATCAACTGGCTGACCAGTTATTCGCTCTACACCGACTCGATGTCCAAATGGTTCAACGGGCATGTTCAGCCCGACTGGATGGGGCTGCGCGCCCGGATCATGCGGCTTTTGCAGGATGAATCCGAGCTGGACGAGATCGTCAAGCTGGTCGGTATGGACGCGCTCTCCGCGCCCGACCGCCTCAAGCTTGAAGCGGCCCGCTCGATCCGTGAGGACTTCCTGCATCAGGATGCGTTCCACGAGGTCGACACCTTCACCCCGCTCCAGAAACAGTATATCATGATGGAGCTGGTGCTGGCGTTCTACGACCGCTCGGTTGCCGCACTTGAGAAGGGTGCATCGATCGAAGCGCTGGTCAAGATGCCGGTCCGTGAGCGAATCGGCCGTTACAAATATACCCCTGCCGAGCAGCTAGAGGCCGAATATAACGCGGTCTTTAAGGCCCTCGAGCAGGAGATTGACGAGATTGTAGCACGGAAGGAGGAATTCTGATGCCGAAGGAATACCGCACAATTCAGGAGGTCGCTGGCCCTCTGATGCTGGTGCGCGGCGTCGAAAACGTCACCTACGACGAGCTGGGTGAGATCGAGCTTGCTTCCGGTGAAAAACGCCGCTGTAAGGTGCTTGAGATCGACGGCAGCAATGCGCTGGTCCAGCTGTTTGAAAGCTCGACCGGTATCAACCTCTCCAATTCCAAGGTTCGGTTCCTCGGGCGGAGCATGGAGCTTGGCGTTTCGGAGGATATGCTTTCCCGCGTGTTCGACGGGCTGGGACGCCCGATCGACGGCGGCCCCGAGATCCTGCCTGACAAGCGGGTGGACATCAACGGCCTGCCGATGAATCCCGCGGCGCGCAACTATCCGCAGGAGTTCATTCAGACCGGTGTTTCGGCAATCGACGGCCTGAACACCCTCGTCCGTGGACAGAAGCTGCCGATCTTCTCGGCGTCCGGTCTGCCCCACGCCAACCTCGCGGCGCAGATCGCGCGTCAGGCGAAGGTGCGCGGGACCTCGGAACCGTTCGCGGTTGTCTTTGCCGCAATGGGTATCACCTTCGAGGAATCCAACTTCTTCATCGAGAGCTTCCGCGAGACCGGCGCGCTCGACCGTACCGTCCTGTTTATCAACCTCGCGAACGACCCGGCGGTCGAGCGTATCGCGACCCCGCGTATGGCGCTGACCGCTGCCGAGTATCTCGCGTTCGAGAAGAATATGCACGTTCTGGTCATCCTCACCGATATCACCAACTACGCGGACGCGCTGCGTGAGGTTTCGGCCGCGCGTAAAGAGGTCCCTGGACGCCGTGGTTACCCCGGTTACATGTATACCGACCTTGCTTCGCTCTATGAGCGTGCGGGACGTCAGAAAGGCAAGAACGGTTCGATCACGATGATCCCGATCTTGACCATGCCCGAGGACGACAAGACCCACCCGATCCCCGACCTGACCGGTTATATCACCGAGGGACAGATCATCCTCTCGCGTGACCTCTACCGCAAAAACATCGCGCCGCCGATCGACGTGCTGCCCTCCCTGTCCCGTCTGAAAGATAAAGGTATTGGCGCCGGCAAGACCCGTGCCGACCACGCCAACACCATGAACCAGCTGTTCGCTGCCTATGCGCGCGGCAAAGAGGCGAAGGAACTCATGGTCATCCTCGGCGAGGCCGCGCTGACCGACATTGACAAGCTCTATGCACAGTTTGCAGATGCATTTGAAAATGAGTATGTCTCGCAAGGCTACGACGCCAACCGCGACATTGAGGAGACTCTCGCGATCGGCTGGAAACTGCTCAACATCCTGCCCCGCAGCGAGCTGAAACGAATCAAGGACGAGTTCCTCGACGAATACTACGGAAAGTAAGGGGTGAGCTGTCATGGCGAAACAACAGGTAAACCCCACCCGTATGGAGCTGACCCGTCTCAAACGCAAGCTCGCGACCACCACCCGCGGCCACAAGCTGCTCAAGGATAAGCGCGATGAGCTGATGCGTCAGTTCCTCGATTTGGTCCGTGAAAACAAGGCGCTGCGCGAAAAGGTGGAAGCGGGTATCGCCGCTGCCAATAAGAATTTTGTACTCGCTCGCGCGGGGATGGCCGACGAGGTGCTCAACGTCGCGATGATGGCGCCGATGCAGGAGGTCTATCTTGAGACCTCCCACCGCAATGTCATGAGCGTGGACATCCCGGTTTTCGAGTACAAAACGCGCACTTCGGATGCAAACAACATTTATTCCTATGGATATGCGTTCACCTCGAGCGACCTCGACGATGCAGTGAAGTCTCTGGCGGATATCCTGCCCGATATGCTCCGTCTCGCCGAGTGCGAAAAATCCTGTCAGCTCATGGCCGCGGAGATCGAAAAGACCCGCCGGCGCGTCAATGCGCTTGAGCATGTCATGATCCCTGAAACGCAGGAGAACATCAAATATATCACGATGAAGCTGGACGAGAGCGAACGCTCCACCCAAATCCGTCTGATGAAGGTCAAGGATATGCTGCTCGAACAGGCGCACCACTACAAAGAACGGCAGGAAAAAACCCCTGCTTAACGCAAAACAGGCATCCCGGAAACGGGGTGCCTGTTTTCAGCTTGTCGATCCAGTCAACACGCCTGTTGATTTGGAATCCGGACTCATACAGGTTCCTTAAGATGGTTGCGCTTTCCGGCTGGATTGGATATAATAGACAAAACACTTCCACAGAGGGGATTTTGACATGCAGCACTGGAAACAGAACTTTTTCACAATCTGGGCCGGACAGGCGGTCTCCCAGCTTTCCAGCTCGATCCTGCAATTCGCGATTGTCTGGCACCTCACCGAAAAAACCGGTTCCGCGTTGGTGCTTTCTGCGGCGATGCTCGCCGGGTTTCTCCCCCAGGGGGTGCTCGGTCCGTTCATTGGGGTTTATATCGACCGCTACAGCCGTAAAAAAATTATGATTATTTCCGATCTAATGATCGCGCTCGCAAGCCTTCTCCTGGTCATCGCTGGTCTCGGCGGCAGAACCCTCCCCGTCTGGCTGATCCTCTCGGTCCTGCTCGCCCGATCGGTCGGCTCGGCATTCCATAACCCATCACTTCAGGCGGTCACCCCGCAGATTGTCCCTGAGGACCAGCTCACCCGCTGTGCCGGATACTCCCAGTCGCTGCAATCGGTCTCACAGATTCTCAGCCCTGTGCTGGCAGCGGTTGTTTACAGCGCTTGGAAACTGAGCAGCATTGTTTTTCTCGACGTAGTCGGTGCACTGGCAGCAGTCTGCACCCTCTGCATCTGCCATATTCCGCCTCTGCCCGCTCGCTCCGAAAAAACGCAGAAGCAGCCGTTTTTACAGGAAGCCGCTATCGGGTTCCGGATTCTGCGCTCCAACCGCGGCCTCTTTGGTCTGGTGCTGGTCAGCTCGCTTTACACCTTCGCACTGATGCCCACCAGCGCGCTCTTTCCGCTGATGAGTATGTCCTATTTCGGCGGCACCAATGTCCACGCAAGCATCGCCGAGGTCGTCTTTTCGCTTGGACTGCTGTCCGGGTCCCTCACTTTAGGGAAATGGGGCGGCTCCAAAAACAGGATTCATACCATCCTGTTTTCCTTCCTGCTGATGTCCGCCAGCCTCATATTTTCCGGCCTGCTCCCGCCCCGCGGGTTCTTAGGATTCGCTGTTTGCTCGTTCTTTATGGGGGTTTCCGGACCGTTTTACTGGGGAATGTACACGCCCCTGCTCCAACAGGGCTTTGAACCGCAGTACCTCGGGCGGGTGCTCTCGATTTCAAGCAGTGTCCAATTAGTCGTCGCGCCGGTTGCCCTGTCGGTCTCAGGCGCGTTCGCTGAATTCTGCGGTGTACAGAACTGGTTTTTGATTGCGGGGGGACTTACCTTAGCCGCCGCTTTTCTCATTATCGGGGTCCCTTCGATCCGCAGCTGTGACCAAAAATCCTGAGCTTTAGGCTATAAGCGCTTCCCAAAAAGTGGGCGAAATGTTCGATTAAAGAATCTCGTTCAGGTGGGAAAGATAGATTTTCCGAATCGCGCGATAGCTTCCCAGCCCCTTCAGGATACAGGTAACCGGATAGCCCGCCGACTCAAACCGGCTTTTCCAGGAATCGGGACCGGCGCCAGCCATATCATTGCGCGCATGATCCCCGGCAACCACCATCAGCGGTGCGAGTACGACCCGCTCCACGCCACTCCCGCTCATCTGGTTCAACAAGTCATCCACCTCGGGGTATCCTTCCACCGCGCCCACAAACAGATTTTTTACCCCGGCAGCGCGGATGTGATCATTCAGCGCGGCATAACAAGCATTGGCAAAATGTTCGGTGCCATGCCCCATCAGGACGAGCGCAGTCTGCGGGGTGGAGAGCGGTTTTGCAAACTCGTTCCGGAGCGCCTGTACCACGGCCTGATAGTCCGCAGTGGAGGAGAGCAGCGGCCTGCCAAGGGCCAGACGGGCAAACCGGTCGTTGAATGCTGCCGCCTGGGCTTGGAGCTTGTCGTATTCGAATCCATGCATCACATGTGTGGGCTGGACTGCAACCTCGGTGACACCCTCATCCACAAGGCGTTGGAGCGCGCCCGGGACATCGTCGATCTGAAGGCCCTCCCGCTCGGACATCACCCTTCTTACAATACTGCTTGTAAAACACCGCCGGATCAAATACTGTGGGTATGTCTCTGATATCTCCCTTTCGATTGCACCGATCGTCTCTTCGCGGGTCTGCGGATAGGTTGTTCCAAAGCTCACCACCAAAATTGCACGTTTTTCCATGTTCTTCTCCTTGTCGTCAGAAATCAAGCGGGACAGAGCATCTTGCCTGTGTGAGCGCCTGTTTCAAATCGAAAGCTTTACTCAGAACCTGTATTCATAATCGGAGGATGTCGGATGGACGAGGCATTTTTTCGCCCTGCAAGGCGAAAAAACGCAGACAATACTTTGTGTATTGCAAGGTTTTTCAACGCAGCAGGTC
>JAETRV010000104.1 GCA_021770005.1 Anaerotruncus sp. | reverse complement strand
AAGGGTTAAGATATAGAAGGACAGACAAAGGAAACACCCGAAACTACATAATTCAAAGAGAAAGGAAGGTTTGAAATGGCAAAAATAAGCCCCGCAGAGAAAATCACCGCTCTATACGAACGCCTGTCACGCGATGATGAATCCCAAACCGAGAGTAACTCCATAACCAATCAAAAACAGTACCTGGAGGCATACGCCCGTGAACATGGCTTTCGCAATATCCGGCATTTCACGGACGATGGGTACTCCGGGACGAACTTCAACAGGCCCGGGTTCACCGAACTGTTGGAGGAAATCAAGGCCGGCCGCGTGTCATGTCTGATTACGAAAGACATGAGTAGATTCGGGAGAAATTACCTGCAAGTAGGATTTTATACGGAAATCCTACTGCCAGACAAGGGAGTTCGATTTATCGCAGTCAACAACAATATTGACAGCGCACAGCCTTCAGACAACGATTTTGCTCCGTTTTTGAACATCATGAACGAATATTATGCGAAGGACACAAGCAAGAAAATCAAGGCGATTTTCCGTTCACGGATGCAGGCCGGAAAGCGGTGCAGCGGCTCTGTCCCCTATGGTTACACACGGCTGGACGGAGACAAGCAGACCCTCGTTGTTGATGAAGAAGCGGCGGCGGTCGTGCGGCGGATATTCCGGCTTGCCTGTGAGGGACAGGGACCCACGCAGATTGCCGAGACCTTGACCCAGGACAAGGTGCTGATACCGACCGCATATATGGCGGAGAAGCACCCGGAGCGGAACCTGGAACACAGATACTCCGACCCTTATTTCTGGTCGAACCGCACCGTCATCTCCATCCTCGACTGCCGGGAATATCTGGGGCATACCATCCTCGGCAAGACGGTCTGCGAGAACTTCAAGACCAAGAAGCGCAGGCCGGCCACGCCGGACGAGCTGATGTTCTTCCCGGATACCCATGAGGCCATCATCGACCAGGAGACATGGGACACCGCCCAGCGTCTGCGGGTACGCAAGCCCAAGCGTCTGTCCAGCGGCACAAATACACACCGCCTGTCCGGGCTGGTGTTCTGCGCCGACTGCGGCTCAAAAATGCGGTACACCAGCCCGGAGGCAAAGTCCATCAGGGGCGGGAAAGTATACGATTCCGATTCTGCTTTCCAGTGCGGCGGGTTCAGCAGTGACCGGAGGAACAAAAAATGCGTCTCCCATTTTGTGAAAGCATCGGCTCTGGAGGCGGCGATTTTGGCGGCAATCCAGAAGGTGAGCGGCTATGTCCTTGAAAACGAGACGGAATTTATTGAGCAGATGCAGAGCCGCTGGAAAGCCCAGCAAGCGCAGACCTCCGATGATGACCGCAAGGAATTAGCTGGCATCGGGCGGCGCATAGACGAACTGGATATTTTGATAAAGGGCCTTTACGAAAGTAATATGCTGGGCAAGCTGCCGGACCGCCAGTACCAGCGGCTTATGAACCAGTACGACAGCGAACAGGCGGCACTGGAACAGCGCAGGACGGAACTGGAAAGCGCCATGTCCGCCAACGAGCAGAAAAAGCCCGACGCCAACCGTTTCATTGGCCTTTTGAACAAATACCGGGAGTGTTCCGAACTGACGGACGCTATGCTCTATGCGTTCATTGAAAAGATTGAAGTCCATGCCCCGACCGGTGGCCGCACCGTCTACCGCCAGCAGAGGATTGACATTTACTTCAACTTCATCGGGAACTATGTCCCGCCTGTGGAGGAGGTCAGCGAGGAGGAGCGCATCGCCGCCATTGAAGCCCGACAGAAGGAAAAGGCGGAGGCCAAGAAGCGGCGGTATGAGCAGCAGCGGCGGGAACGGCTCGAAGCCCTCCGGGAAGCCGCCCGGACCGACCCGGAAGCGGCGGCGCAGTATGAGGAGCATCTTCAGAAGAAGCGTGAAGCCGGACAGCGGCAGAGGGCAAAGCTGAAAGCCCTGCGGGAGGCCGACCCGGAGTATATCCGGCAGATGGAGGAAAAGGAGCGCATCCAGGCGGAAAAGCAGCTTGAGAAGGAGCGGAAACGGCAGGAACGCGCCAGCCGGAAACAGAAAGAAACCCGTTCGGAACTGGTGGCAAGGGCCAGGACCAACCCGGAGGCGGCGGAACAGCTTGCGGCGTTACGGGCAAAAGAGGCCGACCGGCGGGCGCAGAGGAAGGAGGAGCAGGAGCGGCGCATGGCTGCCGACCCGGCATACGCAGAGCAAATCCGGCAGCGCAATCTGGAATACAGCCGGAGACACACAGCAAGGCGCAAGGCCCAGCGGCTGGAACTGGAAGCACGGGCGGAGGCCGGCGATGCAGAGGCGGCGGCACAGTTGGAGGCACAGCACGCTTATATGTGCGAGGCGCAAAAGCGGAGCCGCCAGAGAATGTATGACGAGGCCGCAACAGGTGACCCAGAGGCAGTAGCCCGGTATGAGCATTACCTGCAAATGCGCCGGGAGAGCTATCACAAAAAGAAAGAGGAGGTATCCGCATGAAGGAACTGAAACAGCGTATCCATGAGAACGGAATC
>JAETRV010000103.1 GCA_021770005.1 Anaerotruncus sp. | reverse complement strand
AAGGTTTACGATCTGGACAGCCAGGGCAACCGTATCCCGGACGGCAAAGGCGGATGGAAGAATCATCGGGAGGATACCACCGACTGGAACAACCGCGAGAACGCCGAAAAGTGGCGGGCGGCGTGGGCCGCTTACGCCAACCGAGCGTTGGAGGCCGCTGGCAGGCCGGAGCGTATCGACCACCGCAGCTATGAGCGGCAGGGCATTGAAAAAATCCCCTCCGTCCACATGGGGCCTGCCGCCAGTCAGATGGAACGGCGGGGCATCCGAACAGAGAAAGGCGATCTCAATCGGCAGATTGCCGATGACAACAAACTGCTGAAGGAACTCAAGGCCAGAATCACCCGGATTTACAACTGGTCGAAGGAGCAGGCTGGGGCTGAACAGCCTAAAGACGGTGGTAGTCTTGTGGCCCGTCTTTATGAAGCCCAGGCCAAAGTCAATCAGGATAAGGCCCGTTCCCGTTCCGGCAAGATTAGGGCGCTTCAAGATAATGCAAAGCTGCTTGCCTTTTTGCAATCTAACGGCATCAATTCTATGCAGGAACTTTATGAGAAAGTTGCCGCCATGAACAAAGATTACTATGATTTGCGCGGCAAAATCGTCAAAGCGGAACGCCGGCTCGCCGTCCTGGATAAACGGCTGGAAATGTGGGCGCAGTATGAGCAATACAAGCCCATCCGCCAAAAGCTGGATGAGGTGAAACCAGGCAAACGGGAGAAGTACCAGCAGGAGCATAGAGACGGGTTAGCGTTATTCGATGCTGCCGCCGTTTTTCTGAAATCGCTGAAAGAATCCGGCGAAGCGATCACGCCCAAGGCGTGGCGGGCCGAAGCCGCAAAATTGACCATGCAGAAAGACGCAGACTATCAGAAAATGCGGGCTATGCGGGATGAAATCAAAGCTGTTGAATCACTCCGCAAGGCCGCTGACCGTCTGGCCCATGAGGGCCAGCGCCAGCAGAGGGAAACCGAACGATAACACTACGATTTTTACGAAAGGATTTTGCAATTATGGATATGACCCCATGGGAACGCCGCCAGAAGATTTTGGAGACGCTGTGTCTCCGGCGGCAGGATACTTACAGAAACCTGTCACATGAATTTAACGTCAGCACCGGCACGATTCGCCGGGACATTGTGGTGCTGACCTGCTCCTATCCCCTCGAAACGGTGAGGGGCAATCACGGCGGGGTCAGAGTGGCAGAGTGGTTCCACCTTGACCGCAGGGCGTTGAACTCTGCGGAGATCACTTTCCTCCGCAGGCTGGCGGAATCGCTGGACGGCTCCGACCGTGAAATGCTCAACCGCATTATTACCGTATTTTCGCATTGAGGACAATTACCATGCAAATGAAAATCAGCGAAATCAAAATCAACCCAGGGCGGCGGGACACCCAGCAGAGGAACGTGGAGGAACTGGCCCGGAGCATTGCCGCCGTGGGCCTGATGAATCCCATCACCGTCACCCAGGACAACACGCTTATTGCTGGCCTGCACCGATTGGAGGCTGCGAAGCTGCTGGGCTGGACGGAGATTGAGTGTACCGTCAGCGATGCGGACGGCCTGCAAGCGGAGTTGGCAGAAATTGACGAGAACTTTGTTCGGGCGGGGCTGTCCCACCGGGAGTTGGGCGACTTGCTTCTGCGCCGGAAAGAACTCTATGAAGCCATCCACCCGGAGACACGCCAGGGCCAGCGCAACGGCCAGACAGCTAAAAACGACAATTTGACGGTTTTAGCGGCAAAGCCCTTTTCGGAGGATACCGCCGATAAGCTGGGAATCAGCAAACGCACCGTGGAGCGGCTTGTCCAGACCGCCGCCAATCTGACCCCGGAGGCCAAGAAAACCATCCGGGACGCTGGCGATAAAATCACCAAAGGGGATGCGCTGAAAATTTCCAGACTGCCCCCTGACCAGCAGGCGGAGGCCGCTGCCGTTCTGACCATAGCCCCGCCAACACCGAAGCGGCAGAGGATGGCGGACGGTGAAGATGCGCTGCGCGAGTTTAAGCTCCTATGCTCCCGCTATGTTTCCGACATCAAAGCCCTTCATCACCGAGCAGATGTTTTCGCCAGAATGTCAATGTCTCAATTTGACGAACTGGGCAATAGCGCATATTCCATCACGGAAGCAATCAAGGAACTTTTTGAGGAAGTACATGAAATCCGACACGAAATGGAGAAGGAACATGAAAACTGACTATATTACCAGCGGCTCCACCCTGCCGCCCTACATGGCGTATCCCCGGTTCCTGTTGGGCATGAATATCCGGCTGACGGCGAAAGAGGTCTACGCGATCATGCTGGATATGACGTTCAATTCGGATATGGTTCAGACCGACCGGCGCGGGCGGCGGTATCTGGCGTTCTACAACAAGACCATTGCGGCGATCATCGACCGCACTCCCAGCACTGTGGCACAGTCCCTGCGGGAGTTGGAGGACGTTGGGCTGGTGGAGAAGGAACTGATCGCCCTCCACACTCCCTATCACATTTACATCAAGTTACCCGCAGGAGAAAACGTGCCGTG
>JAETRV010000102.1 GCA_021770005.1 Anaerotruncus sp. | reverse complement strand
ATGCCTTTCAGGATATTAAGGATTTTCTCCCCATAGCCGGCTCCCGCCGCCCATCCTTTCCCGGCAGGGTTTTCTTTCTGCCCAAGCCACTCCACATATTCCGCACAGCCCCTCGTAACATATTTGAA
Organism: Anaerotruncus sp.; assembly: GCA_021770005.1. Classification (GTDB taxonomy): domain Bacteria; phylum Bacillota; class Clostridia; order Oscillospirales; family Ruminococcaceae; genus Anaerotruncus. The sequence continues at coordinate 2,416 of JAETRV010000102.1, read as the reverse complement.
ACGCGGGTCAATGCAGGCGTTTTTAAGGACGTCTGTGGATGCGTAGGCTTTTAAGTGCTGCACCTGTGTGCGGATGCCGAGCTGCGGCGTATCAAAGGAATTCCCCTTTACACCGTTTGAAGTCACGCCCATGCCGCAGAAATTGTTCTGTGAAAGCGTGACCGCAGAGCCGGAAAAGGCGAAGTTCCCGGTCTCAAGACAGGACTGCGCAAAGGCGATGTCGCCCCTCACTCCCTCCGTGCTGCCCTCCGACAAGTACAGCGGAACCATATCAAGGACAGACTGCTCCACCTTCGGATTTTTCGCTTTGATATAAGCCCTCATCTGCTTCGCCGTTGCCACGGCATTCCCCATGATCTTCGTGTATCCATCTGTGCCGGAGAATGCACTGCCCATTGCCGCCCTGACCGCTTTTCGGAAACCGTCCATCGTATAGCCCATTCCAAGCTGTGTCCACAAATGTTCCGGGTCGCCGTGGTTGCTGGCAATGCCCCGGCTGTGTCCTTCCCTGTGGCTGACAATGACTCCGTCCGCCAGCGGGTCCAGGCTGTATTTCTTACAGAGCATGGCAAACAGCTCCACCGCCGCCTCATAAGTGCGTTTTGCCACTACTTTTGCCGTGGCCATATCGGAACAGGTAAAGTTAGAGCCTGCAGTGTATTTGATACACGCAGGCTCGCACATCTCCACACCGATATGGGTATTGTTCCCGCTGCCCTTGCTGCCGCTTCCGCAGTGCCAACCCCTGTGGTTCCACGGAAGCGTCTGGTACACCGTGCCGTCATTCCCGTCAATAAAGCCGTGGACGCAGGATGTGTCATGCGATGGGCTGTTCCAGCTATTGATGAAAGCGGACGCCTTCGGCTGCGGGCAGCCCACGGAATGGAGCATCAACCCCTTGACCGTGATCTTCCTCCCCGCCGTGTAGCAGGGGTTCCTTGTCAGACTATTTTCCACCAGTTTCATAATCACTCGTCCTCCTTATCCGTGTTTTCCGCCCTGTCATGCAGTTGAGCCAGGATGTCCTTCAGCTTTTCCGGGATGGGCAGCCCAAGGTGTCCGGCATTTTCCAGAAGGCTCACGCCCTCATTGGAAATATAGAAAAAGATAACCGCCGTCCGCAGAACCGAGCCGCTCCCGATGACCTGCACATCGAGGATGTTGGCAATCCCCACAAGCAGGAAGATCAGCACCTTCTTTGCGATGCCCTTAAAGCCCACCTCGCTGGACAGCTCCTTATCCGCCGCAGCACACATCACGCCCGTGATGTAATCCACCACAACAAAAGCGATCAGCGCATACAGCAGGCCGTCACAGCCGCCGAGGAACCAGCCGAGCCATCCACCGATGCCTGCAAAAATGAGTTGAATCGTGTTCCAGAATTCCTTCATAGTGAAACCCTCCTTTAAAAGATTTTTTGTATGATAAAAGGCCGCCCGCCAAACGGCGGACAGCCCTGTATCCATGGAAATATTAAATCTGCTTCGGCAGCGCCTCCCACAGCCTCATGTCCTCCTGCCCGAGCGACCAGATGGCAATCCCCCGCAGCTTCCAGCAGTAGGCCGCCTCATTTGCCCAATAGACCAGTGAGTCCACGTCCTGATAATAGAGGATGGAGAAGCCGTCCGCATCCCCAAGGAACAGCCTTGAAATCCAGATATTGATGTCCTTCGGCGTGATCTTCACCGTGTAATCATTCCCGCAAGATAACGCCATCAGGTGGGAGTGGAAAAAGTCATAGTCCAGCGAGATTTCCTCGCTGCGTGTGCCGCCCTCCTCCACATCGGAAGTCAGCGTGAACACCTGGTATTCCTCATCCCACACGGCATTGCTCCGTTCAATGCGCCCATACTCCGTCACGCTGCCGTCCGGGAACGTGACATCGAACCGCTCATACGGCTCATAGGTCCATGCGTCCCCCAGCCGGAGCAGTTCGCAGACCGTCCGGTTATCCGAGCGGTACCCGGCATAGCCGCCGGAAAATCCGCTGACCGTTGCCGTAAAGCGGAGCGTATAGGACGCGCCGGAATATACACGCACCCTGTTCCCGCGGATACGCATCTCCACCGTGTACATGGTCGGATCGCCCCGCAGGTCGGCATTCGAGGTGCGGCTGATGGTCTGGCTGTAGCTGCCAAGCAGGGATGAGCCTTTGTACAGCTCCACCCGCTGCGTATCATAATTCAGGCAGCAGAACACATCCCCGCAGAATACCCCCGCCTTCCCGCTGCCATTTGCTGGGAACGCCAGCCTTGCCCGCAGGTGGATGTCGTGGAACCCACTGTACTGCCATGCAAGCCGCCCGCTCCCCTCAAGCTGGGAATAGACACGCTCCATGGAATATTCCTCCGACCGCCATACCGTCCATGAGCCGGAAAGCACGCTCCAGTAGTTCGTTTCCAGCACGCCGTAATCC
>JAETRV010000101.1 GCA_021770005.1 Anaerotruncus sp. | reverse complement strand
AGGGTCATGTTGGCGTCCTGAGCACGCTGTCGGAGCTGTTCTTTCACTTTCGGCGTCATCCTTACGGTGACGATCTTGGTTTTCCTCTGCATTGACGTTTCATTCCTTTCTACCCTTCAGGGGCAGGGGGTACGGGGCTTTGCCCCGAAACAGCGGCCGGCGTATAGCCGGGGGCTATGCTTGCCCCACTAAAGTGGGCCCTGCGCTTCCCCCACATCGGTACCACTACTCTGGGAAAGGTGTCTCCCGCGACAGCTGCGACGGTTGCGACGGCAAATCTGACACGGGGCCTATATCATTTTTGCCGTCATTGCTGACGCAGCCGACGCGCAGAGTCAGTTCTCTGCGGTCATGGGTGCGGCGGGTCGAGAGCGTAATCCTCGCTTCCAGCAGTTCCTGCTGACAGCGGAGCAGCTTCTTCATCAGCACGTTGGGCTTGTACTGTTCATCAGCGAATCTGTCCAGCTCCTCTGCCAGCTCTGTGGCCGTACCCGTGAAGCACTTCTGCTGATCCAGAAATTCAGAGAGAAAAAATACCAGCTCGTCTTGAGGTTGAGATGGCTGCTCTACACTGTCTTCTCTGAATTTCCATACGTGCTCCGTACCATCGAACTCCAGCAGCAGCTCTCGGTACTCGATGTCTCGGCCTGTGCAGTAGAGCGTGGCGGAGTTGGAGCTGCGTTTGCTCTTGCGGAGAACGAAGTTGGTATCGGTCGCGCCGCTGATCCCGGTGGTGCCCGAGATCATGTTCATGGGATCGTCGTCGTTCATCTTCCGCAGGTGGTGGATCAGCAGAATTGCGATCCGGTGCCTGTCCGCCAGTTCCTTGAGGATACCCAGGTCGCGGTAGTCGCTGGCGTAGGGGTTGGCATCGTTGGAGCCGCTGCGGATACGTTGGAGCGTGTCGATGACAATGAGTACCGTGTCAGGGTGCGCCGCCAGGAATCGCTCGATCTGCTGCTCCAGTCCGCTGTGCAGCTTCTCCGACATAGTGGCGAAGAACAGATTGGGCGGCGCGTCGTCCGTGATATCCAGCAGACGGTTTTGGATGCGGCTATAGCTGTCCTCCAGACAGAAATAGAGCACGTCGCCTTGTTCAGTGGGGAACTCCCAGGCCGGTTCACCCTTCGCCACCAGAAGGCAAAGCCACAGCGACAGCCACGACTTCCCAACCTTCGGCGCTCCCGCCAGGACGTGGAGACCCTGCGGAAGCAGCTGGGAGATCACAAAGCGGATGGGCGGCAGTACGGTGTTCATCAGCGTCTCGCCGTCCATGGTGTTAAGTTTGTGTTCCATATCAAAAGCCTCCTTTCTAAATTCCGCACGAAACCGATTGACAATATTATTTTCGCCGGGTACAATGGAGTGTAACAAAAGACTCCACCTCCGTCAAGAGGTGGAGCCCATGATGGGTACAACGCAAATTTTCATCTGACACAGGAGGGCTGGGAGATGTATCCTCTAACCAGAGATCCAATTGATGGCTTTTCCGCTGTTTTCGGCGGGGGCTATGTTGTTCTTGAGGGAAATAGCTACCCCGTGGGCAAGTTCGCCGTGGACGCTATGAATCTATCGGCAAAGACTTTCAGCACAATCAGAGAAAGTGTTTTTCAAAGCCACAGGCGCATCCTGACCTGTTTGGAGGAGCATCGACGCAAGGAACTGCTTTTCGCCCTTAACGGTATCTGCGCTTTTACGCCCCAGCTCCCGGTCTACCATGAGCTGGGCAGTCGTGCCTTTTTGCGTGGGGGACTCACCGTCAGCGAGATGGACGCGCTCTTTCAGAAGGGCGCGTACCGGGAGGGAGCGGAGGTGTGGCTGGAGCGGCTAAGAGGTTTGCCTGAAAGCTTGAAACGGTTTCAACAGTGTGCTATCAGCTATGCGGACGAATACCTTGCTTCTTTGACCGAGCGGACGACTTCCGCCTACGCCAATGCATGGTATGCGTTCCAGCTGCGACTGCACCTGGAGGATGATGCGGCCTACGACGAGGCGACGGAGTACGAAAGTGAGGCGTTTTTGCGCTATCGGGAGTGGTATCAGGAGGAGGTCCGCCGGAGATATCTCCAGACCAGCTTTCAAATCAGCGTTTCCTATAAAACGATCCCCCACCCGAAGAAGGAGGGGGAAAGCGTTTTGGCGGAGGAGGTATTCTGCGAAGACTTGGAGACTTTTCTTACTCTGGATCTTATTCGGGGCTTTATGGCAGGGCATATTCCCCGGCGGTGTGACCACTGCGGAAGATTCTTTTTGCTGGACAGCGGTTATGATATTCGGTACTGCGAGAACGAGGCGCCCGATGTGCCGGGTAAGACCTGTTCCCAGGTGGGCGCCCACATCAAGGAGCAGCGCAGGAGCAAGGACGACCCCATCATCGGGGAATACAAGCGGGCCTATAACCGTCTGAAAACCAGAAAGAACCGGGGGCAGCTATCTCCGGACGACTGGAACCGTCAGGTGGCGGAGATACAGGAGCTGAAGGATACTGCTCTAAGAGGAACCATAACCTTAAAAGAACTGAAAGTACATTTGGCAGGCTATTAAG
>JAETRV010000100.1 GCA_021770005.1 Anaerotruncus sp. | reverse complement strand
ACAAATACGAGGTCCCCAAGATGGGGGGCCTGACGGTGGTGGAGATGCCGGATGTATAACTATATCGAATATCTGCCGCTCTATCTGCGGGAGATACAGGAATTTTTGGCGCTTGGTGAGGCGGCCGACCCGGCGGCGCGGGAGGCTTACGGCTATACGGTGCAGCAGTACCTCAACCAGTCGGTCATGACCGCGGACGAGCGGACGGTCTCCCGCTGGGAGGCAATCCTGCGTCTGTCCGGCGCGGGGCTCAGCCTGGATACCCGCCGCCAGCATGTCCTGGCCCGGTTTTGCCTGCGCCCGCCGTTCACCCGCAAACGGCTCAAAGAGATCCTCGAGACGCTGACCGGCGTCCCGGTGGAGGTCACCGAATATTTTGACCGGTACTGTATGCAGGTGAAATTTTTGGAGGGCATGTCCTCAACGCCCATTGACTACCCGTTTTTACAGTCGGAGATTTATGAGATCAAGCCCGCAAACATAACAATGGAGCTTGCCGCCAGCGCCCCCCAAGCCGAGGGGAAGGTTGGTTTGGGTGGGGTCATGACCGGAAACTGGGCCTCGTGGACATTGCCTGAACTGGAATTTGATTATGGATTCCGGGCAGAAGCCGCGCTAGGCGCGGGCATGGCGGCGACCATCCATCGGGAGGTTTTGCCGGAACTGGAAATAGAGGAGGAAGCATAGATGGAACGTGGATTTATTGTCACAAAACGTGGACGGGAACGCTTTGCAAAACTGCTTGCCGGGGAACCCCTTGTCATCACCCGGGTCATGGTGGGCAGCGGCAGGGTGGAAACCGTACAGCAAGCCGCCGACCTGGCCGACCTGGTGACGCCGGTCGCGCGCGGGACAAGCACGCTCCCGGCGGTCAACGGCAGCGTGGTCTCGATGATCGTCGAGTATCGCAATGATTTGGACGGCGGGCTGGATCACGGGTTTTGGCTCAATGAATTCGGTATCTTTGCGGCGGACGGGGATGACGAGGTATTGATCTATTACGGCACGTTGGGGGATTATCCGGCGTATGTATCCGCCAGCCGGAACGGCATGGTGGATGTGCGGCGGTTCCCGGTATCGGTCGTCGTGACCGATGAGGTGCAGGTACAGCTCGACTATCCCGCGGGCGCATTTATGACCGCAGAGGACGTGCGGGAGCATTGCACGCTGGTGATCCTTCCGCAGTTTCTGGATGAGACCCGCAGATTGATTGCAGAGCATAACGCCGCGCCCGACAGCCATCTGGACCTCCGGGCAGAGATCGACGAGGTGAATGGCCGGTTGGGCCTGCTCGAGCTGAAATACGGCACCGAGATCAAAGGGAACTCGTTTACGGTCACGTTTGCGACGCTGGACGGGCTGGTGATAGAGGGCGTTTGGAACAAGGCCCAGAAACGGATTGAATTTTAAAGGGGTGGGAGTATGGCAATGGTACAGCTTGGGAGCAAGGCGGTCGGAAGCATCGTCAAGCTCAAAGAAAACGGGGCGCTGGTGGAATATCTGATTGTACATCAAGGCAGACCTTCTAGCATGTATGATGCAAGCTGTGATGGGACATGGCTAGTCAGGAAGGATATCCTTGAAAACCGGCAATGGCATAGTGCTGACAGCAACGACTACGCCAATAGTAGTATCCATAGTTATCTCAATGGTACATTTTTCAATCTACTCGAATCAAATATCAAAAATTTGGTCAAGCAAATTAAGCTGCCATATCGTAAAGGGACAGGAGTCAATGGGAGCGACCAAAGTGGAGCTAATGGTCTGTCCACAAAAATATTTTTGTTATCCGGTTACGAGGTCGGCTTTACACAAAGCTTCGTTATTCATTTTCCGGTTGACGGGGCTAAATTGGCCTACTTCGAGGGCGGGGATAATGCCAGCGCCCGTAACAGACGCGTTGCCAGCCTAAATGGTACGAATAATTACTGGTGCCTTCGTTCTCCTCACGCTTCCAGTCATTATAATGTCTGGACCATCCATCCCGATGGCAGTTGCAGCGGACGAGTCACCTATGATGCATATGGTATTCGCCCCGCCTTTATTTTGCCTAAGTCTTTGCTGGTGACGGATGATGGAGCCGTGACGGTCAATACAGCGCCATCTATCCCGGCAAGCATCACCATCCCGTCCAGCATCTCAGGCGGGACGACAATCACCGTCTCATGGGGTGCATCCACCGACGCACAGGGCAACCTCGAGGGGTACAAGGTGGAGCGGAGCACCAACGGCGGCAGCTCTTGGAGCCCAGGTCGAGGGCGGCAAAAAAATCACCGTTTCGTGGGCCGCCGCGACCGATGCGGACGGCAACCTCTCCGGGTATGCCCTCGAACGGCAGGTGGCAGGTGGGGCTTGGTCACAGGTCTACAAGGGCGCAGCCCTCAGCTTTGCCGACACGATCACCAAAGGCTGGGCAACCGTTGCCTACCGGGTGAGGGCATACGACAGTTACAACGTCTACAGCGATTACGTGACCTCCCCGACCCGTACGGTCAATAACAACACCGCGCCTACCATCTCCTGTGGCAATGCGTCCGGGTCCGATCTCGGGACTAAAAACACAGGGTTTGCGGTTGCTTACACCGTAAACGACGTGGACGGCAACACGGTCAAGGTGACCGAAAAACTGGATGGTGTGGTCAAGCGCACCTATAATGCCACGCTTGGGCAATCCAACAGTTTTGACGTGACCGGTTCCTATTATATGCAGGTGCTCAACGGGCGGCATACGCTGACGATCGAGGCCAACGACGGCAAGGTGACCACCACGCACACCCTGTATTTTACCAAGGCGGTCCACGCCTGTAAGATTAGTCTCGTGAACCCCCTGCCCGCCAATGCGCAAATCACGGTCATGATCCTATCGGTGCTCAGCAGCATCCCGGCAGATGCAAACTACCGGGTCATGGTGACCAACAACGCGAAGGACACCAGCCCGGTCTGGGAGGATGCAACGGCAGACGTCCGGCGGGGTGTCAACCACCTGTTCACCAACCGCACAGCGGCTAAAGGGTTTGCATTCAATTTTATCTTGACCGCCAGCCGGGGAGCGAGCGGAACAGGCGGGCATATTACATCCATCGGAGGAGGGTTTGAGTAATGGGGGTCAAATGGAAACAGGACAGTGTCCAAGCGATACAGGACGCAAAACAGGCAAAGGAGCGGCGTC
>JAETRV010000099.1 GCA_021770005.1 Anaerotruncus sp. | reverse complement strand
ACAGAAAATTGTCATCCGGTTTTGCCGCCGCCGCACCTTGGCGGAGATGGGGATCAGGCTCAAATAGCTCTTCATTCCCGGCACCCCCCAAGGTCCGTCAGTACCCCGTCGGACACTTGGAAAATCCGGTCCGCTGTGTGAGCGATGGCGGGGTTGTGGGTAATCATAATGACCGTCTGCTCGTACTTCCGGGCAGTCTCCTTCAGCAAGGCCAGGACCTCGCTGCTGTTTTGGGAATCCAGGTTGCCGGTGGGTTCGTCTGCCAGCACCAGGGCGGGCCGGGTCATCAGCGCCCTCCCGATGGCTACCCGCTGCTGCTGTCCGCCGGAGAGTTGGCTGGGCAGATGGGCGTGGCGTTCCGCCAGTCCCAAAACTTCCAGCAGTTCATTCAGATACCGCTTGTTAGGCTGCTGGTGGTCCAGCAGGACAGGAAAGATGATGTTCTGCTCCACGGACAGCTCCGGGATCAGGTTGAACGCCTGGAAGATAAAGCCGATGTTCCTGCGACGGAAAATGGTGAGGGCCTTTTCCTTCATGGCAAAGGTATTCTTCTCGTTGATGAAAACCTCGCCGGAGGTGGGCGTATCCAGAGCGCCGATCATGTTCAGTAGGGTGCTTTTGCCTGAACCGGATTCACCAACAATGGCGACAAACTCTCCCTTGGGAACGGAGAAGGTAACATCCTTCAAGGCGTGTACCGCCGCCTCGCCGCTGCCATAGGTTTTGCAGATGTGTTCTACTCGCAACAAGTCCATAAGTCACATACTCCTTTCGTCATTGGACTGTATGAACATCATAGCACCCAAACCTTACTCTCAGATGAATTGCAGATGACAATTTTGTCATAATTCAATATTAGAGCGACGGGCCGGCTCTCTTGGCCAGCCCGTAGTGTCATCCCATTTTAATCGGAAAATTGATGATAAAGGTCGTTCCATGCCCCAGCTCACTGTGGACCTCAATACTGCCACGGTGGGCCTCAATGATTGATTTCGCCAGCGGCAGACCCAAACCGATGCCCTGGGTGTCCTTGGAAAACCGGCTGCGGTAAAACCGCTTGAAGATATGGTATAGGTCCTCCGGATGGATGCCGCTGCCCGTATCCTCTACCGTGATCTGCGTCAGGCATGGGGACTGCTGCCACCGGACCAGAATACGATCTCCTTGTTCCGTATGGTCCAGAGCGTTTTTGACAAGGTTTCCAATAGCTTCGGTCAGCCATGTCCGGTCACATAGGAGGATGGCCTGCTCATCCCCCTCCAGGTCGATCTCCTTCCCCTCCTGTTCCGCCCGGAAAGAATACTGCCCTCTGATATGCTCCAGCAGCTCCGAAAGATTTTCCGGCGACTGCTCCAGGGTGATGGCCCCCGCGTCCAGCCGAGCCATCTTTAACAGGCTCTGCACCAACGATTCGATTCGGTCCAGCTCCTGCTCCGAGAGAGCCGTGAACTCCTGGACGGTGGCGGTGTCCGCCGCCTCCTGCTGGAGAATGCCGTTGTAAATGTTCAGCGCGGCGATGGGCGTTTTGAGCTGGTGGGAGATGTCCGAAATCGTGTCTCGCAGAAATTCCTTGGCCTGCCGTTCACTGTCAGCGTGAGCGTCCGCGATTGTCACCAGAGAGTTAACCTCATGGAACAGGTGGTACATGGCCCCTTCCTCGTTACACTCAATGCCGCCCTTCCGCTGGTCCAAAATATACTCCGCGATTCGGTGGGCGGCCTCCTCCATGCTCCGCTCCTGCTCCCGCAGACGACGGACTGTGAGCCCAAAAGCAATCGTCATACCGCACAGGGCACAGGAGAGCAGCAACACCAGCCAATTCATTCCGCTCCGCCTCCCGCGCTCCATTTATATCCCATGCGACGGACGGTGACAATCCGTGTTGGCTTGGTGGGGTCGTCCTCGATTTTTGCCCGCAGACGGCGGATGTAGACCGCCAGCGTATTGCTGTCCACAAAATTCCCGTCGCAGTCCCACAGCTTACCCATGATCTGCTCCGTAGAGAGAATGATGTCAGGCTGCTCCATGAAAAACCGGAGCAGCTTGTACTCCGCCGCCGTCAGCTCCAGCGGCGCGCCGCTTTTATAGGCCCGGCCCTCCAGCAGTTGGAGGGTGATTCCGTTGGAGGACAGTTCCCCAGGTGTTTGCTTAAAATGCTGGCTTCTGCGGAGAATGGCGTTGATTCGGGACATGAGGACCGCCAGCTTGAAGGGCTTTGTGATGTAGTCGTCCCCGCCGATGTCCAGCCCCATAATGATGCTGGTTTCCGTATCGGAGGCGGTAAGGAAAATAATGGGGACCTGGGAGGTCTGCCGGACCTTTTTGCAGAACTCGAACCCGGAACCGTCCGGGAGGGAAACATCCAGGACCAGCAGATCATATTTTCCCTCTTGCCAGAGGGCTTCGGCCTCCCGGAGTGTGCGGGCGATGTCCAGCTCGTGGCCCGCCTTTTGAAAGGCAAAGGAAAGCCCATTGATTAGGCTCAAATCATCTTCTAACAGCAGTAGCTTGCTCATATGAAACCTTCTTTTTATTCAACGCTTGGTATTTCTGTCAGCCATAGTATAATTCAAGC
>JAETRV010000098.1 GCA_021770005.1 Anaerotruncus sp. | reverse complement strand
GCGAAAATAGTCCTCGCCATAACGGGCAAACAGCTCTCCGATTTCCATGCCCTGTTCCCTGACAATCACATCATCCAAATCCACCAGAGGCCGCGCCAGCCTTTCGGCCAACGCCTTGCCCAGCGTGGTTTTGCCAGTCCCCATAAATCCTATCAAAACCAGACTTTTCATTGCATAACCGCCTTCACCGCATCCAGATAGCCCTGATAGTTGCGCGCTACCTCTGCCAGCGTATCGCCGCCGAACTTTTCCAGAAAACTTTCCAGCACGGTCCAGGCCACCGCATTCTGCATCACAATGGCTGCCGCCGGTACCGCACAGGCATCAGACCGCTCCACCGAAGCCAATCCCGCCTCGTGGGTGAGAAAGTCCGCACTGTGCAACGGCTGATACAAGGTGGGAATGGGCTTCATCGCTCCGCGCACCACCACCGGCTCACCGTTGGTCATGCTGCCTTCCAGACCGCCGCAGCGGTTGGTCTTGTGATAAAAGCCTCTGCCCGCCTCATAAAAAATCTCATCATGGGCCTGAGAGCCAGGTACCTGAGCAGCGCCGAAACCTAAACCAATCTCCACGCCCTTAAAGGCCTGAATACTCATCACCGCCTGCGCCAGACGGCCATCCAGCTTGCGGTCATAGTGCACATAGCTGCCGATACCCAGCGGCATGCCCTGCACCACAACCTCCACCACGCCGCCCAGCGTGTCGCCCTGCGCCTTAGCCTCATCAATGCGCCGCACCATGGCTTCACTGGCAGTGCTGTCGGTACAGTACACCGCTGTATCATACAGGGCGTCGCCCAGTTTTGCATAGTCAGGCTGGGCAGCAATCTCGCCGATACGCACCACATGGCTCCAGAGGGTCACGCCAAACTGACGCAGCACATTCTGCGCCAATGCGCCTACCGCTACTCGAATGGCCGTTTCCCGCGCGCTGGCCCGCTCCAGAATATTGCGCAAATCCTGCTGTCCGTATTTGATGCCGCCGGTCAAATCGGCGTGTCCCGGCCGGGGCAGCGTCACAACCCGCTCTTCCACCGCAGCGCCCGCTTCCGCCGACATAATCCGCTCCCAGTTGGCCCAGTCCCGATTGGAAATCATCAGGGTAACAGGCGAACCCAGCGTTTTGCCGTCCCGCACGCCGGTCAAAATCTCTACCCTGTCCTTCTCAATTTTCATTCTGCCGCCTCTGCCATGGCCGCCCTGCCGTCTGGCCAGTTGTGTATTGATCAACTCCAGATCCACGGGAATTCCCGCAGGCAGCCCTTCCACAATGGCTACCAGCCCTTTCCCGTGAGATTCTCCTGCTTCCAGATAACGAATCACACCTATCACTTCCCCAAACCAAATTCTCTATCTCAAACAATCCTGTATCGTCCATTTCACGCTTCTATTGCGCCGCGCCCGACAGCTGGGCAATCATCCGCTGCCGAACCGGTTCTGGATCCACTGCCTTGCCGGTCCAAGCCTCAAAAGCCAGCGCGCCCTGATACAACAGCATACCCAATCCGGACGCTGTCTTTGCGCCATGCTCCTTCGCCGTGCGGAGCAGCCTGGTCTCCAGCGGATTGTACACCAGATCCACCACCAGATGCTCCGCATCCAATAGCTCGGCGCGCAAAGGAATCATCCGCTCCACATGGGGAGACATCCCCAGCGAGGTTGTGTTGACAATGGTATGATACTGTGTGTAAAGCGCTTCCTTCTGCAGCTGCTCCAGCGGAACTGCCGTCGCCTTCACATTACCGAGACTTTCAATCTGCTCTGCCAGAGCGGCGGCATGCTCTGCACTGCGATTGGCAATGCAGATCTCCGCAGCTCCCTGCAGGGCCATGGCTACCGACACGCCCCTGGCTGCACCGCCAGCACCCACCACAAGGATTTTCCTGCCCTCAGGTCGCCAGTCATGCTCCCTGGCCAGCGCGGCCAGCAAGCCGGCGCCGTCGGTATTGTCCCCGTAATAGCCTTTTTCGGTATAAATCAGCGTATTCACAGCGTTGCAAGCCTGCGCCGCCTTACTCATCCCGCAGAGATAGGGAATCACGGCCTCCTTGTAGGGGATGGTCACATTAGCGCCCTGCACGCCCAGCGCAAACATGCCCCGCAACGCGTCGCCCACCTTATCCGGCGCAACTGCAAAGGCCAGATAGACCCCGTTCACGCCGCACTGCTCCAGAAAAATATTCTGCATAAAGGGAGACAGCGAATGCCCCACAGGATTGCCCAACAAGCCAAATAATTTCGTCTGCGCATTGATCATCTCACTTCACCTCTAACCCCTGCATATCACTCCAGAAGGACGGCCAGGACACTGACACAGCCTCAAAGCCGTCAATGTCAGCGGCGCCCTCCGCCGCCAGAGCGGCAATGGTCATACTCATAGCGATACGATGGTCGCCAAAGCTGTCGCACACTGCGCCCGCAGCCAATGGTTTGCCGCCCACGATGCGCAAACCGTCCTCCAGCACCGTAATGTCACAGCCAAAAGCCCGCAGCCCCTGCGCGATGGTTTCCAGGCGATTGCTCTCCTTCACCTTCAGCTCCTGGGCGTCGTGAATCTCCGTCACCCCGTCGGCACAGGCAGCCGCCACCGCAAGCACCGGAATTTCATCCACCAGACGGGGAATGAGATCCCCGGCAATGGTCGTGCCGTGCAGCTTGGCACTGCGCACCACAATATCGCCCATCA
>JAETRV010000097.1 GCA_021770005.1 Anaerotruncus sp. | reverse complement strand
GCGACTACTACACCGAACTGTGCCGTGTCAAAGCGGGCAGTCTGCTGGAAGAACTGGACGACCTCAACACAGAGCAGTGGTTTAAGGGCCTGCTGGAAAACAGCGTGGCCTATATCATGCTGACCCGGTGCGGCATCGATCCCCAGGAGTATTTCAGTGGTGAGGACTTTGCCCATGTCTTTGACTTCAACACCCCGGAAACCCTGTCTATCCTGGGCGGCGCTGTCAGCGACATTTCCGAAATGCCTCTGCGTGAGATCGCCAGCACGGTGCGGAATCTGTACCGGGAGGAACAAGAGCAAAATCGCACATTTGCCGGGGATGCCGACAGGCGGTATAATGGCGGCAGAACAAAACGTGAAAGGAGCGTTGGACATGGAGCTGACGTACAGAACCGAGGGCGATTATCAACTGCCCAACCTGGCAGCGCCGGAGGCCCCGAAGGTCGGAAAATATGGGATGCTGCGGCGCAGTTACCTTCGGACGCACAGGAACGGCTACTACACAGGGATGCAGTTGAGCGGCAGACTGAACGCCCATCTGGAGAAGATCGACCGGGAGGCCACCGAGATGGTGGAGCGGCTGACAGCGCAGATGGCGCGGGAGCAGGGCGTGACGGAGGAGCTGAAAGCGTCCGACGAGATGACGTGGGTGGGACTGATGAACAACATCCAGGCAGCGGCGGAGGAAGTGGCGCTGACGGAGCTGGTCTACACCGACGTGTAAGCGACACCCTCCCTGCCGGGGAAGAACCGCCGCAGGCCCCCATCGACTGGACGGCGACAGGCCCCACAGGGCTGCAATTCAGCCACCACGATTTTGACGCCCGCACCGAAATCCCCTATTATCACGAGGACAGCGAAAAGAACGAACTGCTTCGCACCTGCGATGCCTTGAAAGATCACCGAAGTGAAATCGCCGCCTTCTTTGCCGACCATCCGGGCCGCAAGGAGCGCGGCGATTTTATCAAGGGTTTTTTCACTAATGCCTACGTTGAGAAAATTCTGGACAACGGCCAGCGGGCCGGGTATCGGGCATGGGACGATGTGCTGACCCTCTGGCGCGGGGCCTATCTCTCCCGCGAAAAAGAGGTATTCATGCGGTGGACGGGCGTTGCCGATACCATTTATGGGATGATCCTGCTTGACCAATGGCTTGACCCAGACGAGCGCCCCCTCCCCAGCGAAGCGGAGCAAATCTCCTTTATCGAACAGGCCGAAGCGGAAAAGGCTTCGGCCTTTACCATTCCCCAGGAGGCCATCGACTATATCCTGTGCGGCGGCAGCGGCGTATCCGAGGGCAAGTACCGCATCCTTGAGCAATTCGAGAAGAACGAGGGCAAGCAGGAAAATATCAAATTTTTGCGTGATGAATACGGTATTGGCGGGCGTTCTGACGCCATCCCCGGCAGCGGTTATTGGGAGGATCACGATGGGAAAGGCATCACCATTTCCCGTGACTACGGCGATCCTGACGGCAAGTTTCTGCTGACCTGGGCCAAGGTAGAAAAGCGTATCGGGGAACTGATTGCCGCCGACCGCTATTTGAACCGGGCTGAAAAAGAACATTACCCGGTATATCAGGCACAGTTGGAAGAACGGAAAGCGCGATGGGCCATCGCAAAGGAAATCAGCTCCATCATCGACGATTATGTGGACTTCAAGACCCAGCTCGGCGAAAAGGAACAGTGTTCGGAGGTTTTGTTCGCCAGAAGTTGTGCGCGTAATTTTGGGGTTGGGGACAAGAAGAACTATGTCTTGACGATGGAGGGCAGCTTTGTCCTCCCTACCCTGCGGGACGCCATGCAGACCATCATCAAAGACAACACCCATCTGACGGAGCGGTGCGAGGCCATGCTTGCCCAGCTCTCCGGCCCTCTGGCCGCGCCGCTGGAACCCACCTATGACGAGCTGAATCCGCCGCCCCCGCCGAAGAAGGAATACCGCTTTGCTTTGGGCGACACGGTGTATCTGGGGACGCAGGAGTACGAGCTGCTGGCCTTTGACGAGCAGACCGTCCGGCTCTTTGACCCGGCGTTCCCCATCATCAACAAGGAACTGCCCCGCGCCGAGTTTGACCGTATGCTGGCGGAGAATCCGCTGAATGATCGTTTGCTTCAGGTGGTGGAGGACGTATCGCCTGCCACCGAGCAGGGAGAGCCGGACACCCCGCAGACCGTAGAGCCGCATCAAGAGGAACGCACCAGCACACCCGGCTATGAGTTGGGCTTTGGGCACCTGGGTAACGGCGTGACAGTGTGGAACCGTCTGGAACTGCAAGATGGTGACTATAAGATCGTGGCCCACATCGCCTCTGACCGAACTGTGACCTATTATGAGGACGGTCTGCCGGAGGATGTGCGGGCGCAAATCGAAGAATTTGCCGCCACCTCCACCATGACCATCTCCGCTACCCAGGATGCCCCTGTGTTCTCCACCCCACCACGGGAACGGGAGCCTGCCAGCGGCAGGTTTTGGGACGACTACAACTCCACCAAGGAGCGTTACCCAGACAGCCTTGTACTGTATCAGGTGGGCGACTTCTTTGAGTTGTACGGCGGGAGCGCGGGAGAGGACGCGCAGATCGCCGCGTCCGAACTCGGCCTTGCGCTGACCACCCGAACAATCCCCGACATAGGCCGTGTTTCCATGTGCGGTTTTCCCGCTCATGCGTTGGAGAACAATGTGGTGCGGCTGACCGCTGCGGGGCATGACGTGATCGTGGCGTCGCTGGAGGATAA
>JAETRV010000038.1 GCA_021770005.1 Anaerotruncus sp. | reverse complement strand
AACCGTTTGACGCCGTCTGAACGGGCCTTTTTCCGACCTGCTGCGTTGAAAAACCTTGCAATACACAAAGTATTGTCTGCGTTTTTTCGCCTTGCAGGGCGAAAAAACGCCTCGTCTATCCGACATCCTCCGATTATGAATACAGGTTCTTAAAAGTCAGGTTTTATTTAATCTTCTGCTCGTCGAGCAGCGCCTTGACCTTGATCGGCAGCCCAAACAGGTTGATAAAGCCGGCCGAATCCGCCTGATTGTAGATTTCGTCCTCGCCGAACGTCGCCATCTCTTCCGAGTAGAGCGAATGCGGGGAGGTCATGCCCGCGTCGATGATGTTGCCTTTGTAGAGCTTCAGCTTGACCTCGCCGGTCACGTTCTGCTGGGTGCTGTCCACAAACGCGCTCATCGCCTCGCGCAGCGGGGTGAACCACTGGCCGTTGTAGACGATCTCGCTGAACTTAATCGCCATCTGCATCTTGTAGTGCTGGGTTTCCTTATCGAGGCAGATTTCCTCCAGTTTGTTGTGTGCGTGATAGAGGATGGCACCGCCGGGAGTCTCGTACACGCCGCGGCTCTTCATGCCAACCAGCCGGTTCTCCACCATGTCGATCAGGCCGATACCGTTCGCGCCGCCGACCTCGTTGAGTTTGCGGATGATGTCAACCGGTTTCATCTCCACCCCGTCCAGCGCGACCGGGACGCCCTTCTCAAACCGCAGGGTGATGTAGGTCGGCTTGTCGGGCGCTTTTTCGGGGGAAACGCCCATCTCGAGAATCTTGTCATAATCCGGCTCGTTCGAGGGATCCTCAAGGTCAAGGCCCTCGTGGGAGAGGTGCCAGAGGTTTTTGTCCTTCGAGTAGTTGGTTTCGCGGTTGATTTTGAGCGGGATGTTGTGCGCTTCCGCGTAGGCGATCTCCTTTTCGCGGCTGTTCAGCTCCCAGAACCGCCACGGAGCGATGATATCCATCGTCGGGGCAAACGCCTTAATCGCCAGTTCAAACCGGACCTGGTCGTTGCCCTTGCCGGTGCAGCCGTGTACAATCGCGTCAGCGCCCTCTTTCTTGGCGATCTCGACCAGCCGTTTGGCGATGATCGGGCGCGCAAACGCGGTGCCCAGCAGGTAACGGTTCTCATAGACCGCGCCCATCTTGAGCGAGGGGATGATAAAATCATCCACAAACGGCTCGGTCAAATCCTCGATGTAGAGCTTGGATGCGCCGGTCTTGAGCGCTTTTTCCTCGAGCCCGTCCAGCTCGCTGCCCTGCCCTACGTCAGCCGATACCGCGATGACCTCACAGCCGTAATGTTCTTTCAGCCAAGGGATCAAAACCGATGTATCCAAACCGCCCGAGTAGGCGAGAACCACCTTTTTATACTGCTTCTTTTCCATTGTAACGAACCTCCGTATGGTTAATCATTCATGATACGACCTATTATACATCATATTCATACAAAATCAACCCCTATTTTTGAATGAATATTCATCTCATTCGATTTTTTATTGGGTAACATTGCACAAAAGGGGTTCTTTTTTCCGGGAAACATGGTATACTATACGGGGATATTCTATAGAAAAGGGGAATTCTATCATGAAGCAGCTTTCTGTTTATGAGATTGCCGAAAATCCATTTTCCCTGATCGGGAAAAAATGGGCAATGGTGACCACCCGCGCCAGCGGCAAAACCAACACGATGACCGCCTCATGGGGCGGCGTGGGCATCCTCTGGAACAAGCCGGTGGTCTATATCTTCCTGCGCCCGCAGCGGTACACCCGCGAGCTGGTCGATGCATCCGAGCGGTTCTCGGTCTGTTTTCTGCCGGAGGACTACCGCAAACAGCTGCAATACTGCGGCTCGCATTCCGGCCGAGACGAAGATAAGCTGGCGGCCTGCGGGTTTACCGCCGCTGAGCTGGACGGCGCGCCGGTGCTCGAGCAATCCGATCTGGCGCTCACCTGCCGGAAGCTCTATTGCCAGCGGCTCACCCCGGATAGCTTGATCGACCGTTCGATCGACCAGGTCAACTACCCGGAGAAGGATTATCATTTTATGTATGTCGCTGAAATTTTGGGCGCATATGAAAAAGCGTAAAACGTTGGCAGCCAGAAACAAGGGAGAAGCCCGCCGGTCAAACCGGCGGGCTTTTGATCTGGATCGTTTCGGCGGACGAAAAATCCTGTCGTTTTCTGTTGGAATAAGATTCCTGAAAAACGCGGCGGCACTGCCACATAAATCCGATTTTGCCAGTCAATAATAACCTTGCCGATGAAAGAAAAACAAAGAGCTGGCAAAAAAGGAGGAACAATTCTGATGAAAGCCACAGGAATTGTGAGGCGTATCGACGATCTCGGACGCGTGGTCATCCCGAAAGAGATCCGGCGGACCATGCGCATCCGCGAAGGCGATCCGCTTGAAATATATACAGATAACGACGGCGAAGTGATCTTCAAAAAGTATTCCCCCATCGGGGAGTTATCGGCATTCGCATCCCAGTATGCAGAGGTGCTCCATAAAGTTGGGGGATACCCGGTCGTGGTATGTGACCGCGACCATGTGATCAGCGTAGCCGGAATCCCCAAAAAGGAACTGCTTGAGCGAAGGGTCTCCCCGGCGCTGGAAGAGGTCATGGAGCAGAGACGCAACTTTGCGGTGAGCGGAGATGGCAAGAAGATGCAGCCGGTGGAAGGGGTAGACCGTTTCGCACTGGTGGAAGCGCCCATTATCGCAGCAGGCGATGTCTGCGGGAGCCTCATGTTCATTGCAGGCGATAATCCCGCCCCAGCAACCGATACCGAGATCAAATTGATCCAAGTTGGTGCGTCCTTCTTGGGGCGTCAGATGGAGGAATAGCCATGCAAAAACAAAAGAAACCGCATGGAGGCCGGTTGGGGGAGCTTTCCGCGCACGCAAAGGACCGGGTTGACCGGGTAGTAGAGCGGATGATTGCGGCCCCACCGAGCCGGACCGACCCAAACGGCAGTTACACAGGAAAGCCGATGGAGATGGGAGAAGTCCCGGTCCAGGATGCGGATGACCTGTGAAAAATGGCAGGCTGAGGATAATGCCGCGAAGCTTGCCCCAACATAAAGCCCCCTCTGTAAAACAGAGGGGGCTTTTTTGTACTGTCCAATCCATTGCACCGGCTTTAATATTCCTTCAATACGACATTATGATCTGTCAAAATGCGCTCGATCCGTTCAATATTTTCGATAGACTGCGGTGCGGTTCTGCGGCCCATCTCAGCGACAAGGGCTTCCAGCACAGCTAAGATCACTGTATCCCCGCTAATATGGTTGACAGAGTTGGTGTCAATGACCGCGTCAGCAAATTTCGTAATCGGGTTCAAGCTGGTGTTGGTGATCAACGCGATCGGTATCCCCTGGTCATGGCACATTTGGGCCACGTCGATGGTCTTTTTTGTGCAGGGCCATATGGAGATGACCAACAGCACATCCCCAGGCTCCAAATAGAGAGAAACCCTGTCGTAGACATAATCCAAATCATGGGCAAGCTGCATGACATGGGGGTAAAAGCTATTCACCGCATACTCAAAATAGAGCGCCAGCGGCCGGCTGGAGCGCAATCCCAAAGGGCATATCCTCCGGGCCCCCAGCAGCATCTGGAGGATCCGGTCAAACTGCTGCCGGTTCGAGGGTGTCCCCAGGTTTTCAAGCATACAGATCCCGTCTGAGATGACCCCGCTGAAGCAATCGCCAGCGGCATTCCCCGCCGGGTCATTAAAGCTCTGCTTCAATCCCCGGTAGGAGGTGGTCGTGCGCATCAACGCCGCATTCAGCAGGTCCTTTTTAAATGCGCTGAAACTGGGGTAGTCCAACGTTTGGACCAAACGCATCACCGTAGTGGTTCCAACCCCAGCCGCTTCGGCCAGTTCGGCAACGGTCATCACCCCCACTTGCTCATAGTTCATCACCAGATAATGGCATAATTTCTGCTGCTTTTTGGGTAAGACGTCTTTGATTTTTGCAATCTCATCAATGATATTTTCCTGCATCCTCATCACCTGCGTATCCGTTTTGGTCAGTCTATGCTTATTATACCCGTGTTTCTGTTACAGCGTCAAGATCAAACCTACTGCCTTTCCCCACCATCTGAATAGATGGTCTATGGTTTTTTCAAAATAAGAATATTTAATCCTTTTTACAGGCATATGGAACAAAAACAACATATTTAATTTGTTTAAAGGAACAAATATTTTTTATTTTTGAAAATAGGGTTGATTTATTCCTTATTTGGAGTAAAATAAACTTGTACTTCAACGAAACACCTTCCAACACTGATCCGAAACCATTATTTTTAGAAAGGATGTCTATCTTATGAAACAGAGAGAAGTCATTTTCTACAGCGAGGGTACCCGTATGGTAGGAACCATCTACCTTCCCGACGACTACAAGGAAGGGGAGAAGCGCCCCGGCATCATCGCAAACTCCGGCTGGACCGGCGTAAACAAGGTCTATCCCGCGATGTTCGCCCGCCAGATGACCCAGTTCGGTTATGTATGTATGGGCTTCGATTACCGGGGTTTCAAGCCCTCCGGCGGCATCAGCGGCATGGACAAATACACCACCTTGGAGATGGAAGTGGACGACGTCAACAATGCGCTCACCTTCTTTAAGCACCAGCCCGAGGTGGATGCGGAGCATATCGCCCTCATCGGCTGGGGTGTAGGCGGCGCTGTATGCGTCAATGCTGCTTACCGGGATAAGACCGTCAAGGCGGTTGCTACACTGAATTCCTTCACCGATGGCCGCCGCTGGATGCGCATGGGCATGGGCAACGACAAATTTAATAAGATGCTCCGCGCCTTGGAGGAGGACAAATATAAACGGGTTTCTACCGGTGACCCTGTCCTGCGCCATCCCTACGAATTCTATCCCAACATCGACGAATCCGGAGATTTCTATGTGGACCACACCCTGAAGGAGCTGAACGGCGGCGTGGAGGCGTCCATCGTCTCGGACAACAACGCCGAGCCGTTCCCCACCCCCATGTCCTCCGTGATCGCTGAATCGTTCGTCCGCTTTAATGTTCAGGACATCCTGCCCAAGCTGGCTCCGGACTGCGCCGTTTTTGTAGGCCACGGAAAATACAACGAGCTGCATGACCGCGAAGAGGCTGAGGACGCCTACAGGCTGGCCAAGGAACCGAAGGAGCTGTACTACGTAGAGGGCAAGCACAACGAATGGATGTTTGACGGTGACCCCAAGCTGGAGGGCCTGTGCGCCGCTATGAACGAGTTCTTCAAGGCGCATATCTAATGTTATCTTCGCCCTGCCCGCCCCACCAGACCGCCGGGCAGGGCATTTGTTTCAAGCAATCGGAAACCGTGGAGTAGAAAGGAGTCTTTTATGGATTATACGCATATGTCATTCCTGTATGATTTCGCTTTCATGTCTCTCCTGCTGGTCGTTGCCCAGTTTTTGCGGTCCAATATCAAGTTCCTGCAAATGTTCTATATTCCTGCTTCCGTTCTGGCCGGTATCTTCGGGCTGCTTCTGGGGCCTCAGTTCCTCAACATCATTCCATGGAGCGGCAAGATCGGCTCCTATGCCTATATGCTGGTATGCGTGCTGTTTGGCGGCCTGTTTCTGGGCAAAAAGAGTGGGGGCGGCGCCAAAAAGACGTTCAAACAGGTGGGAGACTCGTTCTGTGTGAACATGGGCGCTGAATTTTTCTGTTTTGGAATCGCTATGCTGATCGGCGGCGTGCTGGTCATGCTCCTGTTCCCCGATGTATTTATCGAGATCTCCCTGCTGATGCCCTCCGGCTATCTGGGCGGCCACGGCTATGCTTCCACCATCGGCACCGCTCTGAACAACCTGCTGGGCCGGGAGGATGGCGTGGTCATCGGTCAGACGTTTGCCACCATCGGGCTGCTGACCGGGCTGTTCGGCGGTATTGCCTGCATCAATTACGCCACCCGGAAAGGGGCGACCCGTCTGGTGGATAAAGCGGAATCCCTGCCGGAAGACTGCCGCACCGGTATCGTCCCTCCCGGCAAGCGCGCCTCGATGGGCGAAGAGACCATCAATCCCATGTCGATGGACCCTTTGGCTTGGCATCTGGCGCTGACATTGATCGCTACGCTGGCCGGCTATCTGTTTTACGATTGGTATAAGCAGTATCTCCCCAGCATTGAACTGCCTGTCATGTGCCTGACCATGATCTTCGGCGTCATCATCCAGACGATCCTGAACCACACCCCCTTCCGCGACAGCGTGGACGAGCATGTGGAAGGGCGGATCGGCAGCATGGTTACCGACTATCTGGTTGGATTTGGCGTTGCATCCATCTCGATCACGGTAGTGATGGAATTTGCCGGCCCGATCCTCCTGCTCTGTCTGCTGGGCACGCTCACCTCTCTTGTGCTGGTCTTTGTCGTTGGCCGCAAGCTGTTCCACAACTTCTGGTTTGAGCGCTCGATCTTCGTGTTTGGCTGGACCACCGGCGTTGTGGCGATCGGTGTCACGCTGCTGCGCATTGTGGACCCTGAAGCTAAGAGCGGTACCCTGAGTGATTATGGATATGCTTACACCCTACAGTCGGTCGTTGAGGTCTTTATCATCGCCCTTACCCCCATCCTCGCAGTTTCAATGGGCTGCATCGCCGTCGGGCTGATTGAAACAGCGATTGCTCTGGCGCTCTTCCTGGTTAGTGCTGTCCTGTTTGGTATCCGAAAGGAAAAAATGAATGAACTTCGCCCAGGTGAAGCCGAGGTCCTGAAACAATGACCGGCGGCCCCCGTGGCCCGAAAGGGGATGCTGCAATGCGTGAGATGTTAACAAGTTACAAATTGGCGCTGGTCCAGATGGACTGCACCCTGTTTGATGTCCAGGCCAACCTGGACAAGGCGGAGGGCCTGATTCGGGAGGCCGCAGCCCATGGCGCAAAACTCATCTGTCTGCCCGAGGTCTTTCATGTGGGGTATTTCGGCAGCCGCATCCCGGACATGATGCGCTATGCAGAGCCGGAGGACGGCCCCAGCCTGACCCGTATGCGCGCCTTGGCGAAAGAACTGGAAGTCCATATCCTCGCCCCCATTCTGCTTTCCACACCGGATGGTGTGGAAAACGCCGCATTCCTGCTGGACGACCAAGGGGAGCTCCTCGGGCACTACGCCAAGACCCACCCGGTAGGGGAGGAACGGACACACCTCTGCCGCGGCTCCCGCTACCCCGTATTCGAGACCAAGCTGGGAAAGCTGGGCGTTGTGATCTGTTACGACGTCTGCTTCCCGGAGGCCACCCGCCTGCTGGCCCTGTCCGGCGCAGAGGTGGTGCTTGTCCCCGCCGCGTGGCGCGCCAGCCACTATTTCAAGGAGTGGTGGGACATCGACCTGGCCTCCAACGCCCTGGACAACCTGGTCTATATGGCGGCGGTCAACCGCTGCGGGCCTTCCGGAGAGGAGATTTTCGCCGGTAAGAGCCAGCTGCGCAGCCCTCTGGGAGAGCTTCTGTGCACCTGCGGCGTGGAAGAGGAAGCGATCCTTTACGGCGAGGTCGATCTGTCCCGTATCGCAAAAGAGCGGGCGTTCAATACGGTGCTCACCGACCGCCACCCGGAAGATTATCTGCCCCTGTCCGCACAGTAGTGTTTATTTGAAAATAGGGAAACCGTATTTTGAGAGAGAGGGGAATTTATGTGAAAAGCAAACAAGAGAATATGAAGCTGCGCACCATGACCTTTTTCCCGCCGTTCATCATCCTGCTGGCCTTTGTCGTGCTGAGTCTGATTAGTCAGGACGTTTTTCTGGGCGTTATCAACAATATCAACAACTGGATCATCGCAAACTTGGGTTGGGCGGCCAGTATTCTGGCCCTGTTTATTGTAATCGTTGGCGTATGGGCGGGGTTCTCCAAATTCGGTAATGTGCGTATCGGCGGCGAGGACGCAAAACCGGAACTATCCAACTTCGCATGGTTCACCATCGCCCTGACCACCACAATGGCTGCCGGCGTCCTGTTCTGGGGACCCGCGGAGCCGATTGCGCACTTCCTCTATCCTCCCACAGAGCTCTATGGTGTGGAGCCTATGAGCGCGGAGGCGATGAAATTCTCGATGGAAACCATGTTTTTGCACTGGACCATCGTTCCCTACTGCATCTATGCGGTTCCTGCTGTGGTATTCGGCTTTATGTACTACAACGCCAAAAAGCCTTATTCCATCGCCTGCCAGCTGTCCCCGCTGTTGGGCGAACGGGCCTATTCCCCCCGCTGGATGCAGATCATCGACGCGGTTACCCTGTTCGCCATCGGCGCCGGTATGGCCGGCTCTGTGGCGCAGGCTTTTATGAACATCTCGGGCGGCATCTCTAAGATCACCGGTTTGCCCTCCGATGCCCGGATGTGGCTGGTCGTGGCCATCGTTCTTGGTTCGGTCACCGTAGCGACCGCGGTATCCGGCATCCAGAAGGCCATGAAACATGTCTCTAACATCAATGTCTACGGCTTCGCAATCTTCCTGATCTTCCTGCTGCTGGTCTCCAACGCGCCTTTCCTGCTGAATCTATCCACCGAGGCGATGGGCGGCTTTGCCGGTACCTTCCTGGAACGCATCCTGATCACCGGCGCCTCTCAGGACAGCCAGTGGCCCCAGTGGTGGACCACCTTCTACTGGTTCAGCTGGATGGCCTGGGCTCCCACCTCCGGCGCGTTCATGGGCCGCATCGCCTATGGGCGGAAGGTGAAAACCGTTCTGGGGATGTATGTGGGCGTGTGCGCCAGCATCAGCGCCATCTGGATGATCCTGGTCAGCGGGACCGCCCTGTGGGTGCAGAAATCCGGACTGGCAGACCTGTGCGCCGCCTATGACCTGGGCACCGAGAATGTCCCTTATGAGATGCTCTCCGCTCTGCCCGGCGGGAAGATCATCATCCCGCTGTTCGTCCTTCTGGTGTTCCTGTCCACGGTGACCGCCTGCAATTCCAATACCATTGCCATGGCGGGCATCTCTACCCGGGGGATCAGCCCGGACAACCCGGAAGCGCCGATCTGGCTCAAATGTATCTGGGGCTTTGTCGCAATGGCTGTGGGGTACATCATGATTGCTGCTGTGGGGGTCAATGGGGTAAAGATTATCGCAAACTTCGGCGGTATGTTCGCCGCCCTGATTATGATTGGTGCGGCTGGCAGTCTGGCGGTCCTGATCAAAAAACATAAAAAGTTTGACTTGACCCTCCCCGAAGCGGAGCGCAATTCCGAAGATTAACCAAAAAAGAGGGTGGCCGGTTTGGCCACCCTCTTTCCTGTAAGGAGTATATTTATGGAACAGATTTTAGAACAGGCCCGGATCCTATTAAAAGGTGCTTACGATCTCCATATGCACGCCGCTCCCTCCCCGTTCAACCGCGCCCTGGATGACTTCGACCTGCTTCAGGCGGCCGGAGAGGCTGGGATGGCGGGAATCATGCTAAAATCCCATTACGAATCTACCGCTGCGCGGGCGGCGCTGGTCAACCGGCACAGCAGTTCCACCGCCCGAGCCTATGGCGGAATCGCCCTCAACTGGCCTGTGGGCGGGCTCAACCCCTACGCGGTGGAGAATGCGCTGAAACGGGGCGCCAAAATCGTCTGGATGCCCACCCGGGACGCGCAAAATTCTCTGTGTTCCGGAAACATGCCCGGCGACTTTTTTGACCGAAAGGGCATTACCATCCTGGACGGGCAGGGAAACCTGAACCCTGCCGTCCTTGAAATGATGGAGATTGTGAAACGCTATCACGCCGCTCTGGCTACCGGGCACATCAGCCCAGAGGAAAGCATTTTGCTCTGTCAGGAGGGTGTGCGCCGCGGTGTGCGGATGGTATTGACGCACCCCGAATTCGATCGCACCCGGATCGACGCTTCCACCCAGCGGGAGTTGGCGGAACAGGGCGTCTGGATCGAGAAATGCTGGTACAATATCGCGGAACGCAACTGCACTGTTCAGGAGATGGCGCAGCATATCCAAGAGGTTGGCCCAGACCACTGTTTCCTCAGTTCGGACCGCGGGCAGTCTGGCCGGGAACTGCCGGTAGAAGGTATGCTGCAATTTCTTTCGGCGTTGCTTAAGGAGGGAATCTCTTTCGATTCGCTTCACAGGATGACCCATACCATCCCATGCCGGGTTTTAGGGATCAACTAAATCAACAAACAATGGCAGGACACGGTTTCAATCGCAACCGCCCCTGCCATTATTTATTGTCGGTTCAAAGATCGCCGTCCTTTCAGGACGCATCCGGCGCATGATTTTTCATGGCCGGAGGGCTAGGTCTCTCTTGCCGCCGTGGATCAGTGGCCCGCCGAACCGGCGCGGAACGCCTCTTCTGCACGCCGCATCTGTTCGATCAGTCCAGCGAGGTCATCCGGAGGCGCACTCCTGCGGGACTGCATCTCCCGGTATTCTGCCATCGTCCCCTCAAATGTGCGCACCCTGCCGCCCTCGACGAACAGCAGCCGCTCGGCGGTCTGCTCGATGAGGTGGCGGTCGTGCGAGATCACCAGCAGCGTCCCCTGCCACCGAAGCAGGAGCGGTTCCAGCGCCTGCGCGGTGTAAAGGTCGATATGATTGGTCGGCTCGTCGAGGACCAGCAGGTTACAGTCCGAGGCAAGCAGGCGGGCAAGTGCGGCTTTGGCACGTTCTCCGCCGGAAAGTATCCGCACCGGTTTCCAGACTGCATCCCCGGAGATGCGCAGATTTGCGAGGATGGTACGCACTTCATATTCCGGCAGTTGGGAGGCCATACGGACATTTTCCAATACCGACCGTTCTGGGTCGAGCAGCTCATGGTTCTGGGCAAAGTAGCCCAGACGCACCCCGTTGGCGAGCCGGGCACATGCCCCGCCCTGCACCAGATGCTCTGCAAGGGTGGTTTTGCCTGCCCCATTCCCGCCGAGCAGGAAGGTGCGTTTCCCAGTGGGCAGGGTAAATGACGCATCCTCCACCACTGTGCGTGTCCCGTACCGGACGGTCAGATGGTCAATCCGGGCGGCTGTTTTGGAGGTGATCGGGGAAGCTGCCCCAAGTGCCATCCGGATCTGCGGCAGGTCGGATGGGCGTTCCTTCACTTCCAGCTGGCGGACCCGGCTTTCGATCGCCTTGGCGCGCGCCTGCACCTGGATCTGTGCGGGCGAGATATGGCACCTATGCAGCCGCGCTTCACTGTTGCCCATCCGCTTTGGAGCTTTGCGCATCCCGCGGGCCTGTTCACGCAGATTGACCGTTTCGGCCTCCAACCGGCGTTTCTCGTTCCGGTACTGGTCGTATTCAAACTGCGCAAATGCCCGCTCCCGGTCCCTCTGGGCGATCCATTCGGCGTACCCGCCCGGGAATACCCGGATTTCCCCCTCCTGAATCGCCCAGATGGAAGTGCAGACGGCCTCCAAAAGCTGCCGGTCGTGCGAGATCAACAGTACTGCGCCGGGATATCCCCGGAGCATTTCTTCAACTGCCTCGATCCCGTCCAGATCGAGATTGGTGGTTGGCTCGTCTGCAAACAGCAGCGGTGTCCCCTGTGAGAATGCCGCCGCAATCGCGCGGCGGGTCCGTTCGCCCCCGCTCTTGCAGGCGCTGCCTGCCAAAGACAAAGTGCGGAGCAGCCTGCCGTCTGGAACGCCCTCGGCGTCCCCCGACTGCCGGATCATCGCGATTGGGCAGCGCCGGTCGATCCTCCCCTCATCGCAGGGGAGAGCGCCGCATAGGATATCGAGCAGGGTGGATTTTCCTGCCCCATTTTCTCCCACCAGCCCGATCCGGTCGCCATCGTGCAGCTCGAGCTGTTCGGCCCGGAAAAGGGTGCGGGCGCCAAATGTTTTTGTCAGATGTTGTGCCTGTAAAAGATACATAAAAAATCCCTCCCGGAGCTGTCCGGAAGGGCGCACAAAAAAGCCTGTATGGTGCGAAAGCACAGCGACAGGTCTGTTTGCAGGATGCGGCCAACCGGACAGAACAAAATCTGGCAGGCAAAAATACGCCTACCGATCAAAAATCTGTTTTGCTTTCGGTTGTTATTCATTGCGCATCTTACTGCAATACCTCGTACTTTCTTTAAGAATAATATGACAAATAGCGAATGCTATCTGCGGTCTTTTCTAATCGCAGGGTCATCTCTTTTGAGCGGTTGAATTCCACAAAATCGAGGGTAAATTCGACCTGTATTGTGGTGCCGTTCTCGGTCACACTGGTGATTTCATAACTGGATTCCGCCAGCGGCATCAATGCAGCCGGGGTTCGATACAGATGCTCAGCTTCCAGATAAACCACGGGGTCGGACCGCAGGTGCGCGACCGGGACGTCAAAACAGCTGGTCACCTGAGATTCAAACTCTTCTGCCGGAAAAAAGAACCCATCCCTTCCCTCTATCCGATACCGGTCGGAGGAAGGCAGGTCGCGCATACGATAACCATACCACATCACGTAATCAGTGGGGGAAAGGTCTGCCGCCGTTTCCCAACCGGAAGAATTCAACAAATAGCCCAACTGCGCGACATAGGTTTCATATTGCTCCTGCTCACCGGACGCCTCTGCGCTCTCTTCTATAGAAGCGCTGTTCCCGCCGTGGCTGCTTTTTTCGGCATCAGCTTCTGACTGTATGGAAGAAGTATGCGGGCTTCTCCGCTCAGCGCATCCTCCGAAACACAGACAAGCAGCTAGCAAAGCAGCCAGAATGCAGAGCCCTTTTTTCCAATCTCTCTTTTGAGACAACATGCTCACTTCCCATCGGATTCCTCAGCTGGCTTTGTTCCAATGATTTGGAAGTGCTTCGACTATAGCACAGGATAGAGGATTTGTCAAGAAAAACGCTTACAGGATCAAAAACAAGCTCCCCAAGGCAAGGGCTTATCTGATCGTCGTGAAAAGAGTGGATAACGAAAAACGAACACCCCATCCGCTCGATCAACAACGGAAACAGTGTTCGTCTCGCCTTTTTTGGTGGGAATAGAGGGACTCGAACCCGCGACTTCCTGCGTGTGATGCAGGCACTCTAACCAGCTGAGCTATACTCCCAAGACTTTTATAAGGATAACATAAAACTAGGAAAATGTAAAGGGTAAATTTAAAATTTTTTTAAAAAGGTCTGTGCAGTATCCATTGCACAGACCTTTTTGATGGACCGGAAGATTTTCATGTCAGCTGCATCCACAGCCGCCACATTTATTTCGTTTGGCATTCTCAAAGGCGGTAAGAGAAAAAGCCCCTCTGCCAAAGATTTTGAACAGGCCAAAAGGCGCACCGGATACAGGGATTCTTGGGTCCCCATATCCAGTGTGTTTTTAAAATCTCCCGCCGCCACCGCCATGTCTTGCGCCGGAAGACGAAGTATGCGTGGAAGATGCCGTACGTGTGGAAGATCCGGTATGTGTCGATGAGCTGCTCTTGGGAGGGTCCTTTTCTTTTTTCGTCCGGACAATATTTCGATACAGAAACAGGTCCTTCTCTTTTGTTAAGCGCATACTGCCGGTTTTGATATAGTTCTCTGCCATCGGTTCGCTATGCACCGTTTTCAGTTTCATTCTCATGATCCATGTCGCGATAAATGCGACCACAAAGCCGATAACCAATGCAGTTATAATGCCGCCAAACACTTCAAACGGTTCCTTCGGGAGATGATCCGCGTCATATGGCGCATCCGTCCTCGCCTGTGTAATAAAGTCATCACACAGCAGGGCAAACGTTGTGAACGCCGACGCATAAGCGCCGCTGCCCAGGTCATCCAGAAACTGTTCGGATATGTATTCCAATCCCGCGTCAGTGATAGCCGTGATACCATAGCCTCTGGTTGATATGTGCCATTCCCGTTCCTCCATGCTTACGAGAAATAGGATACCGTCCCGATCCTCTCCGAAGCCGTAGCCGCTATCATCGTAGAAGTCGTCGGCATATTCCATAGCGGACGCCCCCGCAAGGGAGTTTGCCGTGACCACTACGACATCCACCTCCTGCCTCTCGCTGACCTCATCCAGTTGGCTCAATAAGGCAGCCTCCTCGCTGTCGGAGAGCAGGTCCGCTTGGTCGATAAGCCGCGGCAGGTCTGATTCGGCGGATGCAGGAATCACCAGAGTGATACAGAAAAGCAGTGCCAAAAAGGCGCTGAAGAATCCCTTTTTCATTCCCAATCCCCCCTTACAGCAACAACAGCCAGAGCAGATAGGAAGTGGCAAACACCGCTGCACCGATAATCCCTGTCAGGCCGAACAGCCATTTCCGATACGCAGATTGATCGAGAGGCAGGTCTCCCACCATCTTCCCGCTCTGCCCATTCATGGCAAAGAGGTAGTTCTGACCGTTCCAGGTGGTGCTGAGAAGCCAGACAGGAAAAAGCGCATATTTCACCTTGCTGTTGCACAGCTGGATGCTGCCCGCTTCTTTTGTAACCGTTGCATAGCCTTGTACCGTTGCTTCGAAAGCCTCTTCTGTGCTTCTCCTGATCCGCTCATTGGCGCGCTTGATGCTCTGCTCGACATCCACATCGTATTTATCCGCCAGATAACCGGCCAGATACGCTGTTTGAAAGTCCACCGCTTCTGAAAAATCAAAAGGCTCAATCGATTCCATCAGATCATCCGGCACCTTTTTAGAGCCGTCGACAGGGACCCGCTCGAAGCCGATACGCCCACCCCTGCTGATCGCAAAATAGCTGGTTTCCGTGTAATAATACTGACTATCGCTCCAAACCCTGGTCTGGGTTGCTTTATAGCGCATATTGGCATCCGCATCCGCGTCGAACAGCCAGAACGGCACATACACCCCTTTGATCTCATCAATGTGATTTTCGTCCTTGAACACCTTCGGAAGCAGCCGCTTTCCTTCATAATGCTTACGGAGCGCCGCCTTTGCTGCCTTTTTATCCAGCTTGAATGGGATGACATAGTCTGGTTTCCATGCGCCTGAAAACTGCCCCATCACAACGACAGGATTGCCGCAGAACGGACAAGAGGTAGCCGCCGTATTTTCGTCCCCCACAATTTCACCGCCGCAGGATTTGCAAACATAGGAGCGCAGCCCCTCTGTCTCTTCGTTTTGCCACTCGTTACCAGAAGCGGTCTCCCATTTCATGTCATCGGGCCGCTCAGTTTTTAGCTCCTTATCGTAGTCCTCCAGCGTTTCCATCTCGAACTCTGTGTCACAGTAAGGGCATTTCATCTTCTGTATCGTGCTGTCAAAAGCAATTGCACCGCCACAGCAGGGACATTTGTATTCCTGTATTACAGCCACCGTCTCCACCTCTCCTAATCAAAAGCATGTTGCAATAGGATCGCTTCCATAGTATGGTTTTGCCCGATCAATGCGCATCCTTCTCATCGAATGGGTCCCCGCATTCCGGACAAAACTTCGGCGGATGCATGGGGTCTTCCGGTTTCCATCCGCACTTATCACATTGATAGAGAGGCGCCGCTGCCGGTTTCTTCGCACCACAGTTCTGGCAGAACTTTCCTTTGTTCACTGCGCCGCAGGAGCATTTCCATCCGTCATGCTCCACAGGTTTTGCCGCCCCGCATTCGGGGCAGAATTTTCCTGTCGCGGTTGCGCCGCAGGAACATTTCCAACCGCCGCTCGCCACAGGCTTTGCCGCTCCGCACTCGGGGCAGAATTTACCTGTGGCCGTTGCGCCACAAGAACACTTCCAGCCCCCCGCTGGCTGCTGTTTTGCCTGCTGCTGTCCCATGGCGAACAGGTTTTGTGCGTTCATGCCGCCTGCTGCATTCATGGCCATCCCGACCCCCATAAAACCGGACATAGCGCCCGAAGGGTTGGAAGCCGCCGCTTTCATGGCATCCGCCTGTGCGCCTACCAAGGTCGCCCCGGCCATATTCGGGTTCTGCAAAACGGCCGTCCGCTGAAGCTCTTTGATCATCTGCGCATCTTCTTCCGGCAGAGTGACCGAGCCGAGTGCGATACTGACCACCTGCAGACCGCGCAGCTCGCCCCACTTTGCCGAAAGCACAGCGTTCATTGCGTTCTCAAGGTCGGTATTGTGCGAGACAATCTGGTTCGGGCGCAATTCCAGGTCAGAAAGTTTCCCGAATGCAGGCTGCAATGCGCTGATAAATTCTGTTTTCAGCTGGCCGTCCAGCTCGTCGCGTGTATACGCCTGCTCCACATTGCCGCAGACATTGGCGTAAAACAGCAGCGGATTCGAGATTTTATAGGAATAAACGCCGGAGCAGCGGATGGAGACATCCACATCCAGCCCGATTTTGGAGTCCACCACACGGAAAGGGATCGGGTTTGGCGTCCCAAACTTGTTATCGATCAGCTCTTTGGTGTTGAAGTAATAGACCCGCTGGTCCTTCCCGGTATCGCCCCCGAAGGTAAAGCGCTTGCCAATCGTCTTAAACGTCCCCAGGATGCTGCTGCCAAGGCTCCCGGCAAAAATACTTGGTTCTGTGGAAGTATCATATTGAAACTCGCCCGGCTCCGCGCACAGTTCTACAACTTTGCCCTGCTCTACAATGATCATGCATTGCCCGTCAGCGACCGCAATTACGCTGCCATTCGAGATAATATTGTCATTCCCCTTGGTGTTGGAGGAACGCGAGCCTGTGCGTTTCCTGCCCTTGGTGACCATAACATCCTTTTCCATCGCTTCACAATAAAAATACTCTTTCCATTGATCCGCAAGCGTACCGCCAAGCGCACCTGCTCCAGCCCTAATCAGTCCCATGATGAATCCCTCTTTCTGTACGCAAACTCATTTTGCTTTTTTCACAAATTTTTTACATTTTTTAAAATATGGATGGACATATCGCCCATTTGCAAGATTATATTACCATAGATTGATACACTTTTCAACAATCAATCGCGGGATAAAAAAAGAGGATTCCTTCTGAAAGCTGTTGACGAGGGAGGGAATCGTACCAGCTCCCGCCAAGGAAAAGCCGAAAACTTCTGCGGGAATACGAAGAATATCTCTACGAGCTCCCCCATCTCGTTAAAAATGCTTTCCTGCTTCTCAAAAGATAGCGCGGTATGAAGGCTCCTTGTTTATTGACGACGCTCTTAGCGCCTGTTTAAAATCTAAAGCTTTACTCAATTTTTCTCGAAAAATTGCGGGGTTGAGGGGCGGGGCCCCCGCCGCCGCGCGCACTGCAAGCCGCAGCGCAGCGTTTCGGAGCGCAACCGCCGTAGGCGGCTCTTAGCGCGGAGATGCGGCGGAATACCTTATCCTGTGAAGCGTATTTAGGGGGTGAATTGCTGCCCTTTGGGCGGCAAGAGGGGGCTTTTTACAAGAGAAAAAGCCCCTTACAAAAGGTTCTGGACAGGCTCTCAGAGCCCGGTTAGGGGGCAAAGTGGCCGGGAATGGCGAAGTGGGCGCAAGGGTACCGGACAATCGAAAAGCCCTCGGATTTCAGGGAGAAATCCGAGGGCTTTTGAACTTCGATGGTTCATGATTAAGAGGGAACTCAAGCCATTAAGCTTTCTTTTTCTGTACCGCCTTTACGATGAAGGGAGCCAGGGCAAAGCCCAAAATCACCAGCACGATGATGATCGCCACAGGACGGCTGAAGAAATAAGGGATCAAACCGCCCTTTGGCGCCGCCATGATGAGGGTACGGCGGAAGTTGGATTCCAAAATATCGGCCAGCACCACGCCCAGCACCAGAGGGGCGGGCTCGAACTCAAAGATTTTCATCAGATAGCCGATGAGTCCGAACGCCAGCATGATGACCACTTCCATCATGTTATTGCTCAGGGCATAAGTACCAATACAGGCCAAGGCCACAATGATGGGCACCAATACGGAGTTAGGCACCAGGCAGATACGGGCCATCTGCTTTGCCATGGTCAAACCGATGATCCCCATAAGCACGTTGGCGAAGAGGAAGCCCAAGAAAATGGCGTAGGTGGTGACCGCCTTGCCGCCGGTGAACAGGCCACTGCCCGGCTGAAGGCCATGCATCAGCAGGGCGCCGTAGAGGATCGCGGTGACGGGGCTACCAGGGATGCCCAGGGTAAACAGGGGGATCAAGGCGCCGCCGCAGGCAGCGTTATTGGATGCCTCAGAGGCGGCGATGCCCACGATGGAACCCTTGCCGAACTCCTCCGGATTCTTCGAAGTCTGCTTGGCGATGCTGTAGCTGATCCAGGCCGCGATAGAGCAGCCTGCGGCAGGGATGAACCCTACGAAAGCGCCGATGACCGAGCTGCGCATCATGGTGGGGGCCAGCTTCTTGCCGTTGCCCTTTTCCCAGCGCTTGCCCTTCAGGCCGGCGGCGGGGTCGTCCACGATGGTGGAGCTGGAACCCCGGAGCAGCTTATCCACCAGCACCAGCACCTGCGAGATCGAGAACAGGCCGATGAGGATGGGGGTGGAGTCCAGGCCGTCCTCCAGCCACAGCTGGCCAAAGGTGAACCGGGACACACCGTTGATCGAGTCCATGCCCACACAGCCGATGAGCAGGCCCAGCAGAGCGGAGAAGAAGCCTTTGGCCTGGTTATCGCCGGTGAGGCCGGAGACGACCAGCAGGCCGAAGCAGGCCACCAGGAAATATTCCAAGCAGGAGAACATCAAGCTGATCTTGCCCAGGGCGGGAGCGAAGAGGATCAAGCAGACGGCGCCGATGATACCGCCCACCACAGAGGCCACGGTGACCACCGAGATGGCCTCCATGCCCCGGCCTTTCTTTGTCAGCTCATAGCCGTCCATCGTGGTAGCGGCGGAAGCGGCGGTGCCGGGGGTGTGGCAGAGCACAGCGGTGATCGAGCCGCCATACACGCCGGTGGTATACATGGCGGTCATCATCACCAGGGCGGCGGTGGGGCTCATAGAAAAGCTGATGGGCAACAGCAGGGCGATCCCTACCGAGGGACCCAAGCCGGGAATAATGCCGATGACCATGCCGCCTACCACGCCAACAGTCAGGGCCAGCAATACCTCGATCGAGGCAAAAGACGCGATTGCCGCGGATAAATACTCTAACATACGTCCTCTACCTCCTTACACATAACGGAACCAGCGCCCCAGCACGCCCACCTTATAGATCGGCAGCTGAAGGATGATGACAAAGGCCACATAGCAGATGATCATGTACAGAACGGTAATCAGAATGTTGACCTTCCAGGACTTGACTTTCAGATGCTTCATTGCGAAGATCATAAAGACCGGGGTGGCAATCCAGTAGGTAACATAGCGGAACAATAGGTAATAGATGATGATGAAGCCCATGAAGAGGAAAGCGTTTTTGCTGTCCTTCACGGTAAGGGCGTAGTGAAACTCCCCCTCTTGGGCCTTGGTGAGCCGCAGGCCCTTGAGGATGATAAACAGGGAGCACACGGCCATCAAAACGGTGAGTGTAATAGGAACAACGGCGGACTGACCGGAAATCTGAAGGGCGAGGAAAAATACCACGGCGCAGAAGGCCAGCAGCGCCACACCCACCCAGACATCGCGGTGAAACTTTTTTGTCATAGAAGTATCCCCCATTTTATCTTGGCCTGGAGCGGTTCGCCAGACCGGTCAACCGCTCCAGACAAAATTTACGTGATGAACGCTTTTCGCCTCATCCCCAGATCGACAGACGGGTCTCCATCTGGCTGTTGAGCAGCTCGGCGTAGGCCTCGCCGGAGGTGTTGTCCAGCTCCAGGCCCAGGGCAGCCATGTTCTCAATGTAGTCAGAGCGCTCCATGGACTTGAGCAGGGCGTTGGTCATGAATTCCACCTTGTCGGCTGGGACGCCATTGGGATAGAAATAGCCGCGGGCAGCAAAGGCGACCAGCTTCTCACCGGTGGCTTCTTCCACAGTGGGAACCTCGGGGATAAACTCACTGCGCTCTTCGGCGAACTGGCACAGCAGCTTCATTTCGCCGTTCTGATAGGCGGTGTTCACATCGGAGATGGAACCAAAGAGGATGTCGGTGTCGCCAGCCAGGAACATGCCCCGGCTGTCGGAGGCGCCGTCCACAGGAATGACGGTGATCTGGGTGCCGAAGGTCTTGTTGAACCACTCAGCCTTGGTGGACTCGCCGTCGGTGATGCCGGTGGCCTGGGCGGAGATCAGGATGGGGTTGGACTTGGCATACTCAATGAAGCTATCGATGTCCGTAAAGCGGGTCTCGTTTGCGCGGATGGCCAGCACATCGTAGTCCACCACCTGGTTGCACAGCACCTGCACGTCGTCCAGATTGTAGTCGCGGGGATTCTCAGGGTCCAGCTCGCCGAAAACAAAGTTATGGTTGATCAAACCGATGGTATAGCCGTCGTCATAGTCGCCGGTAATCAGGTCGGTCCAAGCAACCCAGCCGCCGGAGCCGGTCTGGTTCTCCACCACTACGTTGACCCCCAGGTCGGCGGACAGGGCGGTGGCCATGTTCCGGGCGCCAATGTCGGTGCCGCCGCCAGCGGAGAAGGGGCAGACCAAGGTGATGGTCTCGTTGGGGAAACTGTCGCCCTTGCCAGCGTTATTATTGTTGGGGGCTTGGGCGGAGCCGCCGCCGGAACAAGCGGTCAGGCTCAGAGCCAGGGCGCAGGCGGAGACGAGTGCGAACATTTTTTTCATTGTGGGTTCCTCCTTTTACTTCCTTTTATTGCTCTTCTTTTTCGTTGCCTTCCAAATCTACTTTTGGCTGCCAGAGTATGCGCCGAGGTCCGGCGCGGCCGCCTGAGGCTCACCTCAGCTTCAGGCGAATCTTGATCTGCCATGCTGCCGCCTATATGACTGTACCTTTATTCTAGGGTGTCCGCGCTGCAATTTCAAACAGCTTTTTTGTTGGGTATCACAGTAAAAACATTGTAATGGGGGAAGTTTTTGATAATACTGCCTCTGGTTACAGTATAACAACTGTGGATATCAATCAAAAACTTGTTGGACATCCTGGGGATGCGGATTTTATACTGATATCATCCGAAAAGAAAAACCTCTCCGGACGGTCCGGACGCTTCGCCTCAAGGGAATGGACCGGTAAGCCATGCTTCCGCCGCTTGATATTCATTTTCACTTGAATGTTAGGAGGCACCTAATTATGACAAAAAAAGAACGTGTTTGGGCGGCGGTTCACGGCCAGACACCGGACACCCTGCCCTACTCCTTCTGGACCCATCTGCCGGGCATCGATCTGGACCCTGTGAAACTGGCGGAACATACCTATGAATTTTATAAGGCCTACGATGTGGACTTCATCAAGACCATGAACAACGGGATGTACGCCATCGAGGATTTCGGCTGTGAGATCGATTACTCTGAGATCGCTAAGGGCGGAGTGGCCAAGGTGGTCAAGACCCCCATCCACGAGGCCGAAGACTGGCTCAAGCTGAAGCCCTGCTCTGTGGAGGAGGGCAGCCTGGCCCGCGAGCTGAAGGGTCTGCGCCTGCTGCTGGACAAGGTGAAGGGGGAGGAGGTCCCCGTCATCTTCACCATTTTCAGCCCGTTGACCATCGCCAACAAGCTCTCCGGCAATACCCTGCTCCAATACCTGGCCGACGGCCACAGCGAGAAGATTCACAGTGCTCTGAAGGTGATTACCCAGACCACCTGCGACATGGCCCGGGCGGTCCTGGAGATGGGGGCGGACGGGATCTTCTTCGCGGCCCAGAGCAGCACCTATGATTTTATGACAGCGGAGGAGTACCGCCAGTTTGGCGTCCCCTACGACCTGGAGGTGTTAAAGGCGGCGGAAAAGGGCTGGATGAACACCATCCATGTCCATGGCACCAACATCATGTTCGAACTGCTGAAGGACTATCCGGTCCAGGTTTTCAATTGGCACGCTTGGGAGACCCTGCCTTCGGTGGACGAAGCCTTCGTGATGACGGGCCGGTGCCTGATGGGCGGCCTGAAGCGCACCGACATTACCCAGCGGAACCGCAATGCCATCCAGCACCAGATCTATGAGTGCTACCGCATGTTGGGCGGGCGCAATCAGATCCTGACGCCGGGCTGCGTCATCCGCTATCCCTTGGACAAGGACACCCTGACCTATGTAAAGCAGGCCAAGGACGCTGTAGAGCATCGGATGCGGGGGAAATAAGGACTTCCGCTCCAGCCTCTGGAGCGGAAGTCCTTCCCTGCCCTTAATATGTAAATTTTTGCTTCGCCATATGGATAAACTCGGTGGCGGCCCGGCTGATATAGTGGTTCCGAAGGTGGCTGATCGTGATGGGCTGGTTGCCGGAGGGATAGTCCAACGGGTAGACCGCTACCGTGTCTCTCCAATCCCGCCGCTCCCAAAACACCATCCGGCGGTTGGTGAAGATCTCCGGCAGAACGATAGCCCCCAGACCGGCGGCACACAGCGAGACCAAGGTGGTCATGCTGGTGGTCTCCAACACAATCTCCGGCACCACCCCATGGTCCTGGCAGCAGCGCTCGAAGATCCCGCCCAGCCAGAAATCCTGGGGCATTCGGACGAAGGGGCAGCGGGAAAAGATTTTAAAGTTCTGCATCGTGCCCGGCCTGGGCGGGTCTGTCCCTTCGGCGGCGCAGGAAGCGAGAAACGATAGGGGGACCATACAGGTCAGATGCTCGATATGCAGCAGCTCCTCATGGACATTTTCCGGGTCGTTGATGGCAAAGCCGATATTGACATCCGCCCTGCCCTCATACAGGGCCTTATTGATCTGCTTGGTAGTGCCCTCCACCAGATGCAGCTGGATCTGAGGGAATCTGCGGTGAAATTCGGGCAGGATATCGGCCAGCATGATGGCCCCCCGTGAGGTGCTGGCGCCAATGGTCAGCTCGCCGCTGCGGAAATCCCGGATATCCTGTAGGGCTTTTTCTGTCTCGTTTTTCTGATAAAGGAGCACCCGGCTATTGCGGTAGAGGCATTCCCCCGCCTGGGTAAGGGTGACCGGCTGGGTCCGGTTAAAGAGGGTCACGCCGAACTCCTCCTCCAACCGGGAGATATGGCTGCTCAGGGACTGCTGAGAGATGAACAACCGCTTGGCCGCTTTGGTAAAGCTCAGCTCCTCCGCCGCAACACAGAAGTATTGCAGATTTAGAAAATTCATGACATACCCTCCTCTGCCGGTGTTCAGGCTGCTGGGAATTACTCTTTTCTTATGTTAAAATAGTTTGTGGGAAAAATCAAGGGACCGCCCAATAAATTAGAAGGGAAATGTTAACTATGGATCATGCGCTTTACGAGAATCATCTTACCATCCTGCGCTCTGAGCTGGTCATGGCTCTGGGCTGCACCGAGCCGATCGCCATCGCCTACGCCGCCGCAAAAGCCCGCCAGCTGCTTGGGGAGATGCCGGAGCGCTGCACCGTTCATTGCAGCGGGAACATCGTCAAAAACGTGATGGGCGTCACTGTGCCCAACTCCGGCGGCCTAAAGGGCATCGACGTGGCCGCCACCCTGGGCATCGTGGGCGGAAACCCAGAGCTGGAGCTGGCTGTGCTGGAAGGCATCACCGAGGAGGACCGGGTCCAGGTGCGCAAGCTGTTGGAGGGCGACTTCTGCACCTGCAAGCTCATCGAGAACGTGGCCACCCTCTACATCGTGGTGGAACTGGTTGCCGGGGAACACACATCTCTGGTGGAGATTCAGAACACCCACAAGAACATCACCCGCATGGAAAAGGATGGCGTCAACCAGATTGCGCATCTGCCTGCCAAAGAGGAGAAGATTCAAAAGACCGGGGACCGCTCCCTGCTGACGGTGGATAACATTGTGGAGTTTGCCAACGCAGTCTCTCTGGATGAGATCGAACCCATCCTCACCCCCCAGATCGAGTGCAATATGGCGATCTGCCGGGAGGGCCTGGAAAACCACTACGGGGCCGAGGTGGGCCGGGTGCTGCTCGACGGCAACACCGCGCCCACGGTGGGTCTGAAGGCCCGGGCTTATGCTGCTGCTGGCTCCGACGCCCGGATGAATGGCTGTCCCATGCCGGTGGTCATCAACTCCGGGAGCGGCAACCAGGGCATCACGGTGAGCGTCCCGGTGGTGATCTACGCCGAAGAGCAAAAGCTCCCCCGGGAGAAGCTTCTCCGGGCCTTGGTGGTGGCAAACCTGATCGCCATCCACCAAAAGAGCTACATCGGCAGCCTGTCCGCCTACTGCGGCGTAGTCAGCGCGGCTTGCGGCGCGGCCTGCGGCATCTGCTACCTGCTGGATCATCCCCGCAGTGTCTTGCGGG
Organism: Anaerotruncus sp.; assembly: GCA_021770005.1. Lineage (GTDB taxonomy): Bacteria > Bacillota > Clostridia > Oscillospirales > Ruminococcaceae > Anaerotruncus. The sequence continues at coordinate 422 of JAETRV010000038.1, read as the reverse complement.
ACACCATCACCAACACCATCGCCACCGTGGGCGGTATGGTGTGCGACGGCGCCAAATCCTCCTGCGCCGCCAAGATTTCCACCGCCCTGCAAACAGCCCTGCTGGGGATGAAGATGGGGGTTCACGACTGTGCATTCAAGCCTGGCGAGGGCATGGTGAAAGAGGACGTGGAGGAGACCATCAGCAACATCGGCCGCATGGGCCGGGTGGGTATGAAGGCCACCGACAACGAAATCCTGAATATTATGCTGGGCAACTGACCCGGCGCAGCATCTGCCTCCGCTCCCTCTGGGAGGCTGAGACAGATCAGACTGTCAAAAAAGGGTTTGTGTCGTTAACAGAGACCCTTTTTTGACAGATTTTATTTTTGTCCGGACATGTGCCGGACAAAAATTCTTCAAAGCGTAAAACCGCTCATAGAG
>JAETRV010000096.1 GCA_021770005.1 Anaerotruncus sp. | reverse complement strand
CATAGATGGTTTTGCCGTTCTTGTCCTTCATGGGCTTTCCGTCCTTATCCAGCTTCGGCGCGCCCCGTTGGAGCAGCTTTCCACATTCGACCAGGATTGTGCCTTTTGGATCAGTGACAACATACGATGAGTGCATCTGCATCAGGTTGGGCTTGAGCCAGAACCGGGTCTTGCCGGAGCCGGAACCGCCGATTACCAGCACGTTTTTATTGCGGGCTGTCTTGGGGTCCTTTGGGCGGCTGCTCATGGTAAGGCGTTCCGTCTGGGTGAGGATGATGTTGTCCTCGAATTTGGGTGCGACATAGGGGGCAATATCTTCATGGCTTCCCCAACGCGCGGTCCCGTACTCCATGCCGGGGCGGTACTTCTTGGCGTTTTTGCCCTTCATGTAGACAGCCAGCCGGAGCGCCGCGCCGCAGCACAGCCCGATCAGCAGGTCCAGCGGGTGAAGGCTGGGCCAGAAACTTCCGAGCGCCGCCGGAAGAACGGAGATCAGTGACAATACCTTTTCCGAAGCGTCCGCGCCCTGGGCCATCCGCCATGCCTCCCCGAAGTTGGTGGCGAACAGCCCCATCAGCAGATAGGGCAGGTTCAGCAAAAAGAGCTTTTTGATGTTCAGGGGCTTTTTCATCGTTCCAGCTCCTTCCGCTTTGTGCGGTCCACCACCGCATTTTTCACCAGCTCCTTGAACTGGTTCAGCTTTGCCAGCACAGACGGGCGGGACGCCTTGCGGACCTTCTTTTGGGTGTACTCGGTAAACGCGGAGGTCAGTGCGTCCGCATCGCGGGCCTTGAAAAAGACCAAATATTTCGGCGGGGAGCAGCTGCGGTCCTTCTTTACCGCGTAATCCACGCCGTACTTCCGGGCAACCCGTTCAAACGCCTTGATGGAGGGGTCTGTGATTTCAAGATTGGACACCCCCTGGTTCTGCCCGATGAGCTGTTTGACCGTCTGCTTGCCCTGGGGCTTGATTTCCGCGCCCTTATCCCTCTGTTTCTGCATCTTTTGCTCTTTCAGGTGGGCCAGATACTTCATAATCGCCGCTTTGAACAGCCTGCCAGTGAATTTTGTGCCGCTGACAATGAGCGTTAGGGTTTTGCTTTCCACTTCGTCCTGCATGGGTGTTTCGCCTCCTCTCTATGGATGTTGTTCTTTGTTTCTGCCTACCGAAGCTGGTCTTGCCGGTCATAGTGCAGATGGCCGTTTCGGACCTTCGCATGGCTCACAATCTTGATATGCCCCTGTTCCTGGCGTTCCAGGGACTTTTTATATCCCTCCTCGGTCAGAAAGGCGCGGCTGCGTTCCCCTTTCCAGCCGATAGGGGAATCAAGGGTCAGGGTATCAAAAATAATCATGTGCCGGGTGTCCTCCGCGAACCGCTCCAAGTCCATGTAACCATGACCGGCATACTCCCGCGCTCCGGCTTTAAGCCGCATTTCCTCCATCAGCTGGCCGATTGTCTTTTGCTCAGGCATGGTGCGCGCCCCCCTTTCTCCCGGCCCTGGCCTTTGACTGTCAGAATCCCGTCCAGCGTGGTGGCGGTGATCCGCAGGCGTTCAGCGGTGGCAATATCGTTTTTGACCGTTTCATCGGCTGCGTGGCCGCAGACCACCAGCACATGGGAGCGGCGCAGGTAATCCCTGGCAATGTCGATTCCGTCCTTGTGTTCCTGGGGGATTTCATCTTTCAAAAACAGCGGCAGGAACAAAACAGGGCAGACGGGGGAATACCCGGCGTCATACACCTGGCGGCAGTAGCTGGCAGCGCTTGCCGCGTTTTCATGGGGGTTCTTGCTCCAGGGAGCGGTGATATACGCAAGCGGTCGTTTCATAACAGATTCCTTTCTCCCGGCAGTTCCGGGCAAACAAAAACGGCCTGCTTTCAAAAGCCGCCGTACATATCGTGGTTGACCTGTGAGGTGTAGTGGTTGCTCATGGTGGTGGGCGCATTGAACAGCACCGTCAGGAGATATTGCTTCATGTTCCGCACCTCGGTGGTGTTCTTTTGCAGGCAGTCCATGACAAACTCGATGTGGGAGCTGTCCAGCTTCAGGAAACGGGAGCGCACCACCTCATGGGGGAAGTCCGCCCCGGCAATCCGGGTGGTCTTACGCTTGGCGCAGACTGTTTCCACCAGCAGCTCCACAATCTCGTCCAAGTCCTCCCGGTAGGTTCCAAACCGCTGTTTGAGGCAGTCATACTCGATATTCTCCAAAATCAACTCCCGATAATTTTCCATCTCTGTCAGTGACATCGTTTCCCTTCGCTTCGGTTCCGGTGGCTTTGCCGCCGGTTCCCGGCAGGGAATGGAATCGGTAATTGATCCGTCAGTAATTGATTTTTGGGTATTTGATTTCTCTATATTTATTTGCGTTGGATTTTCCGTTGACGGTTTTCCCGTTGTCGGATTATCCGTTGTCGGAAAACCCGACAACGGTTTTGGGGGCAACGGTTGGGCAGGCGGTTCTTCTGTTACCGGACGCTCGTAAATCACATACTCGTTGGCGCTGAACTTGCCGCCCGCATCGGTGGTCTGGCGGCGCTTAATGTACCCGGACTTTTCCAGCTCCTTGACTGCGGAGCGGATCGCGTCCTTGCTTTCCCGGTTAATAACAGCCAGACCGGAAAGGGTGTAATCCCAATCCTCCGGCAGCGAGAGCATTTGGGACAGCAGGCCCTTTGCTTTCAGGCTCAGGCTCTTGTCCCGCAGATAATAGTTGCTCATGACGGTGTATCCCTGTGTGCGTTCTACGCGAAAAACGGCCATTTTCTGCACTCCTTTCGTTTCCCAGGGCATGAAAAAAGCCACAATCCCATAAAAAAGATTGC
>JAETRV010000037.1 GCA_021770005.1 Anaerotruncus sp. | reverse complement strand
CGCCCCCGACGCGCTCCGCACTGCGAGCCGCAGCGAAGCGTTTCGAGCGCAACCGCCGTAGGCGGCTCTTGGCGCGAGATGAGCGCGGAACACTTTATCCTGAGAAGCGCATTTTTCGGGTGAATTGCCGCCCGAAGGGCGGCAAGAGGGGGCTTTTTGCAAGTGAAAAAGCCCCCTGCAAAAGATTCTGAACAGGCCCCTAGAGCCTGTTTCATCTGAATCCTTACTCCATTTTCTCGAAAGGACTGCACGCTATACTTGAAGGGACAAAATCTATTTTCACAGGGGGGCTTGTTTTGGAAGGACTGTTGGAAGACCTGAGCAAACTGTTGCAGCAGGGGCGTGCGCCCGCTGTCAAGCAGCAGATTCAGAAAGCGATTGACGCGGGGATTTCCGCCGACCAGATTTTAAACGACGGGTTGCTGGCCGGCATGAATGTAATCGGCGAAAAGTTCAAGGCGAACAAGGTCTTTATCCCCGAGGTGATGCTCGCGGCTCGTGCGATGAATGCCGGACTGGGGCTCTTGAAGCCGCTGCTCGCCGACGCGGGGGTGGAGTCGAAGGGCACCGTGGTGATCGGCACCGTCAAAGGGGACCAGCACGACATTGGGAAAAACCTGGTCAAGATGATGTTCGAGGGCAAGGGCCTGAAGGTCATCGACTTGGGGGTGGACGTGCCTGCCGAAAAATACCTGTCCGCGGCGCAGGAGCATGGCGCGGCAATTATCGCCTGCTCCGCCCTGCTCACAACCACCATGCCCGAGATGAAACGGGTGGTTGACCTGGTCAAGGAATCCCCGCTCGCCGGGAATGTCAAGGTGATGATCGGCGGCGCGCCGGTCACCCAAAGCTACTGCGATACGATCGGAGCGGATAGCTATACCCCCGACGCCGCCACCGCCGCCGAGGTTGCGCTCGGTTTCTGCGAGTAGCCGCGCAATGCTTTAGAACCCGTATTCACAACCGTTTGACGCCGTCTGAACGGGCCTTTTTCCGACATCCTCCGATTATGGATACAGGTTCTGAGAACCATTTCCGGGTGGCGCCGGAGCCGAAATGAGGTTGATTGGTATGTTTTGCAGAAAATGCGGGCGGGAAATCCCGGAGGACAGCCTCTATTGCTGTTATTGCGGAATCAAACGTCCGGATCAGACGCCCAAAGCCGCAGAACCGTCGTCCACTGTCCCGGATGACGACTGCATCCGCCCGGGGATGCCCAAAAAGCACTGTCTTGACTGCGGCAAGGAGCTTCCCGGAAGTTACATTGACGATATCTGCGCGATCTGCACCATCCGGCGGCGAAACCAGGAGATCGAACAGGAGCGCGGCCGCCGGGACGAACCCGCCTCGAACCGGGACCGGTATGACATCTCCGACGAATTCGATCAGAGCGTCTTTCGGGGGGAACACTATTACCAGGAAGAGACTGCCCGGCGGTTCCTCCACGGGAAAAAATATCAGTCCGCATCCGCGCTCGACAAACCGCAAAAAAAATCCCCGCTGGTCGGCTGCCTGCTCACGATCGTAATCGTCATGATCTTTTTCAGCCTGCTTCCTTTGGGGCTGTCGTTTGTGCTGTCGTATGCGCAGGAAAACGAACGCGCCAAGTTGGAATCGGCCAGCAGCCCGGTTCCGGAAGAGATTTTGGACGACTGGGCGGAATCCCAGCCCGAGGAACTGGATCCGTTCTGGGAGGAGAGCCAGCCGGACGCCGATTCCATCGACCCGCTCAGCTCGTTCCCCCTCTTTTTTGACGAGGTGCTCCGGCCGATCGCCGAAGCGATCCTTCAGCAGAACTATGACTGGTCGGAGGCAACCCTTGTTGCGGACGACGTTTATACCGACGGGGTGTATGTCTACCTGCCCGGGACACTGGAACACATCGACGGTTCGGGGCCCGAAGAGGAACCGTTCCTGCTCTGCATCATGGTTTCGGACAGCGCTTTCATGCCGCTGATGCTGTCTGTGGGCGACAAGATGCTGTTTGATGTCCGCGACCAGGTCGGGAACGACGGGAACCTGACCGATTTCGGTGGGCTGATCAGTGAGGAGGCCGGCGGGGATATGCAGGCGGGCGACCCGATCTTCCCGGATGATTCCCCCTATGATCTCACCGAGCTCTTTGAGGAGCTTCTGGATCATACCCCCCGCTTCTGACCCGATTCCGAAAGAAATGGAAATACCGCCGGTTGCGCAACCGGCGGTATTTTTTATCCTGTCTTTTAGCGGCCTCCTGCACACAGGTTGCAGGGGTCCGCTTTCCCGGCGGAAAGCGCCTGCTGCAAGCTCCCGCTCAGGATGGTTTTGGACCGTTTCAATGTGGTGCAGTTGGATGAAAAATGATAGGATTTCCCTTTCGGCACCCAGTAAGCGGTTCTGTCCAAAGGCCCGGTGATCTCGTTGGTGTCAGGGGCGTTCTTGTCAAGGGCAGCGGTCCAGCTGCGATCCGCTGAAGCGGCGGGGGTTTGCGCGGCCGGGGCTGGCTGCTTCTGCGCGGGGGCTTCCTGAACCGCAGAACTGCCGGAAGATACCGTCCCCGTAAGTTCCTGCTCCAACTCCTGCGCGGTAAAGGTGGTTACTACCCCTCTCCTGGTCATGTTGAATTTCTCATCCGCATCCGTTTTGGAGATCATCCCAATGGTGGACTGGTCGGTATCCACTACAAACGTATAGGAAGAAACCTGATACCCTTCCACGGCAACAAAGGTATTATAAAGTGTAACGGCGGCCCACTTGGCCTGTTTCACATCCTCTTGCAGGATCGTAAGCTCGGTGTAAACATCAAATTCATTTTTCGCCGAAACGGTGACCTGAATCTCATCGATGCTCGCAATATTGGCTTTTCCTGCGGCTTTATAAAGCGCAAGTTCCAGCGCCTGCCGGTCCGGCTCCATCTCCTTTCGCAGCTTCTCATTTTCATCCAGACTGTTTTCCAAGGCCGCTTTGGCGGATGCTGGCCGGAATCCCCTGTCCGGCACCGAAAGCGGGCTGGCATATGCCACCACCGGCAGTTCTCTTGTGGCTGTCTGCGGGGCAGGCGCACATGCCAAAAAGGAACAGGAGGCGATGCACAATCCAGCGCACACAAGCCGTTGCAGCAGGCTTGTCCCTTTTCGATCCACAAAGAAAAGACCTGTCCGACTTTGTAATGAAATCGTTTGATCCTCCATTTTCTTTCCTCCTATGCATATTTTTCTCAATATTACCATAATTCGCGCATCCTTTCAACAGATATTTTCTGGTCACCGTAACAAGCCGTCCTGTCTCTTTTGCAGCAGTTTTTCCGCCTGCAAAAAGCCCGGCCGAAAAAATTATAAATACTACTTGATTTTTTCGATTCCATCGTATATAATATAAACGTTGTCAATTCATAGAAACCGATTTGTTTTGGAGAAGTCGCCTAGCCCGGTTTATGGCGCACGACTGGAACTCGTGTAAGGTTTAACAGCCTTCGAGGGTTCGAATCCCTCCTTCTCCGCCAGAACAACAAAAAAACAGACTGTTCATCAGTCTGTTTTTTTTGTTCTGTCCCTTTCCCTTTTGGTCAGGAGCCTTTGAACCCCTCCCCGAACACCTCGTTCGATTCCAGGATGATGATAAACGAGCCGGAATCCGCCGCCTTGACCCGCTTTTGCACCGCGTACATCTGCTTGTTGCTGCACGCACACATGACCACCTGTTTGTCCTGGCGGGTATATCCTCCTGACGCCTTGAGGATGGTCGCCCCGCGCCCACAGCAGTCCTCGATCTCCTGCACCACCCGCTGCCCCTGCTCGGTGACGATCAACGCCAGCTTGCCCGAATCGACCCCGTAAGCCACCTTATCCACCACGACCGCGAACAGGTAGTTGATAATCATGCCATAGACCATCCCCTCCACATCCCGGAAGAGGATGCCCCCCGCGAGCACGACCCCCGCATCCGCCAGAAAGACAATCTTCCCCAGGGAAAGATGCGGCCGGAGCGCCTTGACCGCCATGACAATAAAATCGGTGCCGCCGGTCGAGGAGCCGCGCATAAAGATGATGGCATATCCAAAGCCCGCGATCACGCCGGTACAGATTGCGGCGAGCATCCGGTCGCCGCGGAATGCCGGGAACAGGGGGGCCACATAGTCGATCATCACCGAAGAGATCACCATGCACCGGATCGACTTGATAAAAAAGCCGCGCCCAAGCAGCCGGCAGCAGACCGCCGCCACCGGCAGGTTGAGCAGGATGGTCATAATGCCGATCGGGAAGCCGGTCAGCCGGTTGACGATCATCGCAACCCCGGAAAACCCGGTCATCGGGAATTCGGCATGGACTGCAAAGTTATAGATTCCCACCGCGATACAGATGCTCCCGAAGAATTCCACCGCAAGGTCAATACCGATCTCCCGGAGCCTGGTCTGATCTGCCATCCTGCAACACCCTTTCTTGCGTAAATTGTTCCAAAACAGGAAAAGCATCCGCGAATTCTGTGCTATCATTCGCGGATGCTCTTTTCTGTTTCCACTATACCACAGCGGACAAATCGCTGTCAATATTCTGTTTTCCCCTCTGGCAGCCACTACATCTTGATGGTCATGGCCATCCGGCTGGTCTCCTCCTCAGGCGGGAACTCATCGGCATAGCGCGGGCGCCGCCGCACAGGCTCCGGTTTGTGCTTTTTCTCCTCGGCGATCGAAACCGCGTTCGCCAGCATCAGTTTGATCCGGTTCTCCTGGTTGATCCGGGTGGCGCCGGGGTCGTAATCGACCGCCACAATGTTGGATTCGGGGTGCCGCTCCTTGATGACCCGCATCATCCCCTTGCCGACGATGTGGTTGGGCAGGCAGCCAAACGGCTGGGTGCAGACGATGTTGCAAACCCCCTGTTCGATCAGTTCGAGCATCTCGGCGGTGAGCAGCCAGCCCTCCCCCATCTTGACACCGTGGTTGATATAGCCGCGGGTGAGGTCGACGGTGTGGGGGAAATACCCGCCCGGCCGGAAGCTGCCCTCCGACTGGATCGCGTCGATCACATCCGCCTGTTTTTTCACCAGCATATGGTAGACCCGCTCGAGAATCTCCTGCTTGATCCGGGAATTCAGCCCATACAGTTTATGATCCATCAGCATATTATAGACGCAGTAGAGGCAGAAATCCAGCAGGCCGGGCACCACCGGTTCTGCGCCCTCCTGAAGCAGGAATTCTTCCAGGTTGTTGTTGCCGAGCGGCGAGAACTTGACATAGATCTCCCCAACAATCCCGACTTTTACCTTTTCCTCTTTGCGGCGGGGGACCGCGGCAAAGTCCCGCAGGATTGCGCGGTAGTTCTGTTTGACCTGGTGGTAGCTGAGCAGCCCGCGCCCCTTCATCTCCCCTGTGAGCCGCCGGGCCCATCGGTCGACCAGACGGTCGGATTCCCCCCGCTCGATCTCGTAGGGGCGGCACTGGTTGGCGAGCAGCATCAGCAGGTCCCCGTAAAGGATCGCGTAGAAAATCCGGTCGATCATCGTGGGGGTGAGCTTGAAACCGGGGTTTGGCTCCATCCCGCTCGCCGAAAGCGAGATCACCGGGATCTGCCCCATCCCCGCTTTTTTGAGCGCCTTGCGCAGCAGATGGATGTAGTTGGATGCGCGGCAGCCGCCGCCTGTCTGGGAGATCATCAGCGCGACCTTGTTCAGGTCGTATTTCCCCGATTCGAGCGCGTCGATCATCTGCCCAATCACCAGCAGCGCCGGGTAACAGGTGTCGTTGTGGACGCTGCGCAGGCCAGCGTCCACAACCGGCTTGCCGGTGTTTTCAAGCAGCTCACACTTGTAGCCATACGCCCGCAGGATATTGAGCATCAGCTTGAAATGGATCGGCAGCATGGTGGGCACCAGGATCGTGTAATCCTTTTTCATCTCCTTGGTGAATACCACCCGTTCTTCAATCCGCGGCATAGCTGCGCCTCCTTTCCTCGACCGCTTCCAGCAGGCTGCGGATGCGGATTTTGACCGCGCCAAGGTTGGTGATCTCGTCAATCTTGAGCTGGGTATAGAGTTTTCCGCCCTCCTCGAGGATTTCACGCACCTCGTCGGTGGTGATTGCGTCGATCCCGCAGCCGAACGAGACCAGCTGGACCAGCTCCATGTCCGGCTGGGTGGTGACATACCGCGCGGCATTGTAGAGCCGGGCATGGTAGGTCCACTGGTTGAGGACGTTCACCCGCACCGGCTCGACCAGATCACAGACACAGTCCTCGCTGACCACCACGATCCCAAACGAGGAGATCAGGCGGTCGATCCCGTGGTTGATCTCGGGGTCGATGTGGTAGGGCCGCCCCGAAAGCACAACGATCCGCCTGCCAGTTTTGCGGGCGTATTCGATCGCGCGCCTGCCCTCGTCCCGGATCTCCTGCATCCACCTGGCATAGGCGAGGTTGGCCTCCTTGACCGCTTCGCGCACCTCCCGCAGCCGCAGGCTGGGGTAGTAGTTCCACAGCTCGGAATAGAGCCTGGGGGCAATCTTGTTGCCGAGGTGGATACCCACATGGGGATAGATGAACCGGACCCGTTCATCCGAAAGCTCGGCGATATTGGCGCGGAGCAGTTCGGGGTAGTAGGCGACGACCGGGCAGTTGAAATGGTTGTCGCCCTTGTGCTCATCAAAATTGTAGGTCAGGCAGGGGTAAAAGATGTCGGTGACCCCCTTCTCAAGCAGGTTGGCAATATGCCCATGCACCAGCTTGGCGGGGTAACAGACGGTATCCGAGGGGATCGAGAACTGCCCCTTGATGTAGGTGCCGCGGGTCGAAAGGTCGGACAGCACCACCTCGAACCCGAGATGGGTGAAAAAGGTATGCCAGAACGGGAGGTTCTCGAACATGTTCAACCCGAGCGGCAGCCCGATTTTCCCGCGCTTGCCGCTGCCCGACTTCATCAGCGCGCGCACCTTATCCAGCTTATATTTGTAAAGGTCGGGAATCTGCTCGGGGTCGCGGTTGCCGAGCGGGCGTTCACACCGGTTGCCGCTGATGAACTTTTTCCCCCGCCCAAACGAATTGACCGTCAGGTTGCAGTGGTTGCCGCAGAGCCCGCAGACGGTCGATTTGGAGGTGTGTACAAACTGTTCCAGCTCCTCCGCCGTAATCAGGCTGGATTTCTCCAATCCCAGCTCTTTGGCGTAGAGGGCGGCGCCATACGCGCCCATCAATCCGGCAATCTGCGGGCGGATCACATTCCGCCCCAGCTCGACCTCAAAGCTGCGGAGCACCGCGTCATTGAGGAAGGTTCCCCCCTGCACGACGATATGTTCCCCCAGCTCTTTGGCGGAGGCGGCGCGAATCACCTTGTAAATCGCGTTTTTGACGACCGACATCGAGATGCCCGCCGAGATATCCTCGACCACCGCGCCCTCCTTCTGCGCCTGCTTGACCGACGAATTCATAAAGACGGTGCAGCGGGACCCGAGGTCGACCGGGTATTTGGCAAACAGGCCGAGCTTTGCGAACTCAGCGACGTTGTAGCCCATCGACTGCGCGAAGGTGCTGATGAACGAGCCGCACCCGGAGGAACACGCCTCGTTGAGCATGATCGAATCAATCGAGTTATTGCGGACCTTGAAACATTTGATGTCCTGCCCGCCGATATCGAGGATAAAATCGACCTGTGGGTTGAAATGGCGGGCAGCCTTGAAGTGCGCCATTGTCTCGACCAAACCCGCGTCGACCGAAAAGGCGTGCTTAATCAGGTCCTCGCCGTAGCCGGTGGCCGCGCTGCCCTTGATTGTCACCCGGCCCGCACAGCGGGGCAGCAGCTGCGAAAGCTGCTCCTTGATGACCTGCACCGGGTTGCCCTTGTTGGGGGCGTAGTATTCGTAGAGGATACGGTCATCCGCGCTCATCAGCACCAGCTTGGTGGTGGTGCTGCCGCAGTCGATCCCGAGATAGGCGTCGCCGGTGTAGGAATCGAGGCTGGCCTGATCGACCGAAGCGCGCGCATGGCGGTTGCAGAACGCCGCGTAGTCGTCCGCGTTTTCAAAAAGCGGTTCCAACCGGCGGGAGGTCGGCGCACTGTCGGTGCTGTCCTCGATCCGGGAGACCAGCTCCTCATAGGTGAGCAGCTTGCCAGCCTTTTCCGCATAGAGCGCGCTGCCCATCGCAACCGCGTACCGGCCCATATCGGGGAACACCGCGTCCTCGGAAGAAAGCCCGAGCGCCCGGACAAACTCCCGTTGGAGCGCCTTGAAGAAGTAGAGCGGGCCGCCGAGGAAGAGCACCTTGCCCTCGATCCTGCGGCCCTGTGCCAGGCCAGTGATCGTCTGGTCCACCACCGCGCGGAAGATCGAGGCCGCAATGTCCTCGTGCCGCGCGCCCTGGTTGAGCAGCGGCTGGATATCGCTTTTGGCGAACACCCCGCACCGCGATGCGATCGTGTAGACCTTCTCGCTGCCCAGCGCAAGGGTGTCGAGCTGTTCGGGGGTCACGTCGAGCAGGGTGGCCATCTGGTCGATGAACGCGCCGGTCCCGCCCGCGCAGGAGCCGTTCATCCGCTCCTCCAAGCCGCCGGTGAAAAAGATGATCTTCGCGTCCTCTCCGCCCAGCTCGATCACCGTGTCGGTGTCCGGGGCCATCGTCTTGACCACCTCGCCGGTCGCAAACACCTCCTGGATGAACGGCAGGTTTGCCGCTTTCGCGAGCCCCAGCCCCGCCGAACCCGAGAGCGCAATCGTAAACTCCCGGTCGCCGATCACATCTTTTGCCATCCGGATCAGCTCGAGCGTCTTGGGGCGCACCTGCGAAAGGTGCCGCTCATACTGTTCGTAGACGACATCGCCCGACTTGATGACCACGATTTTTACAGTTGTCGAGCCGATGTCAATTCCAATCGTCATTCCCATTGTTTTTTCCCTTTCCAGTGATTCCGGGCGCGCGCCCGTCTCCCGCCGCCTTACGGATAATCGGCGGCGTACCATCGGGAGGCAGCGCGTTCCCCGGCAGATACCCTTATCTTAACACGCCGGCGCGGCAGTGGTCAACGCCCCCGCCGCAGAAAATTCTACTAAAACTGTCGGTTTTTCATTCAGCCTGCACAAACCCGCTAAAACGGGAACCGAAAAGCCCCCCAGAATCTAAGTTTGTCCAAACGTTTGGGATTGACATTATCTTCAATGAATGCTATCGTATGGATAAAGAAGCAAAAAAGAGCAGATCATCGAAATCGTCCCCGCCCCCGGGTGGGATGGGGATTCTAGGAAGATGATATGCATAGGCAGAGGAGGCATTTTGACAGATGAAAAGGGCACTATCCCTGCTGCTGGTGATCGCATTGGTCGTGGCATGCGGGGCAGGGGCAATCCTCGTAACGGCGGACGGGGTGAAGGACACCGACAGCGGCACAGGCGGCAGCTCAAGCGGCGGTGGCGGCGGCAGAGGCGGCTCAGGCGGCGGTGGCGGCGGGAGCTATATCAGCAGCGGCGTCGTGGTTTCGAACGCCTCGTTCTGGAAGCCTGTCGTTTCTAAGATTCGCAAAGCAGCGCCGGGCGAGACCGTCCGCGTCAGCGCTGCCACCTATAAGGAGATGCCCGAAATGGTGATGGCGGCCCTGCGCGCCTTCCCGGACGTTTCGCTCGAGATCAGAATCAGCGGCGGGCGCAAAATCTTCATCCCGGCGGGTGGGGCGCTTGCCCGCAAGGGCCTGCAAAACAGCTATTCGTTCTCCGCGCTTTGGGAGCATTATGGCGCGGCGGAGCCGGGTGCCTCTACCACGGCCCAACCGGCGGCAACTCCTTCCGCCAGCTCGAGCGGCAAAGGCAGCGGCGACACCTCGGGCTGGAACTATGCCCGCAGCGGCATCCTTGTTCCGAACGCCTCGTTCTGGAATCCCGTCGTTTCTAAGATTCGCAAAGCAGCGCCGGGCGAGACCATCCACATCAGTGCTACCACCTATAAGGAGATGCCCGAAATGGTGATGGCGGCCCTGCGCGCCTTCCCGGATGTTTCGCTCGAGATCAGCATCAGCGGCGGGCGCAAAATCTTCATCCCCGCTGGCGGGGCGCTTGCCCGCAAGGGCCTCGCAAACAGCTATTCGTTCTCCGCGCTTCTGGAACACTATGGTGAAGCGGTACCGGCTTCCGACTGATCCCGGGCCTGCTCCACCGGGAAAGCCAATCTAAGCAAAAAGAATCCCGACGATTTCCCGTCGGGATTCTTTTTTACTGGGCGGGGGCTTTTTCTCTTGCAAAAAGCCCCCTCTCGGCTCTGACTGCAAGTCAGAGCCGATTCACCCCAAAAATGCGCTTCTCAGGATAAAGCGTTCCGCGCTTTACGAAGCGCGGCCAAAGGCGCTGCCTTTGGAATCCGCAGCCTTTGAAAAGGCTGGCGAAACTTTTGATTTTTTGAACCAAAAGTTTTACTCGATTTTTTTCACTGCCGCCGCACTGCGAGCCGTAGCGAGCGTTTCGGAGCGCAACCGCCGAAGGCGGCTCTTAGCGCGTAGATCGGCGTACATAGGCCAACCGGCGCGAAGCGTCGGCTCTTAGGCCGGAGTGAAAAATCGCGGGGTCCGGGGCAGCGCCCCGCGCGTCACCCTTTCAGCTTGATCGTTTTGATGACCTTGAGCCGGCTGAACTCCTCGCGGTCCTTCTCCTCGAGCGCATCGGTGATGAACTTTGCGGTCTCCTGATAGCGGGGGATCACAATGTTTTCAAGCGCGTTGGCCCGGCGCTGGGTTTTGCGGATCGCGTTGGCCAGCCGGTAGACGCTGTTCTCCACCTCGGCGAGCAGCGCGGTGACCTGCTTGACCTTCTGGAAGCAGACATAAGCATGGTCGAACCGGGAATTGGTGCGGTCGAAACCGTAGCAGATTTCGATCTGCTGTTCGGCAATCTTCACATTCGGGATTTCGACCCCCATGACGCTCCGGTAGGAGATCCTTACACTGTCGTCCACCGGCACCGCCTCCGCAAGCTCCTGCACCATGCCCAGCGTGATGTTCGCCTCCTGAAGCGCCTCGTATGCCTCCTGGTAGGTCGAGCTGATCTGCCCGCGGAGCTGTTTGGCGCGGTCGATCAACAGCATCATCTCACGGATTAGGATGTTGCGCTTGCGGTCGAGCAGGTCGAACCCGAGCGTTGAGAGCGACAGCGATTTCTGTACCGCCATCAGGCTCCCCTTGGTCGGTGTGATATTCAACGGGTTTGCCATCCCCCGGCCTCCTCTCCCGCGGTCATGCGAACTTCTCCGCAGCCTCTTCGGGCTTGTAGAACCGGTCGAGCACCTTGCCGCTCACCCGGTCAAGCTCCTCCCGGGGCAGCAGGGAAAGCAGCTGCCAACCGAGGTCGAGCGTCTTTTCGACCGGCCGGTCCTCCTGGGCGCCCTGGTTGACAAAATGCTCCTCGAATTTGCGCCCGAAGAACATATACTTTTTATCGGTGTCCGAAAGCTCCTCCTCCCCGATGACCGACGCGAGCGCCCGCGCGTCCTGCACCTTGGCGTAGGACGCGAACAGCTGGTTGGAACAGTCGGAGTGGTCGGCGCGGGTGTACCCCTCGCCGATGCCGTCCTTCATCAGGCGGGAAAGGGAGGGCAGCACCGAGATCGGCGGATAGACGCCGGTCTGGTCGAGCTGGCGGTCGAGGACGATCTGCCCTTCGGTGATATAGCCGGTCAGGTCGGGGACCGGGTGGGTGATATCGTCGTTGGGCATGGTCAAAATCGGCACCTGTGTGACCGACCCGGGGCACCCTTCCACGATCCCGGCCCGCTCGTAGAGCGACGCGAGGTCGGAATAGAGGTAGCCGGGGAACCCTTTGCGCCCGGGAATCTCCCCCTTGGAGGAGGAGAACTCGCGCAGCGCCTCGCAGTAGGAGGTGACGTCGGTCATGATAACCAGCACATGCATCCCCCGCTCAAAGGCGAGGTATTCCGCGACGGTCAACGCGCAGCGGGGGGTGAGGATACGCTCGATGATCGGGTCGTTCGAGAGGTTGAGGAACATGACCACCTTCTCCATGACCCCCGCCTCTTCAAACGAGCGTTTGAAATAATCGGCGATGTCGTTCTTGACCCCCATGGCCGCAAAGACAATCACAAAGCTGTCCGCATCCGCGCCCGAAAGCCGCGCCTGCCGCACGATCTGCACCGCCAGCTTGTTGTGGCCCATGCCCGACCCGGAAAAGATCGGCAGCTTCTGCCCGCGGATCAGGGTGGCAAGCGCGTCGATCGACGAGATACCGGTGTTGATATAGTTGCGCGGGTATTCGCGGGAAACCGGGTTGAGCGGTTTGCCGTTGATGTCCGCGCTCTTCTCGCAAAAGACCTCCCCCAGCCCGTCGATCGGGCGGCCCGCGCCGTTGAACGTCCGGCCGAGCAGCTCGGGGGAAAGGGGCATCTCCATCGGATGCCCGAGCAGGGTGGTGCGGGTGTTGTCGAGCGACATGCCCCGCGTCCCCTCAAAAACCTGAATCACCGCGCGCCCGCCGTCGATCTGGACAATCCGCCCGAACCGGTTTTCCCCGTTGTCCATCTTGAGCGAAACCATCTCCTCAAAAGCGGCGTTCGGCACCCCTTCCAGCGCAATCAGAGGCCCGTTGATCTCGCTGAGCCCTGTAAATTGAAGCATTTGAAATCCAGCCTCCTCTCTTAAAGCTGCCGGACAAGCTGTTCCAGCTTGCTGTCGATCTCTTTGTAGTAGTTGTCAAACAGGTCGAGCCGGTCGTTGGGCACGTCGTATTTGATCTTGACGATCGAATCGAGCAGCCCGGTTTCGAGAATCTCCGAAATCGGCAGGTTCTGGGCGATTACCGCGCTGCACCTGTCGTAGAAATAGAGCGCGACCTGCATCATCTTGAGCTGCTTGGGCAGGGGGACATAGGTATCGTCCCGGTGGTAGGCGTTCTGTTGGAGCAGCCCGACCCGGATCAACCGGGCGGTCTCGATGACCAGCTTTTGGTCGTCGGGGAGCACATCCGAACCGATCAGCTTGACGATCTCCATCAGCTTGTTTTCCTCGAGCAGCAGGTTGGCGATCCGCTGCCGGCAGGCCATGAAATCGGGCGAGATGTTTTTGGCGTACCAGGGCGCGAGATCGTCCAGATACTCGCTGTAGCTGGTGTTCCAGTTGATCGCCGGATAGTGGCGCGCATAGGCGAGGCTCTTGTCGAGCGCCCAGAAGCAGCGGACAAACCGCTTGGTGTTCTGGGTGACCGGCTCGGAGAAGTCCGCGCCCTGCGGGGAGACCGCCCCGATGATCGTCACCGAGCCTTCGGTGCCGTTCAGGTTCTCCATATAGCCCGCGCGCTCGTAGAACTGGGAGATGCGGGAGGGCAGGTAGGCCGGGAACCCCTCTTCGGCGGGCATCTCCTCCAAACGGCCGGAGATCTCCCGCAGCGCCTCGGCCCAGCGGGAGGTCGAATCCGCCATCACCGCGACATGGTAGCCCATATCCCGGTAATACTCGGCGAGGGTGATGCCGGTATAGATCGAGGCTTCGCGCGCCGCGACCGGCATATTGGAGGTGTTGGCAATCAGGACGGTGCGGGCGGTCAGCGGCTTGCCCGACTTGGGGTCAATCAGCTCGCCGAACTCCTTGAGCACCTGGGTCATCTCGTTGCCGCGCTCCCCGCAGCCGATATAGACGATGATATCCGCGTCGCTCCATTTGGCGAGCTGGTGCTGGGTCATCGTTTTGCCGGTGCCGAACCCGCCCGGCACCGCGGCGGTGCCGCCCTTGGCGACCGGGAACAGGGTGTCGATCACCCGCTGTCCGGTAATCAGCGGCCGCTCGATCGGGCGGCGCTCGGCCACCGGGCGCGGGACCCGGATCGGCCATTTGTGGGCGAGGCAGAGTTCGTGCCGGACCCCTTGCCCATCCTCGACGACGACCAGCGGGTCAAACACCCGGTAGGCCCCGTCGGGCGCCGCCGAAACGACCGTCCCGGTGAGGTCAGGCGGGCAGAGGGCGCGGTTCTCGATGATCGAGGTTTCCTGGCAGGTAGCGTAAACCTCCCCGCCTTTGATCCGGTCGCCCTCCTTGACCCGGATGGTGGTGTCCCACTGTTTTTCAATGTTGAGGGCAGGGATATCGCTGCCCTCGGGGATGAACGCGCCCGACTGCTTTGCAATCACGTCGAGCGGGCGCTCGATCCCGTCAAAGATGTTGGAGAGGATGCCGGGGCCGAGGGTGGCGCAGAGCGGCCCGCCGGTACCGGCCACCGGTTCGCCCGGGCGCAGGCCGGTGGTCACCTCATAGACCTGGATGGTGGTCCTGCTGGACGAGATGTTGATGACCTCGCCGATCAGGCGTTTTTCCCCGACATAGACCATCTCCATCATCTGGAAGCCGGTCGCACCCTCCACGGTGATGACCGGCCCGTTAATCGAATAGACAACTGGTTGCAATCCGTTCACCCCGCTTTATTCTAAATGGAAGTTGGAATGGCTGAAAAACCAGTCCTTCTGGCTGGCGAGCGCGGTGTCGAGGGTAAAATCCACCTCGATGCCGCGGGCCTTGCTGCGCAGCAGGACCCCGCCAAGCTGGACCCGCTCCGACCCGGAGACGGCGCATTCCCTGCCAAACGCGGATTGCACCCGGCTGGCGAGCGGGAGGTCTTCGGGGCGCAGCAGCAGTTCGGCGTCCGGCAGATCGTCCGGGCAGGCCGCGGCGAGCTTCTGCGTCTGCCGTTCGAGGTAGGCGGGATAGTCCGGGCCTTTGGAAAAGACCGCGAGTTCGGCCCGCGCGCGGGAGATGATCTCCGAGAGGTATTGCTCCCGCTGCTGGTAGAGCTGTTTTTTCAGGCTGCGGGCGTTTTGGGAAATCTCCTTGACATTCTCGGTCTGCATCTGGTGGATCTGGTCCTGTATCTGCTGGTAGAGGCCGTTCAAGAGCCGGTTTTCCTCTTTTTCCAGCTCGGCCTTCTTCATCCGTTCGGTCACCTGCTCGGCCTCCTGCCGCTCGGCGGCGGCCTTCGCAAGGATCGCTTCCTCAAATAATTCGAGTTTGTGGGTTACTGTATTTGGCATGTCGTTTCACCTCGTATGCTTTCCGGCGTCAGAGCTGGACGCCGATCGCTTCGCCGACATACCGCTCGATCATCTGGGAGACATCCCCTTTTCCATGCCGGTCGGGGACCTCGACGATCAGCGGGCGTTTCTGGCTGAGCTTGTAGCGGTAGATCGTTTCGGGGCAGGCGTTGACCAATTTTTCGGTCATCAGGATGATCCCGATTCCGGGGTCTGCCGCCAGCCGTTTGATCGCCTCGGAGACCTCTTCAGCGGTATGAAGGACCTCCCCTTCGATCCCCGCCAGACGCATCCCCATCGCGGTATCGACATTGTCGCTCAATGCGTAGAATTTCATCGCCGGTTCCTCACAGCTTGTTGATGATGAGGATCGAGATCAGCAGCCCGTAGAGCGCGACACCTTCACCAAGCACGACGAAGATCATCGCCTTACCGAATGCTTTGGGGTCCTCGGAAAACGCGCCGATTGCGGCAGGGGCGGTCGAGGCGATTGCGATACCCGCGCCCAGGCAGGAAAGCCCGGTTGCGAGGGCAGCGGCGAGGAAGCCCATACCCGAGCCGGAAGCAGCGGACGCGGCTTCGGCAGCGGCGGGGGCAGCCTCAGCGGAGATACCGGAAGAGAGCGCGACCAGCAGCAGGGCGGCGACCATAAAGACGCCGAGGTTGGCGAATACCCGTTTTTTGACACCGGTGTGGACCGTCTTGGTCTTGTGCATCGGCAGCAGCAGGAACGCGGCGAACAGGACAGCAATCGCAGGAATAACAAATAACATCATCATAAGAAATCCCTCCAAAATTTGTTGTGTTTTTGGGGGTGCTTTTTTTCTTGCAAAAAGCACCCTATTCAGCTTGTTGATAAAATCAACAAGCTGCTGGACGGGGAACCCGGATCGCATCATCTCGCTATGCTCGATTCGCTCCCTTGTTTCCCCGCCAGTACCACCCTTCCTCTTGTAAAACCGCTTTTAAGCGGTTTTACGCTTTAAGGTATTTTTGTCCGGCGCGTGTCCGGACAAAAATAGGAATGCGCTTCTCAGGCGGGCGCCCAGCGCCCAAGCAGGTATTCCGCCGCGTGCGCGCGGCGGCGGGGGCTCTGCCCCTCGACCCCGCAATTTTTCGAGAAAAATTGAGTAAAGCTTTTGAGTCTTGCGGGGGTTACGCTTCCTCGGCGGTGGTGACATGGATCGGGACAAACGGCCTGCCGTCCCCATCGAAATAGCGGCTGAACATCTCGTAGAACTCGAGGCGCAGCACCTGGATACCCACGATCAACCCCTCCATGCCGATGACGAACAGGTTCCCGATAATCAGAACAAACGGGCTTGCCGATTGGGACACCATCTCCGAGAGGGTGAACACCACCGCCATCATCCCGGCGTGGCTCAGCACAAACCCGCCCACGCGCAAAAACGACATGGTGTTCGAGAAAAAGCTCAGCACCACCTCGAACAGCTCAAAGAACCCGATGAGCACATAGCCGGTATAACCGCCCTCCGGGCGGGCCTCCTCCGCGGATTTGCCCTGGCTGAGTTCTCCCAGCGGCTCCTTGAAGAGGATCAGCATCAGCGGGAGGATGATCCATAGGGTGATATAGGCTTCGGTGAAATAGTTTTTCCCGGTGAGGAACAGGACCGCCGCACCGAACAGGATCGACCCATAGAACAGGAACCCCGCTATCCCGTTGGCAGAGAAAAACGCGCGTTCCCAGTCCCGCCTGCGCACGCTGATATAAATATCGAGCAGGATCGACGAGCAGATCAGCACCACGCCGAGCGCGACCGCTGAAAGCAATACCAGGTTGGTGTTTTCGGGGGCCATGACCTCGATCGGCTTGCCCGGAAGCCCGAACACCTTTTGATAGAACGGGTCGAGCAGGTGTTCAAACCCGAACACCGAGCCGTAGAAGGTCCCGAAGATACAGGAGAAAATCCCGATCCGGTTGATAACCCGGGCGATGTTCAGCCGTTTTTTCCACCAGAGCAGCCAGCCGCCCAATACAAGCAGCAGTCCCTGGCCGAGGTCCCCGAACATGATCCCGAACAGCAGGCAGTAGGTGAAGGCGACAAACGGGGTCGGGTCGAAGTCCCCGTAGGCTGGCAGGCCGTACATCTCGACGAACATCTCGAACGGCTTGGAGAACCAGCCGTTTTTCAGCTTGGTCGGCGGAACCAAGCGTTTGTCCGCGTCGTGCGGCTTCAGCTCGACCGTCACACCCTCGAGCGGTTCGAACACAGCGGCGAACGCCTGCGCGTCCTCCTCCTGGATAAACCCGGTGATGTAAAACAGGTCGAAAAAGTTCCGCTTGAGCACCGCGACATATTTGCGCAGGCTGAAGGAATCCGAGAGGAATTTGAGCCGGGTATAGAGCCGGAAATACTCCTCCTTGTTTTGGGCAATCAGCTGCTTGCACTGCTCGTCAACCCGTTCCCGCTCGGCGCGGTTGTTCTCCAATTCCGACTGAATCCGCGCGATCTCATCCTCGGGGGTCCCATGGATGAACTCGGGCACCCGGATCCGTTCGAAGTAGAGGGAGGAGAACAGGTTATCGATCTCAGGGGCGTCATCGGTCAGGCAGAAATAGACGCTCCAATTGTAGTCCTCCTCGGTATCGAACGACTTGTAGATAAACGGGCGGGTCTTATAGAGCGCGAGCTTGGCTTCGCTGTCAACGGGCATCCGCCCGAACCGCACCTTGGTGTACTTGCAGTTGAAAATTTTGTCAAAGTGGATGTCCAAGGAGCTCAGGTGCGAGATATGCACCAGCGCGCCCTCGTCCTGTTCGATCTCCCGCTGAAGCGCGTTGTGGCGCTCCCGCAGCGCGTTCAGTTCCTCCCGGAACCGGGTGTAAAACTGTTTATAATCGTCGTCACTGGTCTGGATGACCTTTTCCAGGTCCTCCTTTTGCACATACTGCGGCATATACTGCGGGCTGATCCCTGCGGTCACGCCGAGGTCAACCACATGGCTGAGCATTTCGGCATAGGGATTCTCGTCCGAAAGCGGCTTGAACCCGGCGACCTCCCCCGCAGTATGGATAGATGGTTCGGGGTGGAACGCCCCGTTTTCAATCACCCGGAGAAGCACGTCGTCCAGATGCTTCATGTCGCCCATAATGCTCACCAGCGAGAGCTTGGCAATAGACATGGCGATTCGTCCTTTCTTCCGTGTAGGCAGGATCACTCCGTCCCCACGTTTGATCGGGCATGTTTGGAGCCGGGAAAAGACGGCAGTCCCAGCCATGCAAACAAGCCCCTACCGGCAGAGCAGGCTGCCGATCCGTTCAGGGGGGAGCTGGTAGCGGACCCCCTCGATCACTCGAATGATGTTTTCCGCCTCGATCTGGCGCAGCAGGATGAATGCTAGGAACACCACCTGCGGATCGGTTGAAAAATGCAGCTTTTGCTGGATCAGCCCGCACCGGATCGCTTCGGTCCCGCTCTCGATATAGCTCATCTCGGGCGAGAGCGCCCGCCTGTAGGGGGCGATGCTGCACAGCATCTTCATGAATGCCTGTGCATCCCGCGCTTCGACCAGGCGGTCAAGCTGCTTTTCCCCGATCCGGCAATGGACCGGCAGCAGCATCTCCCGAATCCGTTCGGGGGGCGCATGGAAGGTCGTTTTGAGCCGGAAGATGGTGTTGAGGTTGCTTGTCTCCGCCCGCAGGCTGATCAGCTCCTGCACCTGCCTACGGTTGTTCCCGCGCAGCTTCCCGCAGTACCCGAGCAGGGTGGTATAATAATAGGTACGCAGCGCAACCTCGAATGCGGTGTAGTCCATGCCGCCCTCCCGAGCATGGGACTGGGCACACTGCTGTAGCACCGGCCCATAGGGGGTGTGCGCGACCGTCTCGAGCAGCTGTGGAAAATCCTGCACCCGGGCGAGCGCGAACAGGTCAAACGATGCGTAGGGGCTCATAAAAGCGGGGATTTCTGCAAGCATTGCCCCGGGGTGCCCGGAGATCAAATCCCGGATGCAGGCAAGGATCAGATTGATCTCCATATCCATCACCACATAAAACCCCATCCGGTTTTGGGCGCCAAGGAACCGCACCAGCCGGATATACTGGTGAAACAGGTCCTTATGCAGCAGGTTCTCAAGCTGCCCGCGGTGGATGGCGCTATCCTGCACCTCTGAAAGCGCGGCGGCATAGCTGGTCTTTTCCCGCAGGTAAGCGGAGATTTCCTGCACGCTCTGCCGGCGGATCAGATCATCGTACTGCGCCTGGGTCAGCATCTGCCCATACATCGCCCGCACCTTCGCCAAAACTGCGTTTGCGGATTTGTTCATCGCCTCACCCGCCTATACAGCGGGAAACGATCTCCTGGATCCATCGTTCCCCATTTTCCTGGTAGGTCTTTCGGAGATGCTCCATCTGGAGGTCATACCTGCGCCGCGCCTCCACAAACTGCGCCTCCTTTTCGGCCTGTGCCTCCCGGCGGCAATCCTCCATATGCCGCGCGAGGTGGTCCCGGTAAAGGTTGGCCATCTCCTGCTTGTAGTCCCCCATGCGGTTCATGACTTCGCGGCGCCGGTCCAGCGCTTCCTGCACAAGCTGCTGTCCCTTTTCATCATACTCGACCAGACGCCTGATTACCTCTTCCACGAATCTCACCCTTTCTTTTTGTTTCGGGGCTGTCTGAAAAACCGAAGGCACCGTCTTCTGCCCTGTTTTCAGAGCGGCCCTGGCAATCGCCTGAATCGTATTCGACCGTATTCCAACAGCCTCCTCCAAATCACATGGAAAACAGACTTTTGGAAACGTCCCTAGTTTATCTTGATTACGGAAATTTTGCAAGTTAAATTTTAAACGAAATCCCTTTTTTATCGTTTCTCTGTGTTAATTGTCTATTTTTTTCTCCAAAAACGGCCGGACTTGTTGAATTTGTACATATTCCACCCGCATAAAAAATGCTTAGGAAAACAAACCGAAACCGGCATAGAAGTTCCGGTCTTCCGGGGGGAAATCAAGCCGCAGACCTTGACGGGATCATCGGGTTTTGTTATACTGGAAAAAATAGAGAGGGAGGGTCCTGCCATGAAACTTGCGGAAGCCTTGCAGCTGCGTGCCGACCTGCAAAAACGGATGAGACAGCTTTCCGACCGTCTATGCAGCAACGCGACCGTTCAGGAGGGGGAAACGCCTGCCGAGGACCCGGTTGCCCTGGTGGCGGAATATGAGGAGTGTGCGGTCCAGCTCGAAGAGCTGATTGCCCGGATCAACCGCACCAACAGCGAAACCCGGACCCCCTCCGGCACACTGACCGAGCTTTTGGCCCGGCGGGATTGCTTAACCCTGCGGGTGCAGACCTACCACGATTTCCTGGCCTGTGCCAGCAGCCTGACCCATCGGGCCACCCGCTCGGAAATCCGGATTCTGAGCGCTGTGCCGGTGCCCGAATACCGAAAAAAGGCGGACCTGTTTTCCCGCCAGCTGCGGGAGGTGGATAACGCCATCCAGTCCGCCAACTGGACCACCGAACTGTTGTAAACATGCGATATGGAGGCGCTGTGGGGCCGCGTAAGGTTCGGCCTCACGGGGGCGGGCGCACGCCCCGCCCCTCTTGACGAACGGCCCGGAATATTGTACACTAGATTTTGTGGAAAATGATTTTCCATCCCGGTTATGAGAAGCCGCCGTGGCGAAATCGGCACACGCAAAAGACTTAAAATCTTTCGGAGGCAACTCCATACGGGTTCAAGTCCCGTCGGCGGCACCATATTACATAAAAACGAGAGGGCATATGCCCTCTCGTTTTTGATGTCCAGGTTATGCTGCCGGCTGTAAAGGCGCACTGTCCTCCGAAGAAGAGGGAAGCTCCACGGTGGAAGAATTCTCGCGCGGGACATCCCGGATCGCGGCAAGCTGGAAATGATCTTTCACCCGGATCAGCTCATACATCATATGCTTGTTCTGGGTGCTGGGGCCGCTGGCAGCCGGACGTCCGCCCGCCTGTGTCCATGCGGTTGCCGGCGGGACATACTCCACCTCGAGGGTATAGCTGTCCCCCTTTTTGACCACGCTCAACACATTCGGGCTGGGGCCGGCTTCCATGGTGGTGGGGATATAATAGGTCTTGCTCTCGTCGTCATAGACGTAGGTCGTCTCGTAGTCACCGAACGTCTGGTGGTGCAGCTCGACCTCGGGGCCGAACAGCCGCGCACAGGCGACATCAATATCTGAGGCGGGCACGATCAGGCGCAGGTTGGTGTCATTGTCAAACTGGTAACTGTCCCGTTTTTCACCGAGCAGGGCGCTCCACATCGACGCCTGCAAGAGGAAGAGCGGGTCAGCGTCAGCCGCGTTTTCAAACGGGACCGGGTCGAACATCAGCACCGGCGCAATGATCCTGCCGAACTCCTCCTTTTCGCCCGAATTATCCAGCATGGCGCGGGTAAAATTCACGCAAAAGACCGCAACCGAGACCAGCCCGATCAGCATCAGCAGGAGAAAGAGCGTCCCCACCGGAGCGGCATATTTATTTTTCCGGGGCTGCATCCGCTCGCCCAGATCGGGACGTCGCCCGGTTTCGTTTGTTGCCATAGTATTCCCTTTCATGTTCGGATTTGACCGCTTCCGGTCACGATGTATTTGCAGGAGGTCAGCTCGGCCAGCCCCATCGGGCCGCGCGCGTGGAGCTTCTGGGTTGAGATGCCGATCTCGGCGCCAAACCCGAACTCCCCGCCGTCGGTAAACCGGGTCGAGGCGTTGACATAGACCGCCGCCGCGTCGATCTCCGCAGTAAACCGCTGCGCATTTGCGAAGCTGTTGGTCAAAATCGCTTCCGAATGGCCGGTCGAGTAGGTGCGGATGTGTTCGATTGCCTCGTCAAGCGAATCCACCACCCGCAAGGCCAGGATATAGTCGTCAAACTCGGTGGCGTAGTCCCCGTCGGATGCGGGCAGGGCCTGTGGCAGGATTGCCCGTGTACGCGCACACCCCCGCAGTTCCACCTGATGTTCGTCCAGCTTCTGCTTGAGCGCGGGCAGGAACTGTTCGGCAATCCGGCTGTGCACCAGCACCGTCTCGACCGCGTTGCAGACCGACGGGCGGGAGGTCTTTGCGTTGTCGCAGATCGAGACCGCCTGCGCGAGGTCGGCGGATTCGTCGACAAAGATATGGCAGTTGCCCGCGCCGGTCTCAATCACCGGGACGGTTGCGTTCTCGACCACCGCGCGGATCAACCCCTTGCCGCCGCGCGGGATCAACACATCCAGATAACCGTTGAGGCTCATGAGATCGTTGGCCGAGTCGCGGCTGGTGTCGGTCACGAGCAGGATGCAGTCGCGGGGAAGCCCCGCGGCTTCGAGCGCATCACACATGATCTGCGCGAGCGCAGTGTTGGAATGGATTGCCTCCTTGCCTCCCCGCAGGATGCAGACGTTGGAGGATTTGAGGCAGAGGCACGCCGCATCGACCGTGACATTGGGGCGCGCTTCAAAGATCATCCCCACCACCCCGATCGGGGTACGCACCTTCTCGATCTTCAGCCCGTTCGGACGGGTACCTCCATCTATCACCTGCCCCACCGGGTCAGGCAGCCCAATCAAATCGCGCACCGCCCCGGCAATCCCCTCAACCCGGGCCGCAGTCAGCCGCAGGCGGTCCTGCATCGATTCGGACATCCCGTTTTCTGCCGCGGCTTTCAGGTCCTCCCCATTGGCCGCGAGGATTTCCGGGATATGGGCGCAGAGCGCGTCCGCAATCGCCGCGAGCGCGGCGTTTTTCTGCGCGGTGGCCGCACAGGCGAGGGTCCGGGAAGCGGCCTTTGCGCGCTTGCCCAGCTCAATCAAACGGTTCATCCTGTCCACCGCCTTTCAACGATTGTGCGGCGCCATGAACCAGGTCCCGACCTCTTCCCCATCCAGCAGGCGGTAAAGGTCGTTCGGGTTCGCGCCGTTCAGGATCAGCATCTCCACCCCATGCGGTACCGCGAGCTGTGCCGCCCGGATTTTGGTCACCATCCCGCCGGTGCCGCGCGCACTGCCCGCGCCCGAAGCCATGGCTTCGATCTCGGGGGTGAGCTGCTCCACACAGGGAAGCAGGCGCGCGTCCGGGTTGGTGCGGGGGTTATCGGTGTAAAGCCCGTCGATATCGCTGAGGATGACCAGCAGGTCCGCGTCAACAAGCACGCTGACCACCGCCGACAGGGTGTCGTTGTCCCCAAACGATCCGCCGGCCTCGATCTCCTCGGTCGCAACCGAATCGTTCTCGTTGACAATCGGCAGGATATTCATCCCGAGCAGCCGCTGGAAGGTATTTTGCAGGTTCTGCTTGCGGACCGGGTTATCCACATCCTCGCGGGTCAGCAGGATCTGGGCGGTGACATGGTTGTATTCGGAAAACAGCTTGTCGTAAATGTACATCAGCTCACACTGCCCAATCGCGGCGACCGCCTGTTTGCCGGGCATGTCCTTCGGCTTTTCACGCAGGCCGAGCTTGCCCACGCCGACCGCCTGCGCGCCCGAGCTGACCAGCACCAGTTCCCGCCCGCTGTTTTTGATATCTGCGAGCACCTTGACCAGCGCTTCGACACAGCGGATATTGAGCAGGCCGCTCGGATGGGTGAGGGTGGAGGAACCGATCTTGACCACCACCCGCTTGACGTTGGAAAAATCGCGCATCGTTACACCTTCTTTTTGGTTTCCTCCGGCTCGGAATCCTCCGGGTCCGGGGTTTTTTTCTCAACCAGCAGGCTGAGCACCCGCTGCTCCTCGACCAGCTGGACGGTAACCGTCAGCGGCCCGTAGACGTACTGTTCCCCCGCTTCGGGGATATGCCCGAGCATCTCGAGCGCCCAGCCGCCCACCGTATTATAATCGCTGTCAAATGTCCTATCGTCGATCTCGAGCGCCTCGAGCAGCTCAAACACGTTCATGTCGCCGCTCACCTGCCAGACATTTTCCCCCGCCTCGATCAGCTCATCGACCACCTCGTCGCTCTCGTCCCAGATATCGCCCACCAGCTGTTCGAGCACATCCTCCATCGTAACGATGCCCATGGTGCCGCCATAGTCGTCGGTCACCACCGCCAGATGCAGCTTTTTGGCCTTCAGCTCGGTGAGCAGGGCGGAAATCCGCATGGTCTTATGCACATAAACGCAGTCGGTCAGCAGGTGGGAAAGCTCCTTGGTGTCGTTGAGCACCACCGCCTTGAGCAGGTCACGCACCTGAAGCACCCCGATGATATTGTCCACCGTCCCGCGGTAGACCGGGATCCGGGAGAAATGGGCCTCCATCACCGCCTTGAGCGCTTCCTCCATGGGGGTATCGACGTCGATCGCCGTGAGGTCGACGCGGGGGGTGAGGATCTCCTGTACGGTGATCTCGTCAAACTCGAGCGCCGAGCGGACCAAGTCGCTCTCCTGTTCCTCGAGCACCCCCTCCTGCTCGATCGATTCGACAATGTATTTTAGTTCTTCCTCGGTGACCGAAGGCTGTGCCTCGCCGCCCTTGAACGCCCGCAGCGCAAACTCCTTGATCCCGATGAAAATCCAGACCACCGGCGACAGCAGCTTCATCAGGAAGGAAAGCAGGCCGCTCACCTTCAGGGCGATCTGCTCACTGTTCTCCTTGGCAAGGGTCTTGGGGAGGATTTCCCCAAAGATCAGCACCACCACCGTCATGACGATGGTAGCGGCAGCCGGGCCATAAGCGTTGCCGAGCAGGGCAGTCGCGACCACTGTCGCAATCGAGGCGCTTGCCATATTGACCACATTGTTGCCCACGAGGATCGTCGAGAGGGTGCGGTCAAAATTTTCGGCGATCTGAAGCGCGCGTTTGGCGCGCTTATCGCCGTTGTCGGCGTAATTTTTCATACGGATCTTGTTGAGGGAGGAGAACGCGGTCTCACTCGCCGAGAAAAAAGCGGAAAAAGCGATCAATAAAAGCAGAATGAACCAGGATATGCCACTGTCCAAACGAAAACCAACCTCCAAAATGTTTCATAATTCTTGTCTTAGAAGCTGTACCATTCGCCGAAGTACGCAGATCGGCGAGCAAATTTTTTGACTGTCGAAGCCTCAAAAACGCCGGAATCCTTTATGGCTTTCAAGTTTTTGAGACAAAGACAGGCGGGAAATTTGCCGGCAAGATGTGTGCGGCGGCTA
>JAETRV010000036.1 GCA_021770005.1 Anaerotruncus sp. | reverse complement strand
CGATTGCCGAAAAACTCCGGGTCAACTACGCCGCCATCGCTGGTGAGAAAGTCACAGACCTGGAGGGGGCGCTGCAGGCGTTATACAAGCTGGAAGAAATCTACGGACTGTATCCCATCGAGGTGGACGGACAAATTCATTTCGTGTTCCGGGACAGCGTGGCGGTGGACGAGTTCAAGCCCAATCTGGATACCGTCATGAGCAGTCCGGGCGCACTGCTCCAATACCGCGTTCTGGGATTTATGAAAGCCTGCGCCTTGCATGAAGCCGGGGAATTGAATGATGAAGAGTACGCTCTTTGGAAAAGCAAGTTCCCGGCGTTCCTGAGCGATTTCTACGATTTTCGGAAACAGGTTGGGAGAGCGGAGGGAGAAACCTTTGAAGGGGACGCTCCCGTTCCCTCGGAAAAACCGCAGTCCCCGGAGCGGAGTCGGGAGCGGAAAATCAACAGCGGGCGGTAGCCGGAAAGCGGCGGAACGCCGCGCAGCCAGACCAGCGGAGCGGTCTGTTCAAAGGGTTTGGGATACTTCCCAACAAGCAGAAACAGCGGTTTCCGGCAACGCTGGGAACCGCTGTTTCGAGTCTTTGTATATACAAAGACTCTGCTTGCAAGGTAGCAAATTACCATCAACTGTTCGCTTTGAACAGTTGATTTTGGTGGTGACCAATGTGGTCATCACCACATTGGCCTGGTTTGAAAATCAACGGGTCAATGTGACCCGTTGAAGGGTAATGCGCTAAGTGGCAAGCAGGGCATTTGTATATACAAACGCTCAAAACGGACTTCCAGCGGCAACACTGGAAGTTCGTTTTTGCTTGTTGGGACAGCGTCCCAAACCCTTTGAACAGCCCCTACCGGGGCTGGCTATGCGTTCGATCTCA
The DNA here is from genome assembly GCA_021770005.1 of Anaerotruncus sp. GTDB lineage: Bacteria > Bacillota > Clostridia > Oscillospirales > Ruminococcaceae > Anaerotruncus. The sequence continues at coordinate 24,818 of JAETRV010000036.1, read as the reverse complement.
GAGCGCAGGTACTTGTACGCTCTTATAAATTTTGTAAGTTCAAGATATCTCCAAGGCAAATATATGTCTGTATAATACATCTCGTAGCATCTTGTTTTGAAATTTCTGAGTGGACACCTTTACATTGTAAATCGACTAAATTGTCAATCCAATCCAGCAAATAGATGATGTTACTACCCACTATGCTGTTATGCATTGTTTTACCCTCAAGGACCTCAATTATTGCAGATAATTTATTTTTATAATGATCTCCGCTAATGTTTATCTCTTTTCCTGACTTTGTTTTGAAAATCTCTCCTTGGTAATTTGGCAGGTGCTTTTTAAATAATTCATCAGCAACACACTGGAAAAGCCTTCGACAGGTAGTTAAAGCCTGAGAGTATAGTTCAGGGTTAGCAGAATTTATTTTATCTTCAATAGCTTGGAGTTTAAGAATGGTTTCTTTGGACAAGGAGGATAACAGGCTGTCAACTCTGTTTCGGTATTCCGAAAAGATGGTTGTTGCTACATTCCCAAATCCAAGATTAATTTGGGCTTTCAAAGCATAGTCATAATAACATGAACGCAAAACAGAAAGTCTTTTTTGGAATCTCGAAATATCGGAAAGGAGGGTGCTGGTAGACTTATTGACAGTACTCAACAGGCTATTCATAGCAATATACGCATGTTCACCTGCAAGGGATGTTCCTTGCGTTGTAAAATTACTAATAGCCTTTTGATTTGCTCGAATTTTTTCCTCAAGTTCTGCGGCCAGTTCTAAAAAAATATGTGGTTTTCCGTTTTCCATATAACCTCTGCCATTGGCATAGGCCACTTCCCACGCATCATGCAGAATATAACCGTCTTCTCCTCGCGGATATCCGCCATACTCATATTGCAACCAAATGGTTGCCTCTTGATTATTTGTCAAGCGAGCAATCTTTAGACACTGCAAAAGTGCCGACGATGAAGAAATAGTGTCGTCTTCAATCCCGTTTAGCACATTATCGCAAGCAATAAGAGCCTGTTCTTTCTTATCCATATATACTTCTCTCCAGTACATTAGTTTCCTGTTATTCAAAGAAGAATACTAAAATTGTCGTTCGCCACCGTTATGATATTTTTTATATAGGCTCCCATGTAGCCATAATCAGGCTCGCCAGAAGCGGTTGCTGGAAGTTTAACTGTCAGATTCATAATATCGGTTCTGGTCATTTTGGAAATAAAATCATAGCGACCGCGAAGATACGATTTAATAACTGATGTCAAGAAGAGGGCTTCGTACTTTGTCCAAACATGAGTCTTTGCATACATGCCTTGTACATGAGGATAGCCGACAAAATCAGCATCCTGATAAAAAAAGGAATCTGTACTTTTTGCTGCGGTATCTGTAAATGTTATTACTCCCGCTTGCTCAGTGCATTTTTGATTTGTAAATCCACCAACTCCATTATTAAAGCCAGTATTTACAATAACGGGATTTTCTCCGTCATCCTCCAGCAATTCGTTGTTGGTCATTTTGTAACTTTTGGTCGGGTGTATATCAAACAAATCGCCAATTACAAAATCTGTCCATTCAGAAGTGTCAACACCTTTAAATGAATGGTCTATCGCCAAAAGTGTATCTAAAGCTGATTCTGCACACTGAGTTATTCCCTTCATATACTTTTCCATGTAGTCATAATCTGGCTCGCAGAATTCTGTCACAGGAAGTAGGATAGTCAATGCAGATGCTTTATCCCAAACACACTTATCGGCATAACTGAAATGTTTCTTGATTGCTTTTTCAATTACTGTTGCAAGAAACATCAATGTATATTCCGATGCAACAGGCACTTTCGGTTTTATCAAATAGGCATCCCACAATACTCCCGTTCTCTGCGGTTGAGCATAGACATCACCCGTTGCAATAGCTCCGTTCTGTACAATATCAATCGTCATTTCGGCTGTTTCAAAATCATTTTCGCGGCCATAAAACATGATGCCATTATTGCCGTGTTTCGCATTAACCAGCGGAAGATTAAATTCCTCTGTCCGTACTTCAGATACATCGAGAGTTTTATTAAATGTTTCGCTTTTAACGCTGAGTTGAAGTCTCTCAAATAAATCGCCGATTACAAATGGCCTCCAGTTGCTTGTATCAATTCCTTCCATTACTATCACCGTCCTTTGGAAGAACAAGCGTCACATCACCATCGCAAATCTCAATACGGCTCCCATACAAGGCCTTGCTCAACAACTGCTCACTAAAAGTCTTTACATCGATGCCGCGCTGAAACATCAGATAATCCATTGCTGTTTTACGAAAGTCTTCCTCAAAAATTTCAAAAGGTTTTTGTGGCATCTGATAAGACAGGTGTTCATTCGGATTGACCCACTGGCAAGACGAATCGCCGGACTGCTTTGTTACAACATTTACCCAATATGCCTCAATGGCAGCCCATTTACCATAAACATCGTGGCGCCCTTTGTTCTTCACGGTAGCGAGGCCATCCGAATCCATATAGCAAGCAAAGAACTCTTTGCCATCCTGCGGAATACCCGCTTCAAATACAAAGATGCTCGTGGTCACACCAACATTGAAGAACAAATCTTCAGGAAGCTTTATAACTTTACGGAGGCGATGGTGTTTCAAAATTCTCGTCATTTGCTTCTTACTTGCTTTTTCCAATTTTTTATCCGGTAAAATGAACGCACAAATGCAGTGAACAGGAACATGATCCAAAACATTCTCAACGATGGTCATGCAACCATACTTATTCTCGTATGGAGGGTTCATCATTACTTTGGTAATACTATGCTTTGCTATCCATTGTCCGGCAATTTCCCGGCGTGCATCCATTTGCTCAAGATTTGTCTTACCATCCTTGTGAATCAGCATATTAGCACAGGCTAAAGCATAAATCTCCCGGTCAAATTCAATGCCGAACAATTGATGTTGTTTAACTCTCTTAGCTTCCTTTGTATCTGGGCCACCCGCTTCACGGATCATATTTGCCATACACTTTATGAGGAATCCACCAGACCCAGCTGTTGCATCCAGTACACGGTCATCCTTACTCACTTCAAGAATTTGGTAAATAAAATCTGTGATATGTTCAGGTGTAAAGATTTGTCCTGCCTCAGATTTCTTCTTGTATCGGTTAAACTCGTTAAAGAAGATGCCCATCACATCTTCACCACGCCACTCACTGGAATTGACGCACTCAGAGATTTCCACAACCCATCCGATAAATTCGCCAATCAAATCCTTGACGTGTTGTTGCTCCTTCTCGTCCTCACTATTTACATTGAGGTTCATACGGATTTCTGAAAACACATCCAGCAGTAATTCCAGCTTTTGGTTCTGTTTCTTGTCACGAATTAATGCTTTGGACAATGATGACTGGATGGCATTTGTGAAGGTCGGATAATCCATGCCGCTTACCATCAGCGCATCATACCGCTTCGCAACAAGGGCGCACGCTGTAAAAATCATTCGGTGGTACAAATTCTTGATTCCGAATTCAAAATGCAAACAGTTGTTGATTTTTGCAGTCAGTTCGTAAATGCGTTCTTTGTCGATGCTTTCTATAGTAAACAACGATGTGTAGTAACTGACTTTTTGTAATGAGGATGGTGCCTTAATCTCCTCGCAACCCTTGAATACACGAACCTCCTCACCATTGAAAAGAATACCAATCACTTTATCGTACTGTGTCTGTGCAATACGCACATTTTTCAGTAACTCATCAACTTGGCTGGCTCCAAGCAATACCTTTGATGCCTTTGTTTCTAGTATCACAGCAACCTCAGCCCTGTTTACCGGCAAATACCAACCATCTGGTTTATCAGAAACGCCAAGAAACCCCAATTGATTAAAAGTTGTAAGTTGCCCAACACCGGAACGGGCCAAGTCATTATCTACAAAGCCCAGAATATCGCGTGCCATATCACGCACAGCATCCTCAGTTATACTCTTTGGCATTGTTTTCCATCCTTCCGATCCATACATATGTAGAGGGAATTTATCACTTCTTCTGTCTCCCAAAACTATGATACCACATAAGCCGACAGATTACCAGCGAAAAATTGCTATTTTCCCTTCAATTCTACCACATGAAACGCCTTGGGAACAAAAGGGAGGCTTGCCAGTATTAACAAGCCTCCCATGGTGTTCGTAATCTCCTGATGGTGCATTTGTAAGGGTTTTGAACACATTAAACGTTACACATTTCGCTCCTGATAATTTCTTCAGCCCGACTGACAATGCTACTTATGGCTTTAATCCACTCCCACTGCGACCGATACTTCAAGTCCCCGGTCACACCCTCGGCATCCATCATCTGTCGGACGATGACCCGATAGCGGTCTTGTGCCTGCTCGTCCAGGTCGGCAAGGTAGGTATGCAACTTGCCCGTCAAAATTAGATGGTTGAGCAGAAGCGGGTTCGTTTCTTCCAGGTATGCTCTGTGCAATTGCCCCCATTTCCCGATGGGGCGGTTATCCTCCTCCGGTAGTTCAATGGCCGGGATGTAGTAGTCACCGACAAGGATATAGTCGATGCCAGTGTCTGCGTCATGGATTTTCGGTTTCAATTCGCTCATCATGTGTACCTCCATATGATAGTCTGGTATGATTATCGGTAGCCGCTACCGATAATGTGCCACGCTATCTCACCGGAGGTAATCAACTGTCAATGCACTGCTGTGATGTCATTCTTTATGTAAGGTTGACTAATGAGATGTTCGCCAAGGACACCAGCAAGAAGATCAAGGCGACCTGGCAATCCAAGGGACGCTCCGGCGAACACCTTTGCACCATCCCGCCCTATGGGTACATGAAAGACCCGGAGGACAAAAAACGCTGGATTGTGGACGAGGAAGCGGCGGCTATCGTGCAAAAGATTTTCTCCCTGTGCGTGGACGGCCTGGGGCCGACGCAGATCGCCAAGTGGCTGCAACAGAACAACGTCCTGAACCCCACGGCCTACGCCCACGAAAAGGGCTTGCCGGTCTGCAACGCTCCTACGGCTAATCCCTGCAAGTGGACAAACGAAACGGTTTCCCGTATTTTGGAGCGTGTCGAGTACCTGGGCCATACAGTCAATTTCAAGACCTGCAAGCCGTCGTTCAAGAGCAAGAAAAAGGTCTGGAATAACCCGTCCGAGTGGGTGATCTTCGAGAACACCCAAGAGGCGATTATTGAGGAAAGTGTGTTCCTGGTCGTGCAGAACATCCGACAGGCCAGACGCCGCCCGACCAAAATGGGGGACATGGGTATGTTCTCCGGGCTGGTGTACTGCGCCGATTGCGGCGGCAAGATGTACCTTTGCCGGGCCAACCACTTCAAGCCGGAACAGGAGTATTACATCTGCTCCACCTATCGGAAAGACCGTACCCTGTGCAAGACGCACTCCATCCGCCGTGTAGTGCTGGAAGAAATCGTACTGCGGAACCTGCGGGAAGCGATCTCCTATGTAACGCAGTACGAGGACGACTTTATCCAGCGGGCGGCGGAACGGAGCCTGCGGGAGCGTGACAAGGCGCTGGCACAGAAAAAGGCTGTGCTGACGCAGTCTGAAAAGCGCATCGCGGAGCTGGATGTGATCTTCAAGAGGATTTACGAGGACAATATTTCTGGCAAGCTGTCCGATGATCGGTTTATCAAGCTGTCCCGTGACTATGAACAGGAGCAGGAACAGTTAAAGGCCGTTGTGGAAACCCTGGGGCGGGAAGTGAAACAACAGGAGCAGAAGAAAACCAACGTCAGGAAGTTCATTTCCGTGGTGAAGAAGTACACGGACATGACCCAGCTTGACGCCACCATCCTGCGTGAGTTCGTGGAACAGATCAGGGTGTCCGACACCTACACGACCGACGAACAGCAGAAGCGGGTGAAAATCCGAGAAATTGAAATCGTCTATAACTTCATTGGTGCGTTTGATTTTGAGGAAGCGCGGGATCAATCCCAAACTGCCCAAGACAAAAATAATGCGAAAGTCGGCGCAGCTTGACGCTACGCCGACCCTCGCTTAAAATGTTTTCTTACGTCACCGCCCCATTAAGGCGGGCTTTTTTCACTGCGGATTTCAGAAAAACCGCCCTCCGGCATCTCCAGAGGGCGGTTGCGGGTTCGGCTCAATAGGTGGGATTTTCAACCTCCACCTTATCGACCTCCTGATAGGGAGCCAGCGTAGAGACCATCTTTACTGGGACATCATAAGCGTTGCGGCAGTAGTGGACCTCACTCGGCTCAATATGGATCAGGTCGCCGGTTGAAAGGGTGTGCACCACACCGTCTACGACAATATCAATTTTCCCCTCAAGGATGAAAAAGTCCTCTTCCATGACATTGTGATAATGGGCGCGGAAATCCTGCCCGGGCATAAACTGCACCAGCGCGAAATTCATACGAGGGCCTTTCATCAGATATTTGGGACCGCTGTTGCCGAAGCGGTATTCGCGGTCGTTTTCATTGATAACAAACATGGCAGACACTCCTTTTCTATCATCGAAACTCGTTCAAAAGCCAATCCCTACAATCCCTAAGTGCGCTTACAAACCCGGGGCAATCCACATATTTTTGGTGAGCTTGCGGTCGCACAGTTCGAGCTGCGCGCGGTAGACCTGCCGCCATGGTTCGTACATTTCCTCGTAAATCTGGTGGTTTTCCGGATTCGGGAGGAAGGTGCGGTCGGCCCTTGCACAGCGTTTGACCCCTTCGGCAATCGAGGGATAAATCCCCGCGCCGTAGCCCGCCAGAATCGCGGCTCCAAGCGCGGTCGCTTCCTTCACAACCGGGGTGGTCACCGGCTTGCCGGTCACATCCGCGAGAATCTGGCTCCAAAGCGGGCTTTTGGAAGCGCCGCCCGCGAAGATCAGGCTGTCGGGTTCGTTGCCGGTCGCCTCCTTGACCAGCTGGATATGCCCTTTGACGATCATAGCGGTGTTTTCCAGGATGGCGCGGTAGAAGGTGTAACGGTTGAACTTTTCCGGTTCCAGCTCAAAGTTGGTGAAGGTGGGGGATGCATGCTTCCAGTTGATGAAGTTCATCACGTCGCTGAAACAGCACATCATGCCGTAGCAGCCGGCAGGAATCTTCTCCGCCTGCACGTCCATCAGGGCATAGGGATCCTTCCCGGATGCCTCTCCCTGTGCTTTTTCCAGCTCGCAGAACCCGTCGCGGAACCAGCGCATCACCAGCCCGGGTTTAAATGCGAGCGCCTCGTACTGCCAGACACCCGGAACCGCATGGCAGTTGACCCGTACCCGTCCAAGCGGGTCGGTTTTACCGCTGTCGGTGTTGAACTCATACTGCCAGAAGCTGCCGCCAAACACGACGCCCTGTCCCGGCTCGGAGGCCCCCACGCCGATCGTGCCGAGCTGGCAGTCGCCGCCGCCGACCACCACCGGCGTGCCTTCGGCAAGCCCGGTCTGGCTGGCGCCTGCCGCATTCACCTTGCCCGCAACCTCACCGCATTCGAGGACACGGGGAAAGATGTCGCCGCGCAGGCCGCACCGTTCGGCGATCGAGGGGTCCCAGTCCCGGCTTTGCAGGTCGAACAAGCCGGTTGTGGAACCGTTGCTCGGCTCGACAGCGAGTACGCCGGTGAGTTTATAGATCAGCCAGTCGTTGAACATCCCGACCGCTGCGGTCTTTTCATAGATGTCCGGCATCTTATCCTTGACCCACAGGATACGTGGGATAGCATTGAGCGCGTAGCTCTGGCCGGATTGCTGGTAAAGCTCCTTTTCCAGCTCGGGATTGAAGCGGATCAACTTGCCCACCTCGTCGGTACTGCGGGCATCCACATTTGCACAAGCCCAGATTTCGTTCCCGTCCTTATCATAAAGCAGAATGCCTTCCCGCATGCAGGTCGTCGAAACTGCGGCAATCTCTGCCGGGGAGACACCGGTCTCCTTCAGCACATCGCGGATGCATCCGCTGGCCAGCTCCCAGTTATGTACCCAGTCAAAATCCATGCTGCCGGGATAGCGCGGGTCCTCGCGGTGGGACCACTCCTGCTGGGAGCATCCGATCTGGTTCCCGTCCAGATCAAACACCACGGCACGCACGCTGCCGGTACCGGCGTCTACTGCCATCAGGTATTTTGCCATAGATCAACCAACTCCTTTTATAGTTTGTGATGATAGATATATGAAAATGGATGATGCATTACATCTGTTCCTGAGGATGCAGCAGAGCGGTGGCGGTCTCCTCATCGGTGATGAGGACATCCAGATACCGCCCGTTCAGTACTGCCCGGATCGCATCCACCTTGTCAGGCCCGCCAGCCACGCCGATGACATTATTCATCCGTTTCAGGTCCTCCAAAGGGGTACTCAACAGCCGGTTGTCCAGGCTGCTTTCGATCGGGTTGCCGTCCTTATCGATAAAATGGCTCAAGACATCCCCCACCGCCCCTTGAAGGGTCAGCAGCAGGAAGTCTTCATGGGTGAGGATACCATTTCGGATGATGGTGGCGTCGTCGGACATACTGCCGATCCCCACCACTGTCATGCTGGATTCCCAGCTCATCTGTTGGATCCGCTGCACCGAAACCTCTTTACGCAGCTCCTCCACCATCTCCGGCTTGCTCAGGAGCAGCGGGGAAGGAATCAGGTGCAGACGGGCATTGAAGATGCTTGACTGGGTATTCGGCAGATAATAACTGACGCCTCCGGTCAGCGATACCACGTTGATAGGCGTTTCGGTCTTGCGTGCCAGATGGTTCAGAATACGGCTGGGGGTATCCCCGTATCCCATATTGATGAAAAAGCTGCCGCCGAGCCGGTCGCTGATATAGATCGCCGCCGCCTGTGCGAGGCTTTCGTTCAGCTCGCTCACCCGGCTGGAAATCGGTGCAACAAAGACATCGTTCAGGCCAAACCGGGTGATCAGCTCCTTTTCGACCTGCATCCGCCGGTCACTGTCCTGGCGGATATGAAAGCTGATGATGCCATCCTGCCGGGCTTTTTCGAGCAGCCGGATGACCCGCACCCGGCTGACCCCCAACAACGTAGAGATGTTCTGCTGCGTGTAGTTTTCCATATAATAGTACCACGCAGCCTTGACCATCAGGGTCTCTTCATGGGAAAAGTCGCCGTCCATAGAAACCTCCATGTAAATGCGGAGGAGCCTCCGCAGAACAAATGTGAGAATTGTGACAAAAGTTAATAATAAAATAAAATGTTCTCTAAATTGCAGTATACCATTGTTCAGGAAGGATGTCAATGCATATAGCATTTAGAGAGGATTTAGAATATATTTGTGGTAACGCACAAACAAAAAAGCCATTTGCATACAAATTTCACAAAACAAAAAGAAAAATAGAACATAAAATACCGAAATTAAGAAAAATATTTATGAAAAATAGAAAGACAGGGCTCTTTTTCATGAAAAAGAAGAGTTGACAAAAATCGCAAAAAATATTATGCTATCCCTAGGAATAAAAGATATTAGAATTAACTTTTGTGATCTTTATCGAATGGGGGTATAGGCTTGACAAAGTCAGCTTCACCTGCTGGGGAGAAACTGCTGTCAGTGCGGAACATCTACAAGTCGTTTGCTCATAACGCAGTGCTGCGGGGAATCAGCATGGATTTGGGCAGCGGAGAGGTTTTGGCGCTGATCGGCGGCAATGGCGCAGGCAAAAGCACGCTGATGAAGATTATCATGGGAATCTACTCGCACGACAGCGGCGAGATCGTGGTCAACGGCAGGGAGATGACGGTGGGCAAGCCCGCCGAAGCCCTTGCAAACGGCGTGTATATGGTTCCGCAGGAGCCGCTTCTCTTCCCGAATATGACGGTAGAAGAAAATATCCTGATTGGGTTCGACCGGCCTCAGCGGGAGCTGCATAAAGAGCTGGTCGAGACAATGGAAAGCATCGGCTGGCATCTGGACTTGGGGCGCAAGGCAAACACCCTTTCGATCGCAGAGCAGCAGCTTGTTGAGCTGCTTCGCGGCGTGCTCCGCCATGCGCAGGTGCTGATCCTCGATGAGCCGACCAGCGCGCTTACCTTTAAAGAGGTGGAAAGCCTGTTCCGGTGCGTGGAGGACCTGAAGTCCAAAGGGATCGGCATTGTCTACATCACCCACCGCTTAAACGAGGTATTCGAGATTGCGACCACGGTGGCGATTATGCGTGACGGTATCGTCACCTTGTCCGGCCCGGTGGGGGACTTCACCAAGGACGATCTGGTCAAGGGCCTGCTTCCGCCGGACATGACCGCGCAGAAGCTGAGCGGGACCAGCTCGGTTGATTACTCCAAACCGCCTGTGCTCGAACTGGAACGGTTCAGCGGCTATGGGTTTACCGACATCTCGCTTAAGGTCTATCCCGGTGAGATTTTGGGGGTCGCCGGCGTAGTCGGCGCGGGCCGTACCGAGATGGCAATGACGATTTTCGGCAAGGACAAGGTGCTGGGCGGCAGGGTGCTGCTTGATGGAAAAGAGATCACCGGTATGAAAACCCGGGATGTGATGAAAGCCGGTTTGAACTATGTTTCGGAGGATCGCCATTCGGATGGTCTGTTTAAGATCAGCTCGGTGGCGGAGAACACCACCAGCGCGATTCTGGGCGAGACACGAATGGGACGTTTTTTCCTCAACCGGAAGGAAGAACGCCGGGTCACACAGCAGTATGTGGACGATTTCCGGATCAAGGTGACCGGTCAGGATCAGCTTACCGGAAGCCTGTCAGGCGGAAACCAGCAGAAGGTCGTGATTGGGCGGAGCCTCTCAAGCAACCCGAAACTGGTCATTCTGGACGAACCGACCCGCGGCATCGACGCCGCCGCGCGTGCGGATGTGTATAACATCATCCAGCAGCTGGGGAAGAAGGGGGTCTCGATCCTGTTGATCTCATCGGATATGGAGGAGATCATGGAGCTGAGCGACCGGGCGGTCACGATCTATCAGGGCCGTCTGAACGGCGAATTTACCGGGGATGAGGTCACGCAGGACAATCTGACCAGCGCATCCTTCGGCCTGTCCGGGAAGGAAAAGGAGGCGAAAGCATGAATCTGGTGAAAAAGGCGCTCAAGGCGAGGGAAGCGACCAGCCTACTGTTCCTGATCGCGCTGTTCGTGATCGTGAGCCTGATTAACCCGTCTTTCGCGTCGTCCGAAAATATCGCCGCGGTGTTCAACTCCTCGGTGGTTTACATCCTGATTGCGGTGGGAATGGCGTTTGCCATCATTGTTGGGGAGATCGACGTTTCGGTCGGTTCCTGTCTCGGCTTTGTGGCCACGGTGGTGGGCAGTATGCTCCGCGATGGGCACAACTGGCTGCTTGCGTTTGTGGTCGGCATCCTGATCGGCATTGTCGTCGGCTTGATTAACGGCTGGGGTGTCGCCGTCATGGGGGTTCCTTCGCTGATTTTCACACTCGGCGTCAACGGCGTGTTGCGCGGTGCCATGTACATCTATTCGGGCGGCGCATGGGTGGAAAACCTGCCCAAATCGTTTAAGGATTTTTCATCGGCAACCTTGCTTGGGAAACTCACCGTCTACTGCTGCTGTGCATTCCTTTTGGTTGTGGTGATCCATCTGCTCCTGACAAGGACCCGTAAAGGCCGGTATTTTACGGCGGTAGGGGACAATGCGGGTGGCGCGATGCTGGTCGGCATCTCGCCGGTGCGCACAAAAGTGACCGCCTATGTGATTTGTAGCGTTATGGCTGCGGTGGCAGGGATCATCTTTTGCAGCCGGATTGGGTTTGTCACCTCGACAAGCGGCAACGGCTATGAGATGAAAGCGGTTGCGGCCTGTGTTCTGGGCGGTATCAGCCTGACTGGCGGCGTTGGTAGTGTGCTGGGTGCGGCAATCGGCGCGGTCATTATGAGTTCGATCAGCTATCTGCTCGTCTTCATGGGCTTTTCTTCCAACTATGATAACGCAATCACCGGCGTGATCCTGATTTCGATTGTTGTGTTCGATGCGGTAATCCAGTACCGCGCCTCGGTGCGCAGCCGTCACGAGCGTCTGGCCGCGAGAACGGGCAATGTGGAAGGGGGCGCTGTCAGATGAAAAACGGGTTCCCAAAAAGCATCAAATCAGCAATGCATAACTGGAATGCGTTTCTGCTGCTCTTCTTGGTTCTTGAATTTATCATCTTCGGCACAGCGAACGCCAAATTCCTGCGGATCCCGCTGTTGCTTTCGAGCGTAAACGATTTTATCGCAATCTGCTTAATCAGCCTGTTCGTCACTTTTGTCATGATTACCGGCGGGATCGACATTCAGGCGGGCGCGATCGTCGGCCTCACCTCGATCACAATCGGTGTCGCTTGGCAGGATTTCGGGCTGAACATCTGGGCCGCTGTACTGGTGGCGGTTCTGCTGGCGGCGCTCTGCGGCGCACTTTCCGGGTTTTTCATCGCTTACTGCCGTGTACAGGCAATGGTGGTCACGCTGGGCGGCAGCTTCCTTTATGCGGGTGTCGCGCTGCTGATTTCTACCCTCAGCTCGACCGAGAGCTATCAGGGGATCAGCGGGTTTCCGGACAGCTTCAAAGCGCTCACCAAATTTAAACTGTTTGGCGTGATCCCGTCCCAGCTTCTGATTTTTGCCGCCATGACATTGATTGCCTATCTGCTGCTTCACCGCAGCAAATACGGGCGCAAAATCTTCCTGGTCGGCGTGAACCAGAATGCGGCGGAATTCTCCGGGATCAATACACGGCTGGTCATCCTGTCTACATACGTGCTCAGTGCAATCAGTGCGGCAGTTGCCGGTATCGTGTTGACCTCTTATCTAGGCACCGCCAAGAGCGACTTGGGCAGTACCTTGACCATGAATATCATCACCGCTTGTGTACTGGGTGGGACCCTCTCGACCGGCGGCAAGGGGAGTGCAATCGGTACCGCACTGGCGGCGCTGATTATCGGCATTCTGCGGTTTGGATTACCGCTCTGCTTCGGTGTGAGCACCCAATATCTGGATATCCCGATCGGCGTGCTGCTGATTGTGGTAGTGGTCGCGCGTGCGATGGTCCAGCAGCCCTGGGCAATGCGCCTGTTCGGAAATCTGAAGCGGAATCTTCAGGGTGCAGGGAAACAAACAAACTGATCGGGTAATTGGAGAAGCTGGCATATCCCAAATATTCGCTTCTCTGATATATATTTTAGGAGGTAAAAGAAATGAAAAAGACAATTGCAGTTCTTGCAGCAGTGTCTATGGCAATGTCTCTGGCCGCTTGTGGTGGTTCGGGCGCTTCCAGCTCTGCTGCGGCTCCCGCTTCGAGCGCTCCGGCTGCCGCTCCCAGCAGTTCCGCTGCTGCCAGCAGCGCTCCGGAGGCGGAAGCTCCGTCCGGCGGCGCTTCGGTCGAAGGCAAAACGGTTGTGTTTATCCCGAAACTGACTGGTAACGCATTCTTCGAGGCCGCGAACGACGGCGCACAGAAGTATGCCGCTGAGTGGGGCATTACGGTCGATTATCAGGGCAGCCCGAATGCAGCGGTTGCCGACCAGGTACAGGTCATCAACACCGCTGTCGCTTCCGGCGCGGACGCGATCTGCATCTCCACCGTTGATGCGGCGGGCGTTTCGGATGCGCTGAAAGCAGCGACCGATGCGGGCGTTGCGGTTGCCACCTGGGACTCGGATGCGCAGCCGTCCGACCGTACCCTGATGGTTTCGCAGGGCACCCCTGAGGTTCTGGGCCGGATGCTGGTCGACATGGCCTGTGCAGGTTTGGAGCAGCGCGGCAAAGACCCCAAGAGCGATGAGATTACCTACTGCTGGCACTATTCGCAGGCGACCGTTACCGACCAGAACAGCTGGCAGGTAGCAGGCGAAGCGATCATCAAATCCGAGTATCCCAACTGGACCAACGTGGCTCCGGACAACTACTATTCCGAGCAGGATGCAGAAAAAGCGATCACCATTGGTGAGGCAGTCCTGTCCGCACATCCTGAGATCGACGTCATCATCTGCAACGACTCCACCGCGCTCCCCGGCCAGCTTCAGGCGGCTGAGAACAAAGGCTACAACCAGGAGAATATCACCATCACCGGTTTTGCAAGCCCGAACGCAATCAAAGAATATTGCAGCAACGGCACCCTCTACAACTGGGGCCTGTGGGACTGCGCTGTCCAGGGCGGCATGGGCTGCTATCTGGCGGCATACATGGCAGCCGGCAACACCGTTAAGGTGGGCGACGTCATCACCATCCCGGGCATCGGCGACTGCGAAGTCCTGGCAAACGACAGCATTGCGGAAGGCGCTTCCACTGCGGATTCCAACAATGGCGTTGTCCTTCTGCCTGAGACCAGCGTTTATACCGCTGAAAACATGAATGACTACAACTTCTAAGTTTTCTTCCTTCCAAGGGGCGGGGGCGCACCTCTTCGGAGCTGTGCTCCGCCCCTGCGGGCCTGCCGGAAAAGCGCTGGTGCGGCGGGTTGGCAGGAGCGGAGCAAAGCCGTTCAACAAATGCATGACAAAAGATCCAAAATAAGGAGGATGAATTTATGGCAGATCTGGAAGGCGTGAAAGTTGCCAAGAGCTACCATCTCGATGAACCGTTTGCGAACCAGAATGGGTTTTATCTGAAAGGCTGCAACAGTCTGGACTGGGGCATGAAACGCCATATGGCGAATATTTTCAACCCAAAAAGTGGGAACACGGTGATGTTCGCGTTTGACCACGGTTATTTTATGGGAAGTACGGCCGGGCTGGAGCGCCTGGACCTGCTGCTGCCCAAGCTGGCCCCGTATGTGGACTGCTTTATGGGTACCCGCGGTGCGATCCGTACCTGTGTGCCACCCGAGCTGACCAATGCGGTTGCACTGCGTGTGACCTCGGGTTCGAGCATGCTTCAGGATGACCTGAGCTTTGAGACGGTAGCAGTAGACATTGAGGACGCGATTCGCATGAATGCCGACTGTATGGCGGTTCAGACATTTATCGGTGCGGATGGGCAGCTTTCGAGCATCGACAATCTAAACCAGGTGGTCAATGCGGGTATGCGTTACAGCATTCCGACACTGGGCGTCTGCGCGGTGGGCAAAAACATGGAGCGTACCGACCGGTTCTTCAAGCTGGCGACCCGGATCATCGCGGAGATGGGCGTCCAGATCGTAAAGACCTACGACTGCGAGAATTTTGAAGAGGTCGTAGCCGCCTGCCCGGTGCCGATTGTGGTTGCGGGCGGTAAAAAGCTGGCCGAGCCGGACGCACTCCATCTGGCTTATGATGTGATGCGCAAAGGCGCCCACGGCGTGGACATGGGGCGCAACATCTTCCAGAGCAACCACCCTGTCGAGATGGCGCAGGCGGTCGGCAAGATCGTCCACGAGGGCTACACCGACAAGCAGGCGTACGAGTTCTATCAGGACAGTATCAACGGCTGAAAAAGAAAATAACAGGACGGGCAAGGATGGCACACAGCGGCGGAATGTCCCTGTGTGCGGCTTGTCCGCCCTCTTTTTCTGTTTATAAAGGAGAGGATCAATTTGCTGCTGCAAGTATTGGAAATGGTGCTGCCGGTTCTGGTGTTGCTGCTGATTGGCTGCTGGTGCCGCTATAAACAGATCTTCGACCTGCGAGGGCTTGCCGGTCTGAAAGCGGTCATCAGTGAGATTACCCTTCCGGTTGTCCTGTTCAACGCTTTTTTTACAGCGCGATATAGTATGACCGTCCTTCTGCTCTTTGTGACCGTCTATCTGGGATTTGGCCTCACGATGGCGGTGGGCTTTGGACTCCGAAGGCTGACCGCTCCCTATGGAAAATTCTTACCGTTCCTGCTGACCGGCGCAGAGGGCGGTATGTTGGGCTACGCGCTCTACGGGCTTTTGACCGGGGAACAATCCGGCTTTGCGATGGTCGATATGGGGCAGACGGTGTTTGCCTATACCGCCTTTATGGGGATGCTGAAACTGGTTGACGGTCAGGCGGTTTCCCCGAAACAGTTGGTGCGGAATATGGTCACAAACCGCTGCTTTTTAGGGATGGCGCTCGGAATCCTGCTGGGAGCCACCGGGGTGAGCGGCCTGATACTGGCCCACCCGTCTGGGAAGATCGTTTCCGCGCTGCTTCCCGCGATCACCGCGCCGACCAGTGCGCTGGTGCTTCTGGTGGTGGGCTACGAGCTGAACCTAAAAAAAGAGCTGCTCAAGCCGGTGGTCGTGACCGTCCTGCTCCGGCTGGTCCTGATGGGTGTCCTTCTGGCAGGGATGAGCCTGTTGATCTTCCGGATCGTCCCATTTGACCGAAATCTGCAAATCGCCCTGATGGTGATGTACGCGCTCCCGGCTCCGTTTATCATCCCGCTATTTGCGGATGTGGGGGAAGACGGGGAATACCTCTCGACAGCCCTCTCCCTGCATACCCTCTGCACCATGCTTTTGTTCGCTGTGATTGCGGCATATGCCGTGGCTGGATGAAAACCTGTTGACAAATAGATTTTCGTATGCTAATATATTAGCGAACTAAAGCAAGTGGATTGGAGAGCGATTTATGAAGCGTTACGATAAGGTCACTCCGGATGGTACCCGTGACCTTTTGTTTGACGAGTGTGTCTCCCGGGCACAGGTGGCCGGACGACTTACCGCAATGTTCCGTTCCCGCGGCTATCGGGAGGTCATCACCCCGTCGATGGAATTTTACGATGTATTTGGCTCGGCGGCAGCGCATTTCCCGCAGGAATCCATGTACAAAATGACCGACAGCCGCGGCCGGCTGATGGTGATGCGCCCCGATTGTACCATCCCGATTGCCCGGTTGGCCGCCGCCCGGCTCACCGGGATGCCGATGCCGGTTCGGCTTTATTACAGCGGGAACGTCTACCGGGTGTCGTACGACATGCGCGGCAAGCCGAGCGAACTGTTCCAGACCGGTGTGGAGCTGATTGGCAGCAGCTCTTTGCGGAGTGATCTGGAGATGGTCGAGCTGGCGGCGGCGGGGCTTTCGGACATTGGCGGGGAGCGGTTTCGGATCGAGCTTTGTCATATCGGGTATTTCAAAGCGCTGATTGGCAGCCTAGAAGCCAGCGCAGAGGAAAAAGAGGAAATTCGTCAGTGTATCGAGCAGAAAAATTACGCCGCGCTCGGAGACCTGCTCCAGCCGTTTGGGAAAAACCCAGCCGCAACGGCACTCAAATATCTCCCGCGCCTGTTTGGCGGGGAAGAGGTGTTTGAAAAGGCGTACAGTCTGTTTAGCGGCGGCGGTGCAACCGAAAGCCTCGACTGTCTGAAAACGGTCTATGAGCACCTGCAAAGCCTCGACCTCGGGGACCGTGTGCTGATCGACCTGGGGCTGGTCAACCAGGCGGAATACTACACCGGTTTGATCTTCCGCGGCTATTTTGACGGGGTAGGGGAGCCGGTACTTTCGGGCGGGCGGTATGACAACCTCATCAGCGATTTCGGTGCGCCGCTCCCGGCAACCGGATTTGCGTTCAATGTTGATGCCGCAGCTTCGGTTTCGGCTTCCCCTGAACCGGACCTGCCGGACGTGCTTGTCTTTTCGGACAGCCAGCATCTGGCGCAGGCGATCAGCCATATCCGGTCGCTGACCCGGGAGGGATTGACGGCGGAGAACAGTGTGTTTGACCAGCTCGACACGGCGGCCGACTATGCACGCAGACGCGGAATCCGCCGGATTCATCTGGTGGACGACCAGATTCAGGAACTTGATCCGGAAACGTTGTGAGGAGGATATGCGGATGAAACCAATTCGGATCGCCCTCACCAAGGGCAGGCTGGAAGAAAAGAGCGTCTCGCTGTTCGAGCAGCTCGGCTATGACTGTACAGCGGTGCGGGAAAAGGGGCGCAGACTGATCCTGCCGGTTGCGGGTACCAATCTGGAAATCGTGCTCGCCAAGGCTGCGGATGTGGTCACCTACGTTGAAAACGGAGTCTGCGACATCGGGGTGGTCGGCAAGGACACGATCATGGAGATGGGCGGCACCTTTTACGAGGTGGCGGACCTCGGCTTTGGACGCTGCCGGTTCGCGCTCGCTGTGCCGCGCGGGGTGGACTTTTACGAGGGTTATCATACCCGCTGCATCGCGTCGAAGTATGTGAACGTTGCGCGTGCCTTTTTTGAGAAGAAAAATATGGATGTCAACATCGTCAAGATCGAAGGTTCGGTCGAGCTCGCGCCGATCCTGGGGCTTTCGGATGCGATCGTGGACATTGTGGAGACCGGTGCGACCTTGAAGGAGAACGGGCTGGTGGTCGCCGAAACCATTATGGAGGTCAGCGCCCGCTTGATTGTCAATATCGCAAGCCTGAAGCTGCGCAAACAGGAGATCGAACCGTTTATCACCCAGATAGAGCGCTATCTGGCAGGAGGGAAACAGGATGCTTAAAATCACCAGGGCCGATGGGACGGCGGAAAAACAGGTATTGGAGACGCTGCGCAGCCGCAGCATGGAGGTGGACCGGCAGGTGACCGCCAGTGTTGCGCAGATCATCGAGGAGGTGCGCACAGGCGGAGATCAAGCGCTGCGGGACTGCACCCTTCGGTTTGACGGGCAGTGCCCCGACTGCTTCGAGGTGGATCGGGAGCAGATCAACAACGCGCTGACGGCGGCGGACCCAGACTTTGTTTCCTCGCTGCTCAATGCGATGGAGAATATTTCAGCGTTTCACCAGCGTCAGATTCAGCAGAGCTTCATAGACACCCGGCCCAATGGGGTGATGATGGGGCAGCGAATCCGGGGGCTTGGCAGGGTCGGACTGTATGTGCCGGGCGGCACAGCGGCATATCCTTCCTCGGTGTTGATGAACTGTGTACCGGCGAAGATTGCGGGGGTCGGGGAGATTGTCATGGTGACCCCGCCGCGCAAGGACGGTACTGCCAATCCAGACATCCTGACCGCTGCGGCGATTGCAGGGGTCGACCGGGTGTTCCTGCTCGGTGGCGCACAGGCGGTCGCCGCGCTCGCCTACGGCACCGAGACGGTTCCAAGGGTGGACAAGATCGTCGGGCCGGGGAATATCTACGTGGCGACCGCGAAAAAACTGCTCTATGGGACGGTAGACATCGACATGATCGCGGGGCCGAGTGAAATCCTTATCGCAGCGGATGAGACCGCCAATCCGGCTTGGCTTGCGGCGGACATGATGAGCCAGGCGGAACATGATGTACTGGCCTCCTCGATCCTGCTGACCACCAGCGAGCGGGTCGCACAGGAGACATTGGACGAGCTGGAACGCCAGATTCCGAGCCTTTCCCGGGCGCAGGTGATCCGGCAGTCGCTTGAAAATTATGGGGCGGTGATTCTCTGCCGGAGTGAGCAGGAGATGGTAGAGCTGGCGAATCAGGTCGCGCCCGAGCATATGGAGGTTGCGACCGCCAACCCGCTGGAATATATCGGAAAGATCGACAATGTGGGCAGCCTGTTCCTCGGGCAATACGCGCCCGAGCCGCTGGGGGACTATTATGCCGGCCCTAACCACGTCCTGCCCACCTCCGGGACCGCGCGGTTTTTTTCCCCGCTTGGGGTGGATAGTTTCCTGAAAAAGTCCAGCTTCCTCTACTACACGAGAGAAGCGCTGACAGAGGCGCGGGAAGACATTGTCCGAATTGCCGAGCGGGAGCAGCTCACAGCCCATGCAAATTCGATTCAGGTGAGGTTTTAAAGATGGCTTATCAACTGCCGGAAAAATTGCAGAATCTTGTGCCTTATGCGCCGTTGGACGGGGACTACCCGATCCGTTTGGATGCAAACGAGAGCTTCCTCTCACCGCCGCCCGAGCTGCTCCGTCAGATCGGCGACGCGGTAATGCAGGTCCCGTTCAACCGATACCCTGACCCCTATTGTGTCGCGCTTTGTGAAAAGTTTGCATCCTTTTTTGAGGTTCGTCCGTCGAACGTCGTGGCCGGGAACGGTTCGGACGAGCTGATCGGTTTGATCGTCTCTTCGTTCGCCGGGGCGGGGGATCGGATGGCGGTCGTCAAGCCGGATTTTTCGATGTATGCCTTTTATGCGCAGGCAGCGGGTGTATCGGTTGAGGTATTCGAGAAGCCTGCAGAGACCCTTGCGCTCGATGCGGATGCGCTGGTTTCCTTTGCGAAAGAGCGGGACGTGCGGCTGGTCATCCTCTCGAACCCCTGCAACCCGACTTCCCTTTCGGCATCGCGGGAGTCGGTTCTCCGGATTGTGGAGGGCCTGTCCGACCGGCTGGTCGTGATCGACGAGGCGTATATGGATTTTTCAACCGGTTCGATTCTGGATGTTGTCAACCAATACGACAATCTGATCGTCCTGAAAACCTGTTCCAAGGCGTTCGGGATGGCGGCGATTCGGCTGGGATTTGCGGTTTCTCATCCTACGCTGGCAATCGCGCTCAAGGCGGCAAAACCGCCCTATAATGTCAACAGTATGACCCAGGCAATCGGCTGCCTGCTGTTCGATAACCCCGACTACCTGCGCGCCTGTACCCGGCAGATCGTGGAGTCCCGCGACCGCCTTTATCGGGAGATGAAACGGCTCGCAGAGGAAAAGAGCGGCCTGTTGGAGGTGGTCGAAAGCTGCGCAAACTTTGTGTTTGCCCGGTTTGCCGACCCGCGGAATGTGTTCGAGCAGGCGGGCAAACGGGGGATCGCGCTGCGGTATATGCCGCCTTATCTGCGGATTTCCGCAGGCAGTGACACGGAGACCGATGCCCTGCTGGAAGCACTCCGGCAGATTTTAACCTAAGGAGGGTGTAAAATGAGAGAGGCGGCGATTCATCGAGTGACTGGGGAAACAGATATCTCCTTGACTCTCAATCTGGATGGGAGCGGGCAATTTTCCGGGAGCTCGGGGATCGGATTTTTTGACCATATGCTGCACGCGTTCGCGGTCCACAGCGGGGTGGATTTGTCCCTTAGAATGAAGGGCGACTTGGAGGTCGACTGCCATCACTCGGTCGAGGACGTCGGGATCGTGCTGGGGCAGGCGCTTGCGGCCTGCTTAGGCAACCGAAGCGGGATTGCACGATACGGGAGTTTTTACCTTCCAATGGATGAATCACTTGCGTTTTGTGCACTGGATGTGAGCGGGCGTCCCTATCTGGTGTTCGATTGCCCGTTTGCCAACCAGTCGGTCGGCGGGTTCGACTGCTGCATGACCGGGGAATTTTTCCGGGCGGTTGCGGTTCATGCGGGCCTGACCCTGCATCTGCGGGTGCTCTACGGGGAAAACGACCATCACAAGATCGAGGCGGTGTTCAAAGCGTTTGCCCATGCGCTCAAGGACGCGGCGGCCCGCACAGAAGGCGGGATACTCTCTTCGAAAGGTGTTTTATAAGGATGATCGCGATTATTGATTATGGCGCCGGAAACCTGTTCAGCGTCTGCAACGCATTGGATGCGCTGAAGGCCGTGCATACGGTCACCAGCGACCCAGCCCAGCTACGACAGGCGGATGGGCTGATCCTGCCCGGGGTGGGCGCATTCCCGGATGCGATGCGCCGGCTGACAGAAACAGGGCTGGTCCCGGTGATTCAGGAGCTGGCCGGGCAGAAGCCGTTTTTGGGCATCTGTCTCGGGATGCAGCTGTTGTTTGAAAAGGGATATGAGTTTGAAGAGGTGCAGGGTCTAGGGCTGCTGCCGGGGATCGTGCGCCCGATCCATGCACCGGGATATAAAATCCCGCATATGGGATGGAACGACCTCTCGGTCCTGCATCCCTGCCCGCTGACTGAGGGGCTTCGTGAGGGTGATTATGTCTATTTTGTACACTCCTACTGTGCCGAAACCGATGAACAATACATCTCCTGCGCCACCCAGTATGGGGAGCGGATTCCCGCCTTGGTGCGCAGAGGGAACATTTACGGCGCGCAGTTCCATCCGGAAAAGAGCGGGGAAGTGGGGCTTGCCATGCTTTCCCGGTTTGTGAGGTTATGCGAATGATTATTTTACCTGCGATTGATATTCAGAATGGCGAATGTGTGCGGCTTTACCAGGGGGATTTCTCCACCGCGCACAAGGTCGCGGACAGCCCGCGGGAGACGGCGGCGCGGTTCCGGGAGGCGGGTGCCGAATGGATACACATGGTCGATCTGGACGGCGCAAAAGAGGCCTGCGCAAAGAACGCCGGGATTTTTCTGGAAATTGCGAAAGAGTCCGGGCTCAAGGTCGAGCTGGGCGGCGGCATCCGCACGCTGGAAACGGTCGAATCCTATCTGGAAAGTGGTATCTCACGTGTGATTCTTGGCTCGGCGGCGGTGAAACATCCGGAGCTGGTGGAGCAGGCGGTCAAACGGTTCGGGGAACGGATCGCGGTCGGGATCGACGCAAAAAACGGGATGGTCGCAACCGAGGGCTGGTTGGACACCAGCGAAGTCCACTATCTTGAACTGGCCAAGCGGATGGAGGGAATCGGCGTCCGGTACCTAATCTATACCGATATCTCCCGGGACGGTGCACTCTCTGGGGTCAATCTGGAACAACTCGACGCCCTCAACCAGGCGGTTTCCTGCGAGGTCATCGCCAGCGGCGGCGTGAGCGGGCTTGCGGATGTGGAAGCCTGCAAATCTCTTGGGCTTTACGGCGTCATCTGCGGCAAGGCGGTCTATACCGGGGCGCTGCCGCTCAAATCCGCAATCGAAATGGCAGGTGACCAGAGATGTTAGCAAAACGGATCATCCCCTGTCTGGACGTGCGGGATGGAAAGGTGGTCAAGGGGGTCAATTTTGTCGGAATCCGGGAGGTCGGCGACCCGGTCGAATGCGCCATCGCGTATGACCGGCAGGGCGCGGACGAGATCACCTTCCTGGACATCACCGCGACCCATGAGGGGCGTGGGACAATGATTGATGTGGTGCGCGAGACCGCCCGACATGTCTTTATTCCGCTGACGGTCGGCGGAGGAATCCGCTCGGTCGAAGATTTTCAGGAAATTCTGCGGGCGGGCGCGGATAAGGTTTCGGTCAACTCCGCGGCGGTACGCAATCCGCAGTTGATCCACGAGGCTGCAGAGCGGTTTGGAAACCAGTGCGTCGTGGCGGCGATCGACGCGCGCCGGCGGGAGGATGGCGGATTTGCCGTGGTCATCAACGGTGGGCGGATTGACACAGGGCTGGATGCGGTTGCATGGGCGGAGGAGTGTGAACGTCTGGGCGCAGGGGAAATCCTGTTGACTTCGATGGATACTGATGGCTGCCGAAGCGGTTTTGACATCGAACTGCTCAACGCAGTGACAGCGAAGGTCGGCATACCGGTAATCGCGTCGGGTGGCTGTGGAAAGCTGGAACATTTTTCGGAAGTATTTGAGCGCAGCGGTGCGGACGCCGCACTTGCGGCCTCGCTCTTCCATTTTGGAGAGCTGACGGTCGGACAGGTCAAAGAGCACCTGCACGCCTGCGGGATTTCGGTGAGGAGATAAAGATGGAACTGGACTGTTATTTTCAAAAAGGGGAGTTGATCCCTGCAATCGTGCAGGAAGCCGGGACGGGCGAGGTACTGATGCTCGCCTATATGAACCGGGAAAGCCTGCAAAAGACATTTGAAACCGGCTATACCTGGTTTTATAGCCGGTCGCGGCAGGAGCTTTGGAACAAGGGCGCGACCTCGGGGCACCTGCAAAAGGTGGTGGACCTTCGGGCGGACTGCGACGACGATACCCTGTTGGTCACGGTGATCCAGACAGGCAATGCCTGCCACACCGGCGCGCACAGCTGTTTTTATAAAAAAATCTGGGAGGAAGCAGACCAATGATAGATACGCTGAAAGGGCTGTATGAGGTGATTCAGGATCGCCGAACCCACCCACAGGAGGGTTCGTATACCTGTTACCTGTTTGAAAAGGGCACTGATAAGATTTTGAAAAAATGCGGCGAGGAATGCAGCGAGGTCATCATCGCTGCAAAAAATGGACAGAACGAGCAGACTGCTGAGGAAATCTGCGATCTGCTTTACCATCTTCTGGTGTTGATGGCGGATCAAAACCTCCCACTCGAACAAGTAGAGGGAATTTTGGAAACCCGCAGACAGAAGATCGGGAACCTCAAGCAGTTCCACCAGAGCGACCATAATACCTGATCAGGAAGAAAGCAGACAAGGGGTGGGCTGGATTTTTCCAGAGGGTTGGACATGAAACAGGTTCTCAGACCGATTCGGAGAACCTGTTTTTGAGTTTTCGAGTGTTTGGGTGTCAGGCAACCCTTTGACGAGTGTCCTATTGGAAAGTGGAGGAATAGATGGATTTTTCACCTTGCAGAATGGGAAAATTTCCTGCTGTTTTAAGAAGAGAAATTCAGCCCCGGATGCGGAAAATAACCAAAAGCAACCTTGACAAGTTGGACAGATTGTCGTATACTTTTAAGTATATCCAATTAGTATACTTTCGTTTCCTGAAAGGGGACTTACAATGCATATTACGCTGGAAGCCGACTATGCGGTGCGGATTGTCAACTGTTTAGCAAAAAATAAAGTCCGGATGGATGCCAAATCCCTTTCGGGAGCGACTGGGGTGACGCTGCGTTTCTCCTTAAAAATTCTTCGGAAGCTGGTGGCAGAGGGGATTGTCCGCTCCTATAAGGGCACACAGGGCGGCTATGAGCTGGCGAAACCAGCCGGAGAGATTTCTCTCGGCGAGGTGATCGAGGTGGTAGAAGGGCCCATCACAATCAGCCGGTGTGTTGGCGTGGAGGGGTTCAAGTGCAGCCGGGGGGAGGATTCGTTCTGCAAGTTCAACCAGACCTATTCAGAGGTTTCTAAAATGGTGCGGGAAAAATTATATTCAGTACATTTTGAGGAAGAATAATAGAACCGGACGGTTATTCCGCCCGGTTCTTATTATTTTTTGTAGCTTTAGCGAAAATAAACCACCGGCTATGCCGGTGAGAATAAAAATCTTTAGAAACAAGAACTCCTCCTTTTGCTAAAATAAATGCAGGTTTGGCGACCGCATTACGAAGC
>JAETRV010000095.1 GCA_021770005.1 Anaerotruncus sp. | reverse complement strand
AGGGGCGTCGCGGCGTATGCCGCGCTTCGAGCTGAAAGCTCGAGAAGCCCCGAGGAAGGCGCGAGCGCCTGTCCGTTTGGTCAGGGGCCAAACGGACGCTGCCACTAGGCGTTGTTGCTCTTGTTTTAGACGCAACAAAAAAGAAATAACCGCCACCCTCACAAAGTGATGCGGTTATTTCCGTAAACACAAAGGGGCTGACCGTCTGCCGGTAGCACCTCTCTTTATGTTTATTATATCCTGTAGCTTCTCGATTGTCAAGTTTTAAGATGATCTAAGATGATTTATGAAAGTAACACAATTATAACAAAGGAACAAAGCGCCAGATTTTTTTGCGGGTTTCGGTAAAAAGTGTTTGCATTTCCGGATAAAGTGTGATATAATAAGGAAGTTCTTGAAAAAGGGACGCGCGCCCGTGGCGCAGTTGGATAGCGCGTGTGACTCCGACTCACAAGGTCGCAGGTTCGAATCCTGTCGGGCGTACCATACCCCTGTAAGTGATTGCTTGCAGGGGTATTTTCTGTTTTCCGCTGTACCCCGGAAGCCAAAGGCGGCAGGGGGGAGGGAGCGGCTTTCTGCCAGGATAAAAAAAGCCCCATCCGAAAGGATGGGGCTTTTTGGTTTATTTGCCGTTGAGGTAGCGGATGATCTCGCCGCCAATTTTATCGAGGGGAAGCTGTTTTTGGACCGCGCCGATGTTGTAAGCGACCATCGGCATTCCGTAGACGACACAGCTATCCTTATCCTGCCCGATCGTGTAAGCGCCGGCTTTGCGCATTTTGAGCAGGCCCTTGGAGCCGTCCGCACCCATGCCGGTGAGGATAACGCCGAGGGAATTCCGGCCCGCGTGCTGGGCGACCGAATCGAACAGCACATCGACCGCCGGGCAGAACCCGCCGATCTTGGCGGTGCCTTCGCTCTTGACGTAATAGCCGCGGGTGTCCTTGGCGACCCGGAGCTGAAGCCCGCCCGCGCCGATGATGATTTTGCCGGTCTCGACCCGGTCGCCGGTGACCGCCTCCTTGACCTGCATCTTACAGATCCGGTCGAGACGCTGTGCATACATATTGGTAAAGACCGGCGGCATATGCTGCACGATCACGATGCCGGGGGTGGTTTTGGGCAGGTCACGCACCACCTCGAGGATCGCTTCGGTGCCGCCGGTGGAAGCGCCGATGGCAATTAGGGTGTTGGTTTTCCCCGAGGCAATGCTGCTGAGGGTGGGCAGGGGAGCCGCGGCAGCCGAAGTGGGCCGCAGCCGCCGGACCCGCGCGGTCGAAGCGATCTTGATCTTGCCGATTAGGTCGGTCATAAACGCCTGCATATCGCTGGGGGATTTGATTTCAGGCTTTTTGACAAAATCCACCGCGCCTGCATCGAGTGCGTCAAAGGTATTGATGGGCAGCGCGCTGATGACAATCACCGGCAGCGGGTTTTGCGGGATCAGCTTTTTGATGAAGTCGATCCCGTTCATCTTGGGCATCTCGACGTCCATCGTCACCACATCGGGTTTTAAGAGACGGATTTTGTCCATCGCCTCGAAGGCATCCCCCGCCATCCCGACGATTTCAATTCTGGGGTCTTGTGACAACCCCCGCTCTAACGATTTGCGAAAAAACAGGGAGTCGTCAACGATCAGAAGTCTGATCTTTCCCATCATTGGCATCCGTATCACCCTTTCTTCTGGTAGATTGCCGGCTGGATATAGGTATATTTGGTATTGTCGTTGTTGATGCTTTCCGAATGGCCGATGAACAGATAGCCGCCCTTGGCGGTCCAATCGTAGAACTTACGCACCAGGTTTGCCTTGGTGGGGCCGTCGAAATAGATCATCACATTGCGGCAGAAGATCAGGTCCATCGGCTTTTTAAACTGGAACGGTTCCATCAGGTTGAGCGGCCGGAAGATGACCTCCCGCCGGATCTGCTCGCAGACCTGGACCTGATTGTTGCCGATCTTGTTAAAATATTTGGTGCGCCAGGCCGGGGGGATATCCTTGAGGTCCTCCTCCATATAGATGCCCGCTTTGGCCTTGGTGAGCACGTTCATTGAAATATCGGTCGCGAGCACGCGGGTATCCCACGAGCGCTTGCGGGGACCGAAATAATCATCGAGGTACATGGCGATGTTATACGGTTCCTGGCCGGTCGAACAGCCGGCGCTCCAGATGCGCAGCTCCCCTCTGCGGGTGCGTTCGAAGTTGGGCAGGACGTGCTTGCGGAAATATTCAAAATGTTCGTTTTCCCGCATGAAGTAGGAGAGGTTGGTGGTGAGCTTGTTCAGCAGGGTGACAAACTCTGTCCCCGAGGTATCCTTGAAGAGGACGTCAAAATATTGCGAAAACGAGGTGAACCCGCGCTTTCGCAGCTCGTTGGTCAGCCTTCCTTCGATCAGGGTGCGTTTTTTGGTCAGGTCGATGCCGTATTTTTGTTTGACAAATGAGGTCAGACGGTTGAACTCCTCGTCGGTCATCCGGATCAGATTTTGGGCGACCGAGGGCGGTATCTGGTTCAGATCAAAATTAGTCACGTGGCGGTTCCTTCCTTCCGGCTCGGGGGTTTGGCAGACACGCAGAATAAAGGGGCCCTGCCCCTTCACCCCACGATTTTTTGAAAAGATGTACAGCGGTGCAGTACCTTACCTCTTTGAAAGGTGTGCCGCCGGCAGGCGGCATGGGATGCCCGGTCCCGTCCGGGCGGACGGCTTGTTTTTTGCTTGTGCAAAAAGCAAGATAAAAAGCACACATAAGGGGAGACCCCCTTATGGATCCCCCTCGCCCCCAGGCAGAGTGCTCATGCTCAAGGCTGACTTGCACCCTCTTCCGCCCCCAAACGCCGCAGCCGCGCAGAATAGGGGGACAGACAAAGCACTCAGCCCGGAGGGGGAGTTCTCACAAGAGGGGGGCACTGCCGCCCCTCTTGTGGGGCGCATCCTGCCCGAGCGTCGCGCGTAAGCGCGCTTCGGCGCCAGCCGAGAAGCGACGGGCGTTGTTTTGG
>JAETRV010000035.1 GCA_021770005.1 Anaerotruncus sp. | reverse complement strand
AGCAGCTGCAAGGAAAAAAGCACAGGAATACTTGATGTATTCCGCGCATTTTTGACGCGGCAGATGCCGCTTTTTGTAGAAAAAGACGGTGATTTCGATTTTTCAAACAGCCCCTAATCAGGAACAAAGCCCCCGTCGGTTCTGACCGGCGGGGGTTTTTCTCTTCCTCTCAATCTCAAAAAATGTGGGAGACACCGGCTAAAATGCGTTTTCAAAACAAGGAAAGTTTTTGAAAAGGGCTGCATAATCCTATCTATGATCGGAGTATTTCAAAAGTGTCTGCACCGCCCTTTTGAGGCCTTTGCCCCGATCGGAAGGATGCAGCCTTTTTGTTTTTCCTGGTATCTGCACCACACCTTTTTAACATATTGCACATAAATCGGACTGAAAACGAAGATTTTGGAAGATTTTATTGGCAAAAGTGAATGAGTTTTTAATAAATAAGAGAAAAAATATGAACCCGCAGCCCGGAATGCTATAATTTTGATTGGAAACACCATCTCAGTTCTGTGAACAGACCGCCCCATTTGCAGGCGGCTGGAAGATATGAAGGAGGAAAAACCATGAAAAAGACACGCAGAATGCTCGCTCTGCTGCTGGCGGCCATGCTGACCGTTTCGGCTGCGGGCTGCGGCGGTACATCGGCGCCAGCGAGCAGCGCCCCGGCATCCAGCGCGGCAGAGCCGTCCGAGCCTGCCTCAGAACCGGAACCCGCCCCGGAAACACCGGAGGAACCGGCATACACCTCTCTGGACGACTTCGTCCTGTTTGATAAGGACGGACAGACTCTGCGCACCGGGCGCGACGCAACCGGCGAACAGGGCATCGTTTCCACCAGCAAATATGAGGCTTCCAAGATCGGCCGCCAGATCATCGAAGAGGGCGGCAACGCGATTGACGCAGCGGTTGCGGCGGCGTTTGCGCTCGGTCTGGTCGAGCCGAACTCGTCCGGTATCGGCGGCGGCGGGTTCATGACCCTCTATCTCGCGGAAACCGGCGAAACCCAGTTCATTGATTTTCGTGAGTGCGCCCCGGCGGCTGCCACCCCGGATATGTGGGTAATGGGCGACGACGGCAAGGTCGTTGGCAACGAGATGATGGAGGGCGGCAAGTCGGTCGGCGTCCCCGGAGAGGTCGCCGGTATGCTCTACATCCTCGAGAACTACGGCACCATGACCCGCCAGCAGGTGCTCCAGCCGACGATTGATCTGGCGCGCAAGGGCATCACCGTCACTCCGACCCTCGCAAACGATATGATGGATTCGTTTGACAAGATGATGAAATATCCGGAATTCGGCGAAACCTTCCTGCGTGAAGACGGGCTGCCCTATGGCGTCGGCGAGATCTTCAAAAACCCGGATTATGCCAGCACCCTCGAACTGATTGCAGAGCAGGGCGCAGACGGGTTCTACAAAGGCCCCTTGGCTGAGGCGATCGTCGCCGCGAACAACAAGTATGACGGCCTGATGACCATGGAGGACCTCGCAAACTATCAGGTTAAGGTCACCGAGCCGGTCAAAGGCACCTACCGCGGCTATGAGATCCTTTCCTCCCCGCCGCCGTCCTCGGGTGGCACCATCGTCATCGAAATTCTCAACATCCTCGAAAACTTTGACCTCCCGGGTATGGAGGCCAACTCCGCAGAGGAGCTTCACCTCTTCTCCGAGGCGTTCAAGCTGGCGTATGCCGACCGCGCAAAATACATGGGCGACCCCAAATACGTTGATGTCCCGCTCGATGGCCTGATGAACAAGGAGTATGCGAAAACCCTCGCCGCCAAGATCGACACTGCGAAAGCGGCCGAGACGGTGGAAGCAAGCGACCCATGGCCGTATGAACATGTTGAAACCACCCACTACTCGATCGCGGACAAAGAAGGCAACATGGTCTCTGTCACTAAAACGGTCAACGGCATCTTTGGTTCCGGCGTCTGCGTCGGCGGCTACGGCTTCATGCTGAACAACGAGATGGGCGACTTCGACTTCGGTCCCGACAAGCCCAACTCGATCGCTGGCGGCAAGGTCCCGCTCTCCTCGATGAGCCCGACCGTTGTCCTCAAAGACGGCAAACCGGCGTTCGTGCTCGGCTCTCCGGGGGCAACCACCATCATTTCCACCGTTGCACAGGTCATCTCCAAGGTGATCGACCATGACATGAGTATGCAGGAAGCGGTTGACGCGCCCCGCATCAAGGGCTTCAAGGACAACAAGATCGATTATGAGACCCGCATCGATCAGGCGGTGATCGATAAACTGGTCGAGATGGGCCACATCTGCAACCCGCTCGAGGAGTGGAACCGCTCGTTCGGTTCGGTCCAGGCGGTCCTGTACGGCGAGGACGGCGTGCTTCAAGGCGCTGCCGACCCAAGACGTGACGGAAAAGCCCTGGGTTACTAGGGGCTGTTTGAACTCTAAAGCTTTACTCAATTTTTCTCGAAAAATTGCGGTTTCCAAAGGCAGAGCCTTTGGCCGCGTCCCGCAGGACGCGGAAGCTTTATCCTGAGAAGCGCATTTTCGGGTGAATCGGCCCCGGCTGCAAGTCGGGACCGAGAGGGGCTTTTTGCAAGAGAAAAAGCCCCTAAACCAAGCCCCCGACCTGTCAAAGCTTTGGCAGGCCGGGCGGGCTATACGGACAAATACTACGGAGGTAGATGAAATGATGAAAAAGAAACTTGCAGCGCTGGGTCTGGCGCTGATGCTGACCGTATCCCTGGCCGCCTGCGGCGGCGGTTCTTCCGCTCCGGCAAGCAGTGCAGCGCCTGCCGCGCCGGCTGCATCCGAACCAGCCGGCGGCGGTGAGGTGAAAGGGCTGGAAGGCCCGATCGCCGAATCCCCGATTCTGCTGACTTCGGTCGGGCAGAGCGCGGACGTCGAGATGGTCAAGGTGATGATGGATAAGGGCGGACTATCCCCCGAGACCAACAGCCTGGCGACCGAAGCCGACCTGGGCGACAGCAAAACGCTCGTACTGGCGATCGGCGGTTCGTCCAAGGGCCTGGGCGCGGCCGGTATCGACGCGAACCAGGAGCTGGACCGGGTCAACAAACTGATTGCCGCGGCGGATGAGAAGGGCTTGACCATCATCGCGCTGCACATCGGTGGGGAAGCCCGCCGCGGGGACCTCTCTGACAAGTTTGTGGCCCCCAGCTTTGAGAAGGCCGACTACGCAATCGTGGTCGCGGACGGGAACAAAGACGGGCTGATGTCCGATCTTGCTTCCAAAGCCGGTATCCCAATGGACGAGGTCGCCACAATGGCGGACGTTGTCGAGCCGCTCAAGGCCGCTTTCAAATAAGGTTTGAGGCGTAAGCAGCCGGGACAAGGCATTACGTCTGGTCCCGGCTGATTTTCTTTGCCCAGATGCCGTCCTCCCGGGTCCCTCCTGAGGATGGGGACGGGCGCCAAAAAATGCGGAACAGCGGCGTCTGCTTGGAGCTTGCAGGCAGGCGGCCGATTCGCAAGGAGGTTTTTGCATGAGTATAGAGTTAATCATCTTTCTCGCCATGGTTGTGGTGTTTGCGGGCGGCTGCTTCCTGCTCAAGCTGCCGGTCAGTATCTCGATGGTGCTTTCCTCTGTGGTCGGCGCTCTGGTCGGCGGACAGGGGATCCCACTGCGGCATCTGGTGGAGGGGACCTTCTCCTATGTTGACACGATCCTCGTGATCGCAACCGCGATGATCTTTATGAAGGTCATCCAGGAGAGCGGCGCGCTCGATGCGCTCTCCGCTCTGATTATTGAAAAATTCCATAAAATCCCAGCACTGCTCCTCTGCCTCATCATGCTGGTCATCATGTTCCCCGGCATGATTACCGGTTCCTCGACCGCGGCGGTCCTGACTGCGGGTTCGATCATGTCCCCGGTCCTGATTCTCATGGGCGTCCCGATGCTGGAAACCGCCTGCATCATCGCGATGGGCGGTATCCTCGGCATGATCGCTCCGCCGGTCAATATCCCGGCCATGATTATCGGCGGCGGGATTGACATCCCGTATGTCGGGTTTGAGATTCCGCTGGCAATCCTCACCTTCCCGCTCGCGTTCCTGTTCGTGCTGATGTTCGGCTACAAATACGCCAAAAAAATTTCCTATGAAGAGATTGCGCCCAAGCTCAACACCGAGCCGCGTGAAAAGTTCGGCTTCAAGGTCTATATCCCGATCTTTGCCGCAATCATCCTGATGGTGGTCAACAAAGCGGTCCCGCAGATTCCCGACCTCGGGATGCCACTCGTCTTTTTAATCAGCGCGGTGATCGGCCTGTTCACCGGCTACAAAATCGACATTCTCAAGACCTGCAAAGAGGCGATCAACAGCGTCCTGCCGGTGCTCGGCATCCTGATGGGCGTCGGCATGTTCATCCAGATCATGACCCTCACCGGCGTGCGCGGCCTGATTGTCACCTCCTGCATCAGCCTGCCCAACCTGCTGCTCTATGTCGCAATGGCGATTTCAATCCCGCTGTTCGGCGCAGTTTCGTCCTACGGCGCGGCTTCGGTGCTGGGCGTCCCGTTCCTGATGGCGTTCCTCGCCAAGGACCAGATCATCACTGCGGCTGCAATCTCTCTGATCGCTTCGCTGGGCGACATGATGCCCCCGACCGCGCTTGCAGGCATCTTTGCTGCGCAGGTGGTTGGACTTAAAAAGTACACCGATGTACTCAAACGCTGCATTGTCCCCGCGCTGATCTTGATTGCCTGGGCGATTCTGATTATCGTCTTTTCTCCGCAGCTTGCGGCAATCCTTCCCTAACAGAATGGAGCTGAACTTTTTATGATTACATTGATTTACCGCGGGATCATCGCAATCGTGATGTCCTTCACCGTATGGAACCTGTACACCGAAAAAAAGATCGCGCTCCAAGCGAACGCGGCGATCGTCTTGATCCCGCTGCTGTTGCGCCTTCTGATGATTAAATAAAGGAGGGGCAACGATGAACAAACAGATCATTACCGCATCCGTCTGCCTCCTGGCCGCGCTCTCGGTCGCCGGGATCACCGGCAAAAACTTTATGGAGGTCAAGAAGCCGGACGAACTGCGCCCCGGCCCGGGCGTGACCCAGACCAAGATGCTCAGCGATTACTTCCCGGATATCGCGGGCACCAACGCCGACAGCACTGTCTACGTGATGGAGGGGGAACAACCGGGCGGCAAGATGCTCGTTCTGGGCGGCACCCACGCAAATGAACCCTCGGGCTATCTCGCGGCAATTACCTTTGTCGAATCGGGCAAGGTGGAACAAGGGACCGTCTTTGTCATCCCCCGCACCTGCAACAGCGGCTTTACTCACAATGACCCGCAGGAGGGTTCCCCGCAATACTACACGATCCAGACCAAGGGCGGCCCGCGTCAGTTCCGGTACGGCTCGCGCGCGGCCAACCCGCTCGACCAGTGGCCCGACCCGGACGTCTATGTCCATGCGGCATCGGGACAGCGGCTTTCGGGTTCGGAGACCCGCAACATCAACCGCACCTACCCGGGGCGTCCGGACGGGACCCTGACCGAAAAGGCTTCCTACGCGGTCCGGCAGCTGATTGACACCGAAGGGGTCAACCTGACCTTTGACCTGCACGAGGCCTCCCCCGAGTATCCGGTGATCAATGCAACGGTCGCCCATGAAACCGCCATGTCCATCGCGTCCAACGGGATGTTCGAGCTCCAGATGGCAGGCATTGCGATGAGCCTCGAGCCGTCCCCGACCAATCTACACGGCTTGACCCACCGCGAGCTGGGGGACTACACCGATACCCTCCCGCTGCTGATGGAGACCGCCAACGCCTCACAGGGCCGTCTGCGCGGCAAGACCAACGCCGACCTCGTGCTGACCGGCAAGGACAAATGCTATGTGAAAGCGCAGAAGCTCGGGTTCCTCTATGTCCCGTACGATGAGACCGGGCATCCGATCGAGGAACGGGTCGGGCGTCACCTTCAGGGGATTTACGAGTATTCCAAAGCGTACAGCGCCCAGTATCCGGAAAGCCCGATCGTTTACAATGGGCTGCCCAGCTATCAGGAGCTGTTCCTGGATGCGGACCCGTCCGAGCTCGGCGGAACCCAGCTTGGGAAATACCTGAATTGACATCCGCTTTCTTCTTTTTCTTCCTATAACCGCGGTAGGCCGTATCTGTAGCACACAGGACGGCCTATCGCACTATTGCAAATCGGGGTTGTATTTCGGTCGGGTTATATGGTATGTTTATAATCATATTGTCCCGAAACTTGTGGGAATCCTTGTGAGAGGGCTCTGGGAAAGGGGGCGGCTGTATGGAACTGTATCAGAGCCGGAAAGCGCGGTTCTGTCTGCTGGCGGTGGCGGTGATCCTGGCGGTTTTGGCTTTTGCCCTGTATCCTGTGCAAAAGCCGACCTGCAAAAAGCTCGCTGAAGGGACAGCAGCGGAAACCTGTCTGACCGTCCTGGAAAGCGGACAGCCTGGGCCAGCGGTCTTTGTCATCGGCGGGGTGCATGGGGATGAAACGGCAGGCTGGACCGCGGCGAACCGTCTCGCAAAGGAGACCAAGCTCTCGTCCGGGACCCTGTACATCGTTTCCCCAGCCAACGCATGGGGCGCCACGCACAGCAACCGCCTGACTGCCGAAAACCGCGACCTCAACCGGCTGTTCCCCGGCGGGCTGGATGGGGATTCCAGCGAACGGCTCGCGGCTGAGCTGTTCTCGGAGATCGAACAGGCGAATCCAGCGGTGGTGTTCGATCTGCATGAGTCCCTGCCCAAACGCGCCAACCGGGATGACCTGGGGAGTTCGATCATCTTCGATTCCATCGACGGGATCGAGGACCTGATTCTGGGGATGCTGCTTGAAACACAGTCGGGCGGGCTCTGTTCCGGACCGTTCACCTGTTACACCGGTGCGCCAATCGGGAGCATCAACCGCATTGTGAACGACACATTGGATTTGCGGGTGATAACCGTCGAAACCTTCCGAGAGGACGCGCTGGAAACGCGGGTGCAGGATCATCTTGACCTGGTTCACTACGCGCTAAAATATTACGATATGGAATAGAAGAATGGAGGAAAACAAAATGTATAGGATTATCCTGCTATTGTCCTTCCTCTTTTTCGGATGGCTCACGGTGGAAAACCGCTTGGCGTGTCACTACCGGCGGCAGCTCGCGCATGTGATCTATGTCAACGGCACCCGCGGCAAATCGAGTGTCACCCGCCTGATTGACGCCGGACTGCGCGCAGGTGGGCTTCGGGTATTCTGCAAAACCACCGGAACCGTCCCTATGACCATCGGGGTTGACGGGGTCGAACGCCCGATCCGGCGGCTCGGCTGTGCAAATATCCGGGAACAGCTCTCGATCTTACGGCAGGCGGCACGAGATGGCGCGCAGGTGCTCGTGATTGAATGTATGGCGGTCGATCCGGCTTATCAGTGGATTTCCCAGCATCGGATGCTTCACGCGGATACCGGCGTGATTACCAATGTGCGGCTGGATCACACAGATGTAATGGGAGAAACCTTGTCAGAGATTGCGGAGGCACTCTCAAACACAATCCCGCGCGGCGGGGTGCTCTTCACCGCCGAACAAGAGCAGTTCTCGGTGTTCGAGGGAACTGCTCGGCGGCTGGGGAGCCGGGCGGTTTGTGTCCGGCCGGACGCGGACACCAGCAGCCTTGCCGCCATCGACTTTCCGGAAAATGTGGCGCTTGCACTCGCGGTCTGCGATCATCTTGGAGTACCGGAGAAAGCTGCCCGCGCGGGAATGGCACACTACCAGCGTGACCCGTATGCGCTCGCCTTCTACCGTCTGGGAAACGGTGGACTCTTTGTCAACGGGCTGTCGATCAACGATCCGCAGTCAACCCGGATGGTCTATGAATCCCTCCTCCAACCGCTCGGTCTCGCAGAGAAACAGGTCACTCTGCTGCTCAACAACCGGGAGGACCGGGTGGCCCGCACCATACAGATGGCAGAGCTGGCCGAGGCAGTCGCGCCCGCGCGCATCTGGATGCTGGGGGCGAACGGCGGGATGTTGGCGCGGAAGATCCGGACGCGGATGGGCGCGGGCACACCCCCGATCTGCCGCTTCCAATCAATCGACGATTTGGATTTTTCAGATATAAATCAACAAGATGTAATCTTTGCGGCGGGCAATATTGCCAAACAGGGAAAAGAATTGATCGAACGGGTCAGACAGGAGGGGGAGCCCTATGTATTATGACATCATCGTGCTGGGAGTGGTGGTGAGCATCCTTTTTTCCGAGTTGACCCGGCTTTCCCCAGCCGGACTGGTCGTACCGGGCTATTTTGTCCTGAGCCTGCACTCCCCCATGCGGAT
The DNA here is from genome assembly GCA_021770005.1 of Anaerotruncus sp. Lineage (GTDB taxonomy): Bacteria > Bacillota > Clostridia > Oscillospirales > Ruminococcaceae > Anaerotruncus. Next base: position 18,499 of record JAETRV010000035.1, on the reverse strand, counting down.
CGTCTATACCCTGTTGGTTGCATTTCTCGCGCTCGGGGCGGAAAAATTGCTCGGCCGGGTGATGATCCTCTATGGACGGCGGAGCTTTGCCGCGCTGATTCTGCTCTCGTTCCTGATTGACGGCGCAATCCGATCGTCCGGCGTTTGGACAGGCAATCCCGGAATGATTGGCTGCCTGGTCGCGGGGATTCTCGCGCGCGAGCTGGAACGCCAGGGGATTTTGCGGTCGCTCGGCGCACTGGGGGTCGTGGTCGGTATCCTCGCCCTGCTCCTGCTCGCGATGGGGCATCCGGTCTTTGGGATGCAGGGGGTGTGGGGATGAAGCGGCAGCGGGAAGGGCTTCTGCTCCTGCTGCTGGCGGGATTCCTCTTTGCCTGCGGGCTGGGAATCTCGCACAGCGGCAAGCTGGTTCCCGCCGAAAATCGGGCGGTCAAGCTGGCAGCAGCCGAACGGATGCAGGCGTGCATGGACGCGGTCAAGGGCTACAAGGCGGAGCGCGGCATTCCGCTCCATCCGTCCGACCTGCATCAGACCGGGATGCTCGGGGAGGAGTTCAATGGGATGACCACCTCGCTGGGCGCGCTCGAGGCAAAGCGCACCTCCGCCAACAGCGATATGGCAGCGCTGGCGGTTGAGCTGCTGCAAGAGGCTGGGATGCAGCCGGGAGACCGGGTCGGGCTGGGGCTTTCGGGGTCGTTCCCGGCGCTCAACCTCGCAGTGTTGAGCGCCTGTGCAGAGCTAAAACTGGATGCGGTCTGCATCGCGTCGATCGGCAGCTCGACCCACGGGGCAAACAACCCGGGGCTGACCTTCCCCGAGATGCTCTCGCTGCTGATTGCGGACGGCCTGCTGCCCGACAGCCTGCACAGCGCGACCATCGGCGGCGACTACGACTGCGGGCAGGAGATGGACGAACATCTGCGGGAAGCGGCGGCAGCGCGTTTGGAGCGCCTCGGGGTCACCCTCTGGCGGGAACCGGACTACCAGAAAAACCTGCAAAAGCGGCTGGAGATTTACGGGAAAATCGACTGTTATATCAATGTCGGGGGGAACCTGATGTCGCTCGGCAGGCAGGAGGACGGCATCCGGACCCAAGGTGTCATTCCGCCCGAGGCGCCACTCCATCCGATTGACGGGAACAGCGGGATGCTCGAACTGTACCACGCGCAGGGGCTGCCGGTGATCCACCTGCTCAACCTCAAGCGGCTCACAGCCGACTACGGGTTGGCGTACGACCCCGTGTCCCTGCCCGAACCGGGAACCAGCGCGGTCTACTATCAAATCTCCTATCCGAGGCTGCCGGCGGCCCTGGCGGTATGCTTCGCGGGGGCAGTCCTGATTTTCGAGCGGAAAAGGAGGCGTCGCAATGGAACGTCTGCGCGCGGTTAAGATCAATCTGCGGGAGCTGTTGATCGGCGCTTCTCTGATGGTATTGAGCCTGTTGCTGCCGATGGTGGTCCATGTGGATAACTTTGGAATCTACCCGATGCTCTTCTCAGCACTCTCACATCAGGAAAAGACCGATGTGGTCTATGCGGCGCTCCGGTTGGTCGCCCTCAACAGCATCCGCAGTCTGCCCCACTATCTTGGGGCCTACCTGATCGGCGAATCCATGGACTTCGCCTACCGGGAAAAGACGATCCGCTGGCTGCGCCTGTTGATCGTCTGTGTCATGATCCCGCCGGTCTATTTCCTGATCGAACAGATCTACCATATCCGGTATGACTTCGGAGGGCCTGCAATCCTATTGATCGTCCTGCTGGTCATCCTGGAAAAGATCGATTTCAGCCTGATTAACATCTCAAAAAAGATGCTGATGCTCGTCATGCTGATTGCCTCGGTGCAGTTTCTCGATGTGATGCCCGCCTTGGAGGGGCTGCCGGTCGGGGGTGGGGAGGTTTCCACCGATATCAAGCGGATCGCGGTCTTTCTCGAAGCGGACGGTTTTTTGCAGTTTGAAGCCACGCTGCTCTTTTTCCTGCTGTTTGTGGGCGCGCTGCTCTTCTGCAAGCTGATTATGGATGAAAATGATCTCAAGCTGCTCAGCGAGCTGAAGGAGCAGAACGAGCGGATGCGCACCGAGAAGTATATCCAACTATTGGAGGAGCGTACCCTACAGGAGCTGCGCAATCTCGTGCACGACCTGAAAACGCCGCTCACTGCGGCGCAGGCACTGGTGGGCGTGGTGAAGATGAACCAGATGCGCATCGATCTGCCGGACGCGCAAAGCTGCGAATATCTGACCCGAGTGGAGGCATCCATGGAGCATATGAGCGTGATGATCTCGGAAATCCTCTATGAAGACCGCCGGACCAGCGTCACCACCCAGCGGCTGGTGACCGCGCTGCTTTCACAGGTCTCCAACACACCCTATGGGGGCGTCATCCGGGTGGAAAACGAGGCACCGGAGCTGCGTGTCTGGATCAACGAAGTGCGGATGCTTCGCGCATTGGCGAATGTCCTTCAAAACGCCTACTGCGCAATGGATAAGGAGGAGCAGCGGCTCTATCTGCGGGTTTCCGCCGATCCGGACGAAACCGGCCAACGCATGGTCCGGTTTGATGTGATCGACAACGGCAGAGGGATGGATGAAGAACTGCTGCACTATATCTGGGCGGACGGGTTCAGTACACGCGGTTCCAGCGGGCTGGGGCTGAATTTTGTCCAGCAGGTGGTGCACAACAACAATGGCACAGTGGAAATCAAAAGCACGCCGGGCGAAGGCACCGTCGTGACCATACGGCTTCCAGAAAGCGGGGTAGAAGGATGAACCAGCAGATCAAAATTTTATCAATCGACGACGAGGCGGAGATCCGCTATGCACTCGGGGCGATCTTTGATTTTGAACATTGGAGCGCCATGATGGCCGCAGATGTAGAGGAAGGGTTGTCGTTGTTCCGGAAGCATCAGCCGGATATCGTGCTGATCGACTACCACCTACCCCGGATCAACGGGATTGAAGGGGTACGGATGCTCCGCCGGCTTTCTCCCACTGTGCCGATCATTGTCTTTACCATCGACGAAAATCAGGAGGTGGCCAACCGGTTTCTGGAAGCGGGCGCCACCGACTTTGCCCTCAAGCCGATCAAGGCCCCAGACCTGATCTCCCGTATCCGGCTGCATATCCGGCTGCTTGAAAGCCAGCAGAAAGCCCCCCTTCCGAAATCGAACAGCCGGTCCTGGCCAAAGGCATCCGGCGCACCACGCTTGAACTGATCCGCGAGTATCTAAAACAGCATCCGGAGTTCATCACCGCGGACAGGATCGCTGAAGGTACCGGCCTGGCCGATCAGACCACCTACCGGTATCTTCAGTATATGGCGTCCGAGTCGATCGTTGAGGTGAACAGCACCTATGGCAAGGTCGGGCGGCCCAAACAGGGCTACCGGCTGAAATGACCTTTGTATTCCGCCGTAGCGGCAATCGGAGAGGCGGCCCCAAAACCGGATAAAAAAATCCCCTGGATGGTTTGTCACCATCCAGGGGATTTTTTGGCTTACGCGTAGGTGTCGAGCTGGTGCCCGGATATAGAGGCCGGGACCGCCTGCTGCATACTCTGGATCAACTGGGCGCTGCTTACCTCAACCGATTCCATCGTCTTTTTCAGCATCGAGACCGCAACCGACTGGAGTGCCTCCCCCATATGGAGGCTGGTGCTTGCCGAAGCGATTACAGATAAATCCATCCAAGTGACCCCCTTCCTTTCCTTTTCAGTATATCTTTTTGTGGGAAAGATTACAAGTACATTTTGTAAATTTTCTTTTCCCCCAGGAGAGCCCCTTGTCTATGATTGACAATTTTATACCGATACGGTATAATCAATCTGGAAACAAACGTCAAATGGGGCGGGCACAGCCCGGCCCTGTTTCAATTTCTGCAACAAGACGCTGGGAGGGTTCTGGAATGGATAAACTGTTTGACCTCATCATCATCGGCGCCGGGCCGGGCGGTTACGCGGCGGCCGAGCACGCTGCAAAATTCGGGATGAAAACCGCTGTCATCGAGGAACGCGAGCTGGGCGGGACCTGTATCAACCGCGGCTGCATCCCCACCAAATCACTCATCTACGCGGCGCGCCTATACAGCATTATGAACCATTGTGGGCAGTTTGGCCTGCAATTTGAGCATGGCAGCTTCGACCTGGAAAAAATCTTCTCCTATAAAGATGACGCGGTCAAACAGTTCCGGGACGGGATCCGTAAGAAATTTCTCGAAAATGGGATCACCTACATAGAAGGGCATGCGTGGGTTGTCGGTTCCAAATCGGTGCGGGTCGCCGCCCCGGATGGCTCCGAAACCACCTATGGTGCACAACATATCCTGATTGCCTCCGGCACCCGTCCCGCTATCCCGCCGATCCCCGGCGTCCTCCTGCCCGGGGTCGTCACCAGCCGCGATGTCCTTTCCGATCCGGTCTGGAACTACGACCAGTTTGTCATCATCGGCGGCGGCGTGGTTGGCATCGAATTTGCAACCATTTTCAACGCGCTTGGCGCACAGGTCTCGATCATCGAGCAGGCCGAGCGGCTGCTCCCTCCAATGGACGAGGAGCTCTCTCAAAACCTGGAATCTCTCCTGCAAAGCCGCGGGATCAAGGTCTACACCGGCGCGCAGGTCGAACGGATCACCGACGAGGGCGGCCTATCCTGCCGCTTCACGCAGGACGGTGAACAGCACATCCTGCCCGCTACCCGGATTCTGGTGGCGGTGGGCAGGCAGGCGAACATCGACGACCTGACCGGCGAAAATGTATCGCTCGAAACCCGGAACGGCCGGATTGTGGTCAACGGCGATTTCATGACCAGCATCCGCGGGGTCTATGCGGTTGGCGACGTGATTGAGGGAATCCAGCTCGCCCACCTTGCTTCCGCACAGGGCATCCATGTGGTGGAAAAGCTCGCTGGAAAACCCTCCTCGGTGCTGCTCTCCACTGTGCCAAGCGGTGCATTCGTCGATCTACCGATCGTCCCGAGCTGTATCTATATCGACCCCGAAATCGCTTCGGTCGGTATCTCGGAAGCAGAGGCAAAAAAGCATGGTATCGCGGTCAAATGCGGCCGGTATGCGATGTCCGGCAATGGAAAGGCTATCATCTCCAAGGAGGAGAGCGGGTTTATCAAGCTGGTGTTCGAGGCGCACAGCCGGATGTTGATCGGCGCACAGATGATCTGCCCGCGTGCCACCGATATGATCGGGGAACTTGCCACTGCCATCGCCAACGGCCTGACCGCGCGCCACCTGATGTTTGCCATGCGCGCACACCCGACTTTTAACGAAGGGATCGCCGAAGCCATCCGGAATATCGAAGAATAACGGGATGGCCTAGCTATTCGGAGAGTTTCTGAAGACCTGGTTTTTCCCTAAAACCAAATGGAAAGCCTGCTTTGCTTAATTGCAAAGCAGGCTTAATTTTTCCTGTTCAACCGTCAGCTTCATCAGTGCAGGCGGGTTATCCGGGTCCTCCACCAGCCGCAAGCTGATGACATCCTCGACTTCCCTCCGGATCACCGTACGCAGATCACGCGCACCGCTCTTCTTGCCGTACGCCTGATGTGCAATACAGGCTGTCGCCTGCTCATCCCAGCCAAACCGGATTCCTTTCTCTGCGAGCGGCTCTTTCAGCTCTTCTAGCATCAGTCCGGCAATCTTCTGATAATCCTCTTCCGAGAGCTGGCGGAAGACCACGATCTCATCCACGCGAGCGAGGAATTCCGGCCGCAGGAAATCGGAAAGTGCCTTCATCGCTTTCTCTTTGGCGACCTGCCCTGCCTCCCGATTGAAGCCAAGCGCATTTTCCCGCCGTTCACTGCCCGCGTTGGAAGTCATGACAAGCACCGTATTCTCAAACGAAACCACCCTGCCATGCGCATCTGTAATCCTGCCCTCATCAAGGATTTGCAGCAGGATGTTCAGCACATCCGGATGTGCCTTCTCGATCTCGTCAAACAGCACCACCGAGTATGGTTTGCGGCGCACCTTTTCGGTGAGCTGCCCGGCTTCGTCATAGCCGACATATCCCGGCGGTGAGCCAACAATCCGTGAGACGCTGTGTTTTTCCATAAACTCGGACATATCCAACCGGATCAGCGGGTCAGCGGTGTCAAACAGCTCCTTCGAGAGCACCTTGACCAGCTCGGTTTTCCCCACGCCGGTCGGCCCCACAAAGATGAACGATGCCGGCCGGCGACGCGCGGAAATCTGCACACGGCTGCGGCGCACCGCTGCCGAGACCAGCGCAACCGCTTCGTCCTGGCCGATGATCTTCTTTTTCATCTCCGGCTCGAGATTCGCAACCTTTTTCAGCTCGGTTTCACGGATTTTGGAGGCCGGAATACCGGTCCAAAGCTCGATGACCCGCGCGAGGTCGTCGAGGGTGACCGGCCGGTTGAGCACCTCCGGCTCCAGCTCCTTGAGTTCCCCCTCGATCGAGAGGATCTCCCCGCGCAGATTCGCGATTGCCTCATAATCGGGGGCGTCCACCTGTGCCTCAAGGTTTTCAATCCGCGACTTGAACTCCTCCAGCCGTCTGGTCATCTTATCATACCGGGCAAGCTCCTTGTTACGCAGCACTGCACAGGAGCACGCCTCATCCAAAAGGTCGATCGCCTTATCGGGCAGATACCGGTCGGTGATGTACCGCTCGGAGAGCACGACCGACCGCCGGGCAATCTCTTCGCTAACCGAAACCCGGTGATGTTTTTCATAGTAGCCTTTGATGCCTTGGATCACCTCAATCGCGTCGGAGATCGAAGGTTCCTCCACCGTGACCGGCTGGAACCGGCGCTCGAGCGCCGCGTCCTTCTCGATATGCTTGCGGTACTCGTTGAAGGTGGTCGCGCCGATGACCTGAATTTCCCCGCGGGAAAGGGCCGGTTTCAGGATGTTTGCGGCATTCATCGAGCCTTCGGAATCCCCCGCCCCGACAAGGTTGTGCACCTCGTCGATAAACAGGATCACATTTCCAGCCTCTTTGATATCCTGCACCAATCCCTTGACACGGCTCTCAAACTGCCCGCGGAACTGGGTCCCCGCGACAAGGGCAGTCAGATCGAGTAGGTAGAGCTTTTTCTCTGCGAGCCGGAATGGAACATCCCCATTCGCCAGACGCTGTGCAATCCCCTCCGCAATCGCCGTCTTGCCCACGCCCGGTTCACCGATCAGGCAGGGGTTGTTCTTGGTCCGGCGGTTGAGGATTTGGAGCACCCGGTAGATTTCCCGGTCCCGTCCCACAATCCGGTCCATCCTGCCCTGCTCCGCCTTGCGGGAGAGGTTTTCGCAGTAAGCGTCGAGATGCTTGAACTTTTTCTCGGGAGCACCCTTCTGGCGGCGATCCCGGCGTCCTTGCGGCCGCTCGGGAAACGGGATCGGCGGCTCTTTCGGACGCTCCGGCTCCTGTGGGACGATCGCGTTTTCGCCGCTGTTCCCGCCGAAGATGTTCTGCAAAAACGGCAGCGCCTGCGCACCACCCATCTCAAAGCCCGGATCGCTGTCCCCTCCGAAGATATCCATCATCTGCTCGGACATATTTTCGAGGTCGTCATCTGAAATGCCCATCTTTTCCATCAGATCGCTGACCGGCTTCAGTCCCAGCTCTTTGGCACACTTCAGGCAAAGGCCCTCGTTGATCGTCTTGTCCCCGTCCAGACGGGTCATGAAAACCACCGCAAACCGTTTTTTGCATCTTGTACACATCATATCCATGTCTCTATCACATCTTTCCTAAGCAATCCATGACAAATATAGGGATAGCAATCCCCAGACTATATTTTATATGCTTCTTATGAACACCGTATTAACAGCCATAAAATTATTTTTTCATGCGCCCTGCCCGAGGGGCGCCGGGTGGCGCGGCATTCTGGGTTCCAGGCCAACCGTCCGCCGTCCCGCTATCCGAGCTGGCGGAGCAGGCCCGGCTCCATAAAATATCGAAACAGGAAGGTATTTTCGACCACGTCACTATTAAAAATCCACCAGCCATCGGGATTGAAATAGAAGAGCCCCTTGAACAGCAGGGCGATGATCCAGACGATCAGCACCCCCTGCAAAATCCCGACCACTGCGCCAAATGTGGAATTGAAAAAGCCGATCACCGGCAAAGAGTTGATGATCCCGAGCATCGAAAGCAGGAGGTTGGAAAGCATCGAAAGTACGGCAAAGATTACGACAAAGCTGACTGTGCCAATCGCTTTGACCAGCACCGGACGCAGGGTGTTGTCCGCGATCTCCTTGACAAGCCTTTCGGGGCCGATCCCCTCGGGCAGCAGCCGCTCCAATTCCTCCGGCAGCTCCTGCGCAAGCCGCTTGAGGTCGTCCAGCCTTAGGTTGTCCGGATCGATTCCAAATTCTCGGAGTTTTTCAAGCCCAAATTCCTCTAGGCGATCCGGGTCGAGGGTGTCTGTGTCAACGCCGAGCCGTTCCAGGCCAGCAAGGTCCAGCCCCTGTAGGTCGATCCCAAGCCCTTTCAGGTCCTCAAGGCTCAAGCTCTCCAGGTCAATGCCAAGCCGCTCGAGGTCCTCAAGGCTCAGGGACTCCGGTTGCTCTGAACGCTGCCGCGGGGCGGGCAGAAGCGAACGGCCCCCGCCGTTCATCGCCAACATCCCACCGGGCAGGAACGAAACCAGGTCCGCGTTTTTCAGTTCCCGCGGCTTGTCCTCCTGGCTTTGGCTGTCCTCGAAGAGCATCGGCTCGACCACCCGTTCATAGATGATCGGCGCTGCCTGCCCGCTCAGGTGCGACGAGCAGACAAGGACTGCCACATAGGCGGCCATCTGCACCACCGTCCGCAGAAATCCCTTTTTTGCTGCCGCATGTGCGCAGTAGATGACAATCCATACCGCCGTAAAATCCAGCGCAAGCGCTGCAATCCATTCCATAGATTCTCCTTTTTGCCCTCAAAGGGGCTCTATTCCTGGCTGCTGTCCTCCGAAGTATCCGGAGGGCTTGAAGCCGCCTCCGATGCAGAAGAAACGCTCTCTCCATCCTTTTCCGGCTCTGCCTCCTGGTGCGATTCTTCCCCTGAACTGCTGCCATCCGGTTCGGACGCGGAACTGCTGCCGGATTCGGAACTGAGGTCCTCCTCCGAAGACTGCCCGGAGGAAGCCTGCTCCTCTTTGCGCGCCTCCTCTTCGGCCTTACGCGCGGCGGCCTCCTGGCGCTCCTTCTCCTCCTGTGCGGCCAGCAGTTGCTTCACGCTCGAAACGTTGATCTGGGTGTTGTCCGCATAGAAAAGCTGGTCCCCCACCGGCTCGATCCTGTGCAGGTTGGGCAGGGCAAGCTCGGTAAGCAGCACCCCGTCATGCGAGACGATCTCGATTTTGTTGCTTGACGCGAGATAAAGCCGGTTCGCGTCAGCCTTGGCGGTCACGATTTCGTAGTTGACGGTGTATTCCCCCTGTTTGTTAAAGCGGCTGTTCAGGAGGACCGTCTTGAGCTGTTTCTCCTCGGCATAACTGCCGAATACCACCAGCAGCCCACCATCCGGACGGAAGAAAAAGCGGTCGAGCCGCTGCCCGGCAAAACTGTAATCACCGATCTGCCGGAGGTCGTTGTCGAAAAGAATTGCACGCTTGTCGGTGACCACCCGGATCGTATTGTTGTTGAACCAATCGACCCCCAGAATCAGCTCTCCGGGCAGGTCGGCCCGCCCCATCTCCTTTTCGATCGAAAACTGAAACCGGCTGATGCTCGATAGATAGTCCCCGTCCTGCACATCTACACAGGCGATCACCATCGCGTTCTGGTTTTCCGAGAGGGAAACGTCGAGCACCATCCGCGCCGACCAATAGCGGAAGATGGGTTCCTTTTTGGGGTTGTTATAAACCGAAACCAGCGCAAGACTCTGGTCAGAGCCGGTCACCAGCGCAAAATTCTCGTTGGCAGAGATGTCCGCCACGTAGATTGGGAAGTTCATCGATCCGCTCTGCGCCAGCGCCGACTTGGAATAGAGGGAATATTTGGTCCCGCCCCGGTCGTAGAGCAGAGCGCGGTCCCCGGTGTAGGCAAGCATCGGGTTGCTCATTCCATGTTGTGCATTCAGCGTCTGCCTGCCTGACAGATTATAGGTATAGAGGTTGGTATCGGTCAGCAGGAGCAGGTTGTCCCCCGCATTTTGTAGTTTGAGGATCTTGCCGCCCGGAAGGGGCACCGGGTAACCGTCCCCACTCCCGGCGAGGTCTGCTCTGAGGTCGCTGTAGAGGGTGGCAAAATCCACATCTTCCGCCCGCTTCACCAAGGAAATCGAGAAGAACACCAGAACGGCAGCCAGCGCCAGAAGAAGCAGGTTTTTATACATCCGTTTGCGCGCACGCGTCCGACGCACCTTCTCCAGATTGGTCAGCTTTGCCACAGGTATTCCTCCTTTCCCGGTTGCTGCTCTTTAGCGGAGGCTCTGCCTCTCGGCCCCGCCGCCTTTGAAATATTTGTATAGATTTGGACAATTACTGCGTCTGCCCAGGATAGAACACCATATCCAGATACAGGCCATGCGGGGGGGCAGTTGCCCCGGCACGCGAACGGTCCCGGCTTTCGATGATTTCGGATATTTCTTCGGGGGAAATCGTGCCGCGTGCCGCCTCAAGCAGGGTCCCCACCATGATCCGCACCATATTGTAAAGGAACCCGCTGCCGGTCACCGAGATGGTCACCATCTCCCCCACGCGCGTGACCATCGCTTCGGTGATCGTCCGCACCGTATCCTGCACCGTAGAGCCCGCGCTGCAAAATGCGGAAAAATCGTGCGTCCCCACAAACCTATCTGCCGCCCGCTGCATCTGAGGCAGGTCGAGACGGTATTTGTGGTAGAGCGCAAGGTCGGTCAGGAACGGGTTTTTCACCGGGCTGTTCCAGATTTGATAGAGGTACCGCTTACCTGTGCAATCGTAACGGGGGTGGAACCCCTCCGGCACCTCCCGGCAGTCCAGCACCGCCACATCAGGCGGGAGATGGACATTCAGCGCCCGCACCACCGCGTCACAGGGGATGGCCGAATCGGTAAAAAAGGCCAGCACAAAGTGGTTGGCGTGCACACCGGCGTCGGTCCTGGAACAGCCCTTGACCGGCCAGCGCCGTTTGAACACCGCCTGGATCGCGTCCTGCACCACCTGTGCCACCGAAATCCCATTGGGCTGCACCTGGAACCCGCAGTAGTTGGTGCCGCGGTATTGAAGTACCAGCATCAGATGCCGCATAAAGTCTCCTTCTCTCTTGCCGCTCAAGAGTTGCGGGGGCTCTGCCCCTCGACCCCGCAGCCTTTGAAAAGGCTGGCGAAACTTTTAATTACGGATTGCAGCAGCAACTGATCACCGCATGGTCAAAATCTCGGGCGCGAACAGGTTGATACAGATGACCGCCGCGATACAGAGCAGGACAAACACCGAACAGGAAACATCCCGCGCATGGAGCTTGAGCTGTTTCATCCGGGTGCGCCCCTCACCGCCCCGGTAGCAACGGCACTCCATCGCGAGCGCAAGCTCATCCGCGCGTCGAAACGCGGATACAAACAGCGGGATCAAAATCGGGATCAATGCTTTGGCGCGCTGGATCAATCCGCCAGATTCGAGGTCTGCGCCGCGCGCTTTCTGCGCCGACATAATCTTGTCGGTCTCCTCGATCAAGGTCGGGATGAACCGCAGCGCAATCGTCATCATCATCGCCAGCTCATGCACCGGCATTTTGAAGCGTTTGAGCGGCGAGCAGAGCCGTTCAATCCCGTCTGTAAGGGCAATCGGCGAGGTGGTGTAGGTCAGCAGCGAGGTGCCCGCAATCAGGCAGATAATCCGCACGCTCATCACCACTGCGGTTGTAACCCCCTGTACGGTGATCCGCAGAATCCACCATTGGAAGAGCACCTCCCCATCGATGAAAAGCATATTCAGCACCGAGGTAAACAGGATAATCGGGACAACCGGACGCAGGCTTTTGAGGATCATGACCGGCGGGATTTTGGAAACCCCGTAGGCGAATACCAGGAACAGGATCCCCACCGACAGCCCGATCGGGTTGGTCGCCGCGAACAGGATGATGATATAACCGAGGGTCAGCAGGATTTTCACCCGCGGGTCGAGCTTATGAATCGGGGAGCTGCCCGGAAAATACTGGCCGATGGTGATGTCTTTAAGCACCGGTTTTCCCCCCTTTCGCGAGCAGCGAAAGCAGTTCCTGCTTCGCATAGTCCATGGTGTAGACGCTCTCGCTCACCGGGAACCCCTGTGCGCGGAGCCTACCGAAAATCCGGGTAATCTGCGGCACCGAAAGCCCGATCCGGGTGATCTCGTCCGCGCGGGAAAAGACAGCCGCCACATCGTCATACATCGCGACCCCCGACCGGTTGAGCACCAGCACCTTGTTGGCATATTTGGCGATATCCTCCATGCTGTGCGAAACCAGCAGGACGGTGTTCCGGCGCTGACGGTGGTACGCCTTGATCATCCCGAGAATCTGTTCCCGGCCTTTCGGGTCCAGACCCGCGGTCGGCTCGTCCAAAATCAGGATATCCGGCCCCATTGCAATGACCCCCGCAATCGCCACCCGCCGTTTCTGTCCGCCCGAAAGCTCAAACGGAGATTTTTCCATATGATGGGGTTTCAGCCCGACCGCAATGGCTGCCTCTCTCACCCGCTGTTCGACCTCGGCGGGGGAAAGCCCCATATTCGTCGGGCCAAACGCGATATCTTTATAGACTGTCTCCTCGAATAGCTGGTACTCCGGATACTGGAACACCAGCCCCACCTTGAACCGATAGGCGCGGCGGTCGGTATCGTCCGCCCAAAGGTCGGTGCCGTTGATGAGAATTTTCCCCGAGGTGGGCTTGAGCAGGCCATTAAAATGCTGGATCAGGGTGCTTTTGCCCGAGCCGGTATGCCCGATTACCCCAACAAATTCCCCCTGCTCGATCTCGAGGTTGATGTTCTGGATCGCCGCCTTTTCAAATGGGGTGTTGGGGGAATAGACATAGGTCAGATTTTCAGTCTTAATCGCATTCATCCCGCCACCTCCAAAAGCCGCGCAATCGCCTGTGCGCACTCGTCCTCGTAAAGGATGCCTTCCGGCAGATCATAACCCGCCTTGCGCAGTTCATAACAAAGCTCGGTCGCCTGTGGGACATCCAAACCAACCCGTTTCAGCTCCTCCACATGCGAGAAAACCGCGCGCGGGTTATCGTCCAGCAGGACCTGCCCATCGTTCATCACGACCACCCGGCCGGCCTCCGCCGCTTCCTCCATATAGTGGGTGATGAGCACAGCGGTGATCCCATGCTCCCGGTTGAGCCGCTTGAGGGTCGACATGACCTCCCGGCGGCCCTTTGGATCGAGCATTGCGGTCGGCTCGTCGAGCAGGATGCAGCGCGGCCGCATCGCAATAATTCCCGCAATCGCAATCCGCTGTTTCTGTCCGCCCGAAAGCTGGTGCGGGGCATGGGTCTTATACTCGGTCATGCCCACGTCTTCAAGCGCTTCGTCCACCCTGCGCCGGATTTCGGACGGCTCGACCCCCATGTTTTCCGGGCCGAACGCCACATCTTCCTCCACAATCGTGGCGACGATCTGGTTATCAGGGTTCTGGAATACCATGCCGACCTGCTGCCGGATCTCGTAGAGCTTGTCCTCCTCGCGGGTATCAATGCCGCAGACGGTCACTGTACCCTCATTCGGGACAAGGATTGCGTTGAGATGCTTGGCAAACGTGCTCTTACCCGAGCCGTTGTGTCCAAGCACCGCAACAAATTCTCCCTCACGGATGGTGAGGCTCACGCCCCGCAGCACAACATTCAGTTCATTGTTCTCTTTGGGGTACCCAAAGGTGACCCCATTTGCGGTGATGATGTCTCCCATATACTGTTATCTCTTTTCTGTAAAAAATCATAAGCAAAAGTTTCGTCCACCTTTACTCCGCGCTAAGAGCCATTCACGGTCTAAAGTTTTACTCGATTTTTTTCAAAAAATCGCGGGGTCAAGGGGCGGAGCCCCTGCCGCCGCGCGTACGCGGCGGAATACTTTATCCTGAGAAGCGCATTTAGGGGGTGAATTGCCGCCAACGGCGGCAAGAGGGGGCTTTTTGCAAGAGAAAAAGCCCCCTGCAAAAAATTCGGCCCTCAGAACCCGTATTTACAAAACGGCAGAACCTTTCACCCAGACAGCCGTGGACCCACAGGGCAGAACCAGCCCGGTTTTTTTGACCGGAAGCCCGATCTCGTCCGCTGTGACGCTGCCGCCATGCGCGGCCCCGACGGTCACCGAAAGGATATACTGCATGACCGACGGGGAAAGCCCGGTGGTATAGGAATTGAGCAGGAAAAATTCCGCATCCTCCGAGAGCACCTGTGCGCAGGTGCGCACCAGCTCGTAGACGCTGTCCTCCAGCTTCCAGACCTCGCCGCCCGGGCCGCGGCCATAGCTGGGCGGGTCCATGACGATCCCGTCGTACCGCACCCCGCGCCGGATCTCCCGCTCGACAAATTTCTTGCAGTCATCCACGATCCACCGGACCGGCCGGTCGGAAAGCCCCGAGAGCGCGGCATTCTCCCGCGCCCACTGGATCATCCCCCTGCTCGCGTCCACGTGGCAGACCTTCGCGCCTGCTGCCGCACAGGCGAGGGTCGCGCCGCCGGTGTAGGCGAAGAGGTTGAGGACGTTGAGCTGCCGCCCTGCCGCACGAATCAGCCCGGACATCAAATCCCAGTTGACCGCCTGTTCAGGGAACAGCCCGGTATGCTTGAACCCGGTCGGGCGAATGCGGAACCGCAGTTCCCGGTAGGGGATTTCCCATTCACTCTTGGGGAGCGAGCGCACGCTCCAGCTGCCGCCCCCCTCGCTGGAACGGTTGTACCGCGCGTTCGCCCGGTCCCAGGCGCTGTCCCGCGGGGTGTTCCAGATCACCTGGGGGTCCGGCCGCACCAATGTGACCTCCCCCCACCGCTCGAGCTTCTCGCCCGCGCTGGTGTCAAGTACTTCAAATGCTTTCCATCCGGTCGCTGCCCTCATGTCGTCCCCCTTTTTCCTCTCTGCCTTATCCCTGGATCACGCCGGCAATCCGCTGCGCCATCCGTTCGATCTCTTGGATGTCCTGCCCTTCAATCATAATCCGGATCAACGGTTCGGTCCCCGACGGACGCACCAGAATCCGCCCATTTCCGCCGAGTTTCTCTTCCTCCTGCCGGATCGCCTCCTGCACCGCCGCATCCTGTTCAAGCGACGCTTTCATCTCCGGGGTGGCGTGGATGTTGAGCAGGGTCTGGGGATAGGTTTCCATCAGGGACGCCGCTTCGGACAGCTTTTTCCCCGATTCCTTGAGCAGCCCCGCCAGTTGCAGGCCGGAGAGCTGGCCGTCGCCGGTGGTCATAAAGTCGCGGAAGATGATATGCCCCGACTGCTCCCCGCCGATACAGAACCCCTCATTGAGCATCGTCTCAAGCACGTACCGGTCACCGACCTTGGTCGCCCGCATCTCGATCCCATGCTTTTCCGCAAACTTGAACAGGCCGAGGTTGCTCATCACCGTCGCGACAAGGGTGTTATTTTTCAGTCTGCCCTGCTCCTTGAGGTGGTATGCGAACATGGCAAGCAGCTTGTCGCCATCCACCAGCGCGCCGTTCTCGTCCACAGCGAGGCACCGGTCGGCATCCCCGTCGAACGCCAGCCCAAGGTCGTAGCGGCCCATCCGCACCTTATGCGCCAGCTCTTCGATATGGGTCGAACCGCAGTGCCAGTTGATATTGAGGCCGTCCGGCTCGGCGCAGAAGATGGTGCACTCTGCCCCTAGCCCTTCAAACAGCTTTTTCGCGGTGACACTCGCGCTGCCGTTGGAACAGTCGATCGCCAGACGCATCCCCGCAAGCCCGCCTGGGAGGGTGGTTTTCAGGTAATCCACATAATCGTCCGCCGCGCGCGCTGCAAACGAAATGGTTCCAATCTCGCTCGCGGATTTGATGCTGTACGGGCGCTCCCCATCGAGCACGATCCGCTCGATCTCCTCCTCCTGCTCATCGCGCAGCTTGAAGCCCGCGCCGCTGAAGAGTTTGATGCCGTTGTACTCATAGGGATTGTGGCTTGCGGAAAGCATCACGCCCGCCTGCGCGCCGTACCGGGTCACAAGGTAGGCGACCGCCGGGGTCGGCACCACACCGACCTGGATGACATTCGCGCCCGCGCTGCACAGCCCTGCCGAAATCGCCGCCTCGAGCATATCCGAGGAAATCCGGGTATCCTTACCGACCAGAAAGGTCGGCTGACGTCCGGTCTCCTTCTCCACGACCATACCGGCCGCACGTCCAATGTTGGTTGCCAGTTCAATCGAAAGATCGCCGTTCGCGATCCCACGCACCCCGTCGGTTCCAAAAATTCTTCCCATACGGTATTCCCCCATTATATGTAGTTCAATCCAAAGCCAGCTGTTCACCGCCCATCCCCTGAGGCGGCCGCACGCCTAGATGCTGGTAAGCCAGAAGGGTGGCGCACCGCCCGCGCGGGGTCCGAGAGAGGAACCCCAGCTGCATCAGGAACGGTTCCACCACATCCTCGATCGTCACCGCCTCTTCGCCGCAGGCCGCTGCGAGCGTTTCCAGCCCGACCGGGCCTCCGGCATAGTTTTTGATGATCGTCTCCAATATCCGGCGGTCGGAACCGTCGAGACCAAGCTGGTCGATCTCGAGCCGGTCGAGCGCGACCGACGCGATCTCCCGGGTGATCCGGCCATCCCCCATCACCTGTGCGAAATCCCGCACCCGCTTGAGCAGGCGGTTGGCGATACGGGGCGTCCCCCGGCTGCGCCGCGCCAGCTCATACGCGCCGTCCTCCTCGCAGTCGATCCCAAGGATCGAGGCGCTGCGGCGGACAATCGTGCAGAGCTGCTCGTTGGTGTAAAGCTCGAGCCGCTGGATCACACCGAACCGGTCACGCAGCGGGGAGGTGAGCTGCCCGGCGCGGGTGGTCGCGCCGATCAGGGTGAAGTGCGGCAGGTCGATCCGGATCGACCGCGCCGACGGGCCTTTCCCGATGATGATATCCAGCGCAAAATCCTCCATCGCCGGGTAGAGCACCTCCTCCACCGCGCGGGACAGCCGGTGGATTTCATCTATAAACAGTATATCCTTTGGTGCAAGATTTGTGAGTAATGCGGCCAAATCGCCCGGTTTTTCGATTGCTGGGCCGCTGGTAATGCGAATATTGACGTTCATCTCGTTGGCGATGATCCCCGAAAGGGTGGTTTTGCCAAGCCCCGGTGGACCGTAGAGCAGCACATGGTCAAGCGGTTCGCCGCGTCCTTTAGCCGCCTGGATAAAGACCCCCATATTTTCCTTGACCTTCTCCTGACCGATATACTCGTCGAGGATGCGCGGGCGCAGGGAGACCTCCACCTCGGTATCCTCCGGGACATAATCGGGCGCCATGATCCGGTTTTCAAAATCCATCTCATTATCAAACATCGTTCTCCCGGCCCTTTCTCAAACGGTTCACAGCCTTGCAACCTTTTTCAACGCCTGCCGGATCAGCTCATCCACTGGCAGGTCGGCGGAAAGCCCTGCCAGCGCTTCCGCAGCCTGCGACTGACTGTAGCCGAGCGTACAGAGCGCCGCTGCCGCCTCGTTCATGCTCGAGCCATCCGAACCAATCTGCATCGCCGCCTCTCCAACGCCCGAGGCTAGCTCGGCTTTCGAGATTTTGTCCTTCAGCTCGAGGATCAGCCTCTGTGCAAGCTTGGTACCAACGCCGGGCGCGCGGGTCAGGCTCTTTGCGTCCCCCGACGCGATGCAGAGCGCCAGCCGGTCGGGGGTCATGTCCGAGAGGATCGCCAATGCGGATTTCGGACCGACCCCCGAAACCCCAATCAATTTTTTAAAGGCATCCAGTTCATTCATCGAGTAAAACCCGAACAGGTCGAGGGCGTCCTCCCGCACGTTAAGATGGGTGTACAAGGTCACCCGTTCCCCCGCCGGCGGCAGGCAGGAAAGGGTGGTTAAGGAGGTCATACAGCGATAGCCCACCCCGCCGCATTCCACAACGGCAAGGTAGGCTTCGGTATGGATCAACTTTCCAGTCAGACTATAAAACATGGTTACCCCCTATTTGAGCAAGCGGAGCAGCGAACCGCTGCAATGCCCATGGCAGATTGCAAGTGCAAGCGCGTCGGCGGTGTCGTCTGGGCGCGGCACCTTTTCCAGCCCAAGCAGCTGGCGGGTCATCTCCATCACCTGCTTTTTTTCCGCGCGCCCGTAGCCAACTACGCTTTGCTTGACCTGCATCGGCGTATACTCGCAAACCGGCACCCCATGCTGTTGGGCGGAGAGCAGGATCACCCCGCGCGCCTGCGCGACATCTATGCCGGTTGTCTTGTTGTTGATAAAAAAAAGCTGTTCGATCGAAAGCACATCCGGGGCCGACCGGTCGAGCAGGGCGGTCATGTCCTGGTAGATCATCTCGAGCCGCGCCGGGAACGCCATACCCGCAGGCGTGGTGATCGCCCCGAACCGCACCGGAGAAAACCGCCCGTTCTGATAGCGCACCAC
>JAETRV010000094.1 GCA_021770005.1 Anaerotruncus sp. | reverse complement strand
ATCAGCGTTTCCCGGAACACGAAGGAAGTCATCTCCGGGTTCGGCTCGTCATGGAGTAAAAAATACAGCGGGTGGTCCGCCGCCTTTTCCTTCCCGCCGTTATCCGTATATCTGTAAAAATGCAGCGGCAGCCCCGCCACCGCCTCAGAAAGAATCCGGACGCAGGAGTACACCGCCGTCATCTGCATGGAGGAACGCTCATTGACACGCTTGCCGCTCGTGCTGCCGCCCATGAAAAAGCTGTAGGCACTGCCGGAAGTCCTGTTCTGAGGGGCGTCCCTCGCCCTGAACAGCCCGCTAAATAATCCCATAGAAATCACCCTCCTTCACTAAAAGACAAGCAGCCCCCGGCTGTCATAGACGGAAGCCCCTGCATCGTTCCCGCAGCGGATGGCGCGGTCAAGCCCCATGATCGTGGCCACCGCCCCGTCTATTTTCTCCGTGGACTTTTCCTTGTCGGCCTTGATGTTGCCCGCCGGGTCGGTGCGGATGAAGATGTTATCCATCATCCACCTAAGGACCGGATGCCCGCCGTGGGCAACCATCTGCTCCAGCACCAGCTTCATCAGTTCCTTTGTCGGCGGGGACATATCCTTGAAGCCCTGACCGAAAGGCACTACCGTGAAGCCCATGCCCTCAAGGTTCTGCACCATCTGCACCGCTCCCCACCGGTCGAAGGCGATCTCCCGGATGTTGAACCGCTCCCCAAGCCGCTCAATGTATTTCTCAATAAAGCCGTAATGCACCACGTTCCCCTCCGTGGTCATCAGCTTCCCCTGCCGCTCCCACACATCGTAAGGGACATGGTCGCGCCGCACACGCAGCTCCAGCGTTTCCTCCGGCACCCAGAAGTACGGCAGGATGCAGTATTTATCCTCCTCATCCAGCGGCGGGAACACCAGCACGAACGCCGTGATGTCCGTGGTGGAGGATAAGTCCAGCCCGCCGTAGCACACACGCCCTTCCAGGTCGTCCTCCGAAACCGGGAAGGCGCAGGCATCCCACTTATCCATGGGCATCCACCGCACCGCCTGTTTCACCCACTGGTTTAAGCGGAGCTGCCGGAAACTGTTCTCCTCCCCCGGATTCTGCTTTGCCGACTCGCAGGCAGCCTCCACCTTGTCAATCCCCACCGTGATGTTTAAGGATGGATTTGCTTTCTTCCACACCTTCGGGTCCGTCCAGTCGTCCGCCTCATCCGCACCGTAAATCACGGGATAGAAGGTCGGGTCAATCTTCCTGCCCTCTAAAATATCCTTTGCCTTCTGGTGCGTCTCGTAGCAGATGGAATGGGTGTCCGTCCCCGCCGTGGTGATGAGGAAATACAGCGGCTGCATCCTGGCATCCCCGGAGCCCTTGGTCATGACGTCAAACAGCTTCCTGTTCGGCTGCGTGTGCAGTTCGTCAAACACCACGCCATGGATGTTGAAGCCGTGCTTGGAGTACGCCTCCGCCGAAAGCACCTGGTAGAAGGAATTGGTGGGCGTGTAGATGATCCGCTTCTGCGAGGCGAGTATCTTCACCCGCCTGGAAAGGGCGGGACACATCCGCACCATATCAGCGGCAACATCAAAAACGATGGTGGCCTGCTGCCGGTCAGCGGCGCACCCGTACACCTCCGCCCGCTCCTCCCCGTCCCCACAGGTCAGGAGCAGCGCCACGGCGGCGGCAAGCTCCGACTTTCCCTGCTTCTTCGGGATTTCCACATAGGCTGTATTGAACTGGCGGTAGCCGTTGGGCTTCAGCGTTCCGAAAATGTCACGGATGATCTGCTCCTGCCAGTCAATCAGTTCAAAGGGCTTCCCCGCCCAGGTGCCTTTGGTGTGGCAGAGGCTCTCGATGAACATCACGGCAAAATCGGCGGCATCCTTATCGTAACGGCTGTCCTTTGCTTTGAATTTTGTCGGCCTGTATTTTTTCAGCTTCCGCATTGCCATCGGCATCACCTCCCCAAAAATGGCATAAAAATGGCCTGCCATCAGCAAGCCTCAGTTTATCGGTACAAGATACAGAGCCTTCCGGCTCCGCTCTTGGAATGTTCACTTGTCTTTACTGCTGCATCGCCCAGGCGATTGCGTGGCCGTCATCCTCGAATTCAATCCCGCTTGCCGCCCGCAGCCCGATGGTGCCTTCGCAGGTGTGGTCGTCGCCCAGGAATTCATAAGCCGCCCCGAAGTAGCAGGGCTTGTTCTGCCCGTTGTAGAAATACCCTGCGATGACCACCCTGTCACCGAAGGTCAGCAGCTTGCTCCATCTGCATTCCAAATCCTCCGGCGTGGTGGGGTTCGGCAGTCTGTAGGTTTTCATTGCATCGCTGATTTTCATGGTCTTTGTCCTCCGTTTTCTTTGTTTTCCCTTTCGGCAGTACACATATTCGCTCTTTCTGCGGATAATAGCAAGCAATCCGGAACATATACTGCACAAATATCTGTGGCAGGAATTGTGTAGTTTACAGCGGTATCACTCTTTTTCAATCCGGCAGGCTTCCCCATCCACCCATGTGATGCAGTAATCCTGCCCCCGCCAGCAGACCTCTGCAATCCGCACACCCACATATTCGTTGCTCCTCTCGCGGTCGGACTTTACAGCCCCGTGCGCTATCATCCATTCCGCAAGGTTCCCACGGAGCCTTGACTCCCGCTCCATCTTATCTGCTATGTTCATCCCTGTCCTCCTTAAGCCATCTGCATCCTGATTGCAGGAATGGCCGCCCGCTCCTGCGTCTGGAAGTCCGTGTAGTTTGCCTTTACCTCGGTCAGCCCCGCCATCTGGAAGCCGTGCTTTGCGAATTCAGCAAGGGTCGGGATCAGGCTTGAAAAGGTGCTGCTGATGGTGAACTCGGTGATGCCGTTCTCCTTCAGCGTTTTGGTGATCTCCGGGATGTCGGTGTCCCATATGGTTTCACCGAAATCAATCCTGTCGTTGCCCGCCGTGATGCTGTTGCGGTATGCCCAGAACAATGTCGGGTTGATGCCGAGGTCCTTAAGGCTCGCTGCCTGCTCCGCAATGGCTCTTTCAAAAAGTTCAATCTTCTTCATGGTGTGTACCTCCGATTTTGTTTTTTTCCTTTCGGCAGTACACATATTCGCTCTTTCTGC
>JAETRV010000093.1 GCA_021770005.1 Anaerotruncus sp. | reverse complement strand
CCTCCGGCAGTTCCTTGCCACGCACGGAAGCCCTCCGCAGAATACCCAGACACGCCTTCGGACTCAAATAATATCTTTCCGGCACTCCCGCCTGCAAAATCTGCGACAAGGTAGATGCGTTTTCTCCGCTGGGGGACTCCCCAAAATTGGGCGTCAAGCACCCGCCATGCGAGGGAAAATCCGTCTCCCACAATATTCCCTGCGTTTGCCCACCTCCCCTTTGGAGGTCCAGGTACAGAAATACTTTCGTCTTTGACGGAGCAGACCGCTTCGAGGACGGCCTTGAAGTCCTCCCCTTTGTTGGAGGAGAAGGCACCGGGGACATTCTCCCACACGATAAACCTTGGGTATTTTCCATCTGTTGCACACCTCATTTCCTTTACGATTCTGATTGCCTGATAGAACAGGCATGACTGCCGCCCGTCAAGCCCCGCCCGCTTGCCGGCCACTGACATATCCGTGCAGGGCGAGCCGAAGGTGATGATGTCCACCGGGGCAATCTCTGCGCCATCCACCGCAGAAATATCGCCCAGGTGCTTCACATCCGGCAGCCGCTTTGTGGTCACACGGATGGGGAACGGCTCAATCTCCGAAGCCCACAAAGGCTTTATCCCGGCAAGCAGCCCGCCGAGCGGAAAGCCCCCGCTGCCGTCAAACAGGCTACCGAGAGTCAATCTGGAATCCGCAGTCTGCGGATTTGGTGTGTCTCCGCCGCCAGTGCCGGAGCTGCTTCTATGGATATATATAGCGTCCACTATGCCTCCACCTCCAATCTCCTTTTTAGTTCCGAAAAGAACGCCTTCCCCTTTATGGGTTTTCCTGCATTAAGGCATTCTTCCTCAAAATCAAAACGGACTTCAAGTTCCTCTGCACTGTAATCAGCACGGAATTTCCTCCAAGTCCGTTTATCCCATTCCTTCAGCGTCTGCCAAAGAGCCGGGTGGTTTTTATATAACTGCCGCAGTTCCTGTAATGACTGCAATGGGCAGCACCAGCAGGACACCCGCTTGAACTGCCCGTACAGCCCGTTCCAGTCATACCCATGTCCATAGCAGTACCGCAGGCAGTCCTCCTCCGTCATGTTCCAGTCCACCAGCGGATGCACATGGTCGGGGTTTTTATTCCTTTCCCTTTCCAGGCGGTACTGCTCATCAGCAGCTATCCCGATGTATTCCTTCACACGGTACTGCTTCCGCAGCTCCCGGAGGAACTTCTCCCTCGGCATATCCTTCAGCCGTGTCGTACACCACCGCTGCCTCGGCCCCGGCCACCCATACCCAAGGCTGCCTGCGCCATACCTTCTGACAATGGGTGAATCCTTCCCGCGTCTGACCGGCGCATCGAACATCAGGTATTCGTAGGAATGTTCCGCCCTTATGCGGGTGATCTGCCTGTGTCTTTTTCCAGTTTCTCAAGATGGGCATACATGGCGGGAAACTCAAGGCCGGTATCGCAGAACAGGATGCCGTCAATCTGCATCCTGCGTTCCAGCATCCCAAGGAGCATGGCTGTCGAATCCTTCCCGCCGGACAGCGCCACCACGCAGTATTCCGGCTTATCCATCCGCCTCCACCTCCTTCACCAGTGCGGAATACGGGATTTTCTCCCCGCCCCGCTCCACAAAAATATCCTCCGGAGCAATTCCGATTTCCACGGCACGGCGGAGTATAACAGATGCGTATTTTTCGTCCAGCTCCATCATGTGGCAGATGCGGTTCATCTGTTCGCAGGCCATCATGGTGGAGCCGCTGCCGCCGAAAGTATCTATCACGATGGCGTTCTCCTGCGAGGAATTGCTGATCGGATAGCCGAGCAGGTCAAGCGGCTTGGAGGTCGGGTGGTTCTTGTTCCGCTTCGGTTTGTCATAATTCCAGATGGTGGTCTGCTTCCGGTCGGAATACCATGGATGCTTCCCGTTCTTTAGAAAGCCGTACAGCACAGGCTCATGCTGCCACTGGTAATCCGAACGCCCAAGCACCAGGGAATTCTTCACCCAGATGCACACACCCGCAAGGTGGAATCCTGCGTCCACAAAGGCTTTCCTGAAATTCAGCCCCTCCGTGTCCGCATGGAACACATAAGCCGCGCCGCCGTTTTCCAGATGCTCCACCATGCAGGCAAACGAATTATACAGAAATGTGTAGAATTCATCCCCCTTCATGCTGTCGTTCTGGATGGTCAGCCCGCCGGAACTCTTGAAGGAGACGCCATAGGGCGGGTCCGTCACGATGAGGTTTGCCTTCTTCCCGTCCATGAGCGCCGCCACATCCTCCGCACTGGTGGCGTCCCCGCACATCAGCCTGTGCCTGCCCACCGTCCAGATGTCTCCCTTTTCCACGAACGCCGCCTTCTCCAGCGCTGCGGAAAGGTCGAAATCATCATCTTTCACATCCTTCTCCCCGTCCCCGGCAAAAAGGTCCGCAATCTCATCCGCACCGAAGCCCGTAAGGGACACATCAAAATCCGCACCCTGCAGACTTTCAATCTCGATGCGGAGCAGTTCCTCATCCCACCCGGCATCCAAAGCCATGCGGTTGTCCGCAAGGATGTAGGCTTTCTTCTGCGCCTCCGTCAGATAGTCCACAAACACACACGGGACTTCCGTGATCCCTTCCTCCTTCGCCGCTGCAATCCTGCCATGCCCCGCGATGACATTGAAACCCCGGTCGATGATGACCGGGTTGATGAAGCCGAACTCCCGCAGGGATGAGCGGAGCTTTGTGAGCTGCTCCGGCGAGTGCGTCCGTGCATTATTCACATACGGCACTAATTTGGAGAGCGGCACAAGCTGCATCTCCGTTGTCGTCTTACCCATTTTTTCTACACTCCTTTCCTTGCACGGAGCAGCCGCTCCATCACGTCGTCCTGGGGCGTGTTGCCCTGGAACTCCACCGAGCAGTTTTCCTTCACGATCTGGTATATCTGCATCCAGCAGTAATTGGTCTGTTTCATATAGGACTGGCTCATGGTGACATAAGGGGAAGCGATGGCGGCCCCCGTGGTCGGGTGCTTCGCAAGAAAGCCCGTGGAGGACACAATTTCCTCGCACTGAATCCACCGGGACACGCTCATGGCGTACTGCTCCACCATCTGGACGGTGACCAGCTTTTCACATCCCCTCGCTTTCAGCCAGACATACGTTTCGTTGTAGACTTC
>JAETRV010000092.1 GCA_021770005.1 Anaerotruncus sp. | reverse complement strand
TAAAGCATCGCCGTTGGTCATATTGCTGATTACATTCCACGCTTCGGCCTGCGTTGTTTTTCCGGTGCCCCCATTTGCTACTGGGATTATGTCGGTTTTGCTCACCTTATTTGACAAAGCGGTATCAATACTGTCCAGCTTGGTCTGTGCGGCCGCAAAATTGCGATTCAACAGGGTATGCCAATCCGGTATTCCCTTTATCAAATTTTCAAAAATTCCCATTTTACTTTTCACCTCACGTTAAAATTAACCGGATATAGACATTATCCGGGCTGTCATCGGTCACAATTACATACTCACGCTCGCTGATCCGCTCCACTGTTTTGAGTTTGCCCAATGCAGCAACGGATTTTTGCGTGTAAATTTTGAGATTGCCGCGGTCGAGATACTCGACCCTGACAGGGATAGAGACTGCATTTTCGCCGCCCGCTGGGGTCTCTCCCGCACCGCCGATCCCAGCCCCATACTGATAACATAAGGCCAAGACATGCGGATAGGCATCCAGTCTGTGCTCCAAGGCGATAAGCTCATAATCCGGCGCAGTCTCGAGCCGCAGATTTTGCCCGCCGCTGCCCCCCCCCACAAATACCTCACCAGTGTCAACGCAAAGCGCGGGCTCACCGGGACGAAGCAAGGGGAGCTGCGCCCGCTCCCCGCGCCTGAATCGGATAGGATTCGCCATCACGATACCTCCTAAAAGATACCGCCATCAATCACGCTGTCCGCCGTCAATCACGCTGTCCGCCGTCAGATAGCCCCGCGCCTTGACATAGCCTGTGGTTGCAATCGCGTCATCTCCGGCACCATCACCCGGAGTCGGCGCGGTCGGTTCGCCCGTGAGGGCTGGGGATTCGAGCGGTGCTTTGGCATCCAATGCAACTTGTGTCGCGGTGGATACGGGCTTATCCATATCCGCGGTATTGTCCACATTGTCTAGCCCAAGATCATCCTTATCGAGGGTGACTACGCCGGTCTGGCCGTTGACGCTGGATACTGCGTCGGTGGGTGTGAGCAGCTCAAGCCAGTTATCCAGCTCGGACGCGGGAGACTGCCGCAGGATATAGGTTTTGGAGATATCCGACCGGATCGCAATGTCTCCGGTCTGCGCATCAAGTGCAAGCATCCCGGCCTCATCCTCCACCGCGTAGGGCGTGGTAATCGCAATCGCAGGGAGCAGGCCAGCGTTAATTTTGCCATCGGTTCCTACCTCCACAACATCACCCGCACTGGTACCCACATCCTTATCCGCCGCAGTGCCGAGCTTGGGGTTGACCGGGATCACCTTGCTGCCGTCATAGACACCGAGGATACCGGTATCGGTCAAAAACACCAGCTCGCCGGCCTTAAGCGTCTCCATTGCAGCGCTGAGATTTGCACTGGGGCCTCTCTTAACTTGGATTGTTGCCATATTGTTGTCCTCCTGATTTTATAGATTTCCGCCATCCAGGCGCAGGCCCGGATGTGCATTTTGGCTGTTGTTATGGTCTCCCACCGCCTGTGCCACAATCGTCTGCACCGCTCTGGTGTCCGGCATAGACGCCGGTGGAGATGCGGAGGCTTGGCCACCCGAGAGTTGGATATACAAGCTGTCGGCATCGTTCTCCCCGAAGGTTACGATATAGCGGTAGTTGTCCACCCTCTGGACGACCGGCTCCCCCAATTTAGTGAGAGGCTTAATTGTCCGGACGCTTAGGCTGTACGGGTCGTGGTGGATGACCTTAACCGGTTGCATCTCCATATCCGTACCGCCCGCGGGCGTCTCGCCGGACCGGCCTAAACCCGCGCCATAGGTAAGCGCCCCGAGCTCGACAGATGGATAGCATCCCAGACCGTGTGCAATCCTAAGCAGCGCGTGTGCCGGATCAAGATGCTCAAGCCGCAGCTCCAACGTGTAATTGGTTACAAATCCCTCGGGGTCGATCTCCGCTGTAAGCTTATCCGAGTTGCCAAAGATCAGATTTAGCCCGATATTGACCACAAATCCGGGCATCTGCCGCTCAGTTGGGATATAGTCTGGATGGCTGCTTTGCAAGATACAATAGAGGATTTCGCCCTCGTCCGGATCGAGGGCATAAACGCCGGCCTGCCAAAGACTAAACCCCTCAAGCACCCCGACGTTGATGAGCTGGACCGGCAGACGCGCGAGTCCATCCGGCTTGATGGTCACTGTCCCGCGGGTAAACTCCATACGGGGATCGCTGACAGCTGTCTGGGAGGCCAGCTCCTCCAACGGGACTTTGCCCGCGCCAGCGACCACGCGGGTTACCTGCAATGCTGTCCCTGAGTGGAGCTTGGCGAGCAGGGTCAACCCCTGTAATGTATAGACGCCGGTCCATATCTGTGCCGCCCCATCCTGTTTTGGGACCAAATTCGTATCCATTAAATCACCTCAATGTCGTAAGTTATCATTTGCGTTGGCGTTAGATCATGTATCCGCTCAACGGATGGAGCAATCAGCAGACCAGGGCACACGGCCGGTTCGGCGTGCCAATCCGGGAGCCCCGGCGCTAGATCATGTATCCGCTCAACAGATGGAGCAATCAGCAGACCAGAGCATATGACCGGCTCTGCGTGCCAATCCGGGAGCTGCGGCAAGACCTCGCAGCATCTCTCGATTGACGGCACAATCCCGGCCCAGGCCGGTATCTCTGACTCTGACTCGGCCACAATGTTAAGATCAAGTGTGATATTGGCGGGCTTGATCTCGTAGACCTCGGAGCGCAAAAAGGGATAGTCGATCCGCCTAAAATCGTGCTCAAAAAACGCGACCCGCATATGATAGAGATCAAAATATTCGGTGATGGTCACCGGGACGCCGGTCAACATCTCAAGGATCTCTTTGAGCCGTTTGCGGGTGAACGGCGGACGCAGGCAAAACCGGGCCAGGACATGCTGGCGGCGGGTATCCAGGCTGAGCCCCGCGCCGGACAGACGCAGGATCGCCTCCCAGCGGGAGACCGTCCGCTCGTCCGCGGTCATGACCGACTGGTTGAGGTACTGCTGCACCGTATAGCCGTAAGCCTCCCGCGCCGCCGGGTCGGCCGCCTCGCCAAGCGCCAAAAATTCCTGTATCTCCCGCAGATAGAGCGGCAGATATTCGATATAGTTATACATCCGGCATCTCCACCACCGTCAGGCCCCCCATCTTGGGGACCTCGTATTTGT
>JAETRV010000091.1 GCA_021770005.1 Anaerotruncus sp. | reverse complement strand
CCGCAGGGGCGTCGCGGCGTATGCCGCGCTTCGGCGTTAGCCGAGCAGTCCCGAGGAAAGCGCCTTGCGCTTGGACGTTTGGTCTGGGGCCAAACGTCCGGCTGTCTTGACCCCGCAATTTTTCGAGAAAAATTGAGTAAAGCTTTTATCATAGCATGAAGCGTAGCAAAATGCTATAATGGGCCATGAGCCCGCTATAATGGCCCATTATAGCAAATGGATTCCAGAAGCCGCGCAGGCGTCGTGCATCTCGTCCGACCAAACCGACGCCTGCACCTCCCCAATATGCGCTTTCTGAAGCAGCGCCATACAGATCCGGCTCTGCCCAATACCGCCGCCCATGGTGAGCGGAAGTTGATTTTCCAGCAGCTTCTTGTGAAACGGCAGCGCCGCGCGTTCCTCACATCCGGCGATTGCAAGCTGACGGCGCAGTGCATCCGCGTCCACGCGGATGCCCATCGAGCTGATCTCAAACGCATGGCCGAGCACCGGATACCAGATCAGGATATCCCCGTTGAGCGACCAGTCATCATAGTCGGGGGCGCGGCCGTCATGAGGCCGGCCCGACCGGAGCGCGCCGCCGATCTGCGAGAGAAATACCGCCCCATATTTTTCGGCAATCGCGTCCTCCCGCTGTTTCGGTGTTTTTTCGGGATAAAGGTCCTCCAACTCCTGGCTGGTGATAAAATGGATTGTTTCGGGCAGATACCGCTCGAGCGCAGTGAACCGGTGGCAGAGCGCCCCCTGCGTTTTGCGCAGCGCATACATCACCGCTTCAACTGCGGCTTTCAGCGTCTCGAACGTCCGCTCCTCCCGGGTAATCGCTTTTTCCCAGTCCCACTGGTCTACATACACCGAATGGATGTTATCCAAGTCCTCATCCCGGCGTATCGCGTTCATATCCGTGTAAAGACCGGTCCCGGGTGCGAAACCGTACCGTCCAAGGGCCATCCGTTTCCATTTGGCCAGCGAGTGGACGATCTCTACATCCGCCTGAAGCTCCAGGATATCAAACCGGACCGGGCGTTCCACCCCATTGAGATCGTCGTTCAGGCCGGTTTCCGGGCGCACAAAAAGCGGCGCCGAAACACGGGTAAGCGAAAGCGCCTCCGCAAGTTCCCGCTCGAAGGTGTCCTTAGCCAGCTTGATCGCAACCTCGGTTTCCATAATATCGAGCTTGGAAAAATAGTGGGGCGGCAGAATCAGATTTTTGACAGACACAATGTACCATCCTCTTTCCCCAAAAATGCAAAAAGATAATATAGTATTTTACCATTTAGCGTGGTAAATTGCAAGCAAAATTCATCTATTGTGAGATCCACCCCTTTGGTGGAATTGAACTGCCTGTACGGAAGTGGTATACTGGGTCTAACCCAATCCGTTTTTGACAGAAAGAAGGAGAGCATATGTTCCATCGTTTTTCCCTGACAAGTGACTTCACCCCAGAGCAATGCCGTACGGTCCTCCGTGAAGCGACCGCCGGGAACAAGGCGAGCGACGAACCACGCTGTTTCTTTTTGGGGCGCTGGTTCCGTCTGTCCCAATCGGAATATTTCGAGGCCGATGGCCGTTCCAGGATCATATATGCCGTTTATGGTACCATCAAGCAGGCTGAAAATGACCGCGCAAAGGTCGTCTGCTATCAGTTTCAAAGCATGGCCGATCCGCTCAAATATCTGATGATGTGTGCAATCATCTTTGGCGCGCTTTGTATCGGCCCGGTCAGCATGATGGCTGGGAAGCTGATGCTCTATCTGCGGATTGCGCTTATTTCGAGCCTGGTGCTTGTGGGGTGGGACTGGCTGCGCATCTTCCTCTCCTGCAAGTCAACCAAGGAATCCTTGCCCAGCACGATTGGAGATTTTTTGCGTGAAATCCTACACGCGCAGGCTTGACAAACCGGCATTTTCATAGGAGGTGTGGGAATGGAGTACCAGATAGACGACAAATCGTTGAATTCATCGTTATTTATACCATTTGTCAATAAAATATGGCCCGGGAACTATGATATGGAAAAAACGCAGGGTGCGCTGTCGAAGACCATAAACATCACCGCTTATGAAAACGGAACCCTTGTAGGCTGTCTGCGGATTCTCTCAGATGGATACTATTTTGGAACCATCACCGAGCTGCTTGTCCTCCCGGAATACCAAAAACAGGGGATCGGAAGCCGGCTGCTCCAACTCGCAAAAAATAACACCCCGACCATGCTTTATTTTGGCGCACAGCCCGGGGCAGAGGCGTTCTATGAAAAAAACGGATGCCAAAGGAGCCTGCAAGCTTACACCATCGAGCGGGAAAACTAGGGGAGCGCCCATGGGCTGGATACGGTCCCGTCATCTGGAAATGCGCTTGACAATCAGCGTAACAAACGTTACAATTTAATCTAGGAAAATCATAGAAAAGGCGGTGGGCATGTGCATCGCAAAAGCTGGCTCGCTCTGGGCTATACGGTACCGGCAAGCCCGTCCAAAGCGCGGGTCTATATCTGGCGCAAGCTCAAAGAATGCGGAGCGGAATATTTTAAACAAGGGGTCGCCGTCCTTCCAAACTTCTCCCAGTCGATGCAGCAGTTTTCGATGCTGGCGCAGAAGATCCGGCAGATGGGCGGGGAAGCGTCGATCGTTGAGCTGCGGTTTGTCGACCCGGTGGACGAGGCGCAGATGACCGCCCGGTTCCGCAAGCAGGTCGAAAACGAGTATCAGGAGCTGCTTGACGACTGTGCAAACGCGCTGCACGAACTGCGTCTGGCCGGAAAACGGCTGACCGAACCGCAGGCCGAGCGGGTCAAGCAGATGGTCAAGCGATACTGCAAAACCCGCTCGAAGGACTACTTCCGGGAAGCGGATACCAACGAGATCGAGGCCGGGCTCAACGAGATGATCGACTGTGTGAAGGGGTTCGCCGATGATCTCAGCAAACAGCTCCGCTCCCTGATGGAAAAATAACAAAACCCTTTTGTTCCGTTTTTCCATTTCCGCCCCAGGATGTAGGGTGCTGAACAGCTTTTAAAGCCTGTTCAAAATCTAGGGGTTGTTTGGGTTTCTCTTGAACTAAAAGTTTCGTTCACCTTTTCAAAGGTGGCAGGGTCGAGGGGCAGAGCCCCCGCCGCCGCGCGCACGCGGCGGAACACTTTATCCTGAGAAGCGCATTTTGGGGGTGAATTGCCGCAAAGCGGCAAGAGGGGGCTTTTTGCAAG
>JAETRV010000090.1 GCA_021770005.1 Anaerotruncus sp. | reverse complement strand
AGAAGACGCAGTTTGAAAACATCATTGTTGACCGTAACGGCGGGAACCCGGACAGCTATTCCGGCATCGTGTCCGTTTCGGAGGGGATGGTGACGATGGGGGATAACGGCTCCGCCGCTTACAGATTTTCCGTACCATCGGCGGGGACTTATGATGTGGCGGTGCGCCTGTGCTTCCCCTTTTGGGATAAGAACGGGATATATATTTCCATTGACGGGAATAGGAAGCATTTCACGGAAAGCCGCCTGTGGTGGCCGTACTGGAGGACTACCTTCTGGTCGGCGCTGGCAGAGGGGATTTCCCTTTCCGCAGGGACGCATACCATCACGGTCTCGGTGGATGTAAAAGGGGTGCAGTTTTACGGCTTCCGCGTCTGCCAGTCCTTTTCGGAAGAACCGAGCGTCGGCTCCGCAGCTTATGTGCTTGCGCCACGGAAGTTCAAGGATGTGGACGGGAACATGGTGCAGCCGGACAGGGGCTTCAAGCTGACGCTGGAGATGCTCCGCAGGAAGCCGGATTCTGCACTCATCTGGTACGAGGACTTCCGTGATGAAAATCCCCTGCCGGAAACCTACTGGACGACGCTCTCCGGCAAATGGGAGGTGTGGCGGGAGGGCTACGAGAACCGGCCGTATTCACAGCTTGACGGGAACGGGCAGCTTGCGTGGCAGTACAGCGGTTTCAAAGAACTGCACCTGCGGGCAAGACTGGCATTCCCAGCAAATGGCAGCGGCAAGGCAGGGGTATTCTGTGGGGACGTGTTCTGCTGCCTGAATTATGATACGCAGCGGGTGGAGCTTTACAAAGGCTCCACGCTCCTTGGCAGCTACAGCCAGGCCATCAGCCGGACACCGAATGCCGACCTGCGGGGGAATCCCACCATGTACACGGTGGAGATGCGTATCCGAGGGAACCGGGTGCGGGTGTATTCCGGTGCATCCTATACGCTGCGGTTCACGGCGGCAATCAGCGGTTTTTCCGGCGGCTATGCCGGGTACCGCTCGGATAAGCGGACCGTCTGCGAACTGATGAGGCTTGGGGATGCATGGACCTATGAGCCGTATGAGAGGTTCGATGTGCGGATGCCGGACGGCGGTTTTAAGTCCTTCGGCCGGATCAGCAGAAGTAACGCAGCGTGGGATGAGGAATTCCAGGTATTCACGCTGACTGCCGATGTGGAGGAAAGCTCTACCCGCAGCGAGGACATTTCCATGGATTATGACTTTTTCCACTCGGATCTGATGGAACTGTCCTGCGGGAACAATTACACGGCGGAAGTCATACCGAAGGACATCAACATCTGGATTTCCCGTCTGTTCCTTGGGGATGCGGACGGTTTCTCCATCCTCTATTACCAGGATGTGGATTCGCTCATCTATTGGGCGAACCAGGCGGCGTACCGCTGGAAGCTGCGGGGGATGTGTATGTGGTCGCTTGGGCAGGAGGACATGAGGCTCTGGGAGTGGCTGCCGAAACAAATTTAATATTTTCACGGATACAGGGCTGTCTGCCGTTTGGCGGGCGGCCTTTTATCATACACAAAAATCTTTTAAAGGAGGGTTTCACTATGAAAGAATTCTGGAACACGATTCAACTTATTTTCACTGCCATCGGGGGATGGCTCGGCTGGTTCCTCGGCGGCTGTGACGGCCTGCTGTACGCGCTCATCGCATTTGTGGTGGTGGATTATATCACGGGCGTGATGTGCGCCGCTGCGGACAAGAAGCTGTCCAGCGAGGTGGGATTTAAGGGCATCGCAAAGAAGGTGCTGATCTTCCTGCTGGTGGGGATCGCCAACATCCTTGATGTGCAGGTCATCGGGAGCGGCTCCGTTCTTCGCACGGCGATTATCTTTTTCTATATCTCCAACGAGGGCGTGAGCCTTTTGGAGAATGCCGGACACCTGGGGCTGCCTATCCCAGAAAAGCTGAAGGACATCCTGGCACAGCTTCATGACAGGGCAGAGAACGGGAAGGGGGACGAATAAGCATGAAACTGGTAGAAAGCATCCTGACAAGAAATCCCTGCTACACGGCGGGGAGGAAGATCACGGTCAAGGGGCTGATGCTCCATTCCGTGGGCTGCCCGCAGCCGAAGGCATCCGTGTTCATCAATTCATGGAACAGCCCGGTGCATGACAGTTCCTGCGTCCACGGCTTCATTGACGGCAACGACGGCACGGTGTACCAGACATTGCCGTGGAACCACAGGGGATGGCACTGCGGAAGCGGGAATAAAGGGAGCGGGAACAATACCCATATCGGAGTGGAGATGTGTGAGCCTGCGTGTATCAAGTACACAGCAGGCTCTAACTTTACCTGCTCTGACACGGTCACGGCAAAAGCAGTGGCAAAGAAAACCTACGAGGCGGCGGTGGAGCTGTTTGCCATGCTCTGTAAAAAGTACAGCTTAAATCCGTTGGCGGACGGCGTGGTGATTTCCCACAAAGAAGGCCACAGCCGGGGCATTGCCAGCAACCACGGCGACCCGGAACATCTGTGGACGCAGCTTGGCACGGGGTACACGATGGACGGATTCCGCAGGGCGGTCAAGGCGGCAATGGGCGGCGCGTCCTCCGGTACGGACGGACACACGAAGATCATGGGGGAGGCAGCGGCAACGGCGGAGCAGATGAAAGCGTATCTGAAAGCGAAGAATCCGAACGTGGCACAAACCGTCCTTGATATGGTTCCGCTGTATCTCTCCGAGGGCAAGGCAGAGGGAGTGAGGGGCGACATCGCCTTTGCGCAGTCCTGCCTTGAGACGGGGAACTTCACTTTTTCCGGCTCTGCGGTCGCGCTTTCCCAGAACAATTTCTGCGGCATGGGCGTGACTTCCAATGGGATGAAGGGGAATTCCTTTGACACGCCGCAGCTCGGCATCCGGGCGCAGGTGCAGCATTTGAAAGCCTATGCCTCCACGGATGCGCTGAAGAACGCCTGCATTGACCCGCGTTTCAAGTATGTCACGAGGGGCTGTGCGGAATATGTGGAGTGGCTTGGACAGAAGGAAAACCCGGACGGGAAGGGATGGGCAGCGGGAGCCGGATACGGAGAGAAAATCCTCTCCATCCTGAAAGGCATCCCCGGCACGGCAGGCGGCACATCCAAGCCTGCTCCTGCAGACACCGAAATCTGGTACCGCGTCCGGAAGTCGTGGGCGGACGCTTCCTCGCAGAAAGGGGCGTTCAAGTCGCTGGAAAATGCAAAGAAATGTGCGGATGAGAATCCGGGGCATTCCGT
>JAETRV010000034.1 GCA_021770005.1 Anaerotruncus sp. | reverse complement strand
CCCTGCAAGGCGAAAAAACGCAGACAATACTTTGTGTATTGCAAGGTTTTTCAACGCAGCAGGT
The DNA here is from genome assembly GCA_021770005.1 of Anaerotruncus sp. Lineage (GTDB taxonomy): Bacteria > Bacillota > Clostridia > Oscillospirales > Ruminococcaceae > Anaerotruncus. The sequence goes on along the minus strand of JAETRV010000034.1, from coordinate 28,215 downwards.
CGGAAAAATGCCCGTTCAGACGGCGTCAAACGGTTGTGAATACGGGTTCTTACTCCTTTTCCACTGTGCTGTATCTGGATACCGACAGGACAACCCCCATCTGTGCCAGAAGCATACAGAGCGCTGTCCCCCCGTACGAAAAGAACGGCAGACTGATTCCGGTATTGGGGATTGTGTTGCTGACCACCGCGATATTGAGGATGGTCTGGACGCCCACCTGAGTCGTCAGCCCCACCGCAAGCATCGAGCCGAACCGGTCGCGGCAGCGCATCGCAATCGCAAACCCACGCCAGACGAGCAGGACAAACAGCAGTAGAATGATGGTGGCGCCGACAAACCCCAGCTCCTCACAGACGACCGAAAACACAAAGTCGTTCTGCGGTTCCGGCAGATAGAGGTGTTTCTGGCGGGAGTTTCCGATCCCCACGCCGAGCAGCCCGCCCGACCCGATTGCATAAAGGGATTGCAGCGTCTGGTAGCCCGCCCCGGTTGGATCGGATGCAGGATTGATCCAGTGTTCCAAACGGCTCATCGCGTAGGGGACCGCTTCCGGGATAAAGATGATGATGACAACCGCACCAATCAGAAACAAGCCGCCCAGCGCGAACCATTTCAGGTTGGTTCCGCCGATGAACATCATGACAACGCCGATCGTCAGGATCAGGATGGTGCCCGAAAGGTGGGGCTGCAAGACCATCAGCAGCGCAATCACGCCCATGATCGAGAGGAACGGCCACAACCCATACCGGGGGTCGGACATCCGGTCATAGTTTAATGAGATCAGGTGTGCGAATACCACGACAATCGTGAACTTCGCCAGCTCGGAGGGTTGGAAGGTGAAGCTTCCGACAACCGGTATCCACCGTTTTGCCGTTGCCCGCGTGTGGTAAAAGAGCACCAGCACCAGCAGGAACAGTGTCACACCGAGCAGAAGCAGCGCGAACCTTCGCAGGACATGGTAGTCGATCTGCGAGACGACCAGCAGCGCCACCACCCCTACCACAGCGAATGCAAGTTGGCGGGTGATATAATGGAAACTGTTTCCATCGTAGTAATAGGCGTAAGCGTAGCTCGCAGAAAAAAGCATAATCAGGCCGATCCCCAATAGGGTGAGAACCAGAATCAGGAAAATCAGATCCATACTTCCCCGCTCTGCCGGCTTGGATTTCGCCCGTTTTTTGCGTCGGGGCGCGCCGGCCGATCTTGCGCTCTGTGCATACTGCATCCGCATACCTCCTTTTGAAACCGCTTACAGCCGGAAAACCGACCAGATTGCCAGCAGGCCGCCGGCCGCGGTGACCAATGAAAATACTGTCACAATTTTGACCTCGCTCCATCCCGACATCTCAAAATGGTGATGGATCGGGCTCATCTTGAAAATCCGTTTGCCGCCGGTCGCCTTAAAATAGCTGACCTGTAGAATGACCGAAAATGCCTCACACCAGTAGATGACTCCGGTGAACACAAGCAGCAGCGGAAGCCCAACCTCGAACGCGAGCGCAACCACCAGCCCTCCGAGGAAGAGCGAACCCGTGTCCCCCATAAAGACCTTGGCTGGGTAGAAATTCCAGACCAGAAAGCCGAGGGTACCACCCGCGAGCGCACAGGAAACCAGTCCGGCCTGTTCAAAATGCAGGATACCGGAGATGACCAGCATAGCCAGCGCGTAGACAAAGGTGACCGAAGAAGCCAGCCCGTCGATCCCGTCGGTGAGGTTGACTGCATTGACAAAGCCGGTGATGATGATAACCGCAAGCGGGTAGTAGAGGAATCCCAGCTCGAGCTGTCCCAGGAACGGGATCACCACCACGGTCGGGCGGTCGCCCGCCAGATAGAGGGTGACTAGGTAAAAGACCGCAATAATCAGCTGCATGAGATATTTCTGACGGGCGGTCAGGCCGAGGTTCTGTTTTTTAACCACCTTGATGTCATCATCCAGAAACCCCACCGCGCCGAACGCGAGCGCCATCACCATCCCGCCGAACAGCCTGAGCCTGCCGGTCGAATCGGAGGCAAGCGCCGGGTCCATGGTCAGCGCCGTGAGGTACCCCACCACGACCGCAAGGGTAATCCCGATTACAAACATGATGCCGCCCATCGTCGGGGTGCCCTGTTTTTTCTTATGCCATGTAGGGCCAATATCAAGGATCGTCTGGCCGAATTTCAGCCTGCGCAGGTAAGGGATCAGCGGGAACCCCAGCAGGGCGGAAACCGCAAATGCAACCAGTACGGTCAGGATCATCGTTGTTGTGTTCATCTTTTTTGTCTCTCCCTTGGAACTTGTTTCATAGCGATCAAGGACGCTTCTATACTCCTAAGAGCCTGTTCAGAATCTTTTGCAGGGGGCTTTTTCTCTTGTAAAAAGCCCCCTCTTGCCGCCCTTTGGGCGTCAATTCACCCCAAAAATACGCTTCACAGGATAAGGTGTTCCGCGTCCTGCGGGACGCGGCCAAAGGCTCTGCCTTTGGAATCCGCCGCCTTTGAAAAGGCGGACGAAACTTTTCGTTTTATAAAGTATCCCCAGCAGCTTGGATGAATCGGGCAAAAGCATTCTGCCTGCCGGGGTGGGGCCTACGGGGAGGGGGCGCTGCCCCCTATCCCGTAAGACAGCCCGCAGGGGCGTCGCGCGAAGCGCGCTTCGGGCCACAAGACCGAGCAGACCCGAGGAGAGCGCTCTGCGCCCAGAAGTTTGGTCTGGAACCAAACTTCCTGCTGTCTTGACCCCCGCAAAAGAGTTTGAACGGGTTCTAATCCGTATGCGCTTGATAGAACCGTTCGAGCACCTCTTCCAGCTTCATTCCCCGGCTGGCCTTGACCCAGACCACGCTGCCCGGGACCGCCTCCTGTTCCAGCACCTCGCAGAGCGCGTCCTTGCTTTCAAACCAGCAGGCATCCATCCCAAAAGCGCCCTCCACGTAGTGCCGCGCCTGTTCCCCATAGGCGAGCAACAGGTCAATCCCCTGCTCCGCCGCATACCGCCCCACCTCAAGATGGGCGGTACGGCTGATCTCCCCCAGCTCAAGCATATCCGCGAGGACCGCAATCCGCTTGGTCGCGCCCTCCCATCTGCCGAGGGTGGAAAGCGCAGCCCGCATCGAGTCGGGGGAGGCATTGTAGCAGTCCTCCACAACGGTCATACCATTCCAGTTGACCACCTTCTGACGCATCCCCGACGGCTGGTAGCCTGCCAGCGCCCGTGCGCAATCCTCCGGTGAGAGGTCAAGCGCCCGGCCAACCGCAAAGGCCGCCAGCGCGTTCAAGACGTTGTGACGTCCCACGCAGGGCAAACGCACCGGGACCTGCCCGTCCGGGTACCGGAGGGTGAACCGGGTTTCCCCCGACTGTTCAAAGATTTCCTCGGCAATAAACGCACAGCCGGGGTTCTCGATCCCGAAAAACTGCACCCGCAGCCGCGGTATTTGTACCTTGGACAGCAGGTCATTGTCCCCGCAGAGCAAAAGCGGCGCACCGTCGGGCAGGGCGTCCGCAAGCTCGAGCTTGGCTTTCAGGATGTTTTCCCGCGAGCCAAGCCGCTCGATATGGCTCACCCCCACATTGGTGATGACCCCAATCTGCGGCTGTGCGACCGCTGCAAGCGCGGCGATTTCCCCAAGGCCCTCCATCCCCATCTCGATCACCGCCGCCTGATGGGTACGGTCAAGCCCGAACAGGGTTTTGGGAAGCCCAATCTCGTTGTTCAGGTTTCCCTCGGTTTTGAGTGTCCGGTATCCCGCCGAAACCACCTGCGCGATCATCTCCTTGGTGGTGGTTTTGCCGACGCTGCCGGTCACCCCCACGCAATGGATCGAAAATTTTTCACGGTAGGCGCGTCCAAGTTCCATCAGCGCGCGCCCGGTGTCCTGCACATAGAGTATGCGCCCGTTTTGCGCGGCGTAATCCGCGCGGCGCTCCTGTGCAACCGCGAAAGCCGCACCGTTTTGCAGGGCGGCGGCGAGATAGTCATGCCCGTTGAACCGCTCCCCCGCCAGCGCGAGGAAGAGGCAGCCTTCCGGGAGCGCGCGGGAGTCGGTGGAAACCTGCTCCACCGCCCCCTCAAACCGTTCTTTACTTCCAATCGCTTCCGCGATCTCCTGTATTGTCATACGTTCCATAGCTGCAATCCCCTCAATACTGTCCGGCGGGGCCTCCGCGCAGACGGGTCAGAATGTCCGACACGATCCGCCGCTCATCAAAACAGATGGTTTCGCCCCGCAATACCTGATAATCCTCGTGCCCCTTGCCTGCCAGGATCAGCACGTCGTCCTTTTGGCAGGTGGTGAGCGCCCATTCAATCGCTTCGTACCGGTCGGGGATCACCTTGCAGGGGGTGTCCGGATGCATTGCGATGCCCGGGAGGGTATCGTTGATAATCTGCATCTCATCCTCCTCCCGGGGGTTATCCGAGGTGAGGATTACGAAATCCGCCAGCCGCGAAACGATCTCCCCCATCAGCTTCCGCTTGGACCGGTCGCGGTCCCCCGCCGGCCCAAACAGGATATAAACCTTGCCTTTGGCAAACTTCTGCATCGTCGTAAGAATCTTTTCCAGACCGTCGGGGCTGTGGGCGTAGTCGCGGATCACGACAAAATCGGTACCGGTCGGCAGCACCTCGATCCGCCCGACCACCCCTTCACAGGTGGAAAGCCCCTCGGCGACCTGCTCGATCGAAAACCCGAGTGTGAGACAGGCGACCCCGGCCGCCATCGCGTTGGAGACCGAGAAATCCCCGGGGATCGGCAGTTTGACCCGGGCGATCTGGTTTTTGCCCACAAAGAGGAACCTGCTCGAATCGGGTGCGGACTGGATGTTTTTGGCGGTGTAGTCGGCGAGGTCGCTGACCGTTGAGAAGGTCAGCGCCTTGCAGGGAACCTCCTCCTGTAGCCGGCGTCCATAGTCGTCATCCAGGTTGAGCACCGCTGTCCCGCACATCGAAAACAGCCGTTTTTTCGCCTGGAAATAGTTTTCCATCGTCTGGTGGTAGTCGAGGTGGTCCTGTGTCAGGTTGGTGAAAACCGCCGTCTGGAAGGTCACCCCCGCTACCCGGTGCTGGTCAAGCGCGTGGGAGGAACACTCCATCACCACATATTCGCACCCTGCCTTCTCCATCCGCGCAAGCATACTGTGCAGGACCATCGGATCGGGGGTGGTGTGCTTGGCGGGGAGCAGAATGTCGTCGATCTCGTTGTGGATGGTGCCGATCAACCCCACCTTTTTCCCTGCCGATTCGAGGATATGTTTCATCATATAGGTGATTGTTGTCTTTCCGTTGGTGCCGGTGACCCCCACCATCTTGAGCCTGCGTGACGGGTTGCCGTACCAGCTTCCACAGAGCAGGCCGTAGACATAGCGGGTATCCGGATGCATCAGCTGCCGTTCCAGGCCGAGGTCCTGCTGGCAGACAACCGCCGCCGCACCATCTTTCAGCGCCTGTCCGGCGCGGTCGTGGCCGTCAAAACGGCCCCCTTTGATGCAGACAAATACCATCCCCGGCTCGACCTGCCGGGAATCGTTGGTGACCCCGGTGATCTCGCAGTCCTCCACCTGTCCTGCCAGCCCAAGCCCCTCTATCAGTTGGTATAACCGCATAAACCAGCCTCCTGTCTGCCGGCGGCATCACTCCGCCGGCGTACTTTCCGCAAACTCTACTGTCACAATGGTGCCCTTTTCCACCTCGATCCCAGCGAGCGGGTTCTGGGCAATAACCGGGGAACTGGTCCCCTCGATTCCCGAACCCATCATCGCATAGTTGAGGCCCGCGTTGGTGATCTCCTTGTTCGCCTGCCCGGCGGTCATACCGACCACATTCGGGACAAGCACCTTTCCATCCACTACATTCTCCTCGGTATAGAGCACAACGGTCGCATCCTTGGGGATCGGCTCCTGATAGCCCGGCACCTGCCGCAGCACCGTGGTCCCGCTGCCCACCTGGCGGTATTTCAGCCCCGCGATCCGCAGGATCGACTGCGCATCGTGGATGTCCTTGTCGGTCACGTTCGGTGTGTTGGTGGTCGTCTCCTCCAGCTGCTCCTGTGTGTACTGGGGTTCGATCCCCATATATGGCAGGACATCCGCGAGGATCGAGCCGACCACCGGCGCGGCGACGGTTGAGCCGTATGCGTTGATCAGGTCCGGCTCGTCGAGCACGACCAGACACGCCACCTTCGGGTTGTCGATCGGCGCAAACCCATAGAACGACAGGATATTTTTGGTGTTTTCGCTTCCGTCGAGGTTCCGGGTACCGATCTTCTCGGAGGTGCCGGTCTTGCCGCCCACCCGGTAGCCCGGAATCTGCGCCTGACGCCCGGAACCGTTTGCGACAACCTGTTCGAGCATCAGCTGCATCTTGTCGGAGATGTCCTTTGAGATCACCTGCCGCTTGACCACCGGCTGGGTCGCTGAGATGACGTTCCCATCCTGGTCGACAACCTGTTTTACAATATAGGGCTGCATCAGCTTGCCGCCGTTGACCGCCGCATTGGCTGCCGTAATCATCTGTAACGGGGTGATCGTGAACGTCTGCCCGAACGAGGAGGACGACAGCTCCGCAATCCCCATGTTTTCCACCTTGTGGTAAAGCCCGCTCGCTTCGCCCGGCATGTCGATCCCGGTCAGCTCGGTCAAACCGAAATTAGAGAAATATTCCGAGAACAAGCGGGAGCCCATCAGCTGCCCGATCTGGATGAATGCCGGGTTGCAGGAGTTGCGGACCGCGTCCTCGAGCGTCTGCACCCCATGCCCCTGATGCTGGCTGCTCCAGATGTGGCAGTGCTGGGTCTTATCCGCGACCTCGATATAACCGATACAGTTGAAGGTGCTGTTCTCGGTGACCGCATGGCTCTCAAGCGCACCCGCCGCAGTGATGATCTTAAAGACCGACCCCGGCTCATACGGGTCGGAGACCGCCTTGTTCCTCCACTGGGCATACTGGGCATTTTGCAGCGCCCGCCGGTAGGCCGCCTCTTGATCCTCCTGGGTCAGCCCGCCATTCTCATTCTTCTGGTCGATGAGCGCATAGATGGTGTTCAGGCCCATCACCTTATTGAGGTATTTTGCATTTTTAATCAGTGTATCATACGCCGGACCGCTCAGATATTTCCGGTCGGTCGCCGCGTTATAATCGTACCAGAGCTGCCCTGCCGCGACCGCCGTGATGACCGGTTTCGCCTCCTCTAGCGCCTGGAGCAGGTTTTTGTCAAGGATTTCGGTGGGGTTATTCGGGTCAAAGTCGGGTTTGGTGGACATCGCCAGAATCGCGCCGGTTTCGACATCCATCACGATCCCCACCGTCCGGTCTCCGACCTTATGCTCATCCACCGCTGTTTCCAGGTTCTTTTCCAGATAGTGCTGGATCGTCTCGTCGATCGTCAGCACAAGCGAATTTCCGTCCTGCGCGGGCTGAGTCTCCTCATATTGCAAGCTCATCGGCTGGCCTTTTGAATCCCGGATCGCGAGCGTCCGGCCCGGCGTGCCTGCAAGCGTCTTGTTGTAGTAGGATTCCAGCCCATAAGCGCCGTCGTTGTCCGCATTGGTAAACCCGAGCACAGTCGCCGCAAAGTTTCCATACGGATAATAGCGCCGGGTGTCCCCTTCCAGGAAGATCCGCCCCTGTAAGCCGTTTTCCAGCACCTGCTGCATCAGCTCGTCGGTTACCGGCTTCTCCACCTTGGTCTTGACCACCTCATACAGGCTATTCTTTTTGTCGAGCTTTTTGGCGACCAATGCTTCGTCCACGCCCAACATCTTGACCAGCATTGCGGTCACATTTTTGCGCTCCTCGTCCCCGTCGATCATGCCCGGCGCCACACAGACCGAAGAAACGTCCGCGCTGGTAGCCAACGCTTTCCCGTTGGTGTCGTAGATGGTGCCGCGCTTAGCACCGATCCGGGTGCTGCGCATCTGCTGGTCAAGCGCGATCTGCTGGTATTCTTCCCCCTGTAGGATCTGGATGCTGAACAGTTGGTGGAGCACCACGCCGAACCCCAGGATAATCATACCCGCCAGCACGACCATCATCCGGCCTTTCATCTGATAGGTTGGTGTTTTTGCCATAGCGTTTCCCTTTTCCTTTGTGAAAAATGTAAAATCTTGTCGAACAATCCCCAGAAAGAGAGGAAAGCAAGAAAGACCTACGGGCATTGCTGTCCCTTTCATCCCTCTTGCTTTTCTTCCCGCCTATGTCTGCAAAATTCTGTCCGCTTTCCATTTATATTTTAATTATCTTCCAGATATTCCTTTACATTGCTGATAGCAAGCTGAATGCGATCGGAAATCGTCTGCCGCGGGGATTCGCTCGTCAGCTCCACCCGGTCCCCCTCGTTGAGGTTGATATAGGTGATCTGGCTTTTATCCAGCGGAGCCATCCCCAACTTCTGGGTCGCATATTCCTCCACATTGCGCAGCGAAACCTTCGATTCTAGCTCCGCTGCCAGCCGTGTCCCCTCGCTGATCTCTTCGTTCAGCCGGGTGCGTTCGCTGCTGATCTGGAGGGTCAGCTCGGTCAATACCGCGCGGTAGTAGAGCATCATCACCACCACCGCTACCCCAATCGCGACCACTGCCGCAACCTTCATTGCGGTTGCAAGGCGGCGCTTCGCCCGCGCGGACCGGCTTGGCCTCGTTACTGTGAGGGTAGGCTTTTTTGACCTCGCGCGCGGCGTCCTTGTGCGAAAATGGTCCAGATCGTAAGCGGCACTGCCGTTGGAATACTGCCTCTGCAAAGTCCATCATCCTCCCCTTCCTGTCTGTTCTCTATTGAAAGTGCTTGTTTGACGAAACCATCCTATCGTAGTACAAACGCTTAAGGCGGAATCAAAAATCGCGCACCACTCTAGATACCAAACAGATTCTAAACGATTACCGCTTCTCAATCACCCTCAATCTCGCACTTTTGCTCCGGGAATTTGCCTGCTGTTCCTCCGGGGCCGCCTCGATCGGCTTGCGGTTGACCAGCTGCCCAAGCGGCTGTTTCCCACAGACACAGACCGGAAAATCCGGCGGGCAGGTGCAGCCCCTGCAAAGCTCTGCAAACCGCTGTTTGACCATCCGGTCCTCCAGCGAATGAAATGTAATAATCGCCATCCGTCCGCCCGGATTCAAGCGTCCGAATGCTTCTGACAGGAATTGTGACAGGCTGTCCAGCTCCCCGTTCACCTCAATCCGGATCGCTTGAAACACCCGTTTTGCGGGATGTCCGCCGCCCTCCCGGCGCGCTTTTGCCGGGAGAGAACTGCGGATCACCTCGACCAGTTCCCCGGTCGTCTGGATGGGGTGCTGTTCCCGTCTGCGCAGGATGCCCTTGGCGATTGCCGGGGTATATTTTTCTTCCCCGTACGACCGCATCACCCGGCAGAGGGCTTGAAAATCATAAGTATTAACCACGTCGTATGCGGAAAGCCCTGTCTTGCTCATCCGCATATCCAACGGGGCATCGTGCATGTAGGAAAACCCGCGTTCGGGCGTATCGAGCTGGAAGGAAGAGACCCCCAGATCGAGCAGGATGCCGTCCACCTGACCGATCCCAAGACGGTCGAGCGTCTCGCACATCCGGGAAAAATCGGTCTGTACCACCTGTGCACAGGGATACTGCGCCAGACGTTCGGTGGCGGCCGCAACCGCGTCCGGGTCCTTATCCAGCGCGACCAGCCGGCCGGACGTCAACCGCTTGGCGATTTCGCACGAATGGCCCGCGCCGCCCGCTGTCCCGTCTACATAAACCCCGTCCGGCCTGATTGCCAGCCCTTCCATACATTCATCCAGCAAGACCGATATATGCCTGAAATTCTGTGTCTCCATCCTAAAATCCTAACTCGTCCATTGCTGCCGCAATCGTCTCGGATGTGAGCAGCGCATTGTTCTGTTCCCAGCGGGCGGTGTCCCAGATCTCAGCCCGGTTGAACACGCCCGCAATCGTGACATCCTTCTCTAGGCCGGCATATTCCCGCAGATGTGCGGGGAGCAGTACCCGCCCCTGCTTGTCCGGCTCGACCTCCGCCGCGCCCGAAAAGAAAAAGCGGTTGAGCGGAGCGGATTTAGAGATCGGAAGCTCCCGCAGCTTTGCGGCAAGCAGCTCCCATTCCGCCATCGAGTAGACAAACAAGCAGTTGTCCAGCCCTCTGGTGATGATGAAACATTCGCCCAGCTCCTCACGCAGACGCGCCGGGAAGCTGATCCTGCCCTTGGGGTCGAGGTTGTGGCTGTACTGTCCTGTCAGCATACCGTCGCCCCTCCCCTGCCATTCCTACATAATTTTACTCCACTTTTCCCCACTTCTCACCACTTTTACATCCTTATTATACTTGTTCATCTTGTAAAAAGCAAGGGTTTTCTGGGGATGGCAAAAATATCCGCTGCCAAAGCCAGCGGATATTTGATGCAGGATTCTATTTTAATTTCTATCATTTTACAAATCTTTCGGCTGCGATTTTTCGAAGAACCCCCAGAATACCAGGCGGGTTTCGACCGGCAGACAGGGAAACTTCAGCCGCCGAGACGCCGGCGTGCGGTGCGTGCGCGGCTATGCGGCTGCGGTTCCAGCGCCATAACAAAGGTCAGCGGAAACCGCACCAGTTCCCGGAAAAACTGTTCCATGGTGGCGAGATGCCGTTCCTGCCCCATCACCGCATTGAAAAAGCGCAGGACTTCCCCCTGTTCCTGCGTAAACGCCGCAAAATGGATGCCGCGGCCGGTCCAATAGGTGACGATCCCCGCAGCAGAGCCGCGTGCGACCGTCCGCGCCCCTGCCAACGTGAACGCCCTGCGCAGATGAAATCCCTTGCGGCCCAGATACCAGCAGAGATAAAACATATTGGTACCAAATACACCGCCCAGCATCAGGCTTTTTTGCAGCTCCTGCCGGATGGTTTCATAGGGGATATTCCGCCCGGCAGCTTTGAGCGCATTATAGGCGGCGATCCAGCCACACCCATTATAGGAGGAATGATAGTTTCCGTAGGGGAGCGTCCCCGTCCGGGACTGGTCAATCAGATACCCGTCTGACGAAAATGCCTGCTCACACATAGAATCACCTCTTTCCATCCGGCGCGGGGGCTTCGAGTGCTCTTTTGTAAAGTTCCCCCTTTTTGTGGCCGGTCTGGCGCGCGGCCTCCTTGGCGGCGTCCGATAGCGACATCCCGCCCGCCGCCAGCGCCTGCACCAGCGCAACCGCCTCTTCCAAAGTAGAGGGCTCGTCCGGTTGGGCCGGCGCCCCCTCGATCACCAGCACAAATTCTCCGCGCGGCGGGTGTCCGGTATACCACGTCACCGCTTCCGACAGGGTCGTGCGCCGCACCTCCTCATGCAGCTTGGTCAGCTCGCGCGCGAGTGAGATCCGCCGGTCTCCGAGTGCTTCGAGCAGGTCATTGAGGGTTGCCAACAACTTGTGTGGGGCTTCATAGAAGATCAGGGTGTGCGGGTCGTCTTTGATCTGTGCAAGATGCTCGATCCGGCTGCTCCGTTTGACGCTCAGGAACCCCTCGAACGCAAACCGGGAGGTCGGCAGCCCGGAGGCCGCCAACGCGGTGACTGCCGCACTCGGGCCGGGCACCGTCTCGACGGGGACGCCCGCCTCGGCGCACAGCCGCACAAGGTCCTCTCCCGGGTCGGAGATACACGGCATCCCCGCGTCGGTGACGATTGCACACCGTTCCCCTGCCAGAATCCGCGCAACGATCTCCTGTCCACGCTCCCGCAGGTTATGCGCATAGTAGCTGACCAGCGGTTTTTTGATCCCGAAATGGTTCAGCAGTTTGAGAGTGACCCGGGTGTCCTCAGCGGCGATAAAGTCCACGCTGCCCAGCACCTCGACCGCGCGCGGCGAAAGGTCACCCAGATTCCCGATCGGGGTTCCAACCAGATATAACCTGCTCATAGGTTCCTCTCCTTTTGATAAATCCGCAAAACTTCCTGCGAAAACCCGCCTTCCCCCTCGATCAACAGCGGCGGATCGACCCGCAGGAACGGTTTTCCTCCCTTGCGTCCTTCCAGCAGGAGCAGCCAAGGAGGCGTGTCCGGACGCTGGTGCACAAACCGCAGACGTTTCGGCTCAATCCCACGGCGGCGCATCTCATCAATCAGGTCGGCGAGCCGCTCCGGACGCTGGCAGACGCACAACCGTCCTCCAAATTTCAGGAGATGGTTTGCCGCGTCGCAGACATCCCCGAACGAACAGAGGGTTTCATGCCGGGCGATCCTGTCCGCGCCGCTCCCGCTCAAAATCCCCCCGCCCGCAGCTTTATAGGGCGGATTGCAGGTGACCAGATCGAACGCCCCATCCGGGAGCCTGCCTTTGAGCTGCCGCAAATCTGCGAGTATCGGAAAAAAACGGCCGGCCGGCAATCCGCCCTCCTGCAAGGAACGCTCCATCTGGGCGACCGCCAGCTCCTGCACCTCGACCGCATAAACCTGTTTTGGCGCATCCTCCGGATTCCGGAACCAGAGCGCCGGGACGATTCCGCAGCCGCTTCCGAGGTCGCAGACCGTATCCTTGCGCCGGGGCGCGGCAAAATCCGAAAGCAGAAATGCGTCGGTACCGAACTTGTGTGAAGGCGTGACGCACAGATGCAGATGTTCTGCCAACGGTTCAAATGTAAAATGATCCAGTTCGATCACCTCAAATCGCAGTGAAGAGCCTCACCGGCTTTTCTTTTTCAATAAGAAAAGCCCTCGCCGGAAAGCGAAGGCTTGATCCTTATGTAGCGAACTCGGCTTGCGATTATTCGGGTTTGATCGCGTTGCTCGGGCACTCGCCAGCGCAGGAACCGCAGTCGATGCAGGCCGAAGCGTCGATCTCGTATTTGCCGTCGCCCTCAGAGATAGCGCCAACCGGGCAAACATCTTTGCAGCTGCCGCAAGAGATGCAATCTTCAGAAATTGCATATGCCATGGGGAACACCTCCATTAAAAAATTTGTTACAGGAAAGCCCGCCTTTTGAGGCAGGTAATACAACAGCGCAAACGCCATTATATCTACTTAGTATTTTACCACAGCTTTTGAAAAAAACAAGTGGCAGATTACAATTTTTTCTGGGAATCGACCCGATTTTTTATGGTCCCAGCCGGTCACCTTTTCCGGTCGGGACGTTTGTGCTCCTGCTGCGGCTCCTCGTCCGATTCCTCCCGGGCAGACCGGTCCCCCCGCACCAGCTTGATCTCGCTCTTGTTGTAATATTTCGTTGCGGCCTGGTCCTTCTCCGAAGCAACCTTGAGCATCCCCGTGAGCAGGTTGACCTCGGTTACAATGCCCCGGCCATCCTTGGTGCGGACGATAGAGCCCACCCTTGGCGTGGTGTGGAGCAGCTCCTCGTAGGCGTCCTGCTCATATTTGAGGCAGCACATCAGCCGCCCACAGGTGCCGGAAATCTTGGTGGGATTCAGCGACAAGCCCTGTTCCTTTGCCATCTTGATCGAGACCGGCTGGAATTCCCCCAAAAACGAGGAACAGCAGAATTCTCGCCCGCAGATACCCAGCCCACCGAGCATCTTGGCTTCGTCGCGCACCCCGATCTGCCGCAGTTCGATGCGGGTGCGGAAGACCGAAGCGAGGTCCTTGACCAGCTCGCGGAAATCGACCCGTCCGTCTGCGGTGAAGTAGAACAGGATTTTGTTGTTGTCAAAGGTGAATTCGACATCCACCAGTTTCATCTTGAGTTTATGTTTGGCGATCTTCTCGTTGCAGATTGTGAACGCCTGTTTTTCGCGCGCCACGTTCTCCCGGACCCGTTTCAGGTCGGATTCGTTCGCCGCACGAATCACCTGTTTGAGGGGCTTGACCACCTCTTCGTCGCTGATCTTGCGGTTGTCCATCGCGACCTCCCCGCATTCGATCCCGCGCGCGGTTTCGACGATCACACGATCCCCTCTTGAAAATTGCAGGTCAGCCGGGTCAAAATAGTATACTTTTCCCGCGCTTTTAAACCTGACTCCGATGATTTCAGCCATAAAGCTCCCCCAATGATAAATTTAAAATCAGCTTGGTATCCTCGCATCGACCTTCCGGGGGCTCCGCCCCTCGACCCCGCCACCTTTGAAAAGGTGGACGAAACTTTTGATGAAAAGAAAATCAAAAGTTTACGCGATTTTTTCATTGCCACCGTAGCGGCAGCTCTTAGCGCATAAATAGGGCTTTTGGCAAGTGAAAAAGCCCCCTGCAAAAGATTCTGAACAGGCTCTTCCTGGTCAGCCGCCAACTGCGGCCTTGATCCGCTCGACCATACAGGCGCAGAGCAGCGGGATGCTGACGTTCCGCCGCGCCTGTTCCGCGGCCTGTGCCGCCGCTTCGGCTGCGCAGATCGCCTGCTCACAGGTCAGACGGTTGGTCATGCGTTCCTCCTGCCCGCCGGACGGGCGGTAGCGGGCCAGCGCGGCCTGTGCAAATCCCTCCTGCAAAAGCGGGAGCAGATCAAGCAGGCCCTGACGGTCCTTGTCATAAGCCGCCAGCAGTTTCAGCGCCTGATAACGATCCCCGAAAACCAGCATCTCCCGCAGATGGCGCGCGTCCGCTGCCGCTTTGGACGGTTTCGCCGAACCGAGCAGCGCAAGCGCACGCCCAATATTCCCACCCGCTCCCGCAGCAGCGGCCTGACGTTCTTCCTCCGAGGCCTCGGACGCGAGGGTTCCGAGCGCCTGTGCGCACTGCTCGACCGACGGAACCTCCAGCTCGATTGCCGTCACCCGCGAAAGGATGGTGGGCAGCAGCATCGACCGGTTCTCGCAGAGCAGCACAAACCGCGCATGTGCGGGCGGCTCCTCGATGCTCTTGAGCAGAGCGTTCTGGGCGGCAGCATTCATTGCGTGCGCCTGCTCGAGGATATACAGCTTGCAGACACCCTCGTTGGGCGCAATATAGGCATCCTGCCGGATCTCCCGCACCAGGTCGATCGGGAACTCCTTTTTCCCCTCAGGCACCCCGTAATACCGCACATCCGGATGAATCCGCTTCTCCACTTTCATGCAGCCGGCACAATGCCCACATGGCTTCTCTGAGGCAGTACAGAGGGCGTACTGGGCGATGATCGCCGCCGCGACATGTTTGCCCGACCCGGCAGGGCCTTCGAGCAGGATGGCATGCGGCAAACGCCCGCCGGCCCCAAGGCTGGCGAGCGCAGCGGAAGCTTTGCGGTTATAAAGCAGGCTGGGCATCAGAGCTTCTCAAACCGCTCGATGTTGGTGACAAAGATAGTCGCGCCGCCGACCTGCACCTCCACCGGGAACGAAGTATACATCCCCACCCCATAGGATGCGGAGGACGGTACCATCTGGGTGCGTTTTTTGGAATGTTTGCCGATAATCGAGATCACTTCGTCCACCTTATCGTCATCTGTACCAATCAAAAACGTGGTGTTTCCCGCCATCAGAAAACCGCCGGTGGTGGCCAGCCTTGTCACCGAAAACCTGTTTTTTGTCAGCTCTTTGGAGACCTTCGAGCTGTCGTCATTAGATACAATCGCAAAAATCAGTTTCATATTGCCATCCCCCTTTTCTTGTCGCCGATTCCGAATCCTGTCATAACAGAAGCGGGCAGCTGCCCGCGGATCGCTCTGACCATGACCCCAGTTAATAGCTACTTTGCAACTATTATATCATAAATCGCCGAAGGATGCCATAGTTTTTTGTTGATTTTTTCGAAAGAGCGGCACAACCGCATCTGCTGGCTTAGTTGCCTGGGTGAGATACAATGAGAATCAAAAAACAGCCCACGACAAAAATGACAATGGAGGTTCCATCATGCAGAGAACGACTTATGGCTACATTCGCGTGTCCAGCATGGACCAAAACGAAGACCGGCAGATCATCGCTTTAAATGGAAAAGCCGTACCTGTGGAAAATATTTACAAGGACAGGCAATCCGGCAAGGACTTCAACCGCCCTCAATACAAAAAACTGGTGAAAAAACTCAAGCCGGGAGACCTGCTCTACATCGTGAGCATCGACCGGCTGGGACGGAACTATGAAGAAATCCAAAACCAATGGCGGATGCTGACCAAGGAAATCGGGATAGACATCTGCGTTATTGACATGCCGCTGCTGGATACGCGAAATGGCAAGGACCTTATGGGAACCTTCATCGCGGACCTGGTGTTGCAGATTCTGTCCTTTGTCGCGCAGAGCGAGCGTGAGAACATCCGGAGACGGCAGGCCCAAGGCATCGAAGCAGCCAAGGCCAGGGGCGTCCGGTTTGGCAGGCCGCCCAAACCGCTCCCAGAAAATTACGACAACGTATACCGGCGTTGGAAAGCCGGGGAAATCACCGGGACCGCGGCAGCGCAGGAATGTGGAATGCCGCTATCCACCTTCCGGTATCAGGCCCGAATTTACGAGGAAGGGCTGTGATGTGCGGCCTGTCAACATGCCGGATGACAAGAAGGTGTACTTTCCTGTCATAGGCATTCTGCGGTAAGATCGAATATAGGATAGCATAAAAAAGATTCGTTTTCAACACCTCCTGTAAAATTTTTTAGAAAGAAAAAGCCATACAAAAAAGCACACTTTTTTGCAAACTTTATATTATAATCCGTCCATAAATTACCTTGAAATGGATTTTTATAAAATAGGGCTCCAAAATATCTAAAACAGAGGAAGAGACAAAATGAACAATTGGATTTTGCGTATACAGATTCCCAGCAGCTTTTCCTTCTGCTACGAAACACTCTGGTTTCTCTTTTGGATCATCTCGCTGTTGCTCGGTCTTTTGACCTGCCTGCGCGGATACAAGGTGATCCGGATTACCTTTTTGACCACCGCGGCTCTGGTATTCGGCCTGATCGGATACCGGGTTTCCGATCTCGTTACCAGCGAGCCGGTCTTTAAGCTGTTATTTTTCCTCTGCTTCCTCTTTTTGGGGTTGGCAGCGCTCCAGATGGTCATGCTGATTTTCTCCATACCGGTAAAGCTGCTGCATCTGGACCGGTTGTTCTTTAAAATCCGGTTTTTTGCAACGGCGTTTTTGGGGGCGGGGCTCTTCAGCGGCCTGCTCTTTTTCCGGATGTTTTACAATCCGGCTGCGGCAGCCTGTACCTATGCGGCGCTCACCCTTGTGGGTACGGTGGTTCAATACCGGCAGCAGAAGCGGGAACGTCCGTCGCATACCTATGACGATCTGTACAGGATGCCGCGCCGCGTAGGAAACGAGGAAGGAGGGCAGGAATGAGCCTAGATGTAACACGTGTGGAGCTGAAATACCGGATCAGCCAGATACAGGCGCTGCATCTGCACGCCCGGATCGCACCATTTCTACAGTGGGATGCACACAATGGCAGTCGGGGGTATCTGGTCCGTTCCCTCTATTTCGACACCCTACAGGATTCCGACTTTGAAGAAAAGCTGGACGGATATGATCCCCGCCGGAAGATCCGCCTGCGCCTTTACGGCCCCGAAGGTCAGACCGCCAAGCTGGAACTCAAGGAGAAACAGAACCGGGGGCAGCGGAAACGTTCCCTGCTTTTAAGCCGGGCGGTCGCGCTCGAGCTGGCTCGCGGAAGATTCGACCTGCTGCGCGGCTTGCAGGAACCTCTGGCAGGTCAGCTCTATTGGCTGCTAAAATCCCGGGCATACCTGCCAAAATGTGTGGTTCAATATCGTAGAATCGCCTACCAGTCGCCCGACAACGACATCCGCCTCACGTTTGACCAGGAACTCTGCGCCACAGAGGCGAACCTGTCCCTGTTTGACCCCCGGCTGATCCTCTACCCGGTGGACCGCCCAGGAGAGGTGACTTTGGAGGTCAAATACAACGGCTTTTTATTCAGCAGCGTGAAACAGGCGCTGGGCGGGGGGATGCCGGCGGCGGAGTCGGTCAGCAAATATTGTATGGCGCGGCGGATTTCAAAACATGGGAGGATTTAAAGCATGAAAGAAACCTTGTACAAGCTCGTGACCAGCCAGGGCGGGATGGGGACGCTGGGCCTGACCGACATTCTCCTGAACCTGTCGGTAGCGGGGGTGCTGTCGGTGCTCATCTATATTTCCTACCGCGCTTCCCACAGCGGCGCGGTCTACAGCGCCCGGTTCAATGTATCCCTCATCATGCTCACACTGGTTACCACGACGGTGATGTGTGTCATCGGGAACAATATCGCGCTCTCTCTGGGCATGGTTGGCGCACTTTCAATCGTGCGGTTTCGTACAGCGATCAAGGACCCCAGGGATACCTCTTATATCTTCTGGACGGTGGCAGTCGGAATCTGCTGCGGCGTGTCCGATTATCTGGTCGCTCTGGTCGGCTCTCTATTCCTCTTTGTCTTTCTGATCCTTTTCGGGTTTGTGCGGGATAACGAACGCGTCCTGATTATCATCCGTGGCACCGGGAAAGCGCTCCGGCAGACCGAACCCCTGTTGGAGCAGCATTTCAGCCGGAGGGCACGTCTACGGGTACATAACATGGACCATGAGGACAGAGCCGAATCTATTTATGAACTCTCCAGCAGCCTATTGGAGTCAGCCCAAAAGCGCGGCGGGGACCTCCGGGAACAGCTTTTTCGTGTGGAGGGGCTGGATAGCGTCAGCATCATCCGGCAGGAGGATGAGATTACACAGTAGGGAGGATGCAGATTGAACCAGAAAAGCCGCCTGCTGTGTGCTGGCCTGGGATGTGTAGTCCTGGTGGGATGTCTGGCCTGCCTGCGCGTCCATCTCCAAACGTCCTCTTCGCAGAAGCCCACCGCGGGGGACTACTACCAAAGCCTTGCGCCCGGTCCGGACCCGCAGCACGCCCTTGACCATATCAACAGCGATTTTACAGCAGACCCGCACTTCTCCAGCAATCTGCCGCTGGTCGTGCTCCAACTGGACGCCCCCCTGCCCGAGTACAAGTCCTTTACGGATGGGCCGGACGGGTTCCGGGAAACGGTATACGAGGATGTGGACCCATGGGTTGGCGGGAAGATGCAGCTATATGACAACCCGTCCGGGGAAAACCTCCTCACCGACCAGCCGGTTTTGACCAGCGGCATCTCGATCAAAAAACGGGGACACACCTCGATTCTATTTGACAAGCCACAGTATTACATCAAAACGGTGGCGCCGGACGGGACAGGGAACCCGGTCGATCTATTTGGAATGGGGGACGGAGAGGCGTGGGTGCTCAACGGGAGCATGGCAGACAAAAGCATGCTGCGCAACTATCTCGCTTACCGGGTATCAGCCGGAATCATGGAGTATGCCCCCAGATGCTGCTACTGCGAGGTGTTTCTCCGGGAAGCAGATGGGACGCATGTCTATCAGGGGGTCTACCTGATGATCGAGGCGGTCAAACGGGGGGAGAACCGGGTCAACATTGATGCCAGCCGGAAAAAGAATGTATATACCAGCTATCTGGTACGCCGGGACCGCTTTACTGTTTTCGACACCATGCTCGACACCTACGGACGGCTGAACGGTCTGGACCCCGAATGGATCGGCGTCAAATACCCTTCCAATGCCCGGCAAACCCCCGAAAACCTCGCCTATATCGCACAGGATTTTTCCCGGATGGAACAGGTGCTCTATTCCCAGAACCCGGACACCTATAACACCTATAGCCGCTATCTGGATGTGGATAGCTTTGTAGATTATTTCCTAATCAACGAATATTTTGGGAACTACGATGCCGGAGAGCACTCCACCTATATGTACAAGTCCTCCGGGGAGCGGCTGAAGATCGGACCGGTGTGGGACTTTGACCAGGCAATGAACAACAGTGTGGTGGACGAAACCGACCCTCTGACCATGGCGATGCAGGATCGCGCCCTGTTTCGGGAGCTGGTCCGAGATACCACCTTCCTGGACGCGCTCTGTACCCGCTACGCCGAACTGCGGCGGGCCTGCCTGAACGATTCCAGCCTGTTTGCCCTGATCGACGAGACCGCCGGCTTTCTCAGTGCAGCGCGCCGGAGGGAATGGTATCGCTGGGAAAAAGACTATCTGGATAACAGCCATACCAACCCGCACAATTTTTATCTGAACGATTACACGGTGGACGGTACCACCATCAGCCGGTTCAACGACGACTACCAACAGGAGCTTTACACCATCAAGCTCTATCTGAGCAGGCATGGGCGGGCGATCCCGCTCGAGCTGCAAAAGTTATATGACTCTGCGGATGCGGCAACCGGCCTTTGGGCAGAGAAAGAGTTGTTCCTCCTGCTGGTGTTGGTCCTGTTCCTGCTGCCGTCGATCGTCGTCAACCGTTGGAGGTAGCGCATATGACACATATCCCACGCCCCGATGAGATTCCGCAAGCCCATTATTTTCTGGAACAGCTGGATACGCCGGCCACAATCGGCGCCATCCGGGTGTCGGCTATCCTGATTGCACTGGGGCTGCTGCTCCTCTATGGCTTTATCGTATGCGTGCCCAGAAGGCGGAAACAAACACAGCAGACGTCCCCCATGCCCCCAATCCCCGTTTTCAGAGGAAAACCCGGATACAGAAAACAGGGATTGGCCACTGCGACGGTCCCTTTGACCGGATCAGACGGATTTACACAGATAGGAGGAATTCAGATGAGCAACCAGCTAAAGAGTGGACTGTTTGGATATTCCAAACAGAACGTAACCGATTATATGCGGCATATCTCCGATGATTTCAGCAGGCAGCTGCGGGAAGCGGAAGCCGCAAAGGAACAGGAGATTCTAGAACTGAAAGAGCAGGTGTCCCGCCTGCAAAAGGAGAATACAGACCTGCATATGCAGCAGATGGAGGTTTCCTCCGCGTTGATCCATGCGCAGATCTATTCCAACCAGCTGAAGGCGGAGTCACAGGAAAAGCAGCAGGAGGAGCTTGCCCAGACACAGGCGCAGTATGCAGCGGTCCGGGGCCGCATCAGCCTGTTGGCTGGGGACATTGTCCAACTTCAGTCGATCTTCGCCCAGCTGCTGGACAAGATGAACCTCGATACCCAGAGATGCCTGGAACAGTGTGAGGATGTCGCGCAGGAGCTGGAAGAGGTTCAACGGTCGTTTCAGCCGGTTCCCCCTCCCCTTGACGAAGCGCAACCGTCCGACAGCCAGCCGGAGTAGACAACGCCATGCTTTTTTCCAGCATCCCATTCCTATTCTACTTTTTTCCGGCTGTTCTGGCGCTCTACTACCTGTGCAGCTTCTCCCGCCTGCTGCAAAATACCGTCCTCCTGCTTGCAAGTCTGCTTTTTTATGCGTGGGGGGAACCGGTCAATGTGGTGTGGATGCTCCTTTCCATCCTGGTCAATTCGGTCATGGGCTATCTGGTCAGGGGCGGCAGCCGTTTCAAACGGCGTCTCTTCCTCACGGTGGATGTCCTCTACAACCTGGGGTTCCTGTTCTTTTTCAAATATCTAGGGTTTGCCCTCGAGATCCTCTCCCCTGTAATCGGGCCGGTTCCGTTCTCCCCCGCCCTGCCCATCGGCATCTCGTTTTACACCTTTCAGGCGCTGTCCTATGTGGTAGACGTCTACAAGGGGGTTGTGCGCCCCGAGAACCCCTTTTACGTGGGGCTGTATGTCTCGTTTTTTCCCCAGCTGATCGCTGGGCCGATCATCCAATATAAGACGGTGGCGGATCAAATCCGGGGGCGAAAGAGCACCTTTCCTATGTTTTCTCTGGGAATCAGCCGCTTTGTGGTGGGGATGGGGAAAAAAATCCTGCTGGCCAACTGCTTCGCGGCGGTCGCGGACAATGTATTCGGTTGGTCCGCCATCGGCGCCGAGCGGGTTGCGGTCCCGGCAATGCTGGCCTGGCTGGGCAGTATCGCCTACACCATGCAGATTTATTTCGATTTCTCCGCCTATTCGGATATGGCGATTGGCCTGGGGCTGTGCTTCGGGTTCAAGTTCGGGGAGAACTTCAACTATCCATACACCGCTGCTTCGGTGCAGGATTTCTGGAAACGGTGGCATATCTCGTTGACCGACTGGTTCCGGGAGTATGTCTATTTCCCTCTGGGCGGCAGCCGGGTGGAAAACCAAGACCATATGGTGCGCAACCTGTTCACCGTCTGGCTGTTGACCGGAATCTGGCATGGTGCAAACTGGACCTTCATCCTGTGGGGGATGTACTATTTCCTGCTTCAGCTGGCGGAACGCTTTTTCCGGTATCCGGACAAAATCCCCTTTCCGGCCCTGCGGCATCTGTACACCCTGTTCATCGTCAATGCGGGCTGGGTGCTGTTCCGGGCGGACAACCTTTATCAGGCCGGGCGGTTCTTCCTAAACATGCTGGGGCTGAACCGCAACGGCTTTTACAGCGAGCTGGCGATCCTGCTACTGCGGGAAAACTGGGTATTTTTCCTGTTGGGGCTGGTGTTCTGCGTCCCAGCGGCGCGGGATGTCAACGCCTGGCTCTACCAGAATCCCCGCTCCCTCCCCAGCTGGATTTTCCTGCTCGGCTATCCCGTCGGGCTGCTCCTACTGTCCTGGGGCTGCGTGTGTTATCTATCCAGCGGAGCCTATAATCCCTTCATCTATTTCAACTTTTAAACGGAACGCCTTATACATGAAATCGCCAAAACCGGGAGGATCGCTCATGTACCTATGGAGAAAAAAGTTCTTTGCCCTGCTGTTCCTGCCGCTGCTGTTTCTGCTGGCAGGCCTGAACCTGCGGCAAAACTACCCAGAGCTGCGACAGGCGGCGCTGGAAAATCTGCAAGCGGTGCACGATGACGCTATCTCCTCTGCCGCAGCGGTGGCAGCGCTGGAAGAGGTTATGGTTTCCAGCTTGCAGGGACGGATGCAGTATATCGAGGGCTACTCCTATCTACAAAAGCTGATGGACAAGCGGGAGTTCAGCAACTTCAGCTACATCCGGGACGAGCAAGGGATGCTGCATTATGCCTCCTTTTTCCGGGAGGATGACCTCGAGCCGTTCCTCTATGCACAGCGGATGCAGCGGCTCAAGGAGTATGTATCCCCTTCCGGGACCAAGGTGCTGTTTGTGGTCGCCCCAGCGAAATACGTCCCGGATACGACCGCTCTGCGGGAGGGAATGCCGGTCAATGATCCCCAGATGCGGGTTGCCGGGACGTTATTTTATATGAACCGGTTGGGGATTGATACCCTTGACCTGAATCTATCTCTGCCCGGCGAGTCCCTTTCCTATGAGGAGACCTTTTTCCGGACAGACCACCATTGGACCATTCCGGCTGCCTTTGAGGCAACAAAAATTCTGGTGGATGAGATGAACCGCCTCTACCAGGCGGATTTGGACCCCGAAGGCTTTTATCTCGACCGGGCACAGTATGAAACCGTCACTTATCAGAACGGGATGCTGGGTTCGATGGGCCGCCGCACCGGGGTAAACTTCGTGGGGTTGGACGATTTCACCGCTCTGTGGCCCCGGTTTTCGATGCACTACCAGCGGGAGACGCTGGAAGAAGATGGGCGCTACTCCTACCGGGAAGGAGAAACGGCCGGCACGCTGATCCTTCCTGAGGTGCTCATGCGGGAGAAGGGAATCTACAGCGATTCCCAGTATTCCCTCTATCTCAACGGACTGCGCACCCACGAGGTGATCCGGAATCTCGACCGCCCGGACGGGCCAAAAATTCTGATGATCCGCGACTCCTACTTTTCCCCGGTCATTGCCTTTCTGGCCCCGCTATGCAGTGAGATTCACGCAATCTGGTCTCTGGAGGAGTCGGAGCAGATCGACATTGAACAGTATGTGCGGAATCACACCTTTGATTACATCATTATGGAGGTCTACCCCTACAACATTGAAGCGCGTGCATTTTCATTTTTTCAGGGAGGATAGGAAGGATATGTGGAACGCTGTCAAACGATTTTTAGGTGATGGAAAACGGAGAGTCTGGTTCCTCCTCAATACCTTTTGTTCTGCAGCCTACCTGCTCTGGCGGCTGTTCTTTACCATCCCTTTTGGATACGGTGCGGTGTCGATGGCTGCGGGGATCAGCCTGCTGGTGATCGAGGTGCTCGGCATGACCGAGGCGTTTGTCCACTATTTCAGCATGTACAATGTGCGCAGCTATCCGCTTCCCAAGGTGCCGGAGCATCTGTATCCCCATGTGGACGTTTTCATCTCCACCTACAACGAGGAGCCTGCTCTTCTCACCAAAACCATCCTGGCCTGCAAACGGATGGACTATCCCGACCCAAGCAAGGTACATATCTACCTGTGCGATGACGGCCACCGGGCGCAGATGCGTCTGCTGGCCGCGCAGCTGGGGGTTCACTACCTGGACCGAGACACCCACGACGGCGCCAAGGCAGGCAACCTCAACCATGCGCTGTCGATGACCTCCTCCCCCTACATTGTGACCTTTGATGCGGACATGATCCCACAAAGCCGGTTCCTGATGGAGACGATTCCCTATTTTGTGGATGCGGAGCTGAAAAACTGTGGCCTTCCGCCGGAGAAGCAGATTCCGCTGGGCTTTGTGCAGACCCCTCAGAGCTTCTATGACCTGGACCTGTTCCAGTTCAACCTGTTTTCCGAAACCCGTATCCCGAATGAACAGGACTATTTCTATAAAGATATCCAGGTCGCGCGGACCCGCTCAAACAGCGTAATCTATGGCGGGTCCAATACGATCCTCAGCCGCCAGGCATTGGAGGATGTGGGCGGTTTTTACACCAAGGCAATCACCGAGGATTTTGCCACCGGGATTCTGATTCAGAAAAAGGGGTATGTCTGCCTGGGGTTGGGGACGCCGCTTGCATCCGGCATGTCGCCGAACAGCCTGCAAGGGTTGATCCAGCAGCGGGTGCGCTGGGCGCGTGGGGTGATCGCCACCGGGCGGAAGATGCATCTTTTTTCCTCCGGCGACCTGACCTTCGCCCAAAAGATGAACTATTGGGCCTCCATTTGGTATTGGTATGCTCCGGTCAAACGGTTGAGCTATGTCCTCTCCCCCATGCTGTACGCGACATTTGGCTTTATGGTGTTCCGCTGCACGCTTCCCCAGGTGCTGCTCTTCTGGCTGCCTATGTACATCACCAGCAGCATCAGTCTGAAGAGCCTGAGCGGGAACATCCGCAGCACCAAGTGGACCGCCATCTATGAGACTGCGCTGTTCCCCTTCCTTCTGGTGCCGGTCCTGTTGGAGAGTATCGGCATCTCCCTGAAAAAGTTCAAGGTCACCCATAAAGGGCAGCAGGAAAACCAGAAAGGGAAAAACCTGATCTACATGCTTCCTTTCCTGATTTTGATCTTGTTGTCGGTGACCGGCATCGTCAACTGCATCCGCATCATGTTCGACAGCGGCTCCCTTGGGCCGGTAGTGGTGCTGTTCTGGCTGGTCAGCAACCTGTTCACCATGGTGATGGCGCTGTTTTTTGTAGACGGCAGAATTCCCTACCGCAGTGCGGAGCGGATCTCAGTCACACTGCCCGCCCGGCTGCATGTGGGAGAGGTATCCTACCCCTGCACCCTCAAAGACATCTCGGAAAAGGGGGTTTCCCTCCGGATGGACCGGCCCCATCTGGTGGACCGCAAAAACCAGATGATCCTCGAAATCCACGACCGCAAATACCATGTACGGTTACAGCTGCGGCCGGTCTATGTCAACCAGCCACAGGCAGAGAATGCCAACGCCTGGGACTACGCCTTTGTCATCGAAGGGCACGATGGGGCCGGCGGATATGACCATCTGTTGGGCATCTGCTACGACCGTATCCCGACCCACCCCACCTCGATCCGGAAAAACAGCGGCAGCTATCAGGATTTGAGCATCAATATGAAGCGGAGGGCGCTTGCCCCGTTTTACCAGAAGCGTCAATATCCCAGAATCCAAGTGGACGCCGACGTCCCCTGCCTCGGCGGGGGATGGGCCCGGCTTTCCAACTTCAACTATGTCTATGCCGCCTTTTCCGGGGACGATCTGCCGGAACATCTGACATTTCTGGTAGGCGAAGTTAAAATCTCGTGCAGGGCCGAGAAAAAAAGCAGCGGATACTGGCTTTATGCGGTGGAGCAGCCGGAGGTCCTATATCGCAGTCAGCCGATATGTGACCGCATCATGGACGCTCTGCTCGCATTATCTGCATCGGGCAATGCCGACAGGACCCCTCCAACTGTCCGCCACGAACGAAAGGTGGAATTTTATGAAATGGACCTTGTCTAGCGTCCCTCGAAAATCCGCTTTCCGGATCGCAGCCTTTTTTCTGCTGCTGGCGCTGACAGTACTGCCCGGAATCGGGGCAAGCCAGTTGGAAGGGAGAAAAACGGTGCGGTTTATCAAGGGGATGGGGCATGGGATCAATCTTGGAAATTCGCTGGATGCAACCGGGCTTCGCAATTACCACCCGGAGGCTGGGGAGCTGGACTATGAAACCAGCTGGCACAATCCGCCCATCCGAAAGGAGCTTTTTCAGCTGTTCCATCAGACCGGGATTCGTACCGTCCGGATCCCGGTCAGTTGGGGGGATCATATGGATGAAAATGGGGAGATTGCGCCGGTTTGGATGCAGCGGGTACAGGAGGTGGTAGACGACGCGCTGGGGGCTGGGCTGTATGTGATTTTGAATACACACCATGAGGCGTGGCTGGACCTGCATACAGCCGATCCGGAAGGGATGGAATCCCGGTTGGAGCATGTCTGGGAGCAGATTGCAAAGCGATTTGCCGCCTACCCCGACCGGCTGCTGTTTGAGGGGCTGAATGAGCCTCGCGCCAAGAACACTCCCGAGGAATGGGGCGGAGGAACCCCAGAACTCCGCGACCAGATCAACCGCCTGAACCAGATTTTTGTCAATACAGTGCGCCGCAGCGGCGGCAAAAACAACAGCCGGTACCTGCTGATTGCGCCCTATTGTTCTCAGCCTTTGGAACAAGCCATCTCGACGCTCATCATCCCGGACCGGCGCTGCGTGGTCTCGGTCCACTATTACCAGCCCTATCTATTTTGCCAGCGGAGCGGGGAGCCGGTGAAATGGGACGCGGCCTGGGAAGCGGAGATGCAGGAGATGTTTGAAGCTCTTGCACAGCGGTTTCTGCGCAGTGGTGTCCCGGTTATGGTGACGGAATTTGGATGTGTGGACAAGGGAAACCTGCAAGACCGCATTGTATGGACAAAAGCGTTTATTTCCGCGGCGAACCGGTATGGGATCAACTGCATCTGGTGGGATGAGGGAGCGAACTACAAGCTTGTGGATCGTGACGCCAACCAGTGGGTGTATCCGGAACTCGTGGGGTTGCTGCTCAAAAGAACAGCCGGACGGTAAAAACCGTCCGGCTGTTTCAGACTGTCCCAAAAGGGTCTGTGTCGTTAACATAGACCCTTTTGGGACAGATTTTATTTTTGTCCGGACATGTGCCGGACAAAAATTCTTCAAAGCGTAAAGCCGCTCATAGAGCGGTTTTATAAGAGGAAGGGTGGTACTGGCGGGGAAACACGAGAGCGAGCCGAACGCCGTGAGGCGCGGAGAGTGCGGCCCGCAGGCCGCCTTTCGGAGCGCAACCGCCGAAGGCGGCTCTTAGCGCGGAGATTCGTGGTTCTCCGTCCAGCATCTTGTCGATTTTATCGACAAGATGGAACAGCCGGACGGTAAAAACCGTCCGGCTGTTTTGAAGCAAAGCCGCGGAATATTGCTTACAAAAAATCTTACTGGAGGAGCTGGAGCACGCTCTGCGGCTGCTGATTGGCCTGGGCCAGCATCGCCTGGGCGGACTGGGTGACCACGTTGACCTTGGTGTACTCCATCATCATCTTGGCCATATCGGTGTCGCGGATACGGCTGTTCGCGGCCTGGAGGTTCTCGGAGGTGGTGTCCAGGTTGTTGATGGTGTATTCCAGACGGTTCTGGGTCGCGCCAAGCTCTGCGCGGTAGTCGGAGACCTTCTGGATCGCATCTTTGACCGCCTGGATCGCATTACCCGCGGTGGTCTCTGTCTTGACATCAATAGTGCCAATTCCAATACCAGTAGAGGTCATATCCCGGCTCTCGACTGTAATGTGGTTAACGCCTCCCCAGGTATCGCCGACCTGCAGGTTGATCTTTGTGCCGCCGCCACCACCGTTGCCGTTGTCGTCAGCGCCAGCCGGTTTCGCCTCTATGCCAGTCTTAATTTCAGCGTCCAGTTCAGCAGCCAGTGCAGTCGTGGTGTCGGAGGTAACGCTTACCTTACCAAGAGAATCTCCATCCGCAGACTCGAATACCAGCTCTTTAGCAGTCGTATCGGTTGCGCCGATAGCGGTACCACTCGCTGCGGTGGTGGTACCAATCACGGTGCCGCCTGCTTTCAGCTCATATCCACCGCCTGCGGCTGCTTCGATCGTGATTTCGCCGCCCTGGAAGGTCTCGTCAGCTTCCGC
>JAETRV010000033.1 GCA_021770005.1 Anaerotruncus sp. | reverse complement strand
GGTGTTTATTACGTTGAGGATCCACCTGTTCCCATTCCGAACACAGAAGTTAAGCTCAACAGTGCCGACAATACTTGGCGGGAGACTGCCTGGGAAGATAGGTCTATGCCAGCTCTTGAATACAGCACAGCAGATGTTGTGCTGTATTCCCATTTTGCCTTAATAGCTCAGTCGGTAGAGCATGCGGCTGTTAACCGCAGGGTCGTTGGTTCGAGTCCAACTTGAGGCGCCAATTGCTGTCGGCAGGCGATCAATATGCCGAACGGCTGGTGTTTATTACGCTGAGGTTCCACCTGTTCCCATTCCGAACACAGAAGTTAAGCTCAGCAGTGCCGACAATACTTGGTGGGAGACCGCCCGGGAAGATAGGTCTATGCCAGCATGAAAAAGACTCGGAGGAAACTCCGAGCCTTTTCTTTTTATTGATTCAGCAGGGCTTCGCACTGGCGGACAAATTCAATCGGGTGCTGGGATTTCTGGGCCACTTGTTCGGCGGACATACCCTGCCGCAAAAAACGGCAGATGACCGTCTGCATACTTTCTCCGACCTCGATGATATGTCCGTCCGGGTCGTAAAAGCGGACCATACGCTGCCCCCACGGCATCTCCTGCATCGGATGCACCAGTTCCACCGTTTGCGTTTCCAGCTGTTGCAGAAATGCGTCAAAAGCTTCTGTCTCAAAATAAAGTTCCATATCATGGGGCTTCTTTTTTAAGACAGAACCGGGCTTACCGATAAATTGCAGCCAGCTTTCTTCCGTTTGCAGGGCGAAGCCACCGTTGAAGGTGATGTTTGCGCCGAAATCAAGAATGACCTCCTGTCCGAGCAGGGTTTCATAGAAAGCGCGGGAGACCGCTAGGTCTGACACAACCAACATGGGACATTGCAACTTCATGTAGTTTTCTCCTTCCGTTTTTTGGGCTTCGGAGGGGGGAGCGCATCGCAGACAGCCCGGACAAGCTGGGCAAGGAATGCGGTATCCTCCAAATTTTCCACCAGGAAATGGGTATCCTTGCCGCCTGTGGGGGCGACAGGGGTTGCATTGGGAAAAAACGGCTCGGATATAGGAAGCCGCTTGATATAAAACTGATTGTCGCACACTGCGCCGACGACTTTTAAGTCGCAGTAGACGACATAATCCCCCATCATTTTATAGTGGCTGATCGCTCCGGCTCCCCGGAGCTGCTCCTCCACAAACTGCATAAAATCAGGCGTGGACGCCATTGGTCATCTCCTCTTTCCATTGTTTGCACTGTTCAATCCGTCTGCCGTCGTCTCCCTGTTGGGGATCGTAGGCAAACTGGCGGAGCAGCTCACAGGGGAACTCCGAACATTCCCCACAGTGTGCAAGCTGTTTTTGTTCACAACAGGATTTTACCGGGCAGGCGTCGCCCCAGAATGGTTTTTCGATCTTGGTGCAGCCTTGGCAGCCGGGTTGTTCCCGATATTCACAGGCAGAGCAGAGCAGCCCGCATCTTGATTCGATCATGAGAATTCCTCCTTCATATTTTTGGGTAACAATAGAAACAATTCTATCATAGCTCAAAATTTAAACGGTTCCTTGTAAAAATCGGACTTATTTTGGAGGAATGTCCGAGGGGAAACCCCGCAAATTTCGTGGAAATCACGGTCAAAATGCGCTTGATCGTAAAATCCGGTCTCCTGCGCGAGGCAGGCAAGGTTGTGGCCGTCCTCCATGGAACGGACGGCCGCATTGATCCGGGCGAGCCGGGCAAATGTTTTGACACTCATGCCGAAATGTGCCCGGAACAGGCGGTTCAGGTGGCGTTCGCTGTAGTGTTCCAGCTGGGAAAGCGCCTGCACCGAGAGCAGCCCATCCGCCTGCATCAGGCGGCTTGCAGCCGATGCAGCGGCATCTGGAAGGGGGTGCAGAAGCAGACGGCGTAAAAAAAGGCGGTCTAACCGCTCGACCAGCTCCTGAGCCTGTGAGGTGGTTTGGAGGAGCTCACAGATCGCATGGTGCAGCGAGGGGTCAACCTGCTCGAGCGGAAGCCGGAGGTCTCGCAGATCAGCCTGATTGTCGCGGAGCAGAGAAAACAGCCCTCCGGGGAGGAATTCCACGAAGAGCCGAAAGGGAACCGGCCGGGTGGAGACGTTCACCACCCGGGTGGTCGCGCCCCAGACCTGCCCACAGATGCGCCCATTTTCACAGGTAAACACCAGACAGCCGCTCGCATCGGGAATGAGGGAAAGCGTAGGCGAGCTGGTTCCATAGTGCTCCCGTTCGATTGAGACGGTGTAGTGAGCGATCAATGGGCGCAAAAGAGAATGGGGCTTCAGATAGAACTGGCCCGGAATGGCAAGGAGCGGATTGATCTCGGCAAACGAGGAGGGAAGTACCATCAATACTCCCTCTGTAGGCCCACCACACGCCCCAGAATGACCAGATGGTCGGTATAGATCGGTTCCATCGTGTCGTTTTCCGGCTGAAGCCGGAAGCCGCCATTCTCTTTATAGAACCGTTTGACTGTCGCCTCGTCGTCGATCAGCGCGACAACGATCTCGCCATTTTCAGCGGTGGCGGCCTGACGCGCGATAATCAGGTCGCCGTCTAGGATACCGGCTTTAATCATGCTCTCCCCGCGCACCCGCAGGGCAAACAGCTCTTTTGAATTTCCCCGGATCCGTACAGGGATGTATTCCTCGATCGACTCAACCGCAAGGATGGGCTGTCCAGCGGTGACAACGCCGAGTACAGGGATATGCGAAACCTGGCTGCCCGGCAGGCGGATCGAGCGGTTCAGCCCGTCGCCGCGTTCGATATAGCCTTTTTCCTCAAGGTTGGTCAGATAACGATGCACCGACGAAGTGGATTTGATATCCAGCTCGGCACAAATCTCGCGCACGCTGGGGATGATGCCCTTTTCGATCGACCGCCGGATCAGGTCGAATACAGCGGTTTCTTTTGGGGTAAGCTCTCGCAAAATGATCCCTCTCTTTCTTAAAATATGGAGGTTGCTAGTGTCTGTCCTTCGTTTGGGATAGCATGAAGCACAACGAACTGGTATCGCCGGCCCGGAATGGAGGCAGGCAACCGCCCGCAGATCGTTTTGGCCATAATCCGATATAGGGGCTTTGTAGCTATTATAGCATATCTTTTCGCAGATTTCAAACGTACGTTCCAAAGAAATTTTTCTGCGTTTTGTATTCCAATAATCGGGGGATTTCGACGATATCAATAGATTGTTCAGAGAAAATGTGAATATTTTTCATGGTTCGTACATGGCTCATTCACACACTTTCCTGGGAATCGGTTATAATATAACTGTACTCAAGATTAGCCGCAAACATTTTGAGTATCTCTACCCTCCTCAAAACACACCTCAAACAAGCTGAACCGGATGCTTACGCATCCGGTTCTTTTCTTTTTATCGAGAGCGCCGGGGTGCGCTGCCGGAGCAAAACAACGCGCCCCCAGACAAAGCGCCCAGCCCCGAAGGGTGAGAACCCCCTGGTGGGTGAGGCGGAAAAAATGAAATACCGGTTTTTCCATTTCTGGAAAAACCGGTATGTTTCAAAACGACCGGAGGAGACGGAACAGGAGCCAGAAGAAGCCGTAAGTGACCGGCTGATGGAACATATAAATCCAGATGGTGCGGCGCCCAATCCGGGCGAGCAGCGGCAGATGGCTTTCATAGGCAATGGCGGGCATCCTACCATCACGGGCATAAACGCCCAGAAACGAGCCGGCAAGAAAGAGGAAAAGCCAGGGGATCAAGGGAAAATAGTCGGAGGAATAGAATCCGGCGGAGGGAAAGCCCAGCGGAAATAGCCACCCGGATTCGTAAAGGGTATCCGGGAGCCGGAAAAGCAGGGGCGGGAACCCGATCGCGCGATAGGGGACGTACATCGTGGCGAAGAGCAGCAAGCCAAAAAGCGGGGCGCCCAGCGCGGTGGGGATTCGGTCCAACAGGGGTTGCAGCAGGGCGAAGAGGACCATTGACGCCCCCAGCAGATGCAGGACGCCAAACCGTACAATCTGCTCAGGGATAAACAGACGGGTTACAATGGTCAGCACCATACCGAGCCCGAAGGTTAGAAGCCCACGTTTCAGATTGTTGCGGGAGAACCGGCAGCAGATGCCCGAGACGGTGATAAACGAGGTGGCGATGAAGAGCTGAAGCCAGTGCATCAAAGGGGAAGTGAAAAAGGGCCAGTCCACCCCGAAGATATAGACCAGATCATAGGCGGCGTGGTAGAAGACCATCAACAGGATCACCAGGCCGCGCAGTTCATCGAGCAGGGGAACCCTGCGGATTTTGGAATCAGACATCGAAAACAGACCTCCCTAAATCCAAACATTTCATCCACTGTGGATCCACAGTGCGGCAGCCGCCGGGCAAAAAGCCCCGGGACGCGGGTTTTATTGCGGGAGATACTGGTTGATGATTGCGCGCGCGGCTTCGGTATCGTCGAGCATAAGCATGACCAGATATTCCCCCTGCTCGAAGATAACCGCATCCTGCGCGATCCGATAGGAGTTATAAATATCGAAGTTTTCAAATTCCTTGACCCGGCTCACCTTGACCTGTTCGAGCGATTCCCGCACATCCGCGCGGTATTCCGGGTAGGGCTTGAGCAGGAATACATCTGCCACGCCGTACCGCCCGGACGCGTATTTGACATGGAATTCTTCCAGCTGGTCGGGATTGATAAAGAATTTGTTTTTAAGGAGGTCCCGGTTGGCAAATGCAAGGCCGCGCACATCGATCGTTTCGTAGATCTCATCGAGCGCCTGGGTAGCGGCGTCCTCTTCCAGATCGATTGTCAGGCTGTCCCCCGAATCCATGATACCGCTGTCCAAATATACCTCTGCACTGGCCTGCGCGGAATCACAGCCGCTCAGCGGAAAAGCCAGCAGAACCACTGCACAAAAGCAGATCAATTGTTTCAAAAAAAGGCCTCCTGTTCCATCTAGGGAGTGTTTGATTATCAAATTAGAGTATACCGGATTTCACTCCGTGGTTCAACTGTAACAATCCACCTTTTAAATAATGTTTACAAACCGGGCCGCTTTTCCCATAGGTCACGGAGGCTTGCGGGGAAGAATATCCAGTGGATTTCCTTGCAAATCCGGTCAGAATTTGTTATAGTTTAGATTGGGAATTTGAAAACACATGGAGGATAACAGATGGGAACATTTGATTTCGACCAGTTTGCTGTGATCACCGGCCTGGTGATGCTGGTGGTTGCAGCGGTGATTGTGGTTGTCCGGATCGCTTATAACTGGCGGAGAACAGAACATAGTGAAAAACACAGGGTGAGCCGCCGTTTGAAACGGTTTGCAGCGCCGCGCGGGTTCCGGGTGCTCGACGATGTGAAGCTCGAGGCCAATGGGCAGACCGGCTGGGCGGACCATATCCTGATCGGCTATTTTGGGGTCCTGCTGGTATATGATATCATCTTCGCCGGGGATTACTACGGAAAGCCCGGGGACAAATACTGGTCGCTCGGCATACCAGGGCAGGGGCGGTACCGGATGGAAAATCCCTTGCTTCAGGCCGACCGGTGCGCCGGACGGGTGCTCTCGCTGCTGCATGACGCAGGGATCAAACTGTCTTCCCCCGAGCGCGCGGTGGTGATTACCGCGGCCAAACGCGGGGTGACGAGCTACATTAAGTCCGAGGATGTGGTGCAGTTTACAGAGCTTGGGAAACTGCTTGGGCGGACGAAGTTTCAACAGGACCGGGATGTGGATGTGGAAAAGGTGGCGGAGATTCTTGCCGCCGCGCAGGCCGATCCGGGAAAGTTCCGGCCTGAGAAGGACGGAAAGACAGCGGTTTAGAAGGCGGCGGGGGGCTCCGCAGCCTTTCAAAAGGCTGGCGAAACGTTTGGTTCAGAGATTCATCATGAGAAAGATAGCCGTGTCCCACTTTGGAAGGTAGAGTGGGACACGGCTTTTTCAGCGGTTTTTTCCAGGGACCTGCCGTTCGGGCGGTTCCCTTTCATCGAGGAGGTGGTAGCGGGCTGCAATCGCCTCGGCGACCTGCTCTACCGTTTGGCCTGCATCCACTGTAAAGGATGCGGCTTCCAGATAGGATGAGCGCCGCTTCTCAAAGAGGGACTGTAACTCCTCCGGCGTGCTTGACCGCACGATCGGGCGGTCGCTCCACCTGATCCGCTGGTAACAGACCGGGAACGCCGCGTCCAGAAAGACCACGAGGTCCGCGGGGGAAAGCGCATCGATGTTGCGGCGGAAGGTCAGCGCGCCGCCGCCGGTCGAAACGACACAGCGGGAGCGGCCCGCCAGACGCTTCACCGCCTGATGTTCCAGATCGCGGAAATAGGGTTCCCCATATGCGGCAAAAATCTCCGGGATGGGGATGCCCTGTTCCGACTCGATTTCAGCATCCAGGTCCACATAGGTGAGGCCGGTCAGCCGCGCCAGATACCGCCCGACGGTTGTTTTGCCGCATCCCATGAAGCCGCAGAGGATGATGTTACGCATCCGGTCGCCCCGCTTTCTGATCGAGCAGGGCGTTCATCTCGCCGACCAACGGGTCGATCTGTGCGGACGAGAACCGCGAACCATGCCAGATTTCATGTGCAACCGCCGCCTGCCAGACGAGCATTTCCATCCCGCCCGCAGCGGGGACGCCGGCTTCCCGGGCATCCTGAAGCAGACGGGTTTCACGGGGATTGTAGATACAGTCGAACACCGCGCCCGCCTGTGCGACAACCGATTTGGGGAGTGGGGAAACACCGGTTTTTGGGGACATCCCGACCGGCGTAGCATTGATGATTAAGCCGAACGGGCGGTCGAGCGCGTCAAGCGGAGAGACCTGCACCGGGCAGCCGAACCGTTCGCCGATCTCCTGCGCAAGCGCCTGCCCTTTTGCGGGGTCACGCACTGCGATGGTCAGTTCAGCGCCCTGCCGGACCGCCTCGATCGCAAACATCCGCCCGACACCGCCCGCCCCCGCCACACAGACCGAGGTTTGCAGCGAGAACCTGTGGGCCTGCATCGTACGCAAGAACCCGTCACAGTCGGTGTTGTAGCCGGTCATCCTGCCTCCCTGCATCCGGACGGTATTTACAGCCCCGTAGAGGGCCGCAGAATCATCCAGACTGTCGAGGTAGGGGAGGATTGCCTGCTTATAGGGGATGGTGATATTGAACCCGTCCAGCCCGCGCAGGACGGGGATTTGTGCTTCCAGCTCCTTTGGCGGGAATGAAAACAGGGTGTAGCTATCCGCCCGCCCTTCGAGCGCGAAGAGCCGTTCATGAATCTGCGGGGACATGCTGTGTCCCAACGGATGCCCAATCAGCCGGTAACCGCCCATCTGTCCGTTCCTCACAGGGTACCCTTGAGCTTTTCAAGGGTTTTGAGGTTTTCGACATTCAAGGCGGACGCCTGTTTGAACCCGCGCTTGACCAGCATGGTCAGCACCTTGTTGGGGCCGAGCTCGACGAACCGTTCGATCCCATCGGCGAGCATAGCAGAGACCTCCTCGTGGAACCGGACTGGGGAAACCAGATGATTTGCGAGGTATTCGACAAGATCCGTGTCGGGATCGAGCAGCTTCGCGTTAAGATTAGAGTAGAACGGTTTGGAAAGCGGATTGGTCTTGACGTCCGCAATGGCCGCGCGGAACTCCTCGGCAGCAGGGGCCATTATTTTGGAATGGAACGCGCTCGAAACCGCCAGTTTGACCGCTTTGGCCCCCATCCCTGCAAGACGGTCTGCCGCCGCCTGTGCTGCCTCGACTTCGCCGGCAATCACTGTCTGGGACAAGCTGTTGAAGTTGACCGGCAACAGGTAGCCGGGGGTCTCCTCGCAGACCTGCGCGACCGTCTGCTCATCGCTGCCGACAATCGCAAACATGCTGCCCGGGTTCGCGTCTGCCGCCCGCTGCATCGCGGCGGCACGCGCGCCGATCACCCGGAACCCATCCTCGAGCGAGAATGCGCCCGCCGCAGTGAGGGCAGCGTATTCGCCCAGGGAGTGTCCGGCGAACGCGTCCGGCTGCAAAAATTCCGAGACGACCGCGTAAGCCGCCATCGAAACCGCGAAAATTGCGGGCTGGGAAACCTTTGTCTGGGCGAGAGAGGCCTCGTCCCCCTCGAACGAGAGCTTTGCCAGGTCAAAGCCCAGGATGTCCCCGCCGCACTCGTAGACCGCGCGTGCCGCCGGGAATGTCTCGTAAAGCTCCTTTCCCATGCCGGGATACTGGGAGCCTTGTCCGCTGAAAAGAAAAGCTGTTTTGGTCATTGCTGATCGCTCCATTCTATGAAATCGTTTGTTTTTTCTCAACTGCCTGACAGGGAAGGTGCCTCAAGACAGCCGCATGTTGTTTTAGGCCCCAGACCGAAACAACGCCTATCGCTTCTCGGCTGACGCCGAAGCGCGCTTGCACGCGGCGCTCAGGCAGGATGCGCCTCACGGACTAGAGGTCAACGCCCCCTCCCCGTGTGTCCTACCCTTCCGGAATTGGGTGCTCTGTCTGTTTCCGCAATCTGCGCGGCTTCGGCCTTTGGGGGCATCCAATGGTGCAAGTCAGCCTTGAGCATGAGCGCTTCACCTGGGGGCGAGGGGATACGTAAGGGGGAACCCCTTACGTGCACTTTTGGTTGCTTTTCGTGCATCCGAAAAGCAACCCGCCGCGCGGGGGCGGATTCCCCGCATCCCCATGCCGCCCAGCGGCATACCCTAAACGCCGCGCGCCCAGGGCCGGACAAAAAAAGTTCACAAATTAGGTATTGACAAATTATGGCCTCTTCCTTTATTCTAGTGAAGGAATATAACAACTGTTACATTTTTCGTTCTTCCCGGAATTTTGCAGCTGCCATATCGTTCAGCAGTACAGTTGACAAGGATGATCTGCTGGATATTTTACCACAGCCGGTCGGAGGGATGCAAGGGTCGGGGACGAAAAAGGCAGGGAAAACAGGAGCAGATACATGACAGGAATCAGGATATGCGGAACAGGCAGCTATCTGCCTGACCATGTAGTAGAGAACGAAGCATTTACCCGGATCGTCGAGACCTCGGACGAATGGATCCGCACCCGGACCGGGATCAGCCGGCGGCATATTGCAGAGCAGGACACCTGCTGGAGCATGGGGGTCAAGGCGGCGCAGCGGGCGTTGGAGGCGGCGGGAATCCGCCCGGAGGAGATCGACCTGATCCTCTTTACCACCGTAACGGCGGATTATCTTTCCCCATCGATGAGCTGTATTGTGCAGGGGGAGATTGGAGCGGTCCACGCCTCCTGCATCGACGTTGTCTGCGCCTGTGCGGGATATGTCTACGCGCTGGATATGGCGCGGCGGTATCTGTCCTGCGGGGACGTGCATACGGTCTTGATCGTGAGCAGCGAGATGCTCTCCCGGGCCACCAATTTTTCCGACCGGTCAACCTGCGTACTCTTTGGCGACGGTGCGGGCGCATGTGTGGTGCGGGCGGAGGATGCGCTATTCGCCAGCGATCTCGGGGCGGACGGGACAGGCGCACACTTCATGTTCGGCCGCCATCACCGCCCGGACATCCCGTTCGCGGGGCAGCCGGCGGCGGAAAACCAGATCAGCGGGATTGAGGCGCAGGACGATACCTTCTATATGGATGGGAAAGCGGTCTATAAATTCGCAACCTCCGCGATGCCCGAGGCGATCCGCCGTTCCTGCAAGAAAGCGGGGATTGGGCTATCTGAGTTAGATTGGGTGGTTCCCCATCAGGCAAATATCCGGATCATCCAGACCGCAATGAAAAAACTCGGCCTGCCGCTTGAGAAAGCGTGGGTCAACATCCATGAGACCGCAAACACCAGTTCGGCCAGCATCCCGATTGCGCTGGACGAGATGATCCGCTCGGGCCGGTTGACCCGGGGACAGAAGGTCGGGGTTGCCGGATTCGGTGCAGGGTTGGTCTACGCGGGCGCGGTATTTGTCTATTAGAAGTCTTTGCAGGGGGCTTTTTCTCTTGCAAAAAGCCCCCTCTCGTCACTGACTTGCCAAGTCAGTGACGATTCACCCCCTAAATGCGCTTCTCAGGCGGGCGCCCAGCGCCCAAGCAGGTGTTCCGCCGTGCGCGGCGGCGGGGGCTCTGCCCCTCGACCCCGCGATTTTTTGAAAAAAATCGAGTAAAACTTTAAAAGATAAGGTGGAAGTCAACATGATAAAAACAGAGATTACCCGGATGCTGGGCATCCAATACCCGCTCTTCCAGGGCGGGATGGCATGGGTCGCGGACGCGAAGCTCGCCGCCGCGGTTTCCAACGCGGGAGGGCTCGGGCTGATCGGGGCATCCGCTGCCCCGGGCGAGGTGGTTGAGAGCATGATTAAAGAGGCGAAATCCCTCACCGACAAGCCGTTCGGCGTCAATGTCATGCTGATGAGCCCGTTTGCCGACGATGTGGCGCGGGTCTGCGCCGAGCAGGGGGTCAAGGTGGTGACTACCGGCGCGGGCAACCCCGGCAAATATATGGAGATGTGGAAAAACGCGGGCATTAAGGTGATCCCGGTCGTCGCGTCGGCGGCGCTCGCCAAGCGGATGGAGCGCGCGGGCGCGGACGCGGTGGTCGCGGAGGGCTGCGAATCGGGCGGTCACATCGGTGAACTGACCACCATGACGTTGGTGCCCCAGGTCGTGGACGCGGTCTCGGTCCCGGTCATTGCGGCGGGCGGCATCGCGGACGCGCGCGGGGTTGCCGCGGCGTTTGCGCTGGGCGCACAGGCGGTGCAGTGCGGCACCATCTTCGTCTGCGCGGAGGAAAGCCCCGCGCATGAGAACTATAAAAACCTGATTGTCAAGGCGAAGGACACCGAAACGATCGTGACCGGCCGCAACGGCGGCGCACCGATCCGGTCGCTCAAGACCAAGCTGACCCGCAAGCTCGCCAAGATGGAGCACGAGGAGGTTTCGCTCGAGGAGTTCGAGAAGTTCGCGGCCGGTTCGCTGCGCAAGGCGGTACAGGACGGCAATCTCGAAGAGGGCAGCTTTATGGCCGGGCAGATTTCGGGCCTGGTCTCGCGGATCGCTCCCGCAAAGGTGATTGCGGATGAACTGATGCAGACCAGCGAAGCGCTGCTGAAAAACCTGGTTGCCGAGAGGGGGATTACTTTTGAGTAAGGTTGCACTGGTCACAGGCGCAAAACAGGGGATCGGGCGCGCAATCGCGGTTGCGTTGGCACAGGAAGGGTTTGATGTGGCGATCAACTGCCGCAACGAGCAGGCCGCGCTGGTTGCCCGGGAGGTTGCCACCGAATGCATGAAGTACGGCGTGGACGCCGACTGCTTTACCGCGGATGTCTCGCTGTTTGAGGAGTGCGCTGAGATGGTCAAGCGGGTGATGGCGCGCTGGGGCAGGATCGATGTGCTGGTCAATAATGCGGGGATCACCCGCGACGGTCTCATCGCCCGGATGTCGGAGGCGCAGTTTGACGATGTCATCGCTGCCAACCAGAAGAGCGTCTTTAACATGATGCGGCAGGTCACGCCGGTGATGATGAAGCAGCGGGGCGGACGGATCATTAACATCTCGTCGGTGGCGGGGGTCTATGGCAATGCCGGGCAGCTCAACTATTCGGCTTCCAAGGCCGCGATCATCGGTATGACCAAATCCGCGGCCAAGGAGCTTGGCGCACGCGGGATCACCGTCAACGCGGTGGCCCCCGGATTTATCGAAACGGATATGACCGAAAAGCTGCCGGACAAGGCAAAGGCGGCGATTACCGAGCGGATCTCGCTGGGACGGACCGGCAAGCCGGAGGACGTTGCCGATGCGGTGGCGTTCCTCGCGGGGGACAAGGCGTCCTACATCACCGGGCAGGTGCTCTGTGTGGACGGCGGAATCGTCATGTGAACGGAGATAGAAAACAGAGGAGTGCAAAAGAATGAAACGAGTGGTCATCACATCGGTGGGTGCGGTCACCCCGGTTGGTCTGGATGCGGAAAGCATGTGGCAGAACGTCAAACAAGGAAACCATGGGTTTGCCCCGATCTCGTCGTTCGATACCTCCCGGCTGAAGGTGAAAAACGCGGCTGAAATCCGGGACTGGGACCCGGTCGCGATGGGATTGAATAAGAAGGAAGCTCGCCGGATGGACCGATATACCCAGTTTGCGATGGCAGCGGCAAAACAGCTGATCGACAGCGCGGGCGACCTCTCGGGGATCGACCCCTATCGCGCGGGCGTAATCGTCGGCAGCGGGATCGGCGGGTTCCAATCGACCGTCACCGAACACGCCAAATTCCTGGAAAAAGGTCCGGACCGGGTCTCGGTTTTCCTGATCCCCATGATGATCTGTAACATGGCGGCCGGTCAGATTGCGATTGAATACAAGTTCAAGGGGGATAACTTCGCCACTGTCACCGCCTGCGCCACCAGCGCGCACGCGGTCGGGGAGGCGTTCCGCAAGATCAAGGACGGCTACCTCGACCTCTGCATCACCGGCGGTTCGGAAGGTTCGATCAATGAGTTTGCGGTAGCGGGATTCCAGAACATGGGCGCGCTCACCGAATCGCAGGACTGCGACCGGCTCTGCATCCCGTTCGACAAGGAGCGCAGCGGATTTGTTATGTCCGAGGGCGCGGGGCTGCTGCTGCTCGAGGAGTATGAGCACGCGAAAGCGCGCGGCGCGCAGATCCTCGGGGAGATCGTGGGCTACGGCGCAACCGACGACGCCCACCACATCACAGGTCCGGACCCGGAGGGCGACGGCGCGGCACACGCGATGCTCAAGGCAGTCCGGGAGGCCGGGATCACACCGGAACAGGTCGGCTATATCAATGCACACGGCACCTCCACCCCGCTCAACGAGCAGTGCGAAACCGCCGCGATCAAGCGGGCGTTCGGGGAACATGCCTACAAGCTGGCGGTCAGCTCGACCAAGTCGGTCACCGGGCATATGCTCGGCGCGGCGGGCGGCGTCGAAGCGATCATCACCATGAAGGCGCTTGCAGAGGGAGTCCTCCCCCCTACTGTCGGCTACAAGGTCCCGGATGAGCTGTGCGACCTCGACTATGTGACCGAGGGTGCGCGCAAAGCCGATGTGACCTACGCGCTTTCCAATTCGCTCGGGTTCGGCGGGCACAATGCTTCGCTACTTCTGAAGAAATTTGAGGGTTGACAAATGGCAAAGGAAATGACGATCGAACAGATCCAGGCGCTGATGGACAGTATGCACAAAAACGAGATCAGCGAGCTGGTTTACGAGGTGGAGGAATTCCGCCTGAAAATCAAAGGCCAGCAGGCGCCGTCTGTAGCGCCGGCTCCGGCCCCCGCCGCTGCGGTGCAGGCGGCCCCGGTCGCGGTGGCAGTCGCAGCCGCGGAAGCCTCTGCCCCTGCCCCGGAAAAACAGCCGGAGGGCAAGGTCATCACCTCCCCGATTGTCGGGACGTTCTATGCGGCAAGCTCGCCGGATAAGGACCCGTTTGTCAAGGTCGGGCAGACGGTTTCCGAAGGGGAGACCGTATTTATCATCGAGTCGATGAAGGTGATGAACGAGGTGCCCGCCGATAAGAGCGGCGTGGTCGCCGAAGTGCTGGTCGAGAACGGCGCGCCGGTCGAATACGGCCAGCCGGTCCTGCGGCTGGAATAAAGGGGGCATTTACGTTGGCTTTACTGGATAAAGAACAGATCAAACAGATTATCCCCCACCGGGACCCGTTCCTGCTCATCGACGAGGTCGAAGAGATGGAACTGGGCAAACGGGTCGTTGCAAAAAAATACATCGCACCCGATTCCTATTGGTTCCAAGGGCATTTCCCGGGACATCCGGTCACGCCTGGGGTGTTGACCATCGAGATGCTGGCGCAGGCGGGCGCGGTGTGCGTGTTGTCGATGCCGGAAAACAAAGGCAAACTCGCTTTTTTTGCGAAGATCGACAAGGCCAAGTTCCGCCGCCCGGTGTTGCCGGGGGATACGGTGCGGCTCGAAGTCGAGATGCTCAAGCTGAAATCCAGCTTCGGCACCGGTACCGCGACCGCGACGGTCGACGGGGAACTGGCAGCGAGCGCAGAGATCACCTTCGCACTCAGCAAAGGCGAAAACGCATGAATTTTTATCGGAACAAAAAGGCTCTTATAGCAATCTGTTTCGCATTTTGCAAGGGTGCTTTTTCTCTTGTAAAAAGCACCCTCTTGCCGCCCGTTGGGCGGCAATTCACCCGAAAAATGCGCTTCTCAGGATAAAGCGTTTCGCTCGTTGCGACGAGCGACCAAAGGCTCTGCCTTTGGAAACCGCAATTTTTCGAGAAAAATTGAGTAAAGCTTTTAATGGGGGATAGATTTTAGGGGGACTTACAAAACCAAAAGTTTCGTCCACCTTTTCAAAGGTGGCGGGGTCGAGGGGCAGAGCCCCCGCCGTCGCGCGCACGCGGCGGGATGCTTTTTTGAGAGGGGAAAATGATGGTTTCAAAAGTGCTGATTGCCAACCGCGGAGAGATCGCGGTGCGCATCATCCGCGCCTGCCGGGAGATGGGCCTGCCGACTGTGGCGGTCTGCTCGACAGCGGACAAACGGGCGCTGCACGCGCAGATTGCAGATGAATGTGTGTGTATCGGCCCGCCGGCATCCAAGGACAGCTATCTGAATATGCACGCAATCCTCGCGGTCTGTGAGCAGACGGGCGCGGATGCGATCCACCCCGGGTTTGGTTTCCTATCGGAGAACGCCTATTTTGCGCGTCTCTGTGCCACCTGCGGGGTCAAGTTTATCGGGCCTTCCCCCGAGTCGATCGAGCTGCTCGGCAACAAGGCCCGCGCCAAAGAGACGATGAAACAGGCGGGTGTCCCGGTTGTGCCGGGCAGCGACGGCGCGGTTGCCGATGTGCAGGAGGCGCGGGAAATCGCCGGCAGGATCGGTTACCCGGTGATGGTCAAGGCTTCGGCGGGCGGCGGCGGACGTGGTATCCGAATCGCCCGCTCTGCCGACGAGATCGAGTCCGCCTACGACGCCGCACAGCAGGAGGCG
Source organism: Anaerotruncus sp. (assembly GCA_021770005.1). Classification (GTDB taxonomy): domain Bacteria; phylum Bacillota; class Clostridia; order Oscillospirales; family Ruminococcaceae; genus Anaerotruncus. The sequence goes on along the minus strand of JAETRV010000033.1, from coordinate 13,447 downwards.
ATTGCCTGTTTTGGAGATGGGGACATCTATCTGGAAAAATTCCTGGTCAATCCCCGCCATATCGAAATCCAGGTGCTGGCCGACGAGCATGGGAATGTGCTGCACCTCGGCGAGCGGGACTGTTCGGTCCAGCGGCGCAACCAGAAGCTGATTGAGGAGTGTCCCTCCCCGGCGCCGGTGATGAACGAAAGCTTGCGCAGCCGGATGGGCGAAGCCGCCAAGGCTGCGGTGCGTGCCGCCGGATACTATAACGTGGGTACGATTGAATTTCTGGTGGACGAACAGGGCAACTTCTATTTTATGGAGATGAACACCCGGATTCAGGTGGAGCATCCGGTCACCGAGGCGGTGACCGGGGTGGACATTGTCAAAACCCAGCTTGCGATTGCACAGGGGAAACGGCTGGGCCTGCGTCAGGAGGAAATCACTATGCAGGGCCACGCGATCGAATGCCGGATCAACGCCGAAAACCCGGCGCTCGATTTCCGCCCCTCGCCGGGGGAGGTCCGGTCGCTCTATATGCCGGGCGGGCCGGGGGTGCGGATCGACAGCGCGGTCTACGCCGGGTACACCATCCCGCCTTATTACGATTCGATGATCGCCAAGCTGATCGTCCATGCGGCGACCCGCCGGGAGGCGATTATGAAGATGCGCTGGGCGCTGGCGGAGTTCCTGGTGGAGGGGGTCGATACCAATATCGATTTCCAGCTCTCCCTGCTCCATAACAAGGAGTTCACCGAGGGCGATTACGACATTGGGTTCCTCGACCGCTTGATCCAAAAGTAAGGCTGCAAACGGAGGTGTGTGAAAATGCTTGAGGATCTGTTTTCCAAGGTCAAAACAAGGGCTTCCTACGATAAGCCCCGCGCCCAGAAGGGGAAGATGAGCATCCCGGAAAACCTGATGTTCAAATGCCCCCGCTGCGGCAAGGTGGAATTTATGGACGCGTTCCTGCTGGGCAACAAGGTCTGCCCGAACTGCGGCTACCACGCCCGGCTCACCGCGCAGGAGCGGATTGAGCAGATTGCAGATAATTTCACATTTATTGAGTATGACAAGCATATGAAGAGCCTCGACCCGATCGATTTCCCGGGTTACCCGGAAAAGGTCTACCATCTGCGCCGCAAGACCGGCCTGCGGGATGCAGTCATCACCGGAGAATGTACGGTCATGGGCAGCCCCTGTGCAATCGGTGTGATGGACACCCGGTTCATGATGGCGTCGATGGGCTCGGTGGTGGGGGAAAAGATTACCCGGCTATTCGAGCAGGCGGAAAGCAGGCGGCTCCCGGTCGTGCTCTTCACCGCCAGCGGCGGCGCAAGGATGCAGGAGGGGATCATCTCGCTGATGCAGATGGCCAAAACCTCCGGCGCGGTCGGGCGGCACTCCAAACAAGGGCTGCTTTATATCACTGTCCTGACCGACCCAACCACCGGCGGTGTGACCGCCAGCTTCGCCTCGCTGGGGGATATCATCATCGCCGAGCCAAAGACGCTCGTAGGCTTTGCGGGACGGCGGGTGATCGAGGGGACGATCAAACAGCGGCTCCCCGAGGACTTCCAGTCGGCGGAGTTTGCGCAGGAGCATGGATTTGTGGATTTGATTGTGGAGCGCAGCGCCATGCGTAAGACGATTTCGCAGCTGCTCAAGCTGCATCAGACAGGGGGTGCCAACAATGGCAAAGACAGCCTGGGATAGGATGCAGATCATCCGGGAAAAGAACCGCCCGACGGTGCGGGATTACCTGCCGCTGGTGTTCGAAAACTTCATCGAGCTGCATGGGGACCGTTTCTACGGGGACGACGCCGCAATCCTGGGCGGGATCGGTACGCTGGACGGCCAGCCGGTCACAGTGCTTGCACAGGTCAAAGGACGCGACCTCAAGGAGAACCAGCAGACCAACTTTTCAATGCCCCATCCGGAGGGGTACCGCAAGGCCCTCCGGCTCGCCAAGCAGGCGGAGAAGTTCCACCGCCCGGTGGTCTGCCTGATCGATACCCCCGGTGCATTCTGCGGGATCGGCGCGGAGGAGCGCGGGCAGGGGGAGGCAATCGCCCGCAACCTCATGGAGTTCATGCAGCTCGAAACCCCGGTCATCTCGATCGTGCTGGGGGAGGGCGGCAGCGGCGGCGCGCTTGCGCTGGGTGTCTGCGATGAGCTGGCGATGATGCAGAACGCGATCTATTCGGTGATTTCGCCGCGCGGGTTTGCGTCGATCCTCTGGAAAGACCCCTCCCGCGAGAAGGAAGCCGCGAATATTATGCGGATCACCGCCGAGGACTTGGTTGAATTCGGGGTGGCGGAAACGATTATCCCTGAGCCGGACGGAGGGGCGCATATCGACCCCGAGGCGGCCGCGGAGGCAATCCGGCAATATATTTCAGAAACCATCCCAAAATATATGAAAATACCTATTGCCAAACTGTTGGAAAACAGGTATTATAAGTTTCGTAAGGTTGGGGTATTCACCGAACAGAAAGGTGTCAATCCCCTTTGACCGGTATCCTGCCGGTTTAATCAAGATACTAGGAGGAACGATTTATGGTATTTGAAAAAGTAAGAGAGATTCTGGTGGACCAGCTCGACGTCGAAGAGGATGCAGTCACGATGGATGCGAGCATCACAGGCGACCTCGGCGCGGATTCGCTCGATATTGTTGACCTGGTGATGAGCCTCGAGGAGGAGTTTGACACCGAGATCCCGGATGAGGAGATCGAGAACATCAAGACGGTTGGCGACATCGTGAAATATATCGAGAACAACACCAACGCATAAAACAGGTTCCCTGCCATTGCAGGGGCGCTGGGTATCCGGAAAAGTATTGGCGTGCAGCTTACGTCAATACTTTTTTGTGTCATTTTCCCTGATTGAGTTCTCCCCGGCAAGCTGGGTGGAGAAACGAATCGAGCCGTCAAGGCTTGCCGGGGAGGGGGCGCTGCCCCCTAAGAGCCTATTTAAAATCTTTTGCAGGGGGCTTTTTCTCTTGTAAAAAGCCCCCTACCCAGCTTGTTGATAAAATCAACAAGCTGCTGGACGGGGAACCACGAATCTCCGCGCTAAGAGCCGCTTTCGGCGGTTGCGCTCCGAAACGCTTCGCTGCGGCTTGCAGTGGAATCCGCCATTTTTCGACTGCCGCCGCAGCGGCGTGCAGAGGCCAACCGACGCGAAGCGTCGGCTCTTGGGCCGGAGCAGAAAAATTGAGTAAAGCTTTCGATTTTAAACAGGCGCTTCGCGCTTATTCAAACTCTTTTATAAGGAGGATGCTATGAAAATCGGCAGCCTGGAACTGAAACGCACCGCCGCGCTCGCACCAATGGCTGGAGTCGCAGACAGCGCATTCCGCCAGATCTGCAAAGAATTTGGGGCGTGTTATCTGGTCGGGGAGATGGCCTCCGCCAAAGGGATGCACTATTCGGACAAAAAGACCGCCCGTCTGCTTACGGTGAGCGAACAGGAGCGGCCGGTTGCGGTGCAGTTGTTTGGTGACGAGCCGGAGATTCTCGCGGAGGCAGCGCGCAAGGCGCTTGCGTTTAAGCCGGATGTCATTGATATCAACATGGGGTGCCCTGCTCCAAAAGTAGCGGGCAACGGCGGCGGCTCGGCGTTGATGAAAAATCCGGCGCTTGCGGCCCGAATCACCGAGGCGGTTGTCCGGGCGGTGGACCTGCCGGTCACTGTCAAGTTCCGTAAGGGATGGGATGACCAGTCGGTCAATGCGGTGGAATTTGCCCGCGCAATCGAGCAGAGCGGTGCCGCGGCGGTGACAGTCCATGGCCGTACACGGCAGCAGTATTATGCGCCCCCGGTCGATCTCGACATTATCGCGGCGGTGAAACAGGCGGTTTCGATTCCGGTCATTGGGAATGGGGACTGTGTAGACCTACCCTCTGTAATGAAGATGTATGAATATACAAAATGTGATTTGGTGATGATCGGGCGCGGCGCGCTTGGCAGCCCATGGATTTTCCGCCAGATCGACCGCTACCTGACCGATGGGACCGTCCTCCCGGACCCCAGCCTGCCCGAGAAGATGCAGGTGATGCTGCGGCACATCAAGCTGATCTGTGAAAACAAAGGGGAGAGCGGTGGGATGCGGGAAGCCCGCAAACATGCAGCTTGGTATATGAAGGGGATGCGCGGCGCGCCCGCATTCCGCAAACAAAGCGGGGAACTGCGCACCTATGCGGACGCGGAAAAGCTCGCGGCAGATGTGCTGGCCCGCAATAGTTAATCCCCCCGCTTCAAAGCAAAAAGGAGTGATCCCATGCGTCCACGCAAAAAGGCCAACCTGATTCCGCGGCTCAATGCCTGTGCTGCGATGATTTTGTCCGACCCCGCCGCTCAAAAGGGGCGTCTGCGGGAGGCGTTCCCCAATCCGTCCGCGCCGCTCCATCTTGAGATCGGATGCGGCAAGGGGGCGTTTATCTGCCAGCTTGCCCAGCAGAATCCGGGCATCAATTTTATCGCAATGGAGCGGGAACCGAATGTCGCGGTGATCGCGGTTGAGCGGGCGATGCACGCAGACCCGCCGCTGCCCAATCTCCGGTTCCTCCTCGACGATGCCGAGAAGCTTCCGGAGATGTTTGCCCCGGAAGAGCTGGAACGCATCTACATCAATTTTTGTGATCCATGGCATAAACGCCGCCAGTATAAGCGCAGATTGACCTATAGGGGAAATCTAGAGGTCTACAAAAGGCTGCTCGTACCGGGCGGGGAACTTCAGTTTAAGACAGACAACTATATGCTGTACCATTTTTCTACGTTTGAGTTTGCCGCAGTATTGCCAGCCTATTTCACAACCACCGACTTGCATAACAGCGAAGCTGCCGTCGGCAATATCATGACCGAGTACGAAACCTATTTTTCCAATCTTGGGCAGCCCATCTATGCAATCCGCGCACGCAGGGAAGGCTGAAGGGCAAAACAGGTTGGGCCAAGCCTTGTCGATATGGCGGGATTATGGTACAATAGCTGCAAATCAGAGAGAGGATGTTGACCATATGGCACACAATCAATATGAAAGCCCGTTCTGCACCCGTTATGCAAGCGAGGAGATGCAGTACATTTTTTCCGCGGACCACAAGTTTAAGATCTGGCGCAGACTTTGGATTGCATTGGCAAAAGCCGAGCAGAAGCAGGGTCTGCCGATCACTGATGCGCAGATCAGTCAGCTCGAACAGTTTGCCGATGAAATCAACTATGATGTTGCGGTCGCGCGGGAAAAAGAGGTACGCCATGATGTCATGAGCCATGTCTATGCCTATGGGGTGCAGTGCCCCGATGCGAAAGGGATTATCCATCTGGGGGCGACGAGCTGTTATGTAGGCGACAACACCGATATTATCATCATGCGGGAGGCGCTGCGGGTTGTCCGCCGCAAGTTGCTCAATGTGATTTCCCTGCTGTCAGAGTTTGCGATGAACTACCGGGAAATGCCTGCCTTGGCGTATACCCATCTCCAGCCTGCCCAGCTGACGACGGTCGGAAAGCGCGCGACCCTCTGGATCAATGAGCTCATGATGGACCTTGAGGAGGTTGAACATCGGATTACGGGACTGAAATTGCTGGGAAGCAAGGGGACAACCGGCACACAGGCGAGCTTTGTAGAACTGTTTGATGGGGATTCTGCCAAGATAAAAGCGGTCGAGCAGGAGATTGCGCAGGCGATGGGGTTTGACGCGGTGGTCCCGGTTTCGGGGCAGACCTATTCCCGTAAGGTGGATAGCTTTGTGGTCAACGCTTTGGCGGGAATCGCCCAGAGTGCAAGCAAATTTTCGAATGACCTTCGGCTGCTCGCCAGCTTCAAGGAGATGGAAGAACCGTTTGAAGCTCACCAGATCGGCTCGTCGGCGATGCCCTACAAGCGCAATCCAATGCGTTCCGAGCGGATTACCGCGCTTTCCCGTTATGTGATGGTCAATTCCCTCAACCCGGAGTTTACTGCGGCGACCCAGTGGTTTGAACGTACCCTCGACGACAGTGCCAATAAACGGATTGCAGTTGCGGAAGCATTCCTCGCTGTGGATGCGATCCTCAAGATCATGCTGAACGTCTGCGATGGGCTGGTCGTCTATCCGAAGGTCATCCGCCAGCGGGTGATGCGGGAATTGCCGTTCATGGCAAGTGAAAATATTATGATGAGCGCAGTTAAGAAAGGCGGCGACCGGCAGGAACTGCATGAAAAACTGCGTGTTCATTCGATCGCGGCGGCAAAGGTGGTCAAAGAGGAGGGCGGCGAGAACGACCTGATTGACCGGATCGTTGCGGATCCCTCGTTTAACCTGAAACGCGAGGAGATTGAAGCGGTGCTCCAGCCAGAGCAGTTCACCGGCAGAAGCAGGGAACAGGTGGAGGAGTTTATCCGCGAAGTGGTTTCCCCGGTGCTGGAGGCGAATCGGGAGCTATTGGGAGAGCGTGCGCAGCTTTCGGTATAACGCGCTGATAAAAGGGCTTGGCAGCCCTATGAATGGATAATAAAATACACCAAAACAGAGGACGTCCTCTGTTTGTGCTTATATCCTTTAGATATAAGCACAAACCTCCTTGGGCAGCGCCTCCGGTTTTGTGTAGGACGCTATAGGAGGTCAAAAGACCAGATGAATTTAAAAAAGACCACAATTGCCTTGTTTTTGGCCGTTTTGTATCTGCCGCTTGTGCTGGGGGTTGTCTCAAAAGCAAGCGCGTGGGCCTGCGATGTACCGTTGAAAGGCTTCACAGATAGCACAAAAAAACCCGAATTCTCTGCTGAAACCTTCTTGAAGGGAGAGTTTCAGAAGAATTTTGCAAAATGGTATGAAGCGAGTTTTAAACCAAGAGGGGTCATTACCAAAACCTATGCGACGATACGCTATAACTGCTTTAATCTTGGGAACAGATTCATAGGATATAATAAGGATATTTATGATATGGGGTACATAAATGCAGAATGGTGCATCAACGGATTTGCGGATTACTCTAAGGAAGAACATCAGAAAAATATGCAGGATTATGTGGACAAGCTCCAGATTCTCCAGGACAAGCTGAAACGATTTGACAAGCACCTTTATGTGTGTATCGCGCCCAGCAAAGCAAATTTTTATCCGGAGAATGTCCCGCAGAAATATAAAGCAATCGCGGATAAAAATATGGTTCCGTCTACCGTTTATTTTTCACAGCTGATTGCGGAGACAGATATTCCACATCTGATCTGTCGAGATCAAAAGGATACGTTACAATATCCTGCTTTTTATACAACAGGCATTCATTGGTCGAGGACCTTTGAACAGGAGACAAGCGCCCGAATTATTAAGGATCTGTCTGAAATAGCGGGTAAAAATTATAGAGATATTGTACTGGGAGAAGTGAATAAGTCGTCAACCCCATATTGGTGGGATTCGGATGTATATGACCTGTTGAATGTGTGGAATAAGCTAAAAAATGGTACCTATTATGAATATACAGCGAGCAGAGAATATACAGGAGATTACGATAAAATCAGGATTCTGGTTCATGGAGATTCCTTTGGAATGGGAATCAAAAAAGATATTCTGGATTTGTATCCATATGAAACAGTTTGGTATGCCAACAGAGCGAAATATATTATGGATGAAAAAGGAAAAATGACAAAGTTTAGCTCATGGGAAGGATTTGATTTTTCAACCTGTCTGGATAATATTGACGCTGTGGTAATTGAGACAGTAGAGCCAGAGATACAACAATATGGATACGGATTTGTTGACCGTTTAATCGAGTTTCTGGATACTTATGAGCCACAAAAAAGCACCAAAAATTATGTAGAAAACCTGAATTGTTATTCCAGGGAAGCCTGGCAATCCAATCCGTTTAATGGTGTCTGGACAAAAGGAGAAAAGCATGGCTTTGTATGGGCCAAAGACTATTCGGAACTTCTTTTGAAGGATGAGCGGATTGGGTCAGAAGGTCTGGAGCTTCAAATAGGGATTTCCTCTCATTTATTTGAAGGTGACGGAACACCAGACACGGTTGAAGTTTTTGTAAACGGCAATAGGCTGCTCCATAAAGAGTTCCATGAGGCATGGTCGGGATCGCTGTTTCTTCCGGCGGAAGATTTGGCTGAAGTTGGTGATGGGGACCAATACGATATTGAAATTTATTGCAGCAAATCGTTCAATCCCAAAGAAATAGGACTTAATAATGATGACAGAGATTTGGCACTTCAACTGATGTATGTGGGGAGGCCGCGCTGATGGTATTTTCTTCTGTAATATTTCTGTTTCAGTTTCTTCCCATTCTGTTATTTCTATACTATTTTGCAAGGGACAGATATCGGAATCTGGTGCTTTTGCTTGCGTCGCTCATATTCTATGCATGGGGAGAACCCAAGAATATTTTTCTGATGCTTTTGTCCGTATTTGTCAACTATTGGATTGGGATTTTTCTGAATAAATTCCGCAGACAGGACAAGCTGTTTTTAACCATCGGGGTAGTCTACAACTTAGGGATCCTGTATGTTTTTAAATACCTGAATTTCAGCGTGGATACGCTGAACCGGGTAACAGGAGCATCGATCCAGGTCCCAGCAATAGCGCTTCCCATTGGGATTTCCTTTTTTACCTTTCAGATTATGTCCTATGTGATTGATGTCTATCGGAAACAGGTGGAAGTACAGAAAAATATTCTGGATTTAGCGTTGTATATCTCCCTGTTCCCGCAGCTGATCGCAGGGCCGATTGTGCGCTATGTGGATGTAAAAAATCAGATCGGACAGCGTGAAACATCGTGGGAAAAATTCCATATGGGGGTTATTCGTTTTGCAATCGGTTTTTCCAAAAAGGTGCTGATTGCGGATCAACTTTCCCCCATGGTGGATACAGTCTTTGCGGGCAAATATCCTTCTATATGGGGGCATTGGGTCGGGATTTTGGCCTACACGCTACAGATTTATTTTGATTTCAGCGGATATTCCGATATGGCAATCGGTATGGGGAAGATGTTCGGATTTGACTTCCTTGAGAACTTCAATTACCCGTACATATCGAAATCGATCAAGGAATTTTGGCGCAGATGGCATATCTCGTTGAGCACTTGGTTCCGGGACTACCTGTACATCCCCCTTGGAGGGAGCAGGAAAGGAAAAGCGAGAACCTACATGAATCTCCTGATTGTCTTTTTCCTGACTGGCCTTTGGCATGGAGCCAGCTTTAACTTTATTGTATGGGGGCTATTTTACGCTGTATTCCTGATCATTGAACGTCTGGGTTTTGAAAAGATTTTGAAGCGGCTGCCGGCGCTCATCCAGCATGTGTATTCTTTATTGGTGATTATGATTGGATGGGTATTTTTCAGAGCGGATAATCTGGGTGCGGCGGTTGATTTTATCAAGGGGATGTTTGTCCCATACGGGAAAGACATCGCTTACCTGAATATGACGCTTAATTCACAATATGTCTTTTTTCTAATGATGGGTATCCTTTTTTCCGTCCCATATACAGGCTTGATGGAGCGGATCAACGCATCTAAGGTTGGTCGTGTATTATATGAACTTTTTGTCCTTTTAACATTTATATTGGCAATTATTTATATGGTGGGCAGTGGATATAGCCCGTTCCTCTATTTCAGGTTTTAGCAATCTGCTTTGTATCTTTTGATCAAACCCTAAGATAAGACAAACGGCAACCCAACCAAAAGGAGGGCTGCCGTTTGTCTTATCAAAACCTTTCGCAACGGGTGGAGACTTATAAGCGCAGAATGCCGGATTGGTCGATCGCGTTGATCGCGTAACGCATCTCATCCTCATCTTGGACAAGCGCGAGCCGCACATGCCCTTCGCCGGAAGGACCAAACGCGCTCCCGGGTGTAACAAGCACCCCGGAACGATCGAGCAGTTGCAGCGCGAACTGCTCCGCATTCTGGAAGTTTGAGGGAATCCTCGCCCATACAAACATGGTTGCCTTTGGACGCTCTACCGGCCAACCGATTGCAGAAAGCCCATCGCAGAGGATGTTGCGGCGGTTTTCGTACGCCTGCCGGGTGACCGCAACACACGCTTGATCCCCGGTAATCGCCGCAATAGCGGTTTTCTGTACCGGGAGGAACATTCCATAATCCATATTGGATTTCAGCGTGGAGAGCTTGGAAACGACCTGCGCATTTCCGACGCAGAATCCGATCCGGGCGCCAGCCAGGCCGTAGGTTTTGGAAAGCGAGTTGAACTCGACGCCGACCTCTTTTGCGCCCTCGTAGGCGAGAAAACTGCCGCATGACTCCCCGTCAAACACCAGCTCGCTGTATGCGTTGTCATGCAGGACGATGATCCCATATTTTTGGGCAAATGCAATCAATTTGTGGTAAAATTCCGCCGGAGCAATCGCGGTGGTCGGGTTATTGGGGTAGGAAACAATCATCAATTTGGCGGCCCTGGCGACCGGTTCGGGAATCTCGTCGAGATCAATCAGGTATCCGTTTTCCCGGCGCTGGGGCATATAATGGAGGTTCGCCCCGGCGATACGCGGCCCATCCCCGAACACTGGGTAACAGGGATCGGGGACAAGGACAATGTCCCCCTCATCAGCAACCGCAAGGCTGATGTGTGCAAGCCCCTCCTGGGAACCGAGCAGGGAGACGACCTCGGTACGAGGGTCCAGCTCGACCCCATACCGCCGGCGGTACCAGACGGCGACCGCATCCTGAAGTTCTGCGGTGTCGCTGATCGCGTAGACATAGTTGCGCCTGTCCGCAGCTTCTCTGGCCATGGTATCCAGAATGTGCTGTGCTGGCGGGATGTTCGGCGTCCCCACGCTTAGATCAACCACATGCACTCCTTTGGAGATCTGCTGTTTTTTCAGTTCAAGCAGCTTGGAGAAGATCCCCACGCCGAAAAGTTCCATCCGTTTGGCAAATTCCATCTTTGGCAACCCCTTTTCACATCCCCGTCAGGACGTGGCAGGTCGCCGCCCGCATATCGTCCTAATCAAAGCCATGCTATTTTGGACATTAGAAGCCGACTCAAACTCTTTTGCAGGGCGCTTTTTGCAAGAGAAAAGCGCCCCCCGCCGCCCAAGCGGCGCAGGGGCTCCGCCCCTTGACCCCGCAATTTTTCGAGAAAAATTGAGTAAAGCTTTCGATTTTGAACAGGCTCTTTAGAACGGCAGTGGGTGGCTGCCCACCGATCGTTCTGCTCATAACCCCATTATAAAAGCTATTATAACACAGAGTTTCCCGTTTGCAAAGCATTTTCAGGAAATCACCGCCAATGTTGCGCCGGTGTAATAGTGGAGCAGGATTTCGTCAAAGCTCGCGCCCTGCCGCGCCAGATAGTCCGCGCCATACTGGGAAAGGCCGACACCATGCCCGTATCCACGCACAGTGAAACAGAACTGGGTACCATCGCAGGAGATATCAAAGTCCGCCGAACGAAGCCCCAGCAGGGAACGCAGCTGGGTACCGGAAAGGTCCTGCCCGCCTGCCAGAAGGCTGGTGACATACCCTCCCTCCGACCGCGCGGTGATCTCGAACCAGCCGGAGGGCTCCCCGTCGAGCCGCGCATCCGGGCAGGCGGATAAGACCACTTGTGCGACCTGTTCAACCGGAAAAAAGGTTTGCGTCTCATAGTCGGGGGCAAGAGGATCCCCCGCGCTCTCGACCGGCGTGAGATAGGGCTTTCCGCCCTGCCAGACGTTGGAGGCATCCTCGGTGATGCCGCTGCTCATCGAGTGGTATGCCGCAACGATTGGTTCCCCCTCCCAGGTCAACAGATAGGCGGCGACCGGGTCAGCCGCGCTGCATACCGCTTTCCAATAGGCGTCCGCATAGCTGCCATACCGTTCCCGGAACACCTGCTCGGTGGTAAAGCTTTTCCAATTTTTTGGGTCGGCGGTCAGGTCGTATGCTTTTCCCGCATTTTGTGCTTTGCAGGCGAGTGCATAGGTATGAGCCGCCACGGCCTGCGCCTTCATGGCCTCCGGGTGAAAGGTGGGCGGCATCTCGGCTGCCAGCGCGCCGCGCACAAATTCCCGCCCGCTGACCGAAAAGATCTCCCCGGTCTGCTCGTCCAATATCCGGAACCCATCTTCTATCTGCATCACCAGCGAGGCCTGGGGCAGTTCCCCGGCCCCGGAATCTGCGTGTTCCATGCCGGTTTGGACCGGCTGGGAAGCAGCAGGCGAACGTTGGCCGGCTGTGGATGCCGGGTCCGGAATGCGGGCGATCGGAGATCGGAGGGCGAGCAGCGGGATGAGAAAGAGCAGGACCGCAAATACCGCATAGTCTGGAAAGTTCCTTCGCATGGCAGTTCCCCCCTGAGCTTGATGATAGTTTCAGTTTATGCGGGGAAAACAAGGGGCAGTACACTTTGTCCGGATTTTGCGTGCGGATGCATCTTGACCATTTTTCGGGTAAACTGTATAATGAACAGGTCATACGAACTGAACCTGCCGGTGGTCCCACCCGGCATTCGCGGGAGAGCCGCAGTGAAATGGAGCGTTTTATGAACCGGAAACTGTTGCATCTATATTTTATTGGATTTACGGCCGTCTGCACCGGCCTGCGCCTTTTTTTGAAATTTGCCTCGGTCGACCCGCTTACCGGTTATTACGAGGGGTACCATACCATCGCTGCCCTGTTCAACCTGCTTCTGTTGGCGGGGGTTGGCGGCTGCCTGCTGCTTGGATGGCTCCAGCGGGATGGCTCGGTTCCCCGCGTTTCCCGTGTCCAGCGGATTGCCGCCGCACTGGTGGGGGTCGCCTGTTTCCCGGTGGGGGTTTCCGGATTGGCGGCTCAGTCCGGACAGCTCGAAAGGTTGCAGGGGGCGCTTACCATGCCAGCGCTCATTGCGGCATTGGTGGTCACACTGGTTTCGTTCCTTTGTCTCGGGATTGCGCCGTTTGTGACGGGTGTGCTCTTCCTGATGGTTGCGCGGCGCAGCGGGGATTCCCAGTCTAAGCCGTTCCATGGGCTGCTCCTGCTGGTGCCGCTCGCGTGGCAGGTGGCGCTGCTGCTCTCCTCGTTTATGGAGTATACGGCCATCCGAAGCGTCTCCGACCAGATGCTCACGACGGTCATGCTGATCCTGCTCGCCCCGTTCCTGCTCGCGCACGCGCGGGTGCTCGGCCGGATCGATCCGGAGCGGGGGATCAGGCAGGCGGTCACATTTGGATTCCCGTTTGCGTTGCTTGCGCTCTGTGCCTGTGCGGGGATGCTCGCCGCGTCGGTAGCCGGGTGTGGCGTGGCGGTGGCCCCATCCCCGGTCTTTTCGGCATTTTACCTGTTCCTCGGCCTCTATGCCGCGGCTTTCTGCTTTGACCTCGCCCCTACCCGAGATTAAGAGCCTGTTCAAGCCCTAAAGTTTTACTCGATTTTTTTCACTGCCGCCGCAGCGGCGTACATAGGCCAACCGACGCGAAGCGTCGGCTCTTAGGCCGGAGTAAAAAATCGCGGGGTCAAGACAGCAGGACGTTTGGCCCCAGACCAAACGTCTGGGCGCAGAGCGCCC
>JAETRV010000032.1 GCA_021770005.1 Anaerotruncus sp. | reverse complement strand
CGATGGCCACCGCTTCCTTTCCGGTGCCCTCCCGGCTGGCGCCGTCAAAGGCGTACTTGTTCTGGTAGGTGGAAAAGCTGAGAATGGCCGAAATAAGCAGCACCAGGGCAAAGGCCACCTGGGTCAGTCGCCGGGAAAAGAGCTTGCGAAGTTCAAAGCCAATGAGTTTTTTCATCCTTCATTCCCCCCAAAGTAGTAGAGAAACAAATCCTCCAGATTAGACTGTACCTGCACCGCCCCCGCCACAGGGGGCCGCTCCCCGATGACCCGGAGGACGGTGGTGCCGTTTTCCTCGTTGCGAAGGTTGCTGACATTCCAGGAGGCAGCGTACCGCTCCGCCTGGCTGGTGGGGACGCCACACTCCCAGACAAAGCCGTCGATCTCAGCGGTGATGTCCTGGGGCTTGCCGAACTGGATGACCCGACCGCTTTTCATCAGGATGATCTCCTCAGCGATGAACTCCACATCTGAGACGATGTGGGTGGAGAGGATAACCACCCGGTCCTTGGAAAAGGCGCTGATCAGGTTTCGGAACCGCACCCGCTCCTTGGGGTCCAGCCCCGCCGTGGGCTCGTCCAGAATGAGTATCTTGGGGTCGTTGAGCATGGCCTGTGCGATTCCCAGCCGCTGCTTCATCCCGCCGGAAAAGGTTTTCACCTTCCGCCTGCTTTCTTCGGCAAGGCCCACCGCCTCCAGCAGCTCCCTTGCCCGTTTCTTGGCGGCCCGGTCCGGCAGACCCTTTACCGCCGCCATGTAGAGGAGAAAGTCCAGGGCGGTAAAGTCCGGGTAGTAGCCGAAGTGCTGGGGGAGATACCCCAAAAGGCTCCGGTACGCCTCCCCCATCTCCCGGACCGGTTCGCCGTCCAGCAGAATTTTTCCGGAGGTGGGCTCCTGCACGGTGCAGAAAAGCCGCATGAGGGTGGTCTTTCCCGCGCCGTTCTGGCCCAGCAGGCCATACACCCCGCTGGTCAAAGTAACGCCGAGATGGTCCACCGCTGTTTTCGGGCCGTATCGTTTGGTCAGCCCCACTGTCTTTAATTCCATAGAAAACTCCTTTCCGGGGAAGAAAATACTCCCCATGGCTTCATGGAGAGTATAAATCGAAATTTTCTATTTTCTATCTGATTTCGGCGTTGGTTCCAAAAAAAGCGGTGGCCTTTGCTCCTGCCGGTCCGTTCTCCACCTTCAGCCAACCGTCATGGTGGCGGCAAAGGTTGTTGCAGATGTATAGGCCCAGGCCGAAGTGGGACCCCTTCTCCCCGGTGAAATAGGGGTCTGTAGCCTTTTCGATGGTGTCCGGGGCAAAGCCGGGGCCATCGTCCGCCACCGTAAGGAGCAAGCCGTCCCCGGTCTCCGCCAGGGTGAGGGTCACGGTGTTTTTTGCGTACCGGGCGGCGTTGGCCACAAGGTTTCCAAACACCTGGGCGACAAAAGCCCCGTCCAGGCTGAGGGATGGGGATGTTGCCTGATCATTCAGGGAAAAGGTTTTCCCCGCCTGGGTACAGACCATCTCGCCGCTTTCCGCCAGGGAAGCCGCCAGAGGGACCAGGGCCGTTGGCTGGCAGTTGGGCCGGGTGTCTTCCAGGCGGCGAAGCTGGCTCATGGTGGAGACATACTGCTCCAGCCGGGCGATATGCTGCCCCATGGTGATGGCGGTGGTCCGGGTCTGTTCCTCCCCGCTGGCCTGGAGCATCTCGTTGTAGCCCTTGAGGACGGTGAGGGGGGTCCGCAGGTCGTGGGCAAAGGCGGCGTTCAGGCGCTTGCGCTCCTCCATCTGCCGCCACATCTCCGAGAAGTTCCGGGCCAGGGCGGCCCGCATCGTCTCGAAGGAGGCGGAGAGCTGCCCCAGCTCGTCCCTGCTGTGGATGGTGACGGTAAAATCCAGGTCGTTTTGGGAAATCTTTTCCGATGCCAGCCGCAGCTCTGCCAGGGGCCGTTTCAGCTTGTTCCGGTAGAAAAGCAGCGCTGCCCCCAGGATGCAGAGGGCGGACCAGACCGGCGTTGTCACCGTGGGCAGGGCCCGGAGAAGGTCCACTGTCCGCTGGTCCTCGGGGGACAGGGGGATGGCATCGGTGCCGATGTAGGCCCCCTCCCCCAGCCGCTCCCCCCGCTCGTTGGTGAGGTAGTATTTTTCCATGGTGTTCGGGTAGGCGGCATAGATTTTCTCGACCCTTAGGTCGCACAGGGCCGCTGTTACAGCGCAGAGGACCAGGGCCAGAAGGGCGGCGGCGGTGATATAGACCACCAGGGCCTTCCGCAGGGGGAGGTCCCGCCAGCGGTGTCTTATCTGTTCCATTTGTAGCCGCACCCCCAGACTGTTTCCAGATAGACCCTATCCGAGTGGACAGCCAGCTTGGCCCGTATCCTGCGGATATGCTCCGCCACCACTCCGCTGCTCCCCTCGCTGTCGTAGCCCCAGATTTTTTCGTAGATGCGTTCTTTGTCAAAGACCTGGCCGGGATTCTGGGAGAGCAGCTCCACGATGTCGAACTCTTTTTTGGTGAGAGGGACCTCCTCCTTGCCGAAGAAGACCCGTCGCTCCAGAAAGTCGATGGTCAACTCCCCGGAAAACTTCACCCGGGCCTGGGACTGATGCCGGGCCTCCCGCCGCAGGTGGGCCTGGACCCGGGCTTCCAGCTCCACCAGGGAGAAGGGCTTGAGGATATAGTCGTCTCCTCCGGCGGAAAAGCCACGGACCTTGTCGGTATCCTCAATGCGGGCAGTGAGGAACAGGATGGGGCAGGCCAGGTGGTCCCGGATCGCCTGGCAGACTGCAAGGCCATCCAGGTCCGGCATGGACACATCCAGCAGGATCAGGTCCGGGGACTGCTCCGCTCTTTTCAGGGCCTCCTGGCCGCTTTGAGCGGTGAGGACCTCGTAGCCCTTGCCGGTAAAAAAGCTGGCCAGCATGGCAACGATGTCCGGCTCGTCGTCTACGATGAGTAGTTTGGTTCCCATGGAATACACCTCCTTGGGGACAGCATAGCAGGGTTTTTTCTACTTTTTATCAACTTTCCCGTGCTGCCCCCAATAGGATACCCCTTTTCGCCTCGGAGTTCAATCTGCGGTTCTTTTAACGGCGTTCATCCCACCGCCTACAGCGGCAACCGGCGAAATCGCCCATTATGCCACTCCACTGCGCTACATGGCATAATGCTTCTGGACCATCGAGGGGAGTTCCCCATAGACTGTGGACCTCTTCCATCTGGCTGTTATCGATTTGGGTGTATTAGCCGGCACTGCCCGTCCCCGACAGGAACCAGATGCCGAAGCATACCAAACCGACCAGAAGGACAGCGGCGACCCCAATGCCAATGAACACTTTTTTCTTCATAAGTTATGCGAGTGTGGCTTATATCCAAGTAGCTGAACCAAACAAAATTATTGTTTTACTGTACTAAAGCAGAATGGGTGGCCTTCCGGGTCAAACATCGTGGTTGACGTTTCAAAATATTGTACTTCTGATTTAATAGCGCCACACTTTAAGGCATGGGAAACTGCTTCGTCTAAATTTTCAACCAAAAAATCAATATGAGCCATCTGCTGTTGCTTACCTGTTTCCCAAGGCCAAATTGGTGGTACATAATCCTCAATCTCTTGAAAAGCAAATATCCAGCCTTGCGGAGAACGCAAGCCTGCCCAACCATCTCCTGACAAAATCTTCTCCCAACCTAAAAGCTCTACATAAAAGTCTGCCAGAGCATCTGCATTTTTACAATCATATGCAAAACCTGCTATTTCCTTTATCATCATAATTCTCCTAAATATTTTATGTTCGCCTTTTCCACCATAGGTATACTCGTCATAGGTCTTCCAGTCGTTCCTGTATTATCAACGCCAATCTGCAAACCTCCTTATTTCATCTTTTCTTGACACTCGCTGCACTCCCTGTAAAGGCAAAATGAAAATGGCTCCCAAACCGCTTAAAATAAAGGTTTTGAGAGCCACTTTCGTGGTGCCGGTAGTCGGACTCGAACCGACATGATTATTCATCGCTTGATTTTGAGTCAAGTGCGTATGCCAATTTCGCCATACCGGCAAATATTTAAACTTTTGAGTCTTTCTATCAAAAACAATCGACAAGATGTCAGATTCGCTTTTTCTCAGCATGAAAATCCTTGTTTAGAATTATAACAAATTTGCTGATAAAAAGCAAGAACCGATTTATAATTTTTATGCGATATTTTTTGCCGGGTTAAAAGACGCAGCGTATGGTTCCTAAAAAGGAGCGCCCCCGGCATCTCACCGGGGGCATTGGGGTGCTGTCTGCGGTTCCTGAGTCTTGCAGGACCGCAACTGTTTCCCGGGAAATTCCGGAAAATCATTCATAACGCAATGCTTCGATCGGGTCGAGCTTTGCGGCTTTGTTGGCAGGATAGTACCCGAAGAACACGCCGATCCCCATGGAGAAGCCGACTGCGATCAGCACGATGCTCACCGACGGCCAGCCGGGAGCGCCGAGCAGGGTGGAACCGAGCCTGCCAAAGGTCGTACCCAAAATCACGCCAATAACCCCTCCGAAGAGACAGATAATCATTGACTCGACGATAAATTGGATGCGGATGGCGATATTTTTTGCGCCAAGCGCCTTTCGGGTGCCGATCTCGCGGGTACGCTCGGTGACCGACACGAGCATGATGTTCATGACGCCGATACCGCCGACCAGCAGCGAAATCGCCGCAATGATCGAAATAGCCAGCTTAATCATATCCAGTGAGCTGGTCATCTGCCCGATCATGCTGTCCATGCTCTCGGTGCGGACCATCACATATTTATTATGGCGGTAGAGCTTGTTGTTGAAATAGTTGTCGATCTCTTCGGTGAACGCTTTGCTATCGGTGACCTTCTCGTTCCCCTTGATCTGCATCATATAATACCCGTCATAAACGGTAGTGACGCCATCGGTATCCCGCGACATATCCTTGGCAACGCCCATCGGGATGAAGATATTTGTTGTGACGCTGCCAGCGCCCATCATCGCCGCCATGCCGCTGACCTCATACTGATACACCCCGACTACGGCGAAGGTGTAGGTTCCCTGGGAAAGCTGTAGTTTGATCTCTTTTCCGAGCGCTTCGTGGATAGGGAGACCCGGAAACAGGTCCTCCACAAATTTGTCCGAGATCACCGCTACGCTCTTTTCGCCGCTGACCTCGCGTTCATTCAGGTCGTGGCCTGCGATGATATCAATATTGTTGATCCCGAGCGCGTTGGCATTCACCCCCTGTATCCGGGCTTCTGCCTTGTTGTGCCCATTGAGTGCCTGACCGTACCCGACGCTTTCCGAAACCGCCCAGCAGGCGACCCGGTCGCCAAACGCTTCCAAGAACTGGTCGATCATCTCGTCCGAGATGTAGTCCTCCTCCTGATACGGGCGGGACCAGTTGGTGTTGCCGTTCTCGTCCGGCCGGTCGGTGATATAGAGCTGAACGCTGTTCGCGCCCATGTCGTTGAATACATCGGTGATCGACTTGGTCATCGAGTCGCCCACCGTGACGATCGTAATGACCGAGCTGATGCCGATGATGATGCCAAGCATAGTGAGCAGGGCGCGCATCTTGTTCGAGCGCAGGCCGTTGACCGCGAGCGAAATGTTCTCCTTGAAGTTAAACACGCGCGCCGCCCCCTTTCTTGGTTCCGATGATCTGCCCGTCGCTGATCGTGATGATCCGTTCGGTCTCCTCCGCCAGCTCGGGGTTATGGGTGATGAGCACGATCGTTTTGCCCTGTTCCCGGTGCAGACGGTGGAACAGGTCCATCACCAGCCGCCCGGTGGAGGAATCGAGCGCACCGGTTGGTTCGTCCGCGAGGATGATCGCCGGGTCGTTGGCCATTGCGCGCGCAATCGCCACACGCTGTTTCTGCCCGCCCGAAAGCTCGTTGGGCTGATGCTTCATCCGGTCCACCATCTCGACCTGCCGCAGCAGCTCTTTGGCCCGCGCGGTGCGCTGGGCGCGCGGCACGCCCGCGTAGAGCATCGGCAGCTCCACATTGCTCAACGCGGAGGTTCGGGGGATGAGGTTGAAGGTCTGGAACACAAACCCGATCTTGAAGTTACGGATTTCAGAAAGCATGTCGTCGGGCACCTCGCCCATCGGGACCCCGTCGAGCTGGTAACTGCCGAGGGTGGGACGGTCGAGCGCGCCGATAATGTTCATCAGGGTGGACTTGCCCGAACCGGACGCGCCGACGATCGAGACAAACTCCCCCTTGTAAACCTGCAAGTCGATTCCCTTGAGAATTTCAAGCTCGTTCGGCTGCCCGATATAGAACCGCTTGACAATCCCTTTCATGTCAATAATCAGACGTCTGGCTGCCGTCGACTGGCCGGCAACCGTCATTTTGGTGTCGCTCATGGTCACTGCACCGCTCCTGCCGCATTGAGCACACTCGACAGGTCCTGGACCTCCATACCGTCGGTGATGCCCGCCGCATCCGAGATGATGAGGTCCCCCTCCTGCAACCCTTCGCCGCTCACCTCGAGATAGAAGTCGGTTTCCATCCCGCTGGTGACCTGGACAGCGGTTGCGACCAGCTTGCCCTCCTCGTTTGGACGGGCAACATAGACGATCTCCTTCCCTTCCGGATCGGTGACCACTGCCTCGAACGGGACCGCAAACACATTGTCCTTGCGGTCGAGGATGATGTTCAGGCGGACGTTCATGCCCACCCGCAGGCCGCTTTCTTTTGAGAGGAGCGCCACGTCGGTGTCAAACTCGACCGACCCGCTCGACTGCACTTCGCCCGCTGCATTCTTGTTGGCGGCAGGGGCAATCCGCTCGATTCGTCCCTCGAACTCCTCATCGCCGGTGGAATCCGACTTGATGACCGCGGTCATCCCCTCTTTGACCGCACCGATGTCGAACTCTTTGATCTTGGTCTTGACCACAAGGTCATCCGTATCCTCGATCACAAACAGCAGGCCGCTGCCCTGGCCGCCCTCTTTTGCATAGACAGCGGTGACGGTGCCCGAGATCGGCGCTTTGATGGTCGAATCCTCCAGCCGGTTCTGGAGCTGTTTGAGGGTATACTGTGCGGCGCTCTGGTCGGCGTTCAGACGGGCGCGCTTGATCGCTTCTTCCGAATTTTCGAGCCGGCGCCCTGCGTTCTGCTTGGCGATCTCATAGTTGGAGAGCGCCGTTTCATAGGCGGTGCGCGCCTGACGGTAGAGTTTGGTGTACATACTGTAATCGCCGTCGAAGCTGGTATCCTCTTCGTGGTACTCGGTCGCCGCCTTCATATAAGCGTCCCGCGCCTCCTCGACCCGCCGTTCCAGCTCGGGGGTCACCGTACCGTTCTGCTGGGCCTTTTTCAGCTCCTTTTCCACCTTTTTGAGCGCATCCTCGGCGCGGTCCCGCTTGCGCTCGAGGTCAAGAAGAACCTCTTCCGCAAAGTCGATGTCGTCCTTGTTGTCCTTGAGGTCGCGCCGCGCGTCGTTCAACTCCCGCTGTGCCGCGTCGAGCGCGTGCTCGGCTGACACAAGCTGGCTGTCCATGTCCTCCTGAAGGTCGCTGTCAAGGTAGTCGCGCTCCCGCTCAGCCGCCGCGAGTTCGAGCTGGCCAAGCTGTGCCTGTTTATAGATGCTGGACTGCTGCTGTGCGATGTCCAGTTCAAGGTCGGTGGTGTCGAGCTGGGCGAGGACATCCCCCTCGCTGACCCGGTCTCCCACCTTAACATTGACCGTGTTGACTGTGCTTGAGACGGTCGAATAGACCTGCATCCCCTGCGCGCTCTCGACGACCCCCGAAACGCTGACCTGGTTCACCAGTTCACGTCGCTCGAGGCCCATGGTGGTTACCGCCGGGAGCGGCGGCTCCGCCAGAAAGATCTTCGCGCCGCCAATGGCAACCGCCGCGATAACGACCGCCCCAATGATGATCTTTTTTTTCTTGGGCTTCTTTTTAGTAAAACGCGCGATCTCCTGCTGTTGGCTTTCGGTGACTGCCGTCTGTGTCTCAACAGGAACAACCTCCTGATATTCCAGCTTCTCCGTCGTTTCATTCATCGTTTCCGCTCCTTGCTATGTATGGATTTTTGTATCAAGTGTACTATTATGATTAATACAGAAAAATATAGCACATAATCGCTAAAAATGCAAGCATTTTTTAGAAAGCGGGCTCATTTTCTGTACTCTATAGTAATGAAACGAGCCATTCCACACAAAAACTTCAAAAAAAGAAAATTTTCTGAGCGGTTTCTATAGAACAGTCGATATCCTCCGCCGAATCTCATTATAATGCAATTTTAGTTTAAAATTCAACTAATAAATAAAACAAAATTAGACATTTTATTCTACTGAATTTTAGTCATAATATTAAGTAGAAAACCGTTGAATTTTGAGGTGGAAAGATGGACGAACTGAAAATCTCCAAACGCACCGAACCGGTCATGTTCAGCATCCGCATTGACAAATCCCTGGTCGATTTTTACGACCGCCTTGCGCAGCAGACCAATCGGAGCCGCAACGAGGTGATCGGGATGGCATTGGAATTTGCGCGGGATAAGATCAAAATTGAGGAAGAGAGGTGACAGGTTCCCAAAAACATGCGAAGCGGGCTGCAAACCCAACTGTTTACAGCCCGCTCCGCAATAGGGGGGTGAGGATATGAAGATAAGCATATTTACGGGCAATCAGCCCTCTGCCATTCTCTTCCTGTTTCATATCGTAACAGAAAAACCAAAAAAAGTCAAGAAGATGTGAAAATTTTATGAAGTTTATGAGTCCTCTGGTTTTTTAGAACCTGTATTCATCATCGGGGGATGCTGGATGGGCAGGAAATTTTTCAACACAGCAGGACAGGAAAAGGCTTGCTCAGACGGTATCAAACCGGTGGTGAATACGGGTTCTTAGGTCAATAGACCCTTCTTCGTCTTTTCCAGAGCAGGAAGGTTGCCACCGCTGCGATGAGGCCAGAGGTGGACATCACCGCGATCAATAGGAACAGGAAGGTCAGCGGCGCAAGCGGGTTCCGGATTAATCCGTTGACAGTCACAGCAGGCGTGGCGGGCGGTTCAGTCGGGCCGGCTGGCGGTTCCGGGGGAAACTCCGGCAGCGGCTCCGGTTCCGAACTGCTCTCCGGCTCGGAACTGCTTAAAGCAGGGTCCGGTTGGGAGGGTATCTGCTGGGGCGCACTCTCCGGGGCTTCTGGGGCAGAAGCGGAAGAACTAGAGGCCGCCGGACTGTTCTGAGTGCCGGGGGCGCTTGTGACAGGCTGCTGCACCGGCGCGGTATATTTTGGGACCTGCGTTGCGCTCGGATACTCGTACTCCGGATACTCAAATTCGGGATATTCAAACTCCCGTGACGAAGTGGAAGAGGACACGCGGCCAGCCGTATCCGTCCGCACAGTCCGATAGACCGCCGCCAGCGAACTGAGGGTATAATACTCTCTGCTGTCCGGAATCCGCCCAATTTCGGAGGAGCGGATTACAATGGTAGACTTGCCCGACCGGCTGATATAAAGGGTCGTCCCGCTATATTTCATCTCCCGCAGCACATCAGCGGGCATGGTGGTGCGCGTCCCGGCGCTTACTCGGATACGATCCCCGCGGTCCGCATCCGCAATCCGGTCGATCACCCTTTCCCAGAAGGACGAAATGCTATAACCCGGACGGTAATACCCAGTGTCACGGCGTGCCTGCACGTCGAACGCCAAGGAAGCCGGTACGATACAGAGCACAATCGCTACAGACAGTACCAGCGCCCATGCCCGTTTCCTTTCCAACATCAGAACCCCTCCCTGTAAAAACTACCATTATCCTTATTATACCCTGTTCCTCGGACAATCTCAAGAGGGCTTGCCATCAAGTTGGTATTTTGTCAGGGGATTTCTGGGGGAGGCTCCGCCGCGTAATCATTCAGCATGTTCAGCATGTCGGATTTGTCGCCGTTGATATCGGTGAACGCCTGCGGCACCTTGCCCACAATCACCGTTTCAGCGATACAGAAATTGGTGGTGATGTCGGTTGTCGTCGTATAGACCGGGGCCACCGCGCTGACCGTCGCGTCGACCGAAAGCATGATCTGGTGGAGCGTCTGGTTGATCCCGGCGGATTCAAAATTGTTGTAAATCTCGGTATGGACATACCCCGCCGGCAGGATCCGGAATTCCATATTTGGCCCGCGCCCTGAAAAGAACTGCCCGCCCAGCACTGTACCGATCGGGATCAGGACCGCGCGGTCGGAGTCTTCCAGAAGCTGGTCGGAAATCTGGTTGGTGATCTCGGATTTCAGCCGGTTGACGGTAATCATATCGGTTTCGATCGAGGCGATTTCCCCGTCCTCGTCCTGTACCATACTGATGATGTTGTTGTAGACCACATCCTCTTTGGAGATCACCTCGATGACCGCGTCATTGATCGAGCGGGTCGCCGAGAGCTTCGCCTGATAGGACGCAATCATGGTAATCAGCGGGCGGAGCCGGCTGTCCATCACCAGCACGACAGTCAGCGCCAGCGCCCCCGCCAGCACCAACTTGACCGCCCGCAGTTTTTTCTTTTTTACCCGGATTACGATCGGTTTCATCCCTCCACCTCCCAAAAGCATCTGTTTCACTATATTCATCCAGCGGACAAAAGTGCACAAAATCCCCCTCCCCGATCCATCCGGCGGATGTATCCTGCCCAATTTTCCGTCCGGCAGGGAAAATCGAAAACAAAAAAGGTACGGATGCCGCGGCTCCGTACCTCTTCCTGTTTACTGCTGTTGATCTTTCGCCCGGATTTCGGTGCGGCGGATCTTGCCCGAGATCGTCTTGGGCAGCTCCTCCACAAACTCGACAATGCGTGGGTATTTATACGGCGCGGTCTGACGCTTGACATAGGTTTGCAGCTCTTTTTTCAGCGCTTCGGACGGCTGATATGCCTTTGTCAGAACGATGGTCGCTTTGACGACGGTGCCGCGAATCGGGTCAGGCGCGCCGGTGACTGCGCACTCGAGCACCGACGGATGTTCCATCAGGACGCTCTCGATCTCAAACGGGCCGATCCGGTAGCCCGACGCCTTAATCACGTCGTCGGTGCGCCCTACGTACCAGAAATATCCATCCTCATCCATCCACGCGGTATCTCCGGTGTGGTAATAGCCGTCATGCCACGCCTGCCGGGTGATCTCTTCATCCCGATAGTAGCCGGAAAACAGCGCATAATGCGGTTTGTCGGTGTTGATGACGATCTCTCCGACTGCGCCGCGCGGGACATCTTTCCCATCCTCGTCCACCAGATGGATGTCATAGAGCGGGGACGGCTTGCCCATCGAACCGGGCTTTGGGGTAGTCCCGACAAAGTTGGCGGTCTGCACCACCGTTTCGGTCTGACCATAGGATTCCATCAGCTTCAGCCCGGTGAACTCGAACCAGCGGTTATAGACCTCCGGGTTGAGCGCCTCACCCGCAGTGGTCGAGTAGCGCAGGCTGGAGAGGTTGTAACCTCCAAGCCCTTCCTTAATAAAGAACCGATAGATGGTTGGCGGCGCACAGAAGGTGGTGACCTTGTGTTTCTCCATCACGTGCAGCAGGTCGGACGGGACAAACTTATCAAAATCATAGACAAAGATCGACGCACCCGCAATCCACTGCCCATAGAGCTTGCCCCAGACACATTTCATCCAGCCGCTTTCCGAAACGGTCAGATGCAGGTCATCCGCGTGGACGTTGTGCCAATAGCGGGCGGTCACGATATGCCCCAGCGGATAGGCCATATTGTGCACCACCATCTTTGGGAAACCGGTGGTCCCGGAGGTGAAATAGAGCAGCATCGGGTCGTCTTTGGAGGTCTGTACCCGTTCCCAGTTCCCGTCGCACAAGGCCATCTCCTCGTCGTAGGAGAGCCAGCCCTCACGGGAACCGCGTACGATCCATTTGGTATGGATTTCATGATACTTCTCGCACGCCTCGTCCACATAGGTGGCGATGCTGCACTCCCCCGAACAGACACAGGCGGTGATGCTCGCCGCTTCAAAGCGATAGAGGATGTCCTTAGTGGTGAGCAGGTTGGTCGCCGGGACGCCGACCGCACCGATCTTATGCAGCGCAAGGACGGTGAACCAGAATTCGTAATGCCGCTTGAGCACCAGCAGCACCTTGTCCCCTTTTTTGATCCCGCGCCGGGTCAACATCTGGGCGCATTTGTCCGAATACTGCTTCATCTCACCAAAGGTGAACGTCCGCTCCTCGCCCGGGACGTTGCACCAGACCATCGCGCGGCGGTTGGGTTCCAGCCGCGCAATCTCATCTACCACGTCGTAAGCAAAGTTGAAATTGTCCGCGGGGAGCGGCTCAAAATAGTTGAGCACCCCGTTCTCGTCAAACCCCTCCTTGCAGAAGCGCTGGTAAAAATGTTCCATATCCATTCTGTTACTCCCCTTTTTCTTCTTCGTCCTTCATCACAATTGCCAGAAATATACACGCTTCTCCGCCGGTTGCGATCATCCCGTGACCGTGGCCCGAATCATAATAGATGGCGTCGCCTGCGTGCAGATATTCGGTGTGTCCCTCCATCTGCACCTTGAGCTGCCCTTGGATGACATAGTCAAACTCCTGCCCCGGATGCCGGGAGAGATGGATCGGCTGATCCTGCTCCTCCGCAAAATAGGGCGCGGTGACAAGGAACGGTTCGGCCGTTTTATCCTGAAACCGGTAAGCCATATGTTGATAGGTGAACCCCTTGCGGCGCTCGATATTCAGCCCCTCGCCCTTGCGGACGATCGAGTAAAAGGAAAGGCGCGGGGTTTCGCCGGTCAGCAGCTCGATGATGTCCACCCCGAACTTCTGCGCACAGTTGTAGAGGAAAGTAAAGCTGAAGTCTTTGTTTCCCGCCTCATACTCCTGATATTCCGCTTCGGTGACGCTCGCCGCCCGCGCCATCTCCGCCGGGGTGAACTCCATAATTTCCCGCAAGGTGCGAATTCGCTGTGCAATTTCCAAAATCTGATCCTGCATAATCGATCCCTCCAACAAAAATTCTTCTCTGAATCGAAAAAAGGCCCGCCCCAAAACTGGGACGAGCCTGTTTTTACCAAACATACCCGCGGTACCACCCGCATTGCGCAAACCTGCGCCTCTCAACAGAGCTCCAACAAGCTCCTGACCTGTAACGCTGTCCAGCGGGGACACTTACTCGCAACCTGCTTTGGGCGCCCGGCTCAAGGGTGATAAGCAAAATTCCCTCCGCTGCCGGTTCCCACCAACCACCGGCTCTCTGCAAACGGAACCCGGAACCTGCCGTCCCTCTCGTTGCCTTTGTTCAGATATTGGGGCTATTTTACACCATCCCCAAGCGTTTGTCAAGCGCTTTTCCTATGTAAGTGGGGCATACGGTCAGAGCAGGTGGAGGATTTCCTCAATCGAACTGGCAAACGCGTCTGCGCCGGCCTGTTCCAGTTCCTCACGGGCGCGAAACCCCCAGAGCGCGCCGACTGCGAAGACACCCCCATTTTTAGCGGTCTGCATATCCACCCCAGAGTCTCCGACATACAGGCAGTCCTCCGGCTGGACTCCCGCCAGTTCAAGCAGCTCAGCCACCAGCCTACGGTCGGGCTTGCGGGGATACCCCTGCCGCTGCCCGTGGACGAACCGGAACCGGTCGCCGAAGTATCGTTTACAGAGCGGGACCGAGAACTCATGCGGTTTGTTCGAGAGCACCGCACAGGCAACCCCGCGCTCCTGCAAAGCGTCGAGCGTGTCGAGCACGCCCGGATAAGGGGCGGTCAAATCCTCGCCATGCGCCGCATAATAGCGGTCAAATCCCTCTTTCAACCGGGCGGAGAGAGCGGCATCCTCGCGCAGAGCAGGCGGAGTTATCCGCTCGATCAGCTTGTAGACCCCATCCCCGACGAAGGTTTTATACCGTTCCTCCGGGTGAGTCGGTAATCCCTGCTCCTCGAGCGCATGGTTCGCCGCGGCCGCGAGGTCGCCGAGCGTGTTCAGCAGGGTGCCGTCCAGATCAAAGATCACCAGCGTTTTCACTCTGCCGCCTCCCGCTTTGCGTTGGCCTTGGAGAGGAATTTCTCCGCATCGACGATAAACCGCGTGTGGGTTCCCCGCCCAATCTCTCCGCACGCATCCCGCGCAGACACCTCAAATTCGACCTTGCGCCCCTCCTTCGCGGTGATGGCGGCAGTCGCCGTCACCTGCATCCCAAGCGGGGTCGCCGCCGAATGTGCAACCTGCATCATTGTCCCCACCGAGGTCTGCCCCTCCTCAAGGAACTCCTGTAAAAGTGTGCAGGCCGCCTGTTCCATCGCGGCAATCATCATCGGGGTGGCGAACACCTCCAAGCTCCCGCTCCCGACGGTGCAGGCGAGCTTCTCCCGGTCCACGGTTAGATTGATTTCTTTGGTCTTTCCAATCATTATGATCCTTCCTTTTCTAAGAGCCTGTTCAAAATCGAAAGCTTTACTCAATTTTTCTCGAAAAATTGCGGGATCAAGACAGCGTGACGTTTGGCCCCAGACCAAACGTCCGGGCGCAAAGCGCCCTCCTCGGGGCTGCTCGTGCCTGCGGCCCGAAGCGCGCTTCGCGCGACGCCCCTGCGGGCTGTCTTACGGGTTAGGGGGCAGCGCCCCCTCCCCGTAGGCCCCTCCCCGGCAGGCCTTGATGGTTAAGTTTTCCACCTAGCCCGCCGGGGGAGTTCTCACAAGAGGGGGGCACTGCCGCCCCTCTTGTGGGGTGCGCCGAGCGGCTGTCGCGGCGTATGCCGCGCTTCGCGCTTGCGCGAGAAAGCCGCGAGCCATATGGCGTTTTGGTCTGGAACCCAAAACGCCGCGCACCCCGGAGCCCCCTGCAAAAGATTCTTGAACTGGCTCTAAGGTCTGTCATGATTGGATTGTACCACATTCCGCCTCATACATCAATCAGGAAAAGGTAAATTGTTCATTCTCCCAGGTGCAAATGATCTTATCTCCAGCCTTGATCGTACCATGCAGCATTTCGTCCGCGAGTTTATCCTCGATCTTTGCCTGAATCGCCCGGCGCAGTGGCCTGGCCCCATAAACTGGGTCAAACCCGTCGGTCGAAATCCGTTCGGTTGCGGAGGGGGTGAACTGGATCTCGATCGACAGCCCTGCCAACCGGGTTTTCAGCCCGTCGAGCATGTTGTCGGCGATCCTGTGGATTTCCGACCGGCTCAGCTTGTGGAACACGATGATTTCGTCCACACGGTTGAGGAACTCGGGCTTGAACTCCTTTTTCAGCTCGGCCATCATCATCCGGCGCACCAGCTCCTGCTGTTTTTCCACCGCTTCCTTGTCTTCCCCACCCTGTGAAAATCCAAGGCTTTTCTGCTCGCTGAGAAGCCTCGCCCCGACATTTGAAGTCATAATGATGATGGTGTTTTTGAAACTCACCCGCCTGCCCTGCGAGTCGGTCAGTATCCCATCCTCGAGAATCTGTAGGAGCATATTGAAGAAATCCGGGTGCGCTTTCTCGATCTCGTCGAACAGCAGCACCGAATAAGGTCGGCGGCGTACCTTCTCGGTGAGCTGCCCACCCTCTTCGTAGCCGACATATCCGGGCGGCGGCCCGACCAGCTTGGAAACCGCATGTTTTTCCATATATTCGGACATATCCAACCGGATCATCGAGTGGGGGTCGCCGAACATGCATTTGGCCAGCGCCTTGCAGAGCTCGGTTTTGCCAACGCCGGTCGGGCCGAGGAAGATGAATGAGCCGAGCGGCCGCGCGGGATCGTGCAAGCCGACCCGGGAACGGCGGATCGCGCTCGCCACCGCATGGACCGCCTGCTCCTGCCCGACCACCATCTCATGCAGGGATTCTTCCAGGTGGAGCAGACGCTCGCTCTGTTCCTCGGTCAGGCGGGTCACATCCACGCCGGTCATATCCGATACCAACGCGGCGATTTCCTCCGGGGAAAGGCAGAGACCTCCGTCCCCTCCTGGACCGTCCCAGCCCTTCTGTAGCCGCTTGATCCGGCTTTTCAGCTCGGATTCCCGGTCGCGAATGCTGGCGGCAAATTCAAAATCCTGTGTCGTAATCGCGCTCTCCTTCTCGGATTTGAGGGAATCCAGCTTGTGCTCCAGCTCGCGCAGGCTGCCCGGAAGGTCGGCTGCGTGCATCTTTGCGCGGGAACATGCCTCGTCGATCAGGTCGATCGCCTTATCAGGCAGGCGGCGGTCCGCGATATATCGCGCCGAAAGGGAGACCGCTGCCTGAATCGCCTCATCCGAAATCCGCATTTTATGGTGGTTCTCATACCGTTCCCGCAGCCCTTTGATGATCTCCACCGCGTCCTCCTCGGAGGGTTCCTCGACCATTACGCTCTGGAACCGGCGCTCGAGCGCGCTGTCCTTCTCGATGAACTTGCGGTACTCATCAATCGTAGTCGCCCCCACCAACTGGAACTCCCCGCGTGCAAGCTGGGGCTTCAGGATGTTCGCCGCATCCACCGCGCCTTCCGCTGCACCGGTGCCAATGATGGTGTGCAGCTCGTCGATGAACAGGATCACGTTGCCTGCCGCGACCACCTCGTCAATCGTATTTTTAATCCGCTCCTCAAAATCCCCCCGGTATTTGGTCCCCGCGACCATTGCGGTCAGGTCGAGCGCGGCGAACCGCTTATTTTGGAGCTGGGGCGGTACCTTCATTTCCACGATCCTCCGGGCGATCCCTTCGGCCACCGCTGTTTTTCCCACCCCGGCTTCCCCAATCAGGCAGGGGTTGTTCTTGGTCCGCCGGGTAAGAATCTGAAGTACCCGTTCGATCTCCTTCTCCCGTCCCACCACCGGGTCCAGCCTGCCCTGACGCGCCAGTTCGGTCAGGTCCCGGCTGTACTTATCAAGCAGCGGGGTCTTGACTGCCGGCTTTGCGCGGACCGGCGCGGGCTTTTTCATCCCCGTGAGATCCGCGCCGATCATCTGGGTGAACTCGGTGAGCTGTTTGACCACCAGCTCGGGATCAATCGAGAGCTGGCGCAGGAACCGCACTGCATAGCTCTCGTTCTCCTTGAGGAGGTTGATGAGGATATGCTCGGTGCCTGCCGCCTGCACGCCGCTCATCCGGGTTTGCAGCAGCGCCTGTTCTAGGATGCGCTTGCAACGAGGCGTGATATCGGACGGAGACAGCACCGACTGTATCCCGCGTCCCACCGTCTTAATCAGTAGTTCCCGCACCTTTTCGGTGGTGACATCACATTTCAGCAGTACCGTATAGGCCACCCCGCTGCCCTCCACAAGCAGCCCCAGCAGCAGATGTTCGCTCCCAATATAGGTGTGGCCCAAGGCAGAAGCTTCCTCAATCGCACAGTTGATCGCGGCGTTTGCCTTTGGCGTAAAGCCGTTGAATTTAAACAAAAGATCACCCCACAAATATCTGTATGCGGCTTCTGGTCATAATATTGGCAGATGTTCTCCGCTCTATTCGTCTGATGGTAAATTGCAGGCTGTAACCCAATCCGAGCCGCCGACATAGTATAAGTTGAAATCACAATTAGGAGGTCATTCTTCATGGGATGCAATAACAACTTCGGCGGCAACTACTTCTGGATCATTATCCTCATCATCATTATCTTCGGCTGGGGCGGCAGCGGCAGTGGCTTTGGCCTGGCAAACAACGGCTGCGGCTGCTGCAACAATGGTTGTGGCTGCAATGGCTGCTGCAACAACGAGGGCAATGGTTGCTGCAACAACGGCTGTGGCTGTGGCTGCTGCAACAACGGCTGCGCGACTCCTTACACAAACAACTGCGGCTGTGGCTGCTAACCGTCGGAATCCCAAAAAAGGGCCGGATGCAAACGCATCCGGCCCTTTTGTATCTCTTCCAAAACAACTCCCAGCCATTGAGATTTCCAAAGCTCCATGAACCGGCTATATTCTCTGGTAACGAAAGCGCGTGCAGGCAGGGGGAAATTTTTATGACTTCTTTGAATGTTCCATAGTGAAAAAAGGTCCTGAACGTGCTATAATATCCGCAGAGCGGATATTATACCGGGCTTATGGCCAGAACGATCCGCGGGCAGTTGCCCGCTCCCGTTCCGATGGCCGATTCTACCAAATCGCTCCGCGATTGTGCTAGAATATCCGCAGAGCGGATATTCTACCGGGCCTATGGCCAGAACGATCCGCGGGCAGTCGCCCGCTACCGTTCTTATGGCCTATTATAGCATTTCGCTACGCTTCACGCTATAATAGCTGCAAAACAGCTATATCAAAATAAAAAAGGGGGAAACCGCATGATCCGCATGATAGTTGCGGGATTCTGGGTCGCACTGATTGCATATTTCTTTGGGGTATTCTGGGGGTTGGTTATCTTTGCAATTATGGTTTCGATGTCGCTTGGCCGCGCGATCGAACACACGGAAAAGCTAGAGGATGCATTACGCAATCTAAGCTGGGAGGTCCGGGTACTGCGTGAGCAGGTACGGGACATGCGCGGTGACGGTGGAATGCAAAGCGATTCCCCCCAGCCCATGCACCGGATCGACTCGGAATAGATTGCCGTTCTGTGTACAGGCATAAAAAGAGAGCCCTACTGGCGGAGATTCCGCCAGTAGGGCTCTCTTTTTATGCTGTATTCATAGTTGTGGGCTACTGTGTGGGCAAGGGATTTTGCTGTCCTGCAAGGGGTTTTCAACACAGAGAGACGGTAAAAGACCGATCCAGCAGCTACTCCGATTTAAGAAGCTTGATATACTGTTCAATAATCCGGTAAAACGCCTCCAAATCCGCCTCGCTGCATTGATCCACCAGGTAGGCAGTCGTCTGGGTGATATCCGCAACATCGTAAGCCTTATGCACGTTGGAAACCCGCTTTCCCTTTTCTGTCACATACAGGCAGGCGGTTTTCTTATCGTGCTCTGTATAACGCTTTTCCACAAAGCCAGCTTCCATCAGTTTTTTCACCGTCTGGGAGATGGCGCTCTTGCTTTTGTGCCAAATTTTAGACAGTTGCGTCACCGTAATCCCGGGGCTGTCGTCAATATAGGTAAGGGTGTGTATCTCCATCATATTGCAATTGCAGTTTTCAGCCTCATAGGTGTGCTGGGTGTAGATGTAATTGTGGTACAGAATGACAAACTCATACAGCATATTCGCTTTACGGGTCTCTTTCTGATATACGTGATCTATATTAGAAAACTGGCCCATATAGGCATTTCCTCCCTGAGTTTTTATATGATTCCATCATATCATATCTGATTTTTTATTGCAAGATAAGCTGCAAAATCCCTTTTGTTTCTGAAAAATAGTTAAATAACAAAACGATTTCACCAAAAAGAGGTGGGTTTTATTGTGAAAATCACCTAATTATTAAGGAAATAAGAATATATTATTACCAAAATCACAAATTTCATTGACAATAGGCGTAACACGTGCTACAATATTGTTTACAAGGTAAACTATACCAGAGGCTCTGGTAAATACAAGTGAAAGGGGTTACTTACAAATGGATTTCGAGAAGTTCTGTAAGGAAAACTGCGTGGAACGTAGGGGGACCGGGACCCTGAAGTGGGATTCTCTTCAGGATATCTTCGGAGACGCTGACCTGCTTGCCTTATGGGTCGCAGATATGGAGATCCAGTCTCCCCCGTCGGTGCGCGAGGCCCTGACAAAGCGTGTAGAGCATGGCGTTTTTGGCTACGGCAGGGTAGAGGACCATTATTATGACGCATTCTTTGCATGGCAGAAAAAGCGCCACGGGATCGAACTGGCGAAAAACAACGTACGTTTTGCCACCGGCGTAGTGGGTTCCCTGTACACAGCGGTGAGGACCTATACCAAGGAAAACGCTTCGGTTGTGATCTGCCCGCCTGTATACTACCCGTTCTATGACGCGATCCTGAATACCGGAAGAAATCTGGTGACCTGTGAGCTGGACAACCATGAGGGCCACTATACGCTCGATCTGGAAAAATTCGAGAAAGCAATCACCGAGAATCAGGTGGAGATGTTCATCCTCTGCTCGCCCCATAACCCGGTTTGCCGCGTATGGACTGAGGACGAGCTGGACGGCGTTCTGGGCATCTGCCAGAAACATAACGTTCTGGTATTGGCCGATGAGATCCATCAGGATTTCGCTTATGATACCAACCCGTTTGTCTCCACCGCTTTGGTGAAGGGCGGCAAATATAAGGACATCCTGATTATCCTCAACGCCGCTTCCAAAACCTTCAACCTGGCTGGCCTGATCCACTCCCACGTCATCATCTACGATGAGAAGCTGATGGAGAAGTACGACGCTTACATCAAGAGCGTGGGTTCGGCAGAGGCAAACCTCATGGGTCTCACCGCTGTAGAAGCTGCCTACCGTGGCGGCGAGGAGTGGTTTGACAATGTGAAGGCTCTGATTCGCCATAACTATGACTACATGAAACAGGAGTTTGCGAAAGAGCTTCCGAAGATTGTAGTGACCCCGCTCGAGGGTACTTATCTTTCGTGGATCGACCTGCGCGGTTATCTCCCCGGCAAAGAGGTCGAGGAGTTCATCCAGAAAAAGTGCCGCCTTGCCTGTGATGTCGGGGAATGGTTCAGCTTTACCGGCCACGGATTCATCCGGATCAATCTGGCTACGGACACCAAGAATATCCGTACAGCGGTAGAACGCATCATCACCAACATCAAAGAGCGGCAGTAACGATCCTTTGTGATCCAGTTGTAATTGTAAAGGAAGTGAATCTATGGGAAAACGAGTGCTTGTGGTAGGAGGAGTTGCTGGCGGAGCTTCCGCGGCGGCCCGGATCAGACGCTTGGACGCGGATGCTTCCATCAGCATTTTCGAGCGGGGGGAGCATGTATCCTTTTCCAACTGCTCCCTTCCATACTATCTGAGCCGGACCGTCGAAAACAGCGATTCCCTTGTGATGATGACCCCGGAGAGCTTCAAAGCCTCCTATGATATTGACGTACGAACCAATCATGAGGTGTGCGGCATCGACCGTGTCAAAAAAACCATTCAGGTGAAGGACGGAGTCACCGGTCAGGAATACGAGGAGGCTTATGATGAACTGGTGCTCTCACCCGGCTCCAGCCCCATCCGCCCAAAATCTATTGAGGGCGTCTCCCTTCCTCATGTATTCACAGTGCGCAACGTAAACGATATCGTAAAGCTGGATCAGTATGTCAACCGGGAAAACATCCAGGACGTGGTGGTGGTTGGCGGAGGCTTTATCGGTCTCGAGGTCGCGGAAAACCTGAAAGAGGCCGGGAAACAGGTCTCTGTGGTGGAAGCGGCGAACCAGGTCATGGCCCCCTTCGACTACGATATGAGCCAGATCCTACAGAAGGAGCTCTGTGACCAGGGTGTAGAACTGTTTGTTGGAGATGGCGTAAAGGCAATCACTGAGGATAAGGTGCTCCTCAGCTCCGGTAAAGAACTGTCCGCTCAGGCGGTCGTGCTCGCCATCGGCGTTGTACCCGAGACCGCCCTTGCAAAAGCAGCGGGGCTTGCGCTGGGAGAAACAGGCGCCATTCAGGTGACACCGGATTTCCGCACCAGTGATCCCCACATCTACGCGGTAGGGGATGCCATCGAGGTCTATCAGTGCCTGACCCATAAGTCGGCGAAGCTGCCTCTTGCAGGGCCTGCCCTGCGTCAGGCGCGGACAGCGGCCGACGCGATCTATGGAATGCGTGGGACCAACAAAGGGGTCATCGGCTCCTGCGCGGTCAGGGTATTCAACCTCAATGCGGCCGCTACGGGCCTGAACGAGAAAACAGCAAAAGCCAACCAGATTCCCTGTGACTCGGTCTATACCATGGCCATGGATAAGGTAGGGCTCATGCCCGGCAGCTCCCCCATCCATTTCAAGCTCGTGTTTGAACTGCCTACCGGAAGAATCCTCGGAGCGCAGGCTATCGGAAGAGGGAACGTGGACAAGCGGATCGACGTCATCGCAACCTTGATTGCCATGAACGGCACACTGGAAGACCTGAAAGAGCTGGAGCTCTGCTATTCTCCGGTGTTCGGCACTGCAAGGGATGTGGTCAATCTGGCCGCACTGGTAGGGCTAAACGTCCTCCATGGTGTTTTCCAGCAGGTCCATGTGAGCGAGGTGCGCGATCTGGTGGAAAACCACGCCTGTATCATCGATGTGCGGACGCCCGGAGAGTTTGAGGCGGGTCATCTGATCGGCGCGGTGAATATCCCGCTGGGCGAGCTGCGGCAGCGGACTTCGGAAATCCCCAAGGACCGCCCGGTATATCTGCACTGCCGAACCAGCCAGAGAAGCTACAATGCCATCATGGCGCTGAAAGGCCGTGGATTTGAGAACCTTTTCAATATTTCCGGATCATTTTTGGGCATCAGCTACTATGAATATTTCACCGACAAGATGACCGGACGCGACAAGATATTGACAGCATACAATTTCCTGTAATAAGCGTATATCGAAGTCGAAAAGAAGAAGGAGTTTGAGGTATGGAAGGTGTATTTTTTCAAGATTTCCTAAAGATTAGCGATATTAGAACGATTGTCTTCCTGGCAATTCTGGTTGTCCTGTTCTTCTTGATCCATATTTTGTACCATAAGAAACACATGGACTTTGCGGTCGTCGTTATGATCGGTACCGGCCTTGGCCTTGTGCTGGGTCTGGCGATCCAGTTTGTGGCTGGCTTCCCGGACGCCCCGATGGAGGTCGCGTTCGTTTCCGAAACCACCACATGGTTTGCAATGGTGGGTAACGGCTATATCAACCTCATCAAGATGATCGTTGTCCCGCTGGTTATGGTCTCCATCATGCAGGTTATCATCAACATGGAGCAGGGCAAAACCATGGGCTTGCTGGTGAAAAAGACCATCATCGTTACCATGGGCATGGTTGCCATCTCGGCGGTTACCGGAATCGTGATCGGCCTGCTGTTCGGCGTTGGCAAAGGCGGCACCGTGGTTGCGGAAGGCGCTGCGGCAAAGGAGATCACCCCGGTAGCGACCACCATCAGAAACCTGATCCCCGGCAACATCGTAGAAGCGATGGTAAACAGCAACATCATCGGCCTGGTCATCTTCTCCGCATTCTTTGGCCTGGCGGTTTGGTGGATCAACTATGAGAGCGAAGAGGCTGCAAAGCCGCTGTATGACGCGATCAACGCATCCCACAAGGCCATGATCAATATGGCGTTGCTGATCCTCGACTATATGCCTTGGGCGGTCATGGCACTGCTGGCAAACACCATCGCTCAGAGAGGTCTGTCCTCCATCCTTGAGGTGGGTAAATTCATCGTTGCGCTTTATCTGGCGGCAGTTGTACAGTTCATCATCCAGCTCGTTCTGCTGATGGTTCACGGTCTAAACCCGGTGACCTATATGAAGAAATCCTACGCGACCATGCTGATGGCATTTACTTCGCGTTCGAGCGTTGGCTGCCTTCCTATGACCATTGAAACGCTGACCAAAAAACTGGGCGTGAACCAGGGTACCGCAAGCTTCGTAGCCGGTTTTGGTACGACCGCTGGTATGCAGGGCTGCGCAGGCATCTTCCCCTCCCTGCTGATCATCTATGTATGCAACGTGACCGGGACTCCCATTGACATCACCATGATCGTTATGACCATCTTTGTTGTTGCCATTGGTTCCCTCGGTATCGCGGGCATCCCCGGAACTGCTACCATGGCGGCGTCTGTCGGCCTGTCCGGTGTTGGTATGGGCGCGCAGTTCGCGATGGTAAGCCCCATCCTGGCAATCGACCCCATCATCGACATGCCCAGAACCATGCTCAACGTAACAGGTTCTCTTACCAATGCCCTTGTTGTAGATAAGCACATGGGTACACTGGACGAAGCCGCTTACAATGATATGAGCTTGGCTCTACAGGGAAAGAAATCCTAACAGAAGCGATTTTCGCAAGCTGAGGCGCCCAAAGGCGCCTCAGCTTTTTTGTTTATGGAAAAAAGCCCAGGAATACGTTATGTATTCCCGGGCTTTTTAAGATTACTCTTCCCGCCTCTATTCTTCTGGTATCAGCGAAAGGATGCTCTTGATCGGCATACAATACTGCTCGTCGGCTTCTTTAGCTCGGTGGCAGCGAAGGATGGTTTCTGCTGTTTTTTGCATCGCAGGATAGCTGCTGCGGATCAGATGGTTCGCATAGATCACCACATTGACGCCCCGGCGTTTGAATTCCTCTTCATATACAGCATTATAGGAGGTCGGTACCACCACTAGGACCGCGCTCGGGTTTTCCTCACGGAACTGCTTGATGAATGCAAAGACTTCATCCGGCTCTTTGCGTCTGGAATGGATCATGATGCCATCCGCACCAGCCGCTACATAAGCCCGCGCGCGGGTCAGTGCGTCGTCGATCCCTTTTTCCAGGATGAGGCTTTCGATGCGGGCAATAATCATAAAATCCCTGGTTTTTTGCGCCCGCTTCCCCTCGGATATTTTATAGCAAAAGTTTTCAATCGTGTCCTGCTGCTGTGGGACTTCTGTGCCAAAGAGGGAATTTTTCTTCAAACCCGTCTTATCTTCTATGATGATCGCGGAGACGCCTACCCGTTCCAAGCTGCGTACGGTATAGACGAAATGCTCGGTAAGCCCGCCGGTATCGCCGTCCAAAATGATCGGTTTGGTTGTTACCTCCATGATGTCATTGATCGTGTTCATCCGAGAGGAAAAATCGACCAATTCCGTATCCGGCTTTCCTTTGATGGTGGAATCGCAGAGGGAGGAAACCCACATCCCATCAAATTGGCGGATGGCCCCCTCTTCCATAATGACCGTCTTTTCGGCAATCAGGCCGGTAAGGCCGGTATGCGCTTCCATACAGGTAATCATGCCCTTCTTCTCAATCAGCCATTTCAAGCGGCCCCGGCGGATATCCGGAATGGAAAGCTGCGATCTGGCGGCGGCTTCCAAACGGTCATACTGGTCATTGGTGGAATAGGGGTATTCGATCAACTCCCCACCATACTCCGCAAGGAGTTTGATGCATTCCTCCCGCACCGGCTTCTGAAACCCTGTCACCCAGTCATCTCCATGTACCACATAGTCGGGGCGCATCTGGCGCAGCGGCTCCCGATAGCTGATATCCTCCTGTTTGATGACTGCGGAAACACCTTTAATCCCGGCTACAATTTTCATGCGTTCCTCACACGAAAGGAGCGGGTAGCGCTTATAGGTGGCCACGATTTCATCGGTGAGAACTCCTACCGTCAGTTCTCCAAGTTCTGCTGCACGTTTTATAATTTCAATGTGTCCGCCATGGACCACATCAGTGCTCATGCACATAAATACCTTTTTGTCTGCCATAGCTCGTTCACCATCTTTCCTCTTTTTGGGGTTGCAATCAAAGATAGCTGTAAGAACCCGTATTCACAACCGTTTGACGCCGTCTGAACGGGCCTTTTTCCGACCTGCTGCGTTGAAAAACCTTGCAATACACAAAGTATTGTCTGCGTTTTTTCGCCTTACAGGGCGAAAAAATGCCTCGTCCATCCGACATCCTCCGATTATGAATACAGGTTCTAAAACTTTAAAAAAGTTTTACGCGATTTTTTATAAAAAATCGCGGACCCAAAGTGCACTTCACGCGACACCCCTGTGGGCTGCCCTACGGGCTAGGAGCCGGCGCCCTCTTCTCGTAGGCCCCTCCAAGTGTTTTTCCGTTCCTTCTTGCCGGAAAAGGATATCAAACCTGCTTTTGATTGGACCAAAAGTTTCGTCCACCTTTTCAAAGGTGGCGGGGTCAAGGGGCAGAGCCCCTGCCGCAAAGCGGCAAGAGGGGACTTTTTCTCTTGTAAAAAGTCCCCTTCCCAACTCTTTATACAGGCCTCGATAGGAAATCCATAAAAGAGCGTTTATTTTCGATCGGGGAGGTCGTAGGCCGCCCCAGATCTTTTCTTGTGCCGGTCGCCGCCTTGACCTCCAGAAAAGATAACATTTCTGACTGCTTTAAGCATCTCAAGGCATCGTCTAATGCATCAAAATCTACTGCACATGCAACCTGGGGATAACCGCACGCCTTCGCGATTTCAGAGAGGTTGCAGCTCCCCGCTACCGTCGGCATCCCACCCACTGATTCATGTGCACCGTTGTTGATCGCAATATGGATGAAACGCTTCGGGGCGTTTGCACCGATCACCGCCAAAGCCCCCATATGCATCAGGGTACTGCCGTCACCGTCAATACACCAGACCCTGCGGTCCGGCTTCTGAAGAGCAATCCCCAGCGCGATGGAGGAACAATGCCCCATCGACCCAACCGTCAGGAAATCGCGGGCATGGCCTTGACCGCGGGCCTCACGCAGCTCAAACAGCTCGCGGGAAGCCATACCTGTGGTGGCGACAAACAGATCGTTCTCGTCTGCGGCGTCCAGAATATGGGACAGAATTTCCTCCCGGCGCATGATGCCATGGCTGGAAAATGCGGTCTGCTGTGTATATTCCAACGCATTTTTCCGAACAACAAAAGCTGCCTGTCCGCCTTTGTGAAATACCTCCCGGTATTCCCCAAGTTTGGAGCGGACTTCCGCCTCAGTTGTATGCTGGCCAATGACAAAAGCGGGAATCTGCATCTGTTCGAGCAGTTCGAGCGTCCGCTCCCCCTGGAAGATGTGCTGCGGTTCGTCGTGTACGCCGGGTTCCCCACGCCATCCAACGATAAAGAGGCAAGGAATCCCATACACTTTCTGATGGAGCAGGGAGGCAACCGGGTTGATGATATTGCCAAGCCCACTATTCTGGAGGTAAACAACCGGCACCTTCCCTGTTGCCAGATGGTATCCAGCCGCGAGCGCGACCGCGTTCCCCTCGTTCGCAGCAATGACATGCTGTGAAGAGATGCCGTAGCGGTCAAACAAAAACGAGGTCAGCGCTTTCAGCTGGGAATCCGGTACCCCGGTGAAAAAATCAAATGCTTCTAAAAATGTGGGTTTCATTCTGCTTCCCTTACCTTTTTCTTGAACTCTGTAGAGGAAACACCCTGTGTATATTCAGGCTCGACGATCTCGCCACCCCATTCGGCCATGACGTCGAACGCTTTCTGCCGCACCTGTGCCAACGGTCCCTCTCTCCAATCGGTCCCATGCACCATATAATCGGGTTTAAACCGGCGGAGATTCGGCTCATAGTCCTTGGTTTCCTGCATGACGACAACGTCTACCCCTTTCAGGTTTTCCAGAACGATTTTGCGTTGTTCGTAGTTCATGTAAGGCTCCGGCTTGTAGGTCCGGATCGCTTCGTCACTGAACAGACCGACCATCACCCGTCCGAGGGAGGCGGCTGTTTTTAAAATATTGATATGTCCAGGATGGATGATGTCGGCTGCCATAGGCACATAAACCAGTTTGGTATAGGGAAGCCCGGCGGCCCGGATGCGCTCTCTGACCGGCCAATCCAAGAAGAGATCGTCATTTTCTGTCGCGTATTCGGGCATGAGTGGCTCTGCGGGTTCCTGCCGGTGATGTACGCAGCCCGCGCAGACGGTACCTTCCAACTTATCATCCATGAATTTCTGACGGATCTCCTTCATCTTTTCCCCATACCAACCCTCTTTCAGGGACACCTTGTTCAGGTCAGCGACGATCAACATGTTTTCAAAGTCGGCATTTTCCACCGAGAGATACCCTTCACATGTCACACAGAGGGCATCGAAGGGAAGATTGCAGCGGCGCATGACCTCGGTATCATGTGTGCACCGGAGCAGATAATCAATTTCGGGCATATAGCCGCCCTGATTGTAGACGTCTTTGAAAACGATCTGATCGGCAAGTCCCTCAAAGACCTTGAAATAGTCGTCACGCATATGCTCGGTGTACCTGGTTAAGATTCCGGTGATGTAGATTTTAAAATCCCGGCCGCTCTCTTTCCGGTACTGGTTCAGATAAACGAGATGCTCAAACACCGTGTCGAAGTCGTCCCGACCGTGGATGAATTCATACATTTTCCGTTCCGGGGCGTTGATCGAAAATTTGACGCTGTCTATACCTGCATCCACCACCTCACGGATCCGCTCGGGGGTTGCCAGCGCGCCGTTGGAGGTCAGATAGACATAGGTGTAGCCGATGTCTTTGGCCAGCTTCACATACTGCGCAAGCTCTGGGACAATGAACGGCTCGCCGGTTGCATAAAGGCCAACCTCACGGGTCCCAAGCTCGTACGCCTGACGGAGTACGCTCTCTGCCATCTCGGGCTTCATTTTGCCAACCTTCCGTTTCATCTTCTGATGCGCACAGAACAAGCATTTATGGTTGCACGCGTTGGACAATTCCAACAGGAAATTGGTATACGGGAAGGGGGGCTCTAGGGAATACAGCTCGTTTCGATCGGCTTTCTTTAGAAAAACTCTCTCTTGCAGGTCCATGGTTTGTGATCGTTCCTTTCATCCTTGTTTTTTCATAGCTTCATATTAAAAATTGCTTTTGATCTGACGAAAGTCAGCAGCTTTTATTGGCGCTTTTTCTGCTTCTCTCCCAATGTCTCGATGATATATCGGGCGCCCACCTGGCTGGACTCTCCAACGTGGTAAACATACTGGTCTACGATCGCCGCAACCTGTTCGCTCGGCAGGAGTTTTCCACTCAACATCTCCTCCACAGCCGATGCAATCCCAGCCACGTCATCCGGTTCAAATGAGACGCCGATCTTGTCCCGTATTTCGATCAATGCGGGCACGCACTGATACTGGGTGTAATCAGGATTCAGCACCTTCATAGGCGTGTTAATGAAGATACAGGGGTTATGGGTCACAAAAGAATATTCCATCGAAATTCCCGACCAATCGGTAATCAGAACGTCCGATGTATACTGGCTTTCATTCGTAGAAAAATCCGTCTCAAAGATCAGGTTTTCCTTTTCCGAATAATGCTTTTTCAGATCGTCAACCCGTTTGGGGTTGCGCCGGACATACTGGGGATGCGGACGCACAATAATCCGCCAGTCCCTTTCCAGAAGTGCGGCAAGGATCGTGTCCAAACAGGAATCCATAATATTCCCTTCGTGATGGGAGGGCGCAATCAGGATTTGTGGTTTTCCGGCCCCTTTTTTTCGATGCCCATACTGTTCAATCAGATCATCCAGCATGGGATACCCAAATTGCACCAGCTTTTTGGCGGGAAGATGACACAGGGATTCGGTTTCCCGTATTTCACGGTCGTGGTGCGGCCCGACACAAAAAATCGTGTCGTAATGGTCAAAAGCCCCTTTCCGGTAGATCATATGTGTGCTCACAATGGCATGGAATAGGTAGATGTACTCAATATCCTTTCGCACATAGCTGCGCCGGATATGGAACGTCTCCAGATCCGGCATCGTCATAATGACCATGTCTGCATCCATTTTCATCATCAGCGTAATTAAGCGATTTTCCCCGATATAGTAGGGATGGATGCGCGGTTGTGTTTTGGCAATTTCAAAAATAGGGTCTTTGGGGTCGCTCGTGATATAGTGGATCACAACATTG
This sequence comes from Anaerotruncus sp., assembly GCA_021770005.1. Lineage (GTDB taxonomy): Bacteria > Bacillota > Clostridia > Oscillospirales > Ruminococcaceae > Anaerotruncus. The sequence goes on along the minus strand of JAETRV010000032.1, from coordinate 194 downwards.
GAGCACTCCAGCAGCTGCTCGATCAGCCCTTTATAGTTGCGGTAATACCCGCTTTTCTCCGAATAAAACACCAGGTGCTTATTTGCAATCGAAAAGAACCGCTTGTAATCCGCCTTTTCCCGCTGTTTGTCCTCTTTAGAGACCCGGGAGGAAAGCGAGTCAATACCCGCCAGTTCCTGTTTGCTCTTTTCCAG
>JAETRV010000089.1 GCA_021770005.1 Anaerotruncus sp. | reverse complement strand
CCACTTCATCCCTGCCATAAAAAATCCTCCTTCGCCCCGCACTGCCCTGCGGATGTATTTTTTGCCTTCCCGTTTTTTCCGGGGCTTCCGGCCCGCCGGTTTTCCCTCCCGGCGGACCGTCCCCGCTTGTTACGCTTCTTCCGCCTCCCTTCGGATCGCCGGGATGACCGCCCGCTCCTGGGTCTGGAAGTCCGTGTAGTTCGCCTTCACTTCGGCCAGCCCCGCCATCTGGAAGCCATGCTTTGCAAATTCCGCAAGCGTCGGGATCAGGCTGGAAAAGGTGCTGCTGATGGTGAACTCGGTGATGCCGTTCTCCTTCAGCGTTTCCGTGATCTCCCCGACCTCGCTGTCCCAGATGGCCTCGCCGAAGTCTATCCTGTCGTTGCCCGCCGTGATGCTGTTGCGGTATGCCCAGAACAGTGTCGGGTTGATCCCCCATTCCTTAAGGCTTGCTGCTTTCTCTGCGATGGCCTTCTCAAAAAGTTCGATCTTCTTCATGGTGTGTACCTCCGTTTTGTTTTTTTGTTTTCCCTTTCGGTAGTACACATATTCGCTCTAAAAGCACATATTATCAAGTTATTTACGGGCATAAACTGTACAAATATCCGCGCCGGGAATTGTGTAGTTTATGGTGCCTGATCCCCGCCAAGCTCCCGGCGGATCACGTGTTTGGAGTGCTGCCGCTCCGACTTTTTGAACGGCCGCTTGTAGCGCCTCCGCCTCTGCCCGCGCCTTTTTCCGGACGCGGGCATGGCGATCCCGGTGTGCATCTCATCCCCGTACTGGTGGTCCTCGATCCACCGGAGGTTCCTGCCATATGCCTTCATCCTTCGCTGCCCCCTTCCGCGCATCTGTGGATGGCTGCAAGGATGGCATCCTGCTCCTTTTCATCCACACCGATGCTTTCAAGCGCCTGCCGCGTTCCGCAGTCAGGGCATATGGATGTCCTTCCATCCTCCCGCGAGACTGCCGGCCTCCCGCGGTAAGCCTGCCCGCACCTGGGGCATACCCTCTTTTTCCTGTCCGTGTGTTTCATTCCGCATCTGCCTCCCTTCCAAGCGCCGCCTCCCTGCTGCGGAACATCCGCCCTGCGGACGCGCGGCACTGGCTCCCATTCCTGTTCTGCAGGCAGAAGTACCTCCCGTCAAACGCCCGCACGGTGTATGCGCCGGTGCAGCCGTTCTTCCGGTTCGTCACCAGGAAGCAGGCGTCCCCCGCCTTCCACCCGCCCGGAAATTCCCGCGCCTCCCCCGCCGCGCTGTCGGCATACGCCCGTTCCAGGAACGCCTCGTCAAAACCGAAGCTCCGGTAGCCCTGTCTGCAGGTCTCCATGTAGGATCGGCTCGGCAGCCCCAGCGGGCGGTCCTCATGCATGATGTAGACGAAAACCTTCCGCAGCCGCACCTTCCCGGTCCGGATGCCTTTAAGCGGCAGCTCCATCTCTTTTTTGTAGTAGAAAGTGGGGAAGCCCTCGTAGCGGTCCAGGGCCGCCTCGTTCTCCGCGCTCACCTCCCAGGCTGCCACGGGGACGCTCGCGCCCTCCTGCGGCTCGATGGTGAGGTAGGAGCCGGTCCTGCTGCCTTTGAACAGGAGCCGATATCCTTCAATCACCGAAGTGCCGATGATCCTCGCCCCAGGGCAGCGCATCCGCATCTGGGGGATATTTAAGTTGGAGCCGTATGCGATGTAATATCTTTTTTCCATTGTGTCTTCCTTCCTTTCCGAAGGGCCTACCCTTCTACTGCCTTAAGGCCGCTTTTTGCGGCTTGGGTAAGGCGGCAGGAGGCTGGGTCCTGCGGTTTATCTCCCGTTTCGGAAGGATGCGTCCCCGCTTAAGCGGCGGGTGAGGACCTCCCTCGCGGTCTTGAATTCGTCCCCGATGAAGCCGAGCCGGAGGAGCCAGGTCCTCATGGCGTATTTGGGGTTCTCATGCTGCTGCGGCTTCGGGCTTGCGCTCTTCACTTCCTTCGCCATCTGGCTGAGCAGGAGGCAGAACTGGATGTACCCCTTGAGCTGCCCTGCGTGGAGGCCGTTGCGCTTCCCGTCTGCCGGGGCGTCGAACTGGAAGAGCCGGAACTCGACTGTGGCCTTCGTGAAGGTCGCATGGTAGTTGAGCATATGGTACCGGCTGTCGTTGTAGTGGGCGCTGCGGTTGTAGCCTGCGCCGTGGCTTGCGTACCAGATGTCCGCGAGGGCTGCCATCGTCTGCGGCTTCTTTTTGTTGAGCTGCTCCAGGAAGCGCGGGTCAACCGTGCGGCAGTAGCGGCTCATCCTGCCCCGGTCAAGGTCGAGGGCTTCCGCGATCAGGCCCTCATGGCCCGCCATGATGTTGGCGAGGTTTCTCAGGCTCTGCGGCGTGTGGCCTTTTGCCCCGATGTGGATGTGTACCCCGCAGCCCCTCCCCGCGTCGCTCTTCGCGCCGGCGTGCCGGAGCTGCCGGACAAGTTCCTGCAGGGTTTCAATGTCAGCGTAGGTGAGGACCGGCGTCACCAGCTCGCATTTTTCGCTGTCCGGCCCCGCGATGCTGACGTCCCTCTGGAATTTCCATTCCCTGCCGTCGGCGTCCCAGGCGCTCCAGGTGCAGTAGCCGTTCCGACCTGCTGTGTCTTTGTACCGCCCTGTTCCGAAAAAGTCTGCCGCGACCTTCGCCGCCCTGCTCCTCGTGATGCCGTTCATCTCTATCTCCACCCCGATGGTCTGTTTCTTTGCTTCCGCTATCTGCCTTGCCATTTTTTCGTTCATCCCTTTTACCTCCGTTTTGTGTGTTTTCCCTTTCGGTAGTACACATATTCGCTCTAAAAGGGGATAATAGCAAGTCAATTACGGGCATAAAGTACACAAGGTTTGATGCCGTATTTTGTGTAGTTTATGGAGAGCCTCCCACTATATTTTGCGGACTTCATCAACACCGTAGATGACATGGAGGCGGCTGCCGTTGCTCCAGCGGACCATCAGTGAGGCTGTGTCATCCACCCCTTCCACCACGCCCTCCGTCCCGGCCGGCGGGGCCTGGCAGTCGTCCATCCTGGCCAGGACCACCCGCGTCCCCGCAGGGTATTCCCTGCGGACGCGCTCCACGATCTCCCTACTCGGAAACGCCATCGTCTGCCGCCCCCTTCCTCGTCCCGCTCTTGAAGCTGCCGTTGCCGGACAGGTTCTTCAGCAGGACCTTCCGCTCGCCCTTGTATTCCTCCCCGATGAAGCCGAGCCGGAGCAGGAAGCACCGGAAGGCGTATTTCTCGTTGTCCGCCGGCCGTTCCTTTGCCGTGACGCGCTTCTGCTTCCGCGCCATGTCGCAGAGTGCGGTGATGAAGTGCGAGTATGCCTTCGCCGCATCCCCGTCCTGCCCGTCTGCGAACCAGGGGAAGGAGACTTTCTCACCGTCGGCCTCCACCGGGAGGCTTTCCACTGCCAGCGCCTTTTTGATCAGGGCAGCC